>DYKB01000001.1 GCA_020722815.1 Caldithrix sp. | reverse complement strand
CCTTATTCGCTTATTTCGGGAACACCACCAATAAGGCAATAAGGTTGATGCTGACGGAAGATTGGGTATTACTAAGGTCAATAAGGTTTTTAATCAACTGGCTGATAAATGGTACAAACCGGAGCAAAACCATAATAAACAGTCAAAAATAATCACGCAAAGGCGCAGAGACGCAAAAGAAACGCAAAGCAAAACCGCGCCCTTCTTTGCGTATCTTTGCGCCTTCGCGGCTTTGCGTGAATTTTTTAAATCATTTTGACCCAAATAATTTTGACATGAATCGCTTTATCCCTATTAAAGTCATTAATCTTCTGTTTTAACATTTTGCTTCTGAAATTCACGAGCCGCTTCAAAAATTTCATCAACACTTTTACCGGGCCATAAACCACGCTGCCACATCGTATAATCAAATGGTTCACGTTTAATAAGGGTAATAAATCTTTCCGCTTCAATTAAACCCAAATGTTCGCGAAGAATTTTCATGCCTTCGTATCGAATCAAAGTATCACTTTTCATTTAAACCTCCATCAATATAATAAAATCAATCGGAGACAGTACTTTAATTGTATTGATTGTGACTCGTTTCAAAATATCCCTGTCGGTAGTCATGAAATAGTCACAGTCCCCCTCGATGGCGCAAGCCAGATGTAAAGCATCCTTTGGCTTTAGCCTAAACTTATTTTCAAAAATTTTTGCTTGTGTTCTGATTGATTCAAGCGTATCAATAAATTGGACAGCAATATGCTTCCATTCCGCAATATTTTCTTTCCTGTCCTCGAATGGATTGGCCGCGTTTTCCAAATCGAGTATAAATGACCATAGCAACTCGAGTTTATTATTCTTTATCGAAGCCTGAATATATAATTTCGCTTCTGTTTCCATCCGGATGGTTGCCAGTATTTGGTCATCAAAGGGTCGATTAAAATAGCAGTTATCCAGATAAACACGTTTTTTTTTCATTCGATCACCTTTTTAACAAATGAATGCAATATTTCGGAGTATGATCCGCATTTTTTTATCGTTTTACTTAGAGCAGTAGAACGCCAACGACATGGATTATAGACAGGAGAAAAACCATTCGTCATTATCAGTTTGACCCAAATAATTTTGACATCAAATTTTCTTCTATTGATTGTCGGGCACATAAGATAAATGTCAAAATAATTGAGGTCAAAATTATTAAAACAGCAGCGTTAATCGTCTTGACACAGATCTATTGCCATAAAAATCGGTGAAAATCCGTCGAATCCGTGTCATCCGCGTTCCATTTTCTTTTATTCATACTAAAAATATAACAAAACTTTTCATTAAATCAATAAGAAAACCTGATTTTGCGCATCGTTTTTTTCAAATAAAATAAAAAAGCCTGTCCCGACATCATCCCGTCAGAACAGGCTTTATATTTTATAATTCAACTAACTTATTTCTCATTCAAATAAAAATCCGGACTCAACACCACCACCGGCAGCCCCGGATTCTTCGCAATAATTTTCAAAAATTCCAATTCCTGATCCGGCTTCAGGATTTTGCTTTTGATGCCCAATAATTTGGGCATAAAGACTTCGGGGTTAAAGGCTTCGGCTTCGGGGTATTCAATAATCTTCACGTCTTTGTCATCTGCAATTTTCGCGGCTTTTTTCGCCAGAAAGAGGGCAGTTTCCAGGCCGCCAATCTCATCGACCAGACCTTTTTCTTTCCCTTCGGTACCAGTCCAGACACGCCCCTGCGCGATTTCTTCCACCGCTTCTTCTTTCATTCCACGGCCTTTGGCGACTTTGGCCTTGAATTTGGCGTACATGGTGCGGATTTGCGCTTCCATTTTGGCACGTTCTTCCGGTGTCAAATTGCGATTGGGTATTTGCAGACCAACCAGGGGCAAAGTGATACCAAAAGTAAAATCGGCATGGTCGCCCACTTTGACATAATCTGATGTAAGGCCCAGTTTTTCGCCAAAATTTTTATTCCAGATCCAGCCGCCAATAACACCAATTGAACCAGTAATCGTATTCGGCGCGGCCACAATCGTGTCCGCATTCATGGAGATCCAGTAGCCACCGGAAGCGGCTACTGCACCCTGACTGACAATCACCGGTTTCTTTTCGGCACATTTTTTCATGGCATTAGCGACCATATCGGAGGGCATAACCGCGCCGCCGGGCGAATCGACCCGAAATACAACAGCTTTGATGGAGTGATCGTTGGTGAGCGCCGTGAAAATTTTCTCCAATTTCACACCATTTATGCCTTCTTCCATGGCACAGGGACCCAATCCATAAACCAGGGCAATTTTCGGCTGCGGCTCCCAATCCCGGCGGGGTAGTTCATTGCCGGCCAGTTGACCCGCGCCAATCATCCCCTTTTTCTTACCCGTCTCTTTTTTCAAAATTTCTTCAATATCAATCCACCGGCCAACGGTATCGACCAGACCGGCCTTGACCGCTTCTTCAGCGAGAAAAACGACTTTATTGTTGATAATATTATCAAATTCTTCGGGGGAAATTTTGCGGGACTCACAAATATCCTTTTTCACCAGCGCATATTGATTATCAATCAACGCCTGCCGCTGCACCCGATCGGCATCGGACATACTTTCGCGGGCATAATCTTCAACGGCGGATTTATATTTGAAAAAACGCCACTCGTCAAATCCCAGTCCCAATTTTTCCAGCGTTCCTTTCTGATACGTCCGACCCATGACGTAACCTTTCAGTATCAGGGTACCATCGGGATCGAAAATAATTTTATCGGCCACACTGGCGAGATGATATTGCCCCATTTCACCATTATCTAGATAAACCACCAGCTTTTTGCCTGCCAGTTTGAACTGTTTCAGCTTTTCACGAACCTCCCAGACCATTTCGCTGGAAATTTGCATGCCATAGAGATTCAGGACAATCCCTTCGACGGCGGGATCATCGATGGCTTTCTGAATTGTTTCCAGCGTCCCTTTTAAGGTAAGTCCCTTATCGAAGAAGCGGTAGCGCTGATACGTCATGCTGCCTTTAAATCCCATTTTTAAATATTTATTCGGCTTAATGGCCGAAATTTTATTAAACAGGCTGTATTCTTTGGCGCCAGTGCGAAAACCATAGTAGACTTTATTGAGATCATTCGAATTATCGTAAGCCGCATGGGTGGTAACGCCGCTGTTACCAAAACTGAATGAAATTCCGGCCGTAAAGGCTTTGGAATCAAAATAGCGGCCGGTCAGGAAGATACCGGGCAATACCTGCGCGGCGGCGCCAACGCTCCAGGTTGCCTCATCAAACTTCTTCTCGTTCTGAATAGCATAATCGCCAAAGACCGTCAGAAAATCGGTTCCCAGCGGGCGTACGCCCAAATCCAGAATGGCTTCCCAATCGCCATGTTTCGCGCCATAACTGCCACTTAATCCAATTGACAGATAATTATTCGGTCGCGCCAGCCCACCCAGATAAAAAATCCGATCGCGTTGAATATCATTCAGATCGCCGGAAGACCAGCCATAGCCTAATCCAAAATTGAAGCCATCATTACCACCGCCAAATCCGATGCGATAATCGGTTACGCGTTTAACAGATTGATTATCCATTACCAAAGGGGTGCGAATCACGCCAAAACCAAAACCCGGTGCCGCGGCCAGAAAGCTCCAGCGGTCATGATCGGTCCATTTGCCATCATCCGTAGCACGCAGATAACGCATCTCAAAACCGGGCAGATAGCCCAGATTGGCCGGATTGACATACCCCAGCATCCCGTTACCAAAAGATCCAGGGGAGGTGAGTAGAAAATCCGCCTGTTGGTGATAAGCCGGAATTCGGCTTTGACTCAAAACAGGGATTGAGATCAGGGTCAACATCAAAGTAATCATCAAAATTTGCTTCATTTTTTCTCCTTCTTGATAAAAATTTAGAGCCAGCCCGCATTTTTATACCAGCGGACAGTTTCAGTAATTCCTTTTTCAAGGGTAAATTGTGGTGAAAATCCTAACTCTTTTTTTGCCTTTTCGTTACGACAAATCCAGAACTGTTGTTTCATTTCCAGCGCTTTGTGGTGATTCAAAACCGCGGCTTTTCGCGTTAATTTCGCAGTCCATTCACTCAATTCGGCCGCGATATCCAGCATAAAAGGAGGTAAAGTTATCGAAAAAGCCTTTTTATTTAATGCTTTTTGAATCAAATTATTAATTTGTTTCCACGAATAGTATCCACCATCCGTCAGAAAATAAATTTGCCCGTTGGCCTGTTCCTTTTCCGCGGCGAGGATGATGCCATCTACCAGATCCTGCACATAAATCATGCTGGTAAGCCGCTCCGGACCCAGCAATCGGAGCTTGAGTCGTTTATTGACATATTTAAAAATTTCAAAGACATCCACATCCCGCGGTCCATAAACCGGCGGCGGGCGCAAAATTGTCACTGGAAACTTTTCCTTGTATGATAAAACGAGTCCTTCGGCTTCGGCTTTGCTCTTTCCATAAGGCGTCAGCGGTGCAGCCGGCGCCAGTTCAGTTAATGGCTGTCCATCCGGCGAGGGTCCCGATGCCGCCAGACTGGAAACAAAAACAAATTTTTTAAGTTCTAGATTCTCTTTCGAGCAAGCAGTCAGCAAATTTGCTGTACCCTGCGTATTTACGAGAAAATAGTCCGCAGGTTTCAAAGCTTTTGTTAAGCCGCCGACATGAAATACATAATCAATTCCCCGAACGGCCACACTCAATGAATCCGGTTGCGTAATATCACCATAAACGTATTGAACCGGTAAGCCATTGAGCCATTTTAAGTTACTGGTTTTCCGAATTAAGCAGTGAATTTCAAAATTTTTATGCAGCAATTTTTCAATCAAAAAACTGCCGATAAATCCATTACCACCTGTAATCAATGCTTTCATAGACGATTTCGCTTCTATTTTTCAATGAATTGGCAATTTTGACAAAAATAAAAATTTTTCGCTGCATTTGCAAGCTAAAAGTAATGAAAATTAATAAAACAAAACCTATCTTTTCGCCACCGATTATATCCGGTTCACGTTCTTTTCATACAACGGTGAAATCGGACAAATCGGTGGTTTAAAATTATCCGATATGACGAATTAATTATTACTCAACCCAACTTTATACTTGAAATTTAAAATTTTATTCATATATTTGTTACATTCTGTTAAACAGAGGAGGAAATATGAGCGACAAACAGATTGAAATTATTACAGTTCATTCAAAAAAAGAGCAGAAAAAATTTATCAAACTGCCGTGGAAAGTCTATAAGAATGATCCCAATTGGGTCCCACAATTAATTCTGGAACTGAAAGAGATGATGGATCGAAAGAAGTATCCCTTTTTTGAACATTCCGAGGTTGAATTTTACATTGCCCAAAAAAACGGAGAGACCGTTGGGCGAATTGCAGCAATTAAGAATAATCGGCATATTCAGGTTCACAAAGAAAATATTGGCTTTTTCGGCTTTTTCGAATGTATCAATGACCAGGAGGTAGCCAATAAACTTTTTGATGCTGCTGCCAACTGGTGCCGCGAGAAAAATCTGGAAGCCATACGCGGGCCAGAAAATTATTCACAAAATGATACCTGTGGTTTATTGGTTGATGCGTTTGATAAGAGCCCCGTCATTTTAATGACCTACAATCCGCCATATTATCAACAATTAATTGAAAATTATGGTTTTATCAAGGCGATGGATTTGTATGCTTATTATCTAAGTACAGAAAAGAAATTTCCGGAGCGCGTCATAAAACTGGCCGAAGAAATAAAGGCACGGTTAAATGTAACCATTCGCCAGATCAATGTTAAAGATTTCTGGAACGAAGTGGAAAAGGTCAAACAGGTCTATAATCAGGCCTGGGCACCGAATTGGGGCTTTGTTCCATTAACCGACAATGAAATTAAACATATTGCCGAAAGCCTGAAAATGGCAATTGATCCGGAAATCGTGTATATGGCCGAGGATAATGGGAGACCTGTCGGTTTTTCACTGGCAGTTCCCGATATGAATCAGGCGCTTAAGCATGCGAATGGAAGGCTTTTTCCATTTGGTTTATTTAAAATCCTCTGGCACAAACGAAAAATTAATGGCGTACGCGTGATCATTATGGGAGTGATTCCGGAATACCAGCGTCGGGGGATCGATACTGTTTTCTATTGGGAAACCTATCGACATGGGGTGGCCAAGGGATATAAATGGGGTGAGTTCTCCTGGATTCTGGATACCAATACAATGATGAATCGTGCCGCCAAATTAATCGGTGCACATATTTATAAAACATATCGAATGTACCAGAAACCAATTCAATAATTAAGCAAGGCGTTTCGACTCGATTTTTAAAAATTATTCGATCCAATACAAGATACGGCCACAGCCTTCACAGGTAAAAACGCCGGCATCTTCTCGCCCCCGAACCGACAGGGAAGTCGGGACTTTCATAAAACAACCGAGGCAGGTGCTATTTTTTACTGGCACAATGGCTCTTTTATAACGTTTACGTAACTTTTCATAGGTGTAAAGCAACGGTCGGCTAATTTTATTGGCCAATTCAGTACGTTCATCCTCAAGCATTTTCTGCCCGGTAACATCAAAACCAAGCTTTTTAACTTCTTCGCGCTCATCCAGCATCATATCCAAGTCTTGCAGGAAGACCAGTTGATCAAGGTCTTTTTTTAACATATTCTTAAACCTCGCTAAAGCATTTTATTAAATCACTAAAATTTTTAACGTTCATCACCATTTTTCGGCGGACGTCATTATTTAAAACTTCAACCAATTTACCCAGTACGGGTAAATATTTATTATCCCGTTCAATTGGGGGAGCAATCACCATGAAAATTAAATGAACAGGCTTTTGATCGATTGAGTCATATTCGATACCAGCCGCCGAATAACCGAATGCAATCATAACATCCTCAACGGCGGTGGTTCTGCCGTGAGGAATCGCGATGCCTTTCCCAATGCCAGTGCTGCCCAGATGTTCCCGCTGTTTTAACATCTCCAGCAAAATTTTCATATTTCGAATAAGCCGATTTTCTTCGAATTTTTTAACCAGTTCAATCAGGCATTCATCTTTTGTTTTTGACTGTAAATTCGCGATGAATAGCTTTTCATTAAAAAACTTAACCAAATCTCGAGCGTCCATCAACCAGCCTCCAAATAAATATAAGTAAATGTTCTATTTAAAGTTAAGAAATTTTCTATCTTTATTTTGAATGCAAGTTTTTATGGACCAGCACTCGTTGGGAGTCGTTTTTCTTGAAGCTGTTCTTCGATAATTTCCCGAATAGCGGGTAAAATATAAATATTATCAAGATTCAACTGAGCAATGGCTCTGGCAAAAACTTTTATTTTTTGATCATCGGATAATCTTTTATTGATGATCATCATTTGTTTATCATTTACCCGGCAAAGTCCCCCGGAAAAATCTCCTTTTTCATAACGCAGATCAATTGATAAATTTTGGGTCAACTGTTCCAGATGTCCCAAAATCTCACTATCTTTCATAATAATTCATCCAAATTTTTCCGCTTCATAATTTCAACCAGCTCTTTGACATTCTGTGCCTGGTCTTTCTGGCAAATCAAAAGCGCATCGCCGGTATCAACTATTATCAGGTTTTGAATGCCAAGTGCGGCAACTGTTTTGTTCGGGGAATCAATCAGACAGTCATGGACGTCTTTTAATACATGATTTCCCTTTAAAACATTTTGATTTTCATCTTTCGGGCTGATTTTATAGACCTCATCCCAGCTACCGAGATCATTCCATCCAAATTCGCCCTTTAAAACGGCAACCTGTTTCGCCTGTTCCATAATGCCATAATCGATTGATTTACCTTTGATTTGACAGTACACTTTATTTAATACCGATTCTTCATCTGATGTTCCAATAACTTTATCAATTTCCATCAAACTATCATATAATCCTGGCATATATTCTTCGATAGCGGTCAGAATCGTTTTCACCTGCCAGATAAATACGCCACTGTTCCAGACAAAATCACCACTTTCTAAAAAGAGTTCTGCCGTTTTTTTATCGGGCTTTTCGGCGAATGTTTTGACATGATAGGCCTTAATATTAAAATCATTTGGAATCATTCCATTGTATTGAATATAGCCATATCCCGTCGACGGATAAGTTGGTTGAATTCCTATCGTTACCAAATTTTGAGTTTGTAAGGCAATTTTTTCTGCATTCAGCAAAATCTCCTGAAACTGCGCTTCATCCTCAACCAGGTGATCCGCCGGCAAAATCACCATGACTTCGTCAGGATTGATTCGTCGCAAATAGAGCGCTGTCAAACCAAT
Source organism: Caldithrix sp. (assembly GCA_020722815.1). GTDB lineage: Bacteria > Zhuqueibacterota > Zhuqueibacteria > Thermofontimicrobiales > Sulfurfontimicrobiaceae > DYKB01. The sequence continues at coordinate 328,827 of DYKB01000001.1, read as the reverse complement.
ACAAGGGGCTGTATTTTTACCTTTTGGTTCTAAAATCAAATTTTCTGGCTTTAGCAGCGGTAAATGCGCTAAAATTCCCTCGTGCTGCTCTTCAGTTGCAACAACAAAGAGATTGTCTCGATTGACCAGTTTGCCCAATCGGTCCACCGAAGCCCGAATCATGGACTTTTCGCCGACAATATTTAAAAGCTGTTTTGGTGTTTTCTTTCTGCTTTTGGGCCAAAATCGCGTTCCAACACCACCAGCCATGATTACAATGAACATCTTCAACTCCTATGATTTTTAAAATTCCATTTTTGAGGCAATCGAGTACTTCTTAATACAATAAACAACAATCTCTCTCGACATCGAACATTAATCTTGACTATTAATTGATATCTTATGCTAAATAAAATCAAGCATCCCAAATTTAAAATTTCAAATAATACACCATTAAACGAATGTATTAAATATTCAACTAAAAATCAAGTTTTTTGTGAATTAAAAGTTAATAAAATATTGATTTTATACCCGGATCACTTCTGAATTCCGATTTCCAAGACAAAACTTTTTCTACTCGCGTTCCGGATACACGGTATCAAGAAACAGACCACGGTGATCTGAGCCGGGAATTTTAAAACACCCGGCGTTTTTGATATTTAGTAACCTCGAAGCAAAAATATGATCAATCCGAATTACAGGCACTAACGGGATAAAATACAATGACTTAAAATGTGGAACCCGGGCCGGCCAGGTCGGACAATAACCTTTTACATGTTCCGATATGACATCAACCAGACCAGTATTCAAAAATTGTTTTATTTTGGTATCTGTTTTCAGAGAATTAAAATCGCCCATAATAATAAGTGGATCATTTTTTTGAATAACATTTATCGTATTTTTTGCCTGACCATTACGAACAAAATTAACAAGCTCATCGAGTGATGGTTCACGAAATTTACGGCATTTTTTTAAATGTGGCGGCGGCACATGAACCCCGATGATCGACATGACAAACGAATCCGAAGCGAGGCGGATTGCCGCCATCGGGTCGCGGCAATTCTGATTTTCCCGGATAGAAGTGTAAAAAGATTCAGCTCGAATAATTCCCTGCATTTTTTCATTCACCAATACCGCCGTGCCATGTTTTTCCGCAATTTCACCAAATAACATTTTCATGCCCGATAATGAATCCGGTGCCGGATTTTGTCCACTCCACTCATTGATTATCAATATATCAGCATCAAGTTTATATAATTGGGCGTGTAATTCTTCCAGATATTGATTTCGATAATTTACATTGGCACAGGCGATGCGGAGTGTGTTTGGTTCCTTAGGAGGGATGGTGGTTTTTGTCGATAGAATAAATAAAACAATTAGCACCAATAAAAAATTGACACTGGCTAATCCTAAAAGTTTTATAAAAAATTTCAGACGTCCCGTCATTTCAATTATCCATTTTTCAAGTTGCATTACGAAGGAATTGATAATAAAAAAAATTATCTGGACAATTTACCTCAGATTCAAAACAGAAAATTTCGTTCGACCCTTCGGATCAAAATATAATAAGTTGCAAATTTAATCACTAACTGACAAATTTATACATTATTCCCCAAAATATAACTTGCAGAATCAATGCCAGCCATTCAATAAACTGCTGAATTTAAAATTAATATAATAATGAGCTCCGGTTCAATTATCATTTTACTAAATTATTAGAAGATATAAAAAATAATCCAATAGCCGCTCCATATTATCGACGATTTCAGGAAGGCAATTTGTTTGCCAGATGGAAAACGGCGGTTCCTGCGAGAATGAAAGCGACAGACATCGTCAAAACTTCTATTATATAAGAAACAGAAGCTATATTGGGCCATTCAAGAAAAACAAAGAGTTGTTTCAGTAGTAAAACTACCCCTGAAACCAGAAAAAGCAGGCCAATTATTAATCCATAGTTAATTTCCAAGCGTTTAAACGAGATACCCCAGAAACAAAGAAAAATAAAATAGAGGATGACAGTCGGGACATTTAAAAAGTGAATGATCTGATTAATCAAAAATATGTCATTTTTCATCGTAAAACTGGCCGTTTCCGTTTGAAATGCCAGCAATTGAACCAAACCCGCTTGTAAAAATCCGGTGATGAGAAAAATAGTAAAGGCAATGCTCCCATATATAAAACCAATATGTGGAAAAAGATTAACTTCATTTCTTAAAAAGCGGAAAAAGCCTACCATTGCTAATGGGAAAAATATCAGACTGATAATCTGCACAAAAAGCGCCGTGCCGAAACCGCTGTTCTGATAAAGTTTTAAAACGTTTTCAGGAGTAAACGTTTCAACGGGTATCATATTCAATTGCAATCCGGCAAACAGAATAACGATCGCAACAATCTGAAGTCCCCCATAAAAAATGGCAGTAATTCCGGTCAAATGTAAAACCGACCGGTTATAATTAATCACATTTCCCTCCTTAAAATTTCATCGAATAAAAAATAGGATTATAATTTTTTCATTATTTAAAATGACATATCCATTCAAAAATTTTTGTTTTTTAACAAAACAAACTATGAAAATCCAGATTTCACCACAAAATTAATGAAGGATATAAAATTTCCCTATTTAAAATTTAAACTATTGTTCACCCTATCAATTTTTATTTAATTTTTTTCGTAATAAATCCAGCGCAAATTGAACTGCGCGACTCATTTTATCCGTTCGTTCTTTTCGGAATTCGAAAACTTCATACTTTTCTGCCTGATCATCAACTATTCCATAACAATATCCACTGATATCGGGTTTCACATTCAGATCTGGTAAAAGGGCAATTGCAATGTCCGCCTGAAAGTCGTGCTTAATTTTGCGTGCCAGCGTTAAGCACCTTTCAGACATCGGCATGGTGCTTTCCCAAATCAATGAAGGATCACCTTCGGCTGGAAATTTTGGCCGCCGGGGATCAGAAAAAATCAAACACCCCTGAAGAAATAAATGAGAATCGACAACTTCAGTCAATATTTGACTCAACAGGCCACCAGAGAAGCCATCACCAATAGCGATTTTTTTGTGTTGATGAATGAGCAATCGGGCCACGACCTCTTCCATTTTTTCATCATTATAGGCATAAATATATTGGCCCAGCCGATTCTCAAATTCAATTTTTGCATCGGCTATATCCTTCAGGCATCGTTCTTTATCTTTGCCTTTTGCGGTCAATCGCATATTTACGCCGGTATATGTTGGCAGAAAAGCGACTTTAACGGTTGGCTCAATTTTATCAACAATGTCTTTTACATTTGCAAACAGTTGAGACTCAAAAATACCTGTTGTTTTAATTGTCAGGAGTTCAATAAACTGGTCTTTGTTTAATTCTTTGATAATTGGTTGAATTGCGGTTTCAAATAATGCTTTCATCTCCAGAGGAACACCGGGCAGAACAAACAAATACTTACTTTCATGTTCAATAAACAGCCCGGGCGCGGTTCCAACCGGATTTCTTAATGGTTTTGAATTTTCGGGTATCAGGGCCTGTTCCCGATTTCTTTCATCAACCTGCCGCCCCATCCGGATAAAAAACTGTCTGACATTCTCGAACACGTCTTCATTGAAAATTAATTTCGTCTGGAAATAATCACAAATAGCGATTTTTGTAATATCATCATGGGTTGGGCCCAGGCCACCGGTTACCACCACAACTTTTGCCCGTTTTAATGCAATTTGCAAAGCGTCCTGTATTCGGCTTAAATCATCCCCAACAACGGTTACCCAGTCAACCGAAATGCCCAGCGCAGTCAATTGTTGTCCCAGATAGGCCGCATTTGTATTGACAATTTGTCCAATTAATACTTCATCACCAATTGAAATAATTTCAGCATTCATGTATCATTTTTCCATTATTGAATAAGTTGAATTCCATGGAGAATTAAAAGGCTGTAAACTCCAGCCGCGACATCGTCTATCATAACCCCCCAACCGCGTGGTAATAATTGAGCCCGACTTACCGGCCAAGGCTTGACAATATCAAAAAAGCGAAACAGGATAAAGCCCACGATTATGTTAAAAAATGTTTTTTCAAGCGCAATGAAAGTGATCAACATTCCCACCACTTCATCAATATTAATCACCGATGCATCGTGCCCGTATTGTTGCTCGGTTTCAGTGGCCGCCCAAATTCCAACAGTCGTAAGGCAAACGATGATTATGGATAAAGGGATTGGTTCAGCCGGAATGAGAAAATAGTAAAAAATAACAGCGACCAAGGCCCCAACAGTACCCGGTGCAAAGGGGGAAAAACCACTTCCAAATGTAGTCGCAAGGATGATTGCCAATTTTTTCATAAATTTATTTTTTTCTTATAATTTGGATTAAATCTATCAGCATGTGTTTTAAATGCTTATGGTTTGAAATAAAATATTGAATTGCTGTATAAATATTCAGAAAGGTAATTATTAACATCAGGACATAGCTCAGCCGAATTTGATGCAATAGTGAAATAAATTTAAATATTAAAGATGACGGTAAAAAACTAAGCTGCAAAATATAAATAATCAGGATATAATAAGCAACGCCCATTTGGGCAAATGTTTTTATTTTCGCTAACTGACTTGTAACCACGGGCTGACCGCGAAACATGGCGTAAGAGCGAAGGCCGGTAATTAAAAAATCCCGAATCACAATGATAATGACCATCCACAACTGAACCAATTGTAAATAGTAAAGGGAAAAAAGCGCGGCAGAAACCAGAATTTTATCAGCCAGCGGATCCATAAATTTGCCCCAAAGCGTCACGTAGCCATACTTGCGGGCAAAATAGCCGTCATACCAATCCGTAAGTGTTGCGAATAGAAAAATTAATAACGAAATGTATTTTATCTGAATATCGGGAGAGAATAACAGATAAACAAAAAGCGGGGTCAAAATGATTCTTAGGGTTGTCAGTTGGTTTGGTAAACTCATTTAACCACTCGAAATATCAAAATCAAACTTGTCATCGCATCATCAGGAAACTAAGAATTGGAGTATTGGTTATGCGTCAAATCTGGGTGGACAAATATGCTACATTTAGACTGCCTATTTAAGTACTTTTTTTGTATACTCTATTTTTTAAAATGAATCCACTGTAACCCGACCCTCAAGCGCCTGCGACAGCGTAATTTCATCTGCAAATTCCAGTTCGGTACCGACAGGTAGACCGCGGGCAATTCGCGTAATTTTTATATTCAGTGGATGAATTAATTTCGATAAATAGAGGGCAGTGGCTTCTCCCTCGGCATTAGGATTCGTGGCAATGATAATTTCTTTTGTTGTTGCCATTAATCGCTTAAGGAGCTCCTTTATTCGTAATTCGTCGGGGCCAATTCCGTCTAGTGGAGAAAGTGCCCCACCCAATACATGATACACACCACGATAACTACCTGTTTTTTCTAATGCTAATATATCATTTGCCTCTTCGACAACGCAAATCAGATCATGATCGCGATTTTTATTCGCGCAGATGGCACAGGGATCTGTTTCGGTAATATTAAAACAGATTGAACAATAGATCACTTTGTCTTTTAACTCACGAAGGGCCTGACTTAAATGATAAACTTTCTCTTTCGGGGTGCGTAATAAGTAAAAAACCAGCCGTTGCGCTGATTTTCTACCAATACCCGGCAATTTTACCAGTTCCTCAATCGCCCGTTCAACCGAATCAGAAAAATAATGCATAAAACTATTTCCCTTATTCGGTTTCCCGTAATATCGATTCAATGAATCCAGGTAATTTTAATCCACCCAATGCATCTCCAGAAATCTTCTGAATTTCTTCGCGAGCGCGTTCTCCTGCCTTTTCAAGCGCCTGATTAACGGCTTCTAAAACCAATTCTTCGAGCATTTCCACATCTTCGAGGCTTAATGCCTCGCTATCAAATTTTATTTTCACTAATTGTTTACGTGCATTTGCAATAACCGTCACCAATCCCCCACCTGTCGAGGCTTCAACATATTCATTTTCGAGCTGGTCATTAATCTTGACGAGCTCTTCTTGCGCTTTTTCCATCTGCTTCATCATTTTGCTTATCGCTGCTTTTATCATACCATTCTCCCGTAAAAACCAGATTAACCAATAACTTCTCCATCAAATGCTGCAACTACCTCTTCAATCAAAGTATCATTTATTTTTCTGTCAACAGGTGCCGATTCATTTATATTCGTATCCGCGGTGATTGATGTCGTATTATCCATTGGAAGATCGCCTTTAACACATTTAATATGCAAGGGAGTTCCAATTATTTGATTTATTATTTTTTCAATAAGGATTTTATTATTCATAATCGAATTAATATGAAACCCATTATCATTTCGAAAAGTAATTTCAAGAATATTGTTATCAACTGCTGTCGGTTTTCCTTCATTAATAAAAGCTGCCAAAGCAACTTTTTGCTTGCGGATGGTTTCTATAATTAATTCCCAGCTTGATTGAATCGTTTCAATATCCACCATCGTGACTTTTTGGGTTTCGTTCTTGTTTTCAACCGGAACAACCTCCTGATTGGGTCCGTCTGGAACAGTTGGGGAAAAGGAGGCCAGAATTTCTGATTTCCGATCTGCCAACAGCAGGTGCTGCGGACGATTTTGCGAGCGACCGGCTGGTTGATCTTTTATAATTTGAGGTTGATAATTCGAAATTGGTGCTTTTTCAAATGAAACAGGATGAAAATTTCGTTGTAAACCATCAATCCGCTCAATCAATTGACTTAATTTCAGACTGGAGTCCATCTTCACCATTTTAGCCAATGCAAACTCGAACTTCAGCCGGGGATTGGAACTTCTTTTGATCGCATACTCAGTTTCATTGGCCAGATTGATATAGCGAAGCAGGTCTTCTTCCTGAAATTCGGCGGCTTCTTTCAAATAGCGCTGCGCCAGGATTTCTGAGACATCGAGTTGTGCTACCGATTGGGTGGCTTTAGTAAATAAAATGTTTCGAAAATGTTCGGCGGCATGAATAAGAAATTCATTAACATCATAGCCTTCCATAAAAATATTATTGGCCAGTGTTAAAGCCCGCTGAATATCGTGTGTTTTAATGCAATCAGAAAGTTCGAAGAGCAGATCACTATCAATAATTCCCAACAGTTCAATCAAATTTTCATATTTTATTTCATTGCCACAAAAAGAGAATGCCTGATCGAGGACGCTCTCGGCGTCGCGCATACTGCCATCGGCTTTTTTGGCGATTGTTAAAAGCGATTCTTCATCAATGGCTATTTTTTCAGCGTCACAGATTTTTTTCAATTGTTCAACGATACGTTTGATGGACATTCGTTTAAAGGTGAAACGTTGACACCGGGATGAAATCGTTGCTGGAACCTTGTGTGGTTCAGTTGTGGCAAAAATAAACAAAACATTCTTTGGGGGTTCTTCGAGCGTTTTTAACAGGGCATTAAACGCCTCGACCGTCAACATGTGTACTTCATCAATGATATAAATCTTGTATCGACTTTTGTTCGGTGGATACCGTAAATTTTCTCTTAAGTTACGGACTTCATCAATCCCCCGGTTCGATGCACCATCAATTTCGAAGACATCCAGACTGCGACTTTCGGTAATTTCAATACAATTGCTACACTGATTGCAGGGAGTTATCGTAGGACCTTTTTCACAATTAATCGCTTTGGCAAGAATTCGGGCAATGGTCGTTTTTCCGACACCACGGGGTCCCGAAAAAAGATACGCATTGGCAATGCGCCCACTTTTGATAGCATTTTCCAATGTGGTTGTTACATGCTGTTGCCCCAGTACCTCTTTAAACTGTACCGGGCGCCATTTTCGCGCTAATACCAGATACGACATCTGACCTGTCCCTGATTAGGAAGTCAAACTTCTTTATTAAAAAAAGGGCTGTGCACCTCACTTCGACCTCTCTTCTCCAGTAACAGAATTAGCAGCCAATTCCAGCCAAGAGTTCTCGCGGCACACAGAGTTGATGCTTACCGCTGCTACCTTCCGGTCCTGACGGGGTTGGGCACGCTTCTATTGCGCAAGTCTTGAACTATCAACATCACTTACTAATAACCATTACCCGATGAGCAAGCCTCGGATGAGGAATTCAATCCTGCTGCAGCGGATTGCAGGTTACAGGGCACCGCTAGTTCCCCATCTAGCACAGCCGTAATTTTAATTCATTTGCTCCATGCAAAGAATTATTGATGACAGCTAAAACAGATGGAGCAGATGGGGATCGAACCCACGACCTCCAGAGTGCGATTCTGGCGCTCTCCCATACTGAGCTACTGCCCCTTGGTTAATAAATCAATTGCGGAGAGAGAGGGATTCGAACCCCCGGAGGCGCTTTTGGCACCTCACACGATTTCCAGTCGTGCCCGTTCGGCCAGCTCCGGCATCTCTCCTGGTTAATGGCGGAGAGGGAGGGATTCGAACCCCCGGTACCCGAAGGTACAACGGTTTTCGAGACCGCCCCGATCGGCCAACTCCGGCACCTCTCCTGCTTTTCGCTACATTTTTGATTCCCGTAGCGTTTTAAAAAATTTTTGAATTAATTCTCGGCTTTCAAATTCACCGATTCCCGCTATAATCTGAATATTCGTATTCAATCCTGCATGATTCAGCAGATTCACCTTGGTGCCACAGGCTCCCCATCGAGGGTCTATCGTGGCAAATACAACAGTTGAAATTCGCGACAATATAATTGCCCCGGCACACATCGGGCAGGGTTCCAGGGTTGCGTAAAGCACGCAATCATCCAGCCGCCAGGAAGCCAATGTATTCGCGGCCGCCGTCATCGCAATCATTTCCGCATGGGCTGATGGGTCTTGCAAGTGTTCTATCAGATTATAACCCCGACCAACAATTCGGTTGTTTTCAACCACAATTGCTCCAACGGGAACTTCCCTTTTATCATAGGCTTTTTGCGCCTCAATCAGGGCAAATTCCATCCATTTTTCATGCGGTATCATACAGGAGTGCCTAAAAAAATAAAAGGGAGTACGCCCGAAGAGACTTGAACTCCCAACCTTCTGGTCCGTAGCCAGACGCTCTATCCAATTGAGCTACGGGCGCACTTTAGATTCTATATAGCGCGTACGGGATTTGAACCCGTGTTACCGGCGTGAGAGGCCAGCGTCCTAACCCCTAGACGAACGCGCCAGATTTGTTGCCAATTTTTAAAAATCTGGTACGCCCGAAGGGACTCGAACCCCCAACCCTCTGGTCCGAAGCCAGATGCTCTATCCAATTGAGCTACGAGCGCGCTTGACTGAGGAGCAGGGATTCGAACCCCGATTACACGGTCCAGAGCCGCGTGTCCTGCCGTTGGACGACTCCTCAATATAGTCAGCGGAAGGGGAGGGATTCGAACCCTCGGTAGAGAGAAACCCCTACAACAGCTTAGCAGGCTGCCCCGTTCAACCACTCCGGCACCCTTCCAGTTTCGAATTTTTTAGCGGAGGACGAGGGACTCGAACCCCCATGGGCCGAAGCCCGGCGGTTTTCAAGACCGCTGCCTTGCCAGTTAGGTCTAGTCCTCCTAACGCTAACTGTAAATATACAAAAAATTTAAATTCAAGTCAATAGCTTTTTTCTATTTTCAAAAAAAATAATAATCAAAAAATGGTCCGAAAATTCCCGACTTTTTGATTGGGATAATATCAATCAAAAATTCTAATTCTATAAAAATCAAACAGCTAAAAAAGCCGGTTACCCCTATTAATAACGAATAAAGTATTTGCCGGGCACCTGCTTTACCATCTCTTTGAGTTCCAGCGAAAGTAAAATTCCCAATGCCTGTGAAATACTAATATTATTTTCCGCCGCAATCGCGTCAATATGAATCGGCTCTGCAGAAAGTGAATCCAGCAATTTCTTCTCCTCAGAAGAAAGCGTAATCTGGGCCCGCTGAATACGATTTTGTCGGGCCAGGTGATCCAGTTGCGGCGCCAACTCATTGACAATATCTTCAACTCCCAGGACGAGTTTTGCCCCTTCCATTATTAGTCGATTACAGCCAACACTTTTGGGACTGTTAATATTACCAGGTATTGCAAAAACCTCCCGATTGTGTTCCAATGAATAATTCGCGGTGATTAAAGCACCACTTTTTAATCCGGCTTCGACTACCAAAACGCCTAAACTCAAGCCACTGACAATACGATTGCGCCGGGGAAAATTTGGTGCATCCGGTTTTGTTCCCAATAGAAACTCGGAAACCACCACACCGTTTTCGCTAATTTGGTTATAAAGCCTGTAATTTTCAGCTGGATAGATAATATCAACGCCACTACCGAGGACGGCAATCGTCCGGCCACCAGCCCGAAGTGCTGTCTGGTGTGCCAAGGTGTCGATACCTCGCGCCAATCCACTTACAATAACAAATCCTTTCTGCACTAAATCCTGGCTCAGTCGTTCAGCACAAAATTTTCCGTAACTTGAAGGCAATCTGGTTCCGACGATGGCTATCGCAAATTCATCTGCTGGAATAAATTGACCTTTAAGGAACAAAAAAGCCGGCGGATCATATATTTTTTTCAAATTTTTAGGATAATCGTTATCCCAAAAAGTTAAAATTTTAGTACCACTCTTTTCAGCCTGTTTCAATTGTTCCTGCGCCAGGGGATTATTTTTAGCCGCTTGGATACGCCGCGCCAATTTCAGATCAATCCCCTCAATGGACATTAATGTCTGTTCATCGGCATTAAAAATGGTTTGAACCTGGCCAAACTTCGCCATTAATGCTCGAAGACGAATTGAGCCAATTCCATCAACCAGGTAGAGACTTAATAATCCCTCAAGAGACTCCTGCATCCTTTTTCACCAAACTATTTTTGATTTTTCAATACGTTCGTGATTAATTGGAGTAATTCTGTCAATCCGTCACCAGTCACGGCAGAAATAATACAACAAGGCAGGTCATTCAATTGGTGCAAAATTGTTTTAAGTGAATCTTCATCAATTATTAAATCGCTTTTGGTAATAACCAGTATTTTTTCTTTTTTTGATAATTCAGGGGAAAATTTTTCCATTTCATCAATGAGAACCTGATAATCATGAAGAATATCAGGACTTTGTGAATCGATCAACAGCACGAGAATTTTCGTCCGCAGGATGTGATTCAGAAATTGATGCCCCAGGCCTCTCCCCTCATGGGCACCTTCAATTAAACCCGGAATATCTGCCATAATAAAACGAAAAGATTCATTTACCTGAACCAATCCCAGATTGGGCGCCAATGTTGTAAAGGGATAATCAGCAATTTTAGGGCGGGCAGCCGACAGACGACTTAATAAAGTTGATTTGCCAGCATTGGGAAAACCGACCAGTCCCACATCCGCCATTAATTTTAATTCGAGTAATAACTTGCGTTCTTCACCCGCTTCACCATCCTGAGCAAAGCGGGGAGCCTGATGCGTCGCCGTCTTGAAATGGGTGTTTCCGCGTCCACCACGTCCACCACGAGCAATGATAAATTCCTGATTTGGTTCAACCAGATCTATCAATAGTTCGTGATTTTCCTGGTCGAAAACCATTGTCCCCGCCGGAACCCGAATGATTAAATCTTCACCACAGCGACCGGTTTTATTTGCCCCTTTTCCATGCTCTCCACGTTTCGCTTTAAAAAAATGTAAGTAATGAAAATCAAGCAAGGTTTGCATATTGGGATCAACTTTAAAGATAACGCTTCCCCCATCACCGCCATCGCCACCATCTGGCCCACCTTTGGGGACATATTTTTCTCGTCGAAAACTGATACACCCTTTTCCACCATCACCAGCCTTCACTTCAATTTTCGCCTGATCAATAAATAGACTCATTAAACTTTCTTTTTGAATTCGTTACTTCTAGTTTTGTATAAAGATAAAGAAATAAAAGCACCGATTTCATCGCCCACCCAAACGGACCGGAATAAATGTGGAGAATCAATGAAATCGGTTTCTATTTTTCATGAATTAAAATCTTTTCGCAAAGGTTACCTGTACGCCAGGTAATTTTCCTTCTGTAAGGCACCAATTGTGTTCGGCACACTTTGTGAATTAGGCCTTAAGGTTAATTAAATTAAGGAATTAAGTGCCACACTACCTCCATACCATTTACCATCATTCCCGCATGTTTTTAGCAGGAATCCATCTTTTCAGAAACAATGGATATGCGATAATCCGTTGGCTAACCGACGGGCATGACTTGTCGCTTCATTCTTTAGAAATGGAAATCATTTTCTTAAGTGTGCCGAACACTATTAATTTTGGCTATCAAGATTGCATGTTTTCAATGATGGCACTGGCAAATTCTGAGGTTTTCAGTATCTTTGCACCTTCCATCTGACGTTCAAAATCATACGTGACGCGCTTTTGAGCGATGGTTTTTTCCAGCGCCTGAACAATTAAATCAGCGGCTGGTTGCCAGCCCAGATGCTCCAGCATCATGACACCGGAAAGAATCACAGAACCCGGATTTACACGATCCTGGCCGGTATATTTTGGCGCAGTACCATGCGTGGCTTCAAAAACAGCCGCGCTATCACCAATATTAGCGCCAGGCGCAATACCCAGTCCACCGACTTGTGCCGCTGCTGCATCAGAAATATAATCACCATTCAAATTAGGCGTTGCGACAACTTCATATTCATTCGGTCTTAACAAAAGTTGTTGGAACATCTGATCAGCAATCCGATCATTGATAAGAATTTTTCCATCCGGTAATTTCCCGCCAAATTGATCCCACAACTCTTTTTCGGTGACAATTTTATCACGAAACTCCTTCACCGCCAATTGATAACCCCAATCACGGAAAGCCCCTTCAGTAAATTTTTGAATATTTCCTTTATGTACCAACGTCACGGTTTTGCGATGATGCGCCAGCGCATATTGAATGGCTTTTCGAACCAGACGCTGGGTTCCACTGACGCTGATTGGTTTAATCCCGATGCCGCTATCTTCCCGAAACTTTTTACCCATTTTTTGAGTTAAAAATTCATAAACCTGTTTAGCGTCAGGAGTTCCTAATTCAAACTCAATACCGGCATATACATCTTCCGTATTTTCACGGAAAATGACAATATCCAGCAGTTCAGGATGTTTAACCGGACTGGGAACCCCTTTATACCAGCGAACGGGTCGAATACAGGCATATAAATCCAGTTTTTGCCTTAAGGCTACATTTAAAGAGCGGAATCGTGGTGTTACCCACTCAGAACCACAGTTGACACATTTTTTGGGACGAGGTTCTCCTTCCGTTCCCTGCTCTTTCGAACAAGCGAGACAAACATACGGAAAACCCCCTACAGGTGTTGTTAATGGTCCCTTTATCGCAACCTTAAATTCAGAAATTGCCGCCAGTGTGTCATCTGAGAGTACCGTTTCAATTCCATATTTTTGGATGGATTTTAAGCCGGCAAAAACTTCAAACCAGATAATTTTCTTTTTCCCCTGAAAGGCAATTTGCACCGCACTATCAAATACGCGCTGTGAGGCATGCCATATATCGGGCCCTGTTCCGTCACCTTCAATAAACGGAATGATGGGCTGATCCGGAACCTGTAATTGATCATTTTTAAGGATGATTCTTTCACCGTGCACTGGTGGAATAAGTAATTTATATTGTCCCATTGCGACCTCCTCAGGAATTTTTTAAATTTTCAGATTTAAAATTATTTATAAAAAGCTTTGATATAATATAATAAAAATATTTAATAATGTCAATTTTTTTTTCAAATTTTATAAGCAAGCCGGTTTATAATGCACGAAAAACAACTTTTTATGTTCTGATTATTCCGTTGAATTAAGGTCGGTGAGGGTTTGATAGATGATTCGGGGTAACAAAAGATTTTCCCTGGAGCAAGAAATAGACACGAGGATTTATTTCAAGGGGAAGAAAATATAAACAGGAAGAAAAGCATAACGTCTGGGAGATAATCCCCCAGACGATTGACTTATTATTACATTTAAAACGACAATGATACCGGGTAACACCTTTGCGTGACCGATTCCAGGCATAGAAATTAAGGAGAAATCGTGATTTATTGCACATGATGTAATTCAAAACAGTCTGTATTTAGCAGACCATGGAACAAATCCTGTCCTTCTGATACATGGGTGGAGAATTAAAATTCAAATCAAAATTCGATATGAATTAAACGCCCAATTTAAGCCGTTTTAGTCGGGGCAAAATTAGCCGATCGCCACCTGTTTGAAATAATCACGACGTTTCTTCTTAGAATCAAGTCCTAATTGGCTTAAATAACGTCGTACCTGAAACCAACTCACACTAATATTACCATATTGCGGAGTTTTTAATTTTTTCATAATTTTAATGCTGCCGCATTCCGGATCATCCATGACGATTTTGCGAATTTTTTCTTCAACACTTTCATCCATTGGTTCATTGGCCGCGTCAAACATATTTCCAACCTGGACATTGGCTTCCGGTGCACGCGCCATGTTTTCAGCCGCACGAGTTTCATCGACACTTTTCATTGGTGCGCTGGTTGTTGGGGCTGCCGAAACGCCGCCACGATGCGAGCGATCAAAGTCATCAATTGCTTCTTCGATACTATCGAACGCCTTTAAAATGTAATGAAATTCAAGCAATTCAAAGACTTCATAAACATCTGGAATCATTTTAACCAGCTTTAAATCACCGCCCTTTTCCCGAATACCTTTAATCTCGCTGATAAAAATACCCCAGCCGGCACTACTAATGTAATCGACATTTTCTAGATCGATGATAATATTAATTGTGCCACCCTTTAAAATTGTTTCAAGGGCGTTTTCAAGCTCTGCAGAAGTCGTTGTGTCAATGTAGCCACCAACTTTGATTACCGAAATGTCATTCTTGGCACCAGTTTGTTCAACAGTTAATTGAATTCCATCCATGTGTAATTCTCCCGATGTGTTACATGATGATTTTATTAATGTTAAATATAATAATATACTATAAAAATTATAAAATGTTAATTAAAACTAAATAAATAAATATTATATTTTTTAAAAAAATTATTTTTTTTAAAATATTAATTTAATTATTATTTAGATAAATATCAGATTATTTGAATCAAGATATCAAGCTAACTGCTCGTTCAATATTTTTTCGAATATCATATCTTCTGGGATTGAGCTTAAGAATATGTTGCCATTCTTCAATTGCTTTTTTATATTCCCCGGAGTTGGCATAAATGACGCCCATGTTTTCATAAGCATCCAGATTTTCAGGATCCAGGGCTTTGACTTTGTAATATTCAGTAGCCGCCTGTTCAAACATTCGATTGCGAAAATAGGCGTTTCCCAGAATGATATGCGCCTCTTTTAATTCGGGATAACGCGTGGTGATGATATTTAATGTATCGATTGCCTGATCATAAGCTCCTTTTCGATAATAAGATAATCCCTTTAATAATAATTTTTTATAACTAATTTCGACATTGATTCCTGAGGATGAATCCTCTGGTATTTGATAAGCTGGGTCCCGGCCTGGACCAGAAACATCTTCTTCAGGGCTATTTTCATACTCGAAGTCATAAAGTTCTTCTGATTCCGTATCAACCGGCTGATTTTCCACCAACGCCGAGATTTCTTCATCTAGTTGTGTTAATACTTCAGTATATTTCTCGGATTTTTCACCCGCAGGTGAATTTATTTCTGGCCGCTGGCCGGATTGACTCGAAATATCCTGTTCATATATTTCTGAAGTCCGTTCCGTTTCCTCATGCGCTGTTTCAGCAATTTCTTCATAAAGCGTTGAATTATTGCCGTTCCACGGCGATTCCTGTTGTAAAATTTCATCGACCGCCGAGAAGGATAGTTCTTCGACCAGATGAACCGGTTCTATATTGAATTCGGTTTGATGGTCCTTCTCAGCCTGATTTTCACTCTCCATTACCGGCCGCTGACTGGCATCGACTATATTTTCGGCAAATTCACTATCCTGTCCTGCTCGTTCGGCTTCTTCATTCTCAAATTCCCCATGATGAAAAAACATTTCATTTTTATCTAGCATTTCATCAACAGCCAACTGGGGCTCGTCAAGGTGAAGCTCATTTTCAGCAAGGTGCGCGTTTTCATTTTCAACCGGTTCTGGAGGTAATTTACTTTTTAAAGGCTCATCCTGAATAACCGGCCTGGATTCTTCATCTGCTCCAGTTTCCTCAACAGGTATGTGTGGTACCTTTGAACGAATTGGAGGCCGCCGGGCGGGCTTCTTCTCATCGATTTCAGCACCAGTCTTTTCCAAAAAATTTTCAAGCGGCCCCAGGAAAGCATCCCCTTCACCAACAACTTCTGCTGACGAATCCGCTGTGGGCTGATTTTTCGCAACCGCCGTTTCTACAGGCTCAGGAGCGACTTCTTCTTCCACGGGTGATTCAAAGGCAGGAGCTTTATCAATTATCACTTCACCATCCAGCGTCAGGAACGGTGTGCCCGGTGGTTTGACCCTTTTGGCTTTTTTATTGCGCTGAAAAAAAGCTTCCCGTAATTGCCTGGTGTTTAAACGACTCCGAACCAGTTCATCATAAATTTTCGCTTCCGGTATTTTGGTAAAACCATATTTTTCTGTATCCAATTCTTCGGAAATCCGGCGTGGTCCGTAATCCACATGAACCCGAATAATATCAAAAATTTTGGTCTTTTCTTCAATGCTCAGATGTTTGGCTTCCAGCATTGCCAATTCATCTTGAGGTTCTATATTTTCAATACCTTCGGATTCAAACTTCTGTTTATACTTATTGTAATAAGCATAAGTCGTAATTCCAGCCTGCTCACAGGCAGCCCGAATACTTTTTCCGGCCATAATTAATCGATGAGCACTTATCGCCCGTTTCAATTCCTGACGTTCAGCGGTGGATTCTTCTTTTATTACGACCAGGGTAATATCATCACTTTGTGGAAAACCTTCAGTGAAAGAGTGAACATCATCTTTTATTTGTTGTACCAGCGACTGAACCGGTAAATTTGCATTTTCACGAATTATCTGAAGAAGCCGTTCTTCCCCATACATTTGTCGTTTGCGATTCATCGCCTCGGTTATTCCATCGGTGTAAAATATTAAAATATCATCTTCAACAAGCTGGAAACTATCCATTTCCAACGATTGAGCAAACAGGCTCATATCCGGTAAAGAGATACCGATTGGAAAACCATGTGGTTTTAAAAAATATGTTTTTTTCGTACTCCCCCGATAAAGAATCATCGGATTATGGCCAGCACAACAAAAGTTAATACGTCGTTTCCTGGCATCGATAATCGCGTAAAAAACAGTGACGAACATCCCTTTCTTCATATCATTGACCACAAAACTATTAACTTTGCCCAATACTTCTGAAGAATTCAGGATGCCGCGGGCTTCCGTTCGAAGCGCCGTCCGAATCATTGTCATCACCAATGACCCCGGAATGCCTTTCCCCGAAACATCAGCAACAACTATGCCTAATGTATCGTCATCCACATTAACAAAATCAAAATAATCACCACCAACTTCTTTTGCCGCCTCATAATAAGCATCAATGCCATAACTTTCTAATTTAGGAAATTCAGTCGGTAATAAAGTTTGCTGGATTTCCTTGGCGACTTGCATCTCTTTTTGAAGCTGTTCCTGGCGTACCAGTTTTTTTTGAGAATCTTTAAATTTGGTGGTGATGTCAGAAAAAGCTTTGGCAATTTCACCAATTTCTCCTGAATCGGTGATATCAATTTGATCCTGTATTTCTCCACCCTGTCCCTGCGCCCGAACCCATTCTGTAAGGCGCTGAAAAGGAGTCATGACCATATAGACAAAAATAACGATGACGATGTATCCGCCAATCATCGCGAAAAGTGAATTGACCAGGTCACTCCACCGCTTCGAACTAATCAGACGCTCGATGTAGTTCTGGTCAATCCAGAGATGAATCAGGCCAACTAGTTTACCATCCAGATCATTGATTGGGGCGTTGATGTCATAAACAATCAAATCTGGCCGAATTTGAACCAGATGAACATTATTTTTAATAACTTCGATCGTTTCCCGAAAGTTATATTTCCCCGAAAAATGTTCATCGGTAGAAAAATAGATGTCGTTTGTTGGCTGAACGACTAAAATCGCATAAATTAGCTTGTCGAATTCAATTTTTTTTTGAGATATTTTGGGCACCATCGTCAGGTCATTAAATAAACCCTCATCTTCAATATCATTCGTGAGTGTTTTTGCCAGCGATTCAGCACTAATATAACCTAATTCCAGGTTTTCCTGAATGATTGTGGCACTATGTCGAAAATAATAATACAAAAAAACAATCAGAATAATTACGGTTAAAATGCCAGAGGCCACCAATGAATATCGTGCTTTCATCGTCATTGAAAGTTGTGGAACGGACATCGCCAGACGGTTTTTTCGGCGAACCCGCATTTTGGTTAAACGTAATTCATTACCCTCTTCTGTTCGACGATAATCAATCGAATCCATGAGCTTGCGAATGGTAAAAATACCCAGGCCGCCGCGTTTTCTGGTATCGACATAACGCTGGAGATCCGGATTTTGTACCCGCATGGGATCAAAATATTTGCCATTATCGATCAGCAAAATGGTAATGCTTTCCTTCCGGATGAAAGCACGTAACGTTATTATTCCCTCATTACCTGAATGTCCATGTTTAACGACATTTGTAGCCGCCTCATCAACCACCAGCTTGAATGCATAGGTAACCTTTTCATCAATTCGATGTTTCTTAAAAAGGGTATTAATAAAATTACGTAATTCAACCAGGTTTTTTTCTTTTGCGGGGACTTTTATCTCTTCTTTAATAATCTTCGCCACTGGCTTTTTTCCCGAAATGGTTGTTGAATTGTTTTAATTTTTATAACGCTTTGAATTTTCCAGCTTTTCTTTTGTTTTATCAATTGTGGTTAAGACGCGTTTATTGTTAGGTTGTGACGCTAATATCTCTTCAAAGATCTTCAATGCCTCTTCATATTGACCATTTGTCGACAGATTGACCCCTTTATAATATTTTTGTTTTAAATCAGGTGGCAATGGATCGTTCGTGGCCGTCGCCCGGGCGTTGGCTTTTTCATAAAAATCTTGTATGACATTATTTTTCGGATCCAGGGCCAGCGCTTTTCGGAACATCTCAGCCGCCTCATTGTAATCCTTGTTATCATAATAATTTAAACCAGTCCGATATAAATGCTCCAGATCAAGTGCTTCCTTATATTGTGCTATTTTCGCATCAATATCATCGTCTAATTTCAATTCGGAAAGGTTTTTCGATTTTGCTTTATCCAGTAATCGAATTGCATCGACATAACTATGATTGGCTGCATGATTTTCTGCCTGGCGAATGAGCGCTTTCACATCATTGCGCATGTCGGTCAGGGCGCGATCACGAAATTCAATCGCTAATTGGTAATTTGGATCCCGTTTGAGGATTAAATTCCACTCATCAATGGCATCCTCAAACTGACCTTTTTCATAGTAAACAATGCCTTTTTCCCAATGTTCTCGAATATATTGATCAAGTTCCGCCTGTTCTTTTTCCAGATTTTCGCGCTGAATACGCTCTCTCAACAGGCGATCCTGTTCTTCTTCCTGTTTCATCTTTGCCTGATTCAGTTTTTCTTTGGCTTCTTCATTTTCTTCATCAATTTGTAAAACAGCAGAAAATTCGATCTGGGCCTTTATAAAGTCACCCTCATTAAACAACCGTCGGCCTTCTTCCAACCGCTCTTTAAGTTCCTGTTCGCGTGCCAGTCGTTGTTGATTTTCAACTTCTTCACGAATGCGTTCCATTTCCAGTTGCTTGGCAATTTCGAGCATTTCTGAACGTGTTTTACCAAAATTCAGAGAAAATGAAAGCCGATGACTCGAACCCATATCGGCGACATTTAATGCCGCATAGGAATAATCCAGTTGAAACCGATTATACCTGGCACCGGCGCCAAAGACAAAGTGAGTACCCTCATTATTATACATACCGGCCCGAATCATAACCGTATTGTTGTAAGTGTACTCACCCCCTAAATGGAATTTAAAGATATTCAACGCCCCCTTATCCAGATCCATTAATAAACTGAACTGGTTGCCCGTCGTTGCCAGTTCAAAAGTTTTGGCAAGCCCCAATTTGAATATTCCTGGAAAAGCGTCTGATTCATCCAGTGGTTTTAATTTGGGCGCAAAGAAATTTTGCATGACCAAACCAAAGGCGAGACCTTTTAAACTTCCATCTAATTCCGGGCGATAAAACACGGCCAGATCGGCACCGACACCCGTATCGCCAGCCTTTTCACTCAATCCCGGCCATGCCTGGTAATCAATCTTTATATTCATCCCCATCGAGAGATTATGATCGGGCAAAATAACCTTACCATAGGAGAAGAGAAATTCATAGTTAACCAGACTGACCTCGCCAATCTCGTACGGACTATCCAGGCGTTCTTTGATACCATCAATTCCCCACCTTAGCATTACCGCACCAAACGTACCGATTGTCAGGGTCGGATGGACATAACCGATAAAATTGTAGGAAGCACCGCCGAGCAAATTTGTGTAAAAGAACGAAAAATTATTCTGTTCCAGATAATCGGTCGCGGCGGGATTCCAATAAGCCGTTGTCGCATCAAAGGGCATGGCGACACAAGCACCTCCAAGTCCTAGTTGTCGGGCGCCTGCACCCAATGCATGAAATACGGGTTGAGTCCCGCCACTTTGTGCCTCAAGCCAAGATGAAGGCCAGAAAAGAACTCCTATCAATCCTAATATGATTAAATATTTCACTTTCATCCCTGTAATCCTGAGTTGTTATGTCAATTCTGTTACTTCAATACCGCCACTTTCGTAGTGGTCTGTTTTCCATCACCGGTTGATAAAACAGCAATATACACGCCATTCAGTACTTTATTTCCATTTCCATTCCGACCATCCCACCAGATAGGTGGACCACCGGAACCCAAATTATTTTCTTCATGCATTCCTGCCGCACCTTCCGGATCATGCTGGCTATATTTTTTCGACCAGACTAATTCACCTAAAACGGTGAAAATGTTAATTTCAACATCCGATTCCTGTTCCAGGTAGTAAATAAATTTGGTCCGGTCTTTTCCCCGGCTTCCAAAAGGATTTGGATAATTCAGAAAGGTGGCTTTAAAATTTGCTTCCAGAACAGCCGTAAAATTGGATGCCAGATTTAAATTTTGCAATAAGGTGCCATTGGGATTGATATATTTCGGTGGTAAACCCGAATATTGATCTTCAATAACTAACGCTGATGTCGTATCAATCACCAAATTAAAAGATGAAATCGTGATGTCCGGCGAAATATCGATTATAAAATTGACTGTATCAGGTCGGATTATTTCCGGATAAACCGTATCAATTCTCGTGAAATTCAATTTTAAAATTGTTTCAGGCGTTACCGGATTAATTTCACCCAGAATCACTTGCCGGTTACGGGACGATACGGCGGCAATTCGTGTAATTGCTTCGGACGGGTTCTGAATGATTTCACCCTTTCGATCTTTTAATTTAATTCTGGCCCCCTTGAATAACAGTTTATTCGAGGAAGAACTCCCGGAACTGCGAATAATCAGACCCATCATCGTCACATTTTTTGCCCCCTTGGTGATTGATAAGGGGGTCAAATTGGGCACGGTCGCGAGGATGACATTTTTCTCTTCTGTCGTTACCGATATTTCTTTTTCACCAAAAGTTGAAAATGGAATTGCGTTTGTATTTTCATCCTGTGGCCAGTCTTCGACAGTTACGCGCATCGCCTTGCCAGTTAAGGGAAAATCAGGCGCATCAACCAGCCAGATAATTGTATCATTATAAGCAACCGTCTGCTGAATTGGTGAAACGATTGTATATTCAGGCGATTCTTTATAGATTTCCGCTGTAAAAAATCCCTGCAAACTGGCTTCACCCCGATTGCTCAACCAGGCTTTCACCCGAAAACGCTGTCCGACAGTGACAATATTATCCCGCGTTTCAGTTTTAACCTGGATTCGTGCTTCAGCGTTGGTTGCAAGTCGAATATTGAGCACTTCAGTCGAATCAATCAGCACTTTTTCCGGATCGTTTGCATCTTTGCCCCGGACAAAAATCTTTATCTTTTGATTCTGGGTCGAATTTGATAGCGCTTTCACCCAAAAATTAACCTGCTCATTTTCACCGCTGTTATTGGTTGAATTTTGCGGTTCCTGAATTGGCGCATCACAGGAAAAAAACGCCGCCGGAAAAACGACTTCGGTCTGAATCTGCTGACATCTGATCCAGGAAACATTGGCACTTACCTGAAAAAGCTGATTGGTCGAGACGATTCCGTCTTTTGCACCAATTGGCTGACTGATTTGAAGATTGGTTATTGAGACATCCCCTTGATTTAATGTTTCAACAAAAATCCGCCGATTTCGATTGGTAACCTCCGGCGCATCCTGACTATTTTCATCATTGGGAACGCTTTCCAATTTTATGGTAATCGGTTGCGCACTCGTCGCCACATTCGGTGCAATCAGGTCCCAGGTAATCAGTTGATCAACCTGATAAGATTTTTGCAGGAGATCCTCTGTTTTTAAACCCGAGTTGCCCAAATTCAAACTAATCGTCCCACTGCCATCCGCATTGGCAGTTCCATTATTAACCACGCGCGCCAGAAATTTAAATTTTTGACCAGCCGAAAGTTGTAAATGATTGTCTTTAATCGCCCCGACATTGGTATTAATTTCGAGGTCCAAACTGGCGCGCCCTACCGTAGTAACAACCATTTTTTGAACGCTGGTTACATCATCGGGTGTTTTTTCGGTGCCCCAAACATTGACAATCAATTCTTTTTCATTGGAACTGATAGCCGGTGCCACCACTTTCCAACGCCAGACGTAAGGATTTCCGGGGATTTGTGTCGTATCACTAATGCTAAATTGTTCGGGGACATCAAGCCGTGACTTTAAATTGTTCACATTCTCAGAATAACTTACCGATGCCTGAACCACGAAAGTCTGACTGGTTGAAATTATCCCGTCTCTGGCTCCATCCGGCGAAACAACATTCACATTCGTAATCAAGCTACTCTCGACAGTTTCAATCATTACCTGCGCTTTGCTTGAATCAATTATCGCCAATTGTTTTGAATACAGATCACCTGGCTTTGAAACAATACTGGCGATAAATTTTAGTTTATCCTTTTTCGAATTCGGCGAACGGACTTTCCAGGTCGCAATCTCCTGACTTGTCTGTTCTGAAACACTAAAATTCACCGTTTGGGGCGATAGAAGTTGATAACCTTCAGGGAGTTGCAACTTTATTTTTCCAGAATTATCGATTAATGATGTCCCGGTCCGTTTGACCAGCGCCGACATGGTGAATTCATAATCCATCGCAAATGCCGTCATTCCATTTTGACCCTGAAGGGTAATTTCCAACTTCGACGGTTCATGAATTCTGACAAATCCCTTTTTGGGCGGGAATGATATCTCTATTGAAACGGGTAATTTACTGGTATGACCCGTTGCCGAATCAATCTGCGCAGTAAATTCCACCTGATCAGCAATCTCTTTCGCTTCGACTTCAAATTCGGCAATGGCATGTTGTTCGATATCAATAAATTCGATATATTTCAATGTATCGATCAAAGTAACATAAGTTGTATGCTGCGTTTTCAGGCGAACATACACGCGGTCAGCTCGCTCAGCACCACCATTTTGGACAACCGCGCGAACCTTAAACTTCTGCCCTTTATTGACCTGCCCGACATCACGATTCATAAAAGCATTCGGCTCAATACTGGCAATTCGCAATTTGGCTGAACTTTTCAGAAAAACACTATCCTGTTCTTTTACCGGAAAAATTTTCGTCGGATCATTTCGATCAATTGGATTCAAGACCAGTTCGGCATCAACTTTTCCGGGGTAGGCACCGGTACCAACCACCGTATAAGTGAGGGTATCACGCTTTCCACCCTCAAGATACAAATCTTTCCCATTTAATGCTGTCGGCGGTGTAATCTGATAGTCGGTTTGCTTGACATTATTCACTTTAAAAACAATATCATCTTTTGTTGGTTTGCTAAACTCAACAGCGCCCTGACCTTTATTTTGCACATCCAGGATAACTTGATACGGTTTATACTGCCGGGCCTGAACCGAATCCGGTATAATATCAAATTTAATGACTTCCAGTTCAGCCGGTTTCACAATTCGTGCCATGGTTGTATCGCTTACCGGCGGATCGATTGTAATTGGTTCCCGGGTGTTATCCGCAAGTGCCGACAGGATTGTCGCTGTAAAAATTTCATTTTGTCCAGGTGTATCAGCAGCGGTCACCGGGAAAACCAGTTTATGGTCAACAATTGGTTTGACGTTATCAATCACCAGGCGTCCCAATTCCCCGACCTGTTTATTGGAAGTAATCCGCACCACGACACTATCAACCTCATCATTCGTCTGCTTACCAAAATTCACAACAACAACATTCAAATTGAAAGCCTGCAGGCGATTCACTTCGGGCTTGTTCCGCGCCTGATTCAACACCTGTAAAATACGAATCCGCGGCGGCTCCTGAATGGTAATCGTTGTCTTTCCCATTAGTGTCGTATCTTTTGCGCTGTTACTCTCTTTTACCTGAACAAGCGCTTGAATGCTATCCACCCCGGCGCTAATATTCGGCGTTGAATCCACTACAAAAATCAGTGTGTCCATTTCCAATTTTTTTAAACGAATACTTTGGGTTCGTTTAAAATAGGGCGGTTTGACCACATAACTTGCATTGGATTTAAATTTCAAATGCGTTACAAGGGAATCCGTATTAACGTCAATATCACTTCCTCCCATGTTCTGCATGGCGACCAAAACCTTCCAGTCTTTTTGTTGGTTTTGCGTGGCCTCCGGATGTGAAGGTTTGACATTTAATATTGTCACATTTGAAGGCTCCTGAACCGTAATCCAGGTATCCTTCTGGTTAATCAGTTGCTGTCCGCTTCCACCGACATCGGAGAAGAAAGCCCGGACTCTTAAGGTAATAATACCGGTTTTTGGCCCTGTACTGTTGACTGCGATATTTAAAACTTCAATATCGTCCAGAATGACCGTATCGCCACTCGCAAATGTATCCGGGTAGCTATATTGATATTCGGAAGTAATTTCTTCATTTACTTTAAAAAATTGTAATTGACAGCTATCCAGTTGGACCGGATTCCCGCCTTTATTTTCCATGGAAACTTCCACATACCAGGGCGTTGTTTGACCACGAGTCACTGTAGTTTGGGAGGTCGCCAGTTTTTTAATACTGACATTAGCCGCCTCCTGAACCGTCCAGCTATCGGTAGTGTCTGACTGGGTATCCAGAATGCTCGAAAACGAATTGGCATCCTTCCCCGAAACCGCACCATCAATGATAATTTTCCCTGTATTCGCGCCTGTCTTGACATTCACTTTAAAATTGACAACCGTATCTTCCTCCGCGGCCAACTGGGTCGGCAATTCGCCCACGGGAACAATGACATACTGTGAGGTAACATTCGATCCGGTTAATTCGACTTTAAATGTCGGATATAAATTTTCAATCATGGCGGTTGCACCACTTGGACCGCTATTATTTTTTAGCCAAACTGAAATATCCAGCCCCTGATCACCGCGCGAAACGACTTCTTCGAGTGCCTGAACTTTAATAATTTGAAACGATGCCGGATTTTGAACCGACCAATGATGCGGCTTGTTAGCATGTAATGCCCTGATAGTTGAAATTTCGGTAAAAACAC
Source organism: Caldithrix sp. (assembly GCA_020722815.1). GTDB lineage: Bacteria > Zhuqueibacterota > Zhuqueibacteria > Thermofontimicrobiales > Sulfurfontimicrobiaceae > DYKB01. The sequence continues at coordinate 303,145 of DYKB01000001.1, read as the reverse complement.
TCCCATCAACAGTTACATTTGTATCAATTTTCGCATCGGATTTCACCTCAACAGAAAAGGTCAAACGGATGCTGGCTCCACCGACAAGTATCGGTAACGGGCTCGGTGCGACAGGATTATAGTTGTCGTTTAAATTTTCGCCGCCACTTCCCAAAAAATTGAGGGCTACCGATTCAATCTTGACCGGATCATTACCGAGATTGGTGACATCCATCCAGACCTGGACATTTTTCTGGCCCAAACTGACTTTGCTGGAGTTACTCGTAATCGCGGAAAGACTGATATTCGTAATAAAAACTGAAGTAATCCCCTGCGCTGTCCCGCCGGAAGCAATAACCTTCGCTTCGCCCCCGCCGGAATCGGCTTTTAATTCAAATTCGATTATCCCGTTTTCATTTACCAAAACCTGAATTTCTGGTTGAAGCGTATCGGCATCCGCGGTTGTAATTGTTCCGCATGTCGTTCGGACCGTAATTTTCGTGCCCTTTTGTACCCGGTTGCCCTTTCGATCCTTTATTTCACCAGATTTTATAGTAGTTGTTGTCGAATCATCCGCCGGAATAGACTCCGGTGTAGCGGTTAAGTTAATAATACCATGCGGCTGACCGGCAAAGACAGTAATCGTATTGGTTGTATCCCGATTTTCGGTGGCTTTATGATAAATAAAAATTCTACCACTACCAATAGATTGGGGCGAAAAATTGAAGTTTGATTTGGGAATGGTGTCATTGATGACTGGATTAAGCGTACTATCCGATTTCCAGGTCACATTGGCCGGCCCAACCCAATCCCCTCCCAAATCATACCCCACAGCATATAATTGCAGGATACTATCGGTGGTCATGGTCACCGTGTTTACTTTCTTCCCTTCCGGGCCTGGCGCATCCTGAATAACTACCGAATCAATCTGTCCTTTTTGGATAGTGATAAAGGGAGAATAGCCCTCTATCAGACCATTCTTCCGCACCACAATCTGATCAACGCCTTCCTGTTTGGGATAATAATAAACATAATTGGCTACTTTTGTGATAGTGGCTTTATCCTTGCCTGAATACCAATCAGCATTGATATCCGCGGTATAATTATCATCTGCATCGAATGCCGCGGCATGTAAGATCAGCGAATCCTGACCAACAACCAGGGTCGTGTCGTCCGGTATTCTGCCTGTATTTCCCAATTGTCCCCTGGCGATCCGCAAATGATGGGGACTTCCGGCAACAACGCTAATCAATTTAGTCGTATCCGGTTTCCAGGTAGAACCTTTGCGTTGTACGATAATATGCCCAGATGAACCAGCCTTTTTAGGATTAAAAGATATATTTGTCGCATTATCAATTGCAAGCGAATCAAGATTTCCATCTTTATCCCAATCAGCATCACTGGCCAGCCCGACTCGATTTCCATAACGATCAGCTCCTAATGCCCACAATATTAAAGAAGCATCGCAGGTAATTGTTGTGTCATTTAAAATTGGTTTAATTCGACCTGATTCAGTAGAAATTTTTAAGGCAACGGCCTCCCCACCAACAACAGTAATGATCCCGCTCTCATCAAAAATTGTCGTATCTGATTTGGAAGTTGCCCGAATGATACAAACGCCTGATTTGATTGGCTTAAATATATATCGCTTCCCATTGATGTCAGTAGAATCTTGCCTGAAATAGCCACACTGCTTTCCACTACTCAGGCTCCAATTCGCATCTACAATATCACCAATCGGATTATTATCAAAATCGGTCGCAATCACAAATACCGTTAAAGGTTTGCCCGCTTCTAATGTTTGATCATTCAATTCATCTGTTTTGGTTACGCCCCCTTCAACATAGCGATAGCGGGTCATTAATGACGCCGGCTTTCCAACGTTGATAACAATATTTTGAACACGAATATCCGATATTCCGGGAGGACTGGTAATTATCGCCCGAACCTCACAATTCGCATCTACTTTTGTGGGGTTGAAAGCAAAATGCGAACCGCTCCCCGTAAGGAGCCCGCCATCATAGCTTTCAACTCGCCAATTCACCGTGCTGATATCTGCCACATAATTTCCATACTCATCATAACCCACAGCATAAAAATGCAGAATATCGTCGGCTGTAAATGTTTTCGATGCCTTTTTCGTCCAATCTTCCCCAACACCTTTCGGCAAATCACAAATTTTGACTACTTTTATCGCCGAAGCATTCGGATTTACGGTAATCACGCCGGTTTCATCGCCAAGTGCAGTCGAATGTGTCACTTCAATCCGGCCACTGCCGGCTTTGCTGGCATAAAATTTTACGGTATTTTTATTATTTACCGTGGTCAGGTTACTTCCCAGATGGCCAATTTCCCCTTTAACCGACCAGGTGACATTAACCAATCCCATGGCGTTTCCATAAGAATCGTACTGAACGGCATACATCGTGGTCGAATCCCCGGAAGCCATTGTTTTATCTTTGATTTCCGTCGCCGGGTCACTGGAACTGGACTGGATTTTGACATAGCCCTGCGTATTAAAAACTAATAATTCACTTGTTGAAGTAGTATTAATTGATCCAGTATCGGCGACTGAAATGGTCTGTTCTCCCGTCGTGTTAAAGGTAAAATCGATCCCGTCAAACGATTTTTCACCATTATCAGACCCCTGAAAAGTATAGGGAGATGCTTTTGTATACGGTAAAAGTGCACTTGCATCCGAACTACTAAAATAAATACTTCCTAAATATTTAGGTACAACCCCATCGTCCGCATCACGTGCTGAAACTAAAACATTATTAGCACCTAAATCTGTTCCCTTTATAACACTGGTCGGTATGCCTGAAAGATTAAAATGGTGAATTCGAATTGGAAATTTTCCAGCATTTTCGACAAAATCTATTACAGAAGCCCCACGTGTTTCTATCCTTAAAAATTTAAAGTCTTCATTCGGTTCATCTACATTCAAATATAGTAATCCAAATGTAATATCGATGGTTGCATCTTTAGGAAGGACAGCTCCACTTCCATCGCGGACAAAAACAACGGTTGAATCATCGCTATACTCACGAATTAGACCACCACGCCCTGCATGATTAAATTGAGCAAGCGCCACATAATTACAATAAGGACCTTTATACGTTCCCGATTTACGAGTTCCTAAAAAGAATCGAATTTTTCCATTGGCCGGCCAAGGATTTGCGATGTCAAATTTAAGATTTACGGTGGTTAATTCGCCCATTCGATCATCATCAATTAAACTAACTTTTACATTTGTTAATTCACCTGCCGATAATATCTTTAATAATAAAAAAACAAATATTACAGATAAACGAAAATCAATTTTTTTGCTTCCTGCTTTCATTGCTCTAAATCTCGTCTTAGGTTATCTTCCTGATTTTTCGTCATTTAATCATTTTAGGTGTCGACTATTTTTTTTCTTTAATAGTTATGGTTACCTGTTTATTGAGAAGAAGTTTGCCATCGCTGGTCTGAATTTCGCCTTTAATGACAAAATTACCCGCCTCCTCCGGATTAATGACCGAGGTAAACATCAAATCGACCGGCGTATGAGCTGGAATCGTATCTCCCAGCCCGCTACGCTTAATAATCACCTGGTTATCTTTAGCCTGCGTTTTAAATCCGCCATTAATCGTGGCTGATCCGGCCATTCGGACTTTTGACAGGTCCATTGCCGCTGGAAATGTAAACTGAAATTTCGCATCTGCGGGAAGTGGCTGCGAACATTTCAATTTGACTTCGTAAATCGTTAAGGCTTTTACCTGCTCGAATGTTGGTTTAATCTCCAGCACATCCTGGGCAGCACCCATTCCATTAAATACAAAAATGAAAATTATTAATAATTTCATAAATATAGATTTAAACATAAAAACTCCTGTTTCATCGATTCATCCTGTTTCCATCTGAGACATAAAACGAATTCATCAAAGTTCATTCAGAAACAAATTATCGGTTCTGTTTATTAAAGCAAAATTTATACCAGCAATATGATTTAATTTTTTGGTTAACATTTTGATTTTCAAATATATATTATCCTTGAACTGTATTACTCAATAATTTTTTTAGGGTTATCAGATTATCTTAATCACGTTTAAGATGAGGTGGATTTTAAAAAAGCAAATGCTTAAAATGCTTTATTACCAGGACGTTAAAAGCAGGTGATATTTAAAATCAGACAGGATTTGCAAGGGATAATCTTCAATATAATGTCATTCACGGCTTCCCGGTAGATTCTGATGATCCGGTATATCCTGTCAAAAAACAGATGAACTATTTCCACAAAGCTTACTTTAAAATTGCGCGCAATAAAATTAAAAATCCTTTTCCATCATTTTCAGCCAGTTTGAGATTTTTTTCGGCTTTTTTAAAGTCGGAATTTATCTTTAAAGCCTCGCGAAACTCATCCAGCGCTTTCAGGAAAAGATTGCGACATTGAATTAGATAGACGATGCCTAAATTATTATGCAGGTCGGCATAATTCGAATGGTCAGAAATGAGCTGCAATTGTTGACGAATGTAGTCTTCAATATACAGATCGTCCTTGCCTTTCCCACCAAACATAAATTTTAGATAAAATTCGTTTTCGAGGCTATAATCAAAAACCGGCGGATTATTTTTATTAATCAGTTCAACCAGTTCAGGAATTGTATTAAAGGAATTGGAATTGATCGATTCAATGATTCGGTCAAAAAATTTGATATTACCGGGTGGCATTAATTCCGCCGCCAGTCGGAAATACTTCAGGGCCAATTTTTTAAAATTTTCTGTACCCGGGGCATCGGTTTGTTCAATTTTTTTAAAAATCATTTTGAGATAAAGCTGCGCCATATTAAAATGCGCAGCCGGATAATCCGGATTGATCTTCAACGCCCGTTCAAAATCGAGCAGGGCTGCATCCAGCCGGTTCAATTCAAGATTTACCAGCCCCAGGTAGTTATAGAGATCGGCATATTCGACATTCAGTGCTTTGCCCTGCTGAAAAGTCTCCAGCGCCAGCGGATAATTTTTCTGAAGGTAATAGGCAATCCCGAGATTGGTAATTGCTTCAACCATCTTCCCGTCGCGCTCAAGGGCGAATTTAAACTGTTCTATGGCTTCGTCAATGAGGTTTCGCTTTAAAAAGACGATCCCTAATTTAATATTTGAAACTGGGTGATGAATGGAACGAACTTTATCGGCCATATAAAAGAGTAATTCGATATCAGCAATCGTTTCGCGATGCAAAATATACGTTTTTTCCCGAGTTTGATCGGGATTCGTATTTTCAATCGCGAAATTTTTTTCATAAAGTAAGGCCGAATTACAAAAAACAGCGGAAAGTATTTTGGCAGGGGACTCAATAAATTGCGTTTGAACCTGAAATTTTTTGCCTCCTGCATTAACTTCGCTTGTTTGTTCAAACATGACAAACTCCATTTTTAAATCAATAAAATACACCATCGGGTAAGTCGCTGAAAAATTTCAGCGATATAAAAAAGGCTAATCCCCGATGCACCTGATCATCTTTCTAATCCATTAGCAAGTTTAGGATGTATCGAAAATTAGCCTGAGTCGTTTTATTCTATTCCATCAAGCAAGATGAAATAAAGATAAACAATTTCCCCCATGCTAAATCGAATAAATATCTTTTAAACCATTAAAGAGCAAATTGCCGCCATGTTCACGATATCTTCAGCTTTGCAGCCGCGGGATAAATCATTGGCGGGTTTCAGAAGGCCCTGAATAATGGGACCAATGGCTTCAGCACCAGCGAGGCGTTCGGTTAATTTATAGCCGATATTGCCCGCCTGCAAGTCCGGGAAAATAAGGACATTGGCTTTGCCCGCCACCGGACTGCCGGGTGATTTTTTCTGTGCGACGGATTCGATAATCGCGGCATCCAGTTGCAATTCGCCATCAATTTTTAAATCGGGCTTTTTCGCTTTTGCAATCCGGGTGGCTTCAACCACTTTATCAACCAGTTCATGTTTGGCACTCCCTTTCGTCGAAAAAGAGAGCATAGCGACTTTTGGTTCTTCTCCGGTCAATTTTTGGTGCGTCCGACTGCTGGTGATGGCAATTTCGGCCAATTGTTCGGCTGTCGGATTGGGAACAACGGCACAATCCGCAAAAGTCAGAATGCGTTCATCTTTTAAAATCATGGCAAAACAACTGGAAACCACCGAAAAACCAGGTGCAACGCCAATTATCTGCAGGGCCGCCCGGAGAACATCCGCGGTGGTATTCATCGCGCCGGCTACACTCACATTGACGAGATTCTCACGGACCATCATGGCGCCAAAGAACAATGGATTTTTCATGATCTCATTGGCCGTTGCCAAATCCATGCCTTTTTTCTGTCTTAACTCAAAATAAATATTAACAAATCGAGAAAAATATTCTGATTTTTCAGGATTTATGAGTTGAACCTCCTTTAGGTTGCATTTTTCCTGTTTGGCCAGTTCCTGAATTTTGGCCGGATCACCTAATATAACAACTTCAGCCAGTTTTTTTTGCTGAATCATTTCAGCCGCGCGAATGGTTCGCGGATCATCGCCTTCAGGTAGCACGATTTTTTGGGGATTTAACCGCGCCTTCTGATGAATCGATTCAATGAATTTCATATCGGTTTGAATTTCTCCTTTAGTTTTTGCTCAACAATCGGCGGGACAAAACAGGATATATTCCCACCAAACCGCGCAATTTCTTTTACAATTGTCGAATTTAGATAAGTATATTTTTCATGCGTCATTAAAAAAATGGTCGCAATATCGGGGGCTAATTTTCGATTAATCAGGGCCATTTGAAATTCATATTCAAAATCCAGCGTCGCCCGAAGTCCACGCAAAATAGCACAAGCCTTTTTTTCCATGGCGTAATCAACCAACAGTCCCCGAAAGCTTTCGATGCTGATATTTTTTTTATCCGAAATTGAGTTTTGAATCATTAAAACTCTTTCGGCCAACGAAAAAAGCGGATTCTTGGCAGGATTATCTGTCACCGCCACAAGAAGATAATCGAACATCAAAACCGCACGTTGAATAATATCCAGATGTCCATTCGTAATGGGGTCAAAAGTACCCGGATAGATAACCAGTTTCACGTCATTCACACCTGTTCGTAAAAAATGAAAATGATGTTTCGCCCGATTTTTTTGTTTTAAGCCACTTGAGAGATGTTAAATTATTATCAGGAATGTCGTCCGTGGAATGTTCGATAATAAGCATGCCTCCTGGCAGGAGTAACAGACTTTGATCAATTATTTGAAGAAGTCGGTTTGTATATTTTTTAAAATAAGGTGGATCTGCCAAAATAAGATGAAAATGCACATCCATTTTTAGAAAACGCGAGATGCTTCGAAAACCATCGGCATGAATAATAATACTTTTGTCGAGACATGCAAGGCGTTGACAATTTTCGTGAATAATAGTGGTGGCTATCTTTGAGCGATCCACAAAATATGCCTTTTCGCTGCCGCGACTGAGTGCTTCCAGGCCCAAACTACCCGTGCCAGCAAAAAGGTCCAGTACATGCGGATAATGAAAAGGGACAGCCAATCCGTCAAATATCATCTGCTTGGTTCGATCCGTCGTGGGACGAATTTCGCGATTATGCGGCGTAATGAGTGGCCGTCCTTTATAGGTTCCCGAAATAATCCGCATCAATTACTTTCAGTAACAATAATATTGGCGATAGAGCCCAAAAATATTTTCAACCGCTCACGACAACTTTTTAAAGAGTTCCAGATCGATCAATAAATTAATCGTTTGCGGTGTGAATGATTTTTCACCAGGCATGGGCGTAAAAACAACCTTGGCAATATAAACATTTAATTTGCTGGTATTCAAAGTCTTAATAAGCTGCGTCGCATCATTTTTGGTTCCAGTGACCTTAATTTTAACCATCACTTTCTGAAAATTATTTTCAGATTTGGATTTACCGATATTAAAATTTTTCACTTTTAAATTGGTCTGGGAACAGATACTTTCAACGCGGCTTTTCAAGTCACTTTCACTGATATAAGTCAGGGTATTGAGAACTTCTGGTCGATTCCAGAAAGTGCCTTCCGGAATGGAACCAGAAACCATACACACATTATAGTCAGCATTGGCACTCTTTGATTTGTTGGTTTCACGAATGGTTCCACGGGGAAGTCTCTGCCGAATCTGATTGGTTAAAACTTCGACAGCAGCTTCATTTCGGGCATGTGATTCAATAATAAATTGCCCTTGTGAATACCGCAACATCGCCAATTTCATGTCTGGTGGAAATGCTTCCAGCAACGCAGTTACATTTTTGATCATTTCGTGGTTCGGTCCAGTAACGACAGGTGCTTCCTGCTGGAATGTTGGCTCGGTTTTCTGAGTCGTTTCTTTTTTTTCAACGGAAGGAGTGGGTTTTTCTTCATCCGAGAAAAGAAGTATCATCAACAGGGCAAATAAGACAACACAGGCTCCGATGAGAATATACATGATACCTTTCGGACCTTTTTTCATGAATCCCTGCTCCATGTAGGCATCCTGAGTTTCATACCCCATGTCACTACTGACTTCATTTTCAAAGGGTTGACTAAATTCTGATGAGTCCATAAATTCCTCATCATTACGGCCCCCGCGATTGGAACCGCCCTGATCATTGCCAATCAAGTTAATATCTGCCATTATTTTACTCCTAATTTTCCATTTTTCAAATTATAATTATTCATCCCTAAAATCGACGCTAAAATGTTTCCACCCGCCCGAAATCAGTAGGACCAAATTTTCTCATATTTATTTCATCAGGTTATAGGCGTAATCTATTATGAAATATTTCGTAAAGCAACCCCGACACAATTGACAAACTTCTCTGGATGATTCCGAATCAAATCTTCTCCAACATCACGCGCATTGAAACGTACTTTGCGGAAAGGATTCACTTTGGTAATCCGCACATCATAAATCCGTTGAAAATTCTCCACCACCTGCGGCTTTAACATTTCCCCATAAAAGAAAAGCTGATCAAGGTCTTCAACATTTCGCCCCAATTTATGATCCAGAATTATCCGCCGCAATTCTTTGGAAATTAATTTGGTTAATTGATCGTCATCCAGATTTACCAGATTTGATTTTTCAAGTTCATTGGATTCATAAGTTGCCTCGGTGGATAAAAAGTACTCCCCACGAGTCATCAGCGTAATTTTGGCACTTTGAGGATTTAGATCAACCAACGCTATTTTTTCGTTATCTGCGTAATCAAAATTTGCTTTGACAGCGCGAATGGCAGCAAAGATATCAACATCGATTACTTGCAATTTTAATCGAGTTTTATTAAAAATTTCCAACAGGAAGTTAATGATGTCCTTACGTGCCATGATGATTAACAGTTCATTCAATCCCCGACTGTGATCACCTGAAAGTTTATTAAAATCAACCACATAGTTATCGGGAGAGTGAAAAACGAACTGTTCGGCTTCCCAGCTCACCTGATTTTTAATTTCTTCACCTGACAAATCAGGATCAATCGGTACTTTTTTGATGAGTACTTTTTGGCTATCCAGTGCAAAAGCCGCTCGCCCAACGGTTATTTGATTGTTTTCGACAATTTCATCAATCGCATTCGCAATTTGTGTTGTTAATCCACTACTTTTTTCAAAGGATAAAGGAAAATCAAAGGAAAGGTTGGCATTTTTCTGGATAATTTTATTAATTTGATATTGGCCACCAATCGACTCAATTTCCACTAATTGAATCCGGTTGCTAGAGAAACTGACTCCAACAAGACCATTAAGATTTTGCGATGCCATACCTATCCTTTAAATATTACACTATCCATATAATTATTGACCCTGCCCTTCAGGGCCTGTTCGGGAAAACAGACGACTATTGTATCTCCCAATTTTTCTCGTTTTGATAAATTTTACCATGATTTACCAGTTTCAAACCACCAATTTTGTTTTTCCACCAATTATTTTCAACCCGTAAAATGTCGGTTGAATCTAATGGACAATAAATATTGGCAAATTGAACCGTTGAACCGGCTTTGCTTCGAATTATTTCACCAGATTCCGTTAATTCTTCTGGCGTCAATAAATTATTGATGGTTTCCTCAAAAGCCAGGTCGCCAACAATTGTTTTATCCTTCAATGTTTTCACTTTTTCAATGATTTCGACCGGTATTTTGCGGAATTCTAATTCTTCAATAACCGCATCATTTACTTTATAAATTTGGCCAACAGCAATTCGATATGGCTTCATTACAGTGGGACAGGTTCCCAGCGAATCAAGAAAATCAGCATAAAAACTATCGATACGGCTTGCCAAGTGGTCAAACTGTTTAATCTTTGGCAAATAATCGGCCATATCCATATCCGGCGCCATTTGTCGCAGAACAGTTGCCAGGGAATCATCCGTATTTAATACTTTCATGATTTCATAGTTGCTAAAATGATTCGACAATTCCTGCATGGCTTTGGTTGGTGCCATTTTATCGCCGTAGTTCGCATCCAGAACGGGTTTGATTACTCTAGCCATTCGGGTATCATGCTTCAGCGCGACATTAACCATCGCGTCGGCCAGAAAATAATCGATCTCAATCGCCTTTTTAATATCGCGATAGGTTGTATCCCAATTAACTGAATCCATAATTGATTTGACAATTGATTCTTCGCCAACCAGTTTCATCAATTGCACATTTAAAAATGTATCCAATTGGACAAATTCCAACTCATACTTTTTTTCTACATCATTTTGAAAAAATGCAAGGAGTGTATCCAAATTTGGACAATACTTTTCGTTATATTTCTGAAATAGCAATTCTGCCGACAAAAGACTGTTCATTCTTTGATGGCAGGTTTCAGTATTTTTAGCTTCCTGGTCCCACATCTGTTTCGGGATCATAATTGCAGCAGCTAAAACACCAATCAGAATAACGATAATGAGTTTTAAAATAATCGAACCTTTGCCAGTCGCCTCCGCCATTTTTCCTCCCTTTGGCTTAATAATTTGAGATTAACGATGACTTTTTAGTTTATTTAACATAAATATAAGGCTGAATCTGTTGATAAATTTTGGGTCCTATCCCTTTCACTTTCCTGATATCACTTGGCTTTTTAAAATCGCCTTTTTGTTGGCGATACTCAATAATCCGCTTGGCCAATGCGGGTCCTACTTTTGGTAATTTTATGAATTCAGAAATTGAATCCGAGTTTATATTTACTTTTAATGGAATTGCCACCAATCCTATCGCTTGCGGCGTCGGGACGGCATTCATGGCATTACTTTTTTGTATAAATTCCTGTCGTAAACTATCCAGCGGATAATTTTTAACAAATTCTTTTTCCGGATAATTAACAAAACGCGCTTTATAAATTTTAATCCCGGCACCGAACAGAAAAAATGAGATAAGACTAAGAATAACCAATTTTTCCTGTCGGGTAAAACCCCACGCGATATTAGTTAAAAAAAGTGTCTTTAACTTTTTTAAAAAAGCTCTTATCATCTTTTGGGGGTATAAAATTTTCGCTTTTCGCCAACTCTTTTAAAATTTTCTTTTCCGGCGCATTTAATTTGGTTGGGGTCCAAATCATGACCTGAACCAACAAATCCCCGCGCTGATGGCTTCGTAAATGCGGGATTCCTTTCCCTTTTAAACGTAATATTTTTCCGGATTGTATCCCGGGATTTATCTCCAATTGAACACTACCTTCTAACGTTGGAATTTCAATTTCATCTCCCAAAGCTGCCTGACTAAAACTTAACCGCAATATGTATAAAACATCGTTTCCATGGCGTTCGAAATATGGATGCTCCTCTTCCTCGATAATGACAATTAAATCACCTGCCGGTCCACCTCTTGGCCCAACATTACCTTCATTTTCGACAGCTAAATAATTGCCGGTAGCAACACCTGCCGGTATATTTACTTCAACCACTGCATCGCCGTTAATCCGACCCTCACCACGACACTGACTACATGGTCGCTCCACAATCGTACCTTCTCCGCCACACCGCGGACAGGTTGAAATATTCACAAATTGGCCAAAAAACGAATTTGAAACCTGCCGTACTTCACCACTCCCCTGGCAGGTTGGGCACTTTTTCGCACCATGACCACCTTCAGAACCAGAACCATCACAGGCGGGACATTTTATCTGCTTTTTTAATTTTATCTTCTTCGTCGCACCGGTAGCAATTTCTTCAAGCGTCAATTTTAAACGAATCTGGAGATCACTTCCCCGTTGTTTGCGACTTTTACCACCCTTTTGACCTTGGGACCCAAAAATATCAAAACCGAATCCCTCAGACATAAAAATTCGTAAAGCATCACTTAAGTCCCACTCCTGTGAGAACGGACTACCAAAACCGCGCGCGTCCTGAAATCCAAATCGATCATATTGGGCGCGTTTTTGAGGATCTTTTAAAACTTCATACGCTTCACCAATTTCTTTAAATTTCTCTTCTGTATCTTTATCATTCGGATTCCGATCCGGATGGTACTTCATTGCCATTGTTCGATAGGCTTTTTTAATGTCCGCCTCAGATGCCTTTCGATCTATGCCTAAAACTTCGTAGTAATCTCTCTTTTGTGCCATTTTTAATTAAATTGTACCTGCCTGTTTATCTCATCAGTATAGCGTTTGAATCACCGAAATAGTGCTTCTCACATTTAAATTCATCTATTTCTAAAAAATATAATAAGTTAACTGGCGCTTAATATTCTGGATACCGATGCAGAAATATAATCAACCAGCGCAACCATTTTCGCATAATGCATCCGGGTTGGTCCAATAATCCCCAGAACCCCGGTAATATCCCCAACACGATACGACGTCGAGACCAGACTGAAATCGCGCAACATTTTTTCGCTATTTTCATTCCCAATCGTGATGGAGATTGAATCGTTCTTGTTGGAAGCGTTTAATAAATGAACAATTACCTGCCGTTTATTTTCAATAATATTGAACATCTGCTTCATACGGTCGATATCAGAAAATTCGGGTAAATTGATCATGTGTTGTGCCCCATCCAGATGCAGGCTCACTTCTTCATTAATGCTAAAAAGTTCATCAGCAGAAGCGACAAATAAATTAATCAATCCAATATCACCTTCCGAAGCACTATCCATTCTTTTGCCAATAGTGTCGCGAATTTCAGCGAGCGTTAGGCCGGCGAGTCGTTCATTTAAAACCCGTGCTGTCGATTCCAGTTTTTCTTCCGGGATTTCACTTTTTAATTCAATTGTAATCGTTCTTACCATCCCAGATGCTATCGAGATGATAACCAGAATTCGCCGCTCTGCCAGGTGAATTAACTCAATTCGTTTAAAAATCCCCTTTTCAAAGCGTGGAGATAACACAATTCCTAACTGCTTGGAGATTTCTGAAAGAACCTGAGAGGCTCGGGCTAAAATTAAATCCTGATCCCGTGAAAAACAGGAAAAAGTACCCTCGATAACCTTTTTTTCTGAATCACTTAAAGGCTTACGACGCATAAACCGATCCACGAAGAAACGATAGCCTTTATCCGTTGGAACGCGCCCCGCTGACGTATGCGGTTGGCTCACCAGACCTTTCTCTTCAAGATCATTTAAGACATTTCGAATGGTAGCCGAGCTTAATTGCGTCCTTATTTTTTTTGATAAGAATCGCGAGCCCACCGGATTAGCCGTAATGATAAAATTCTTGACTAACAATTCGAAAACCAGTGATTCTCTGTCTGTTAATTCAATCATTTTTCGATATTAAATTTTTAAAATATTTTTATTAAGATAATAATTTTCCACTATTTTGTCAAGAGAAAAACGCTTTTAATACTTTAAAAATCGCTTAATTGCGATTTGACTCCCCAATATCCCAACCAGACTGCCACTTAATATGCAGACCCAAATTTCTCTGGGGGATAAAAAGAGAAAGTGATTCAATTGTTGCTTTATTAAATAAGAAAATAAATATAATATTCCAATTGCAATAAAAGTTCCCAGAAAAGCTTGCAAAAAACCTTCGATTATAAATGGAAACCGAATGAAACGCGGGGTTGCCCCGACTAATTTCATGGCTTCAATAATTTCCCAGCGCGCCGAGATAATTAATCGAATCGTATTGTAAATAAAGAACAAAGAACCAAATAATAAAAGCAATCCAATACCGAAAAGCGCGATAATAAACCAATGTAAATATTTATCTAAAAATTGCAAAATATCTTTTCGATAAACCACTTCATCGACACCATCAAACGCATTGATCTGGCTTACCAGCTTTAATGCCGCCTTTGCCGATTGATATTCGGGTTTAATTTTAATCTGAAAGGAGGCTGGCAATGGATTTTCCTTCAGGACGGCCAGAATCTCCTCCCCAAACTGCTGTTGCAAAATTTTAGCTGCCTGTTCCCGTGAAATATAGTGAATTTTCTCAATTCCTGGCAGCACTAAAATTTTTGATTTCAAATTATCAATCTGACTATTTTCAAAAGAATTATCGATAAAAACTTCTATTTCCAAGCGCTGTTTTAATGAAAAAATCAGTTGATGTAAATTTTTTGAAATCAGATAAAAAGAACCAGTAATGACAACTGCAATAATAATGGTAAAAATCGAAAGAGTACTCGAAAGTTTTGCCCGTCGAAAACCAGATAATCCTTCCCGTAAAATGTAAAATAATTTTTGCATCAGGAGACTGTTCTCCCGCGCTCGATTCGAACAATTCTTTTGCCACGATTTCCAACGAGACCGATATCATGGGTCGCCATTAAAATTGCAGTTCCTTTGGCATTTATTCGATCTAAAATAGCCATTATATTCTCGGCATTTTCTGAGTCCAAATTGCCAGTTGGTTCATCAGCCAATAATATAAACGGTTCATTTACCAACGCTCTGGCGATTGCCACTCGCTGCTGCTCCCCGCCGGAAAGTTGTCGGGGCATCTGATTTCTTTTATGAAGTAATCCAACTTCATTTAAAACCCGAAAAACCCGCTTTTTAATATTATTTGTTCTCACCGTCGTTACCCGGAGGGCAAAGGCGACGTTCTCAAATACATTTCGGTCATTGAGTAATTTAAAATCCTGAAAAATGATTCCTAATTTCCGGCGCAGAAAAGGGATATCCTTTTTTTTAATGGAAAGGGAATCATAATTACTCACAATAACCTGCCCTTCCACGGGCTTTTGTTCCATATAAATCAGTTTTAGAACCGTGCTTTTTCCGGCTCCACTGGGACCAACCAGAAAGACAAATTCACCGCGCTTAATGTCCAGATTAATCCGACCAAGCCGCTCCCCACTGGAATATTGCATTATCACATTATTGAGTTGAACCATTAAAAAAAATATCTCTTTTCGTGGCTTTAAATTTTTTTTAATAAAAAATGAACGCGCTCAGACGCTTCACTCCCCCTGTTTTCCGTAAATCCGTCGAGCACAGCAACGATTTCAAATAAATCCGACGGAATGGATTCCTCAATTTCTTTAATCAAATAAATCTTTTGCCGATGAAATTCAAAATAAATGGTCTGGTCATTTCGAAATTGAATTTTAAAATCATTCGCATGAATTCTTTCTTCTTCAATATAATAACTTTTGCGTGCCACGCGGAACCGGGCGGTCTGTTCATAATCATAGTAATTCTTAAAATACTTAATCGAGTTCCGCTCTGTACAGATATCAAACAGAAGAAAGCCGGATGAATTTAGATTTTCATAACATACTTGATAAAATTGTCTAATTTTTTCTATCGGAAAAAGATAATTAATACTATCATATAAACAAACTATCGCATCGAATTTGTCATTCAACGCAAACTGGCTCATATTGCCATGCCATAAGGGTATCTTTAATCCGTTTTTCTCGAATTTTTGCCTGGCCTGTTGAACCATCTCACAGGAGAAATCAAATCCAGCGATTTCATAATCAAACTTGTTGAATTCTATTAAAAAACTGCCAGTACCACAGGCAACATCAAGGACAGTTTTAATTTCTCCATTATTTTTGATAAAAATTTTATTGATAAAGGCGGCCCACTCCCGATAATTCACGTGCCGCATGACAAAGTCATAAACCAGCGCTAATTTCGAATAAGGCGCAACCGTTTTCTTCTGCTGCAGCCAGGAGGGAATCGCCAAATTTATTCTCCACTATTATTTTACCGAACTCCACTTTATCAATTCAATATAAACCTATTAAAAATTAAAGTCAAGTAAAATTTGAATTAAAATTGACTGCAAGTCCAAGTTATTACAGGATAAAAGGGTTATTTAAAAACCCCCGGTTACCACAAATTTTTCCCTAATATGCAAAAATCGAGCCTGAAAATAAATTCTAAAAATTTCAACGGGTTATCGAACAATTAAGGAATTTCTGGCTGAAATGTTTATGAAAACAAGTCACCGAAAATATTTGTACGAAAGATGTAAGTTGAAAGCATTTTAGCCACCAATTTCACAAATTTCAAAGAACCTATACTCTAAAATCCCTGGAATCTATGAATCTGTGCTAATTAAATCGGCGCGATCCGTAACAATCCATTAAATCCGCGTTCAATTTTGATTACCGCCGGGCTAATTTCGAAATTATTTCGGCTTAAGATTGATAGAAAAATTTGTAATTCAATTTCGGAAATAATACTTTCGATATTACAATTTTCCAGTATTGCTTTTTCAGAATATTTTTGTTATCTTTCTTTTATCGCTCAATAACCTTTTGATGGAGTTGAAATGACTACGAAAATACCACGCAGAACCTTTCTCAAAACAGGTACGGCACTTACATTTGGCCTGATAGCCTGTTGTTCAGTAAAAAATAGCTTTGATATGATAATTAAAAATGGTCTTATTTTGGATGGAACGGGTTCCCCGCCGGAACGAAAGGATATCGGGATCATTCGTGATAAAATTGCTGTTATCGATACTTTAAACGAAGTAACCGCTGATGAAATTATCGATGCCGCCAATCTGATCGTGGCGCCGGGGTTTATTGATATCCATACCCACACCGACATCGAATTAATTGTCAATTATCGAGGGGAAAGTAAAATTCGGCAGGGGGTGACCACCGAAGTGAGTGGAAATTGTGGCTCATCACCTTTTCCCTTAAACGATGCGGATTATCAGGAATATGATAAACAAGTTTTTGAACAATATGGATTTCATCCAACCTGGCGAAATATTGATCAATTTTTAGCGGTGCTGGAAAAACAAAAAATCGGCATTAACTACGCCACATTGACAGGGCATGGCGATTTGCGAAGTTTTGTCATCGGTCGAAATGACGTACCAGCAACTCCCGAACAACTGGGTAAGATGCAGGCCATTTTAGCGGATACGATACAAAACGGAAGCTTTGGTCTGTCAACCGGTTTGGAATATGCTCCTGGGAGCTATGCATCAACGGAGGAATTAATCGCCCTGTGTCAAATTGTCGCTCAATATGGAGCAATTCATGCATCCCATATCCGGAATGAAGACGATCGGCTTGAAGAAGCGGTTGAGGAAGCATTAAAAATAAGTGAGGTCACTGGCGCATCATTGGAAATTGCGCATCTGAAGGCGTGCAATCGGGCAAATTGGCCAAAAATCGAAAAAGTACTGGCAAGAATTCATCAGGCTTCGGAACAGGGTATTGCCGTAACCGCTGATCGATATCCCTATATCGCTTATGGCACCGGTCTTTCTGCATTTTTGCCATTGTGGGCGCGACAGGGGAACACCAATGATATTATCGCCCGCTTAACGAATCCCAAAGATTTACCGGAAATTGAAAAATATGCTTCCGGCCGTGGTGAACGAATCGGTGGTTGGGATAGGGTGCAAATCAGTTCATGCAGTAAACCCGAAAATAAAAATCTGGAAGGCAAATCTATTCTGGATGCTGCCAATGAGCGGAATTTGGCTCCTTTTGAATTTATTCGGCAATTGCTCATTGATGAAAAACTGCAGCCCGGCATTGTCGGCTTTGCCATGGGTGAAGAAAATTTGAAAAAAGTATTAAGCGATCCGCTGGTGATGATTGGTTCAGACGGCCGTGCCGTGGCGCCTTACGATAAAACCGGCACCGGTAAACCACATCCCCGATTTTACGGGACATTCCCGCGGGTGCTGGGCAAATATTGTCGTGATGAAAAATATTTTGATTTAGCCACTGCCATCCAAAAAATGACATCGATGCCAGCGCAAAAACTGGGATTAAAACAGCGCGGTCAGATTGCAAGAGACTATTTTGCCGATCTGGTTATTTTTGATCGTGATAAAATTATCGATCAGGCAACTTTTATCAATCCCCATCAATATCCAATTGGTATCGAATATGTTATCGTGAATGGCCAGATTACCATAAAAAAGGGGATGCATACCAATGTCGCGGCTGGAAAGGTTTTACGAAAAGAAATATGATTAAAATGAGCTTTTGGCATTGCTTTTGTTATATTTTAATTGGTCGTTAACTTCTTATTTTTAAGAAAAAAAGGGGTCAAAAATGAAAAAAGGATTTTATATTTATTTGACTGGACTCATCATTGGATTGAGTTTTATGCTTGTTGTCCAGTGTGCACAAAAAGAAAGAGCCGAGGAGCCAGGACCAGAAGAATTTAAAAAAAGCAAAAAAGTTGACGCGGCATCGAAAGAAGCAGTATCCGATGAGGACATTTTCGATCAGTTTAAGCCTGGCAAAGTCGTCTTTAATGTTCCCCAAACTATGGAATTGAATGAAAAGCAAGGGATTCAATTATTACTTTCTCTTAAAGAAACTTTCCCGGAACTCAAAAAAAAGATAGAGGAAGAAGGCGAAATTCGACAACAGCAAATCCGGGTTTCGCAAATCATGACCGCCAGTCTGAAAGGGAGTGGATTTAAAATCGAAGCCATTTCGCCAGCATTGCAATTGATTAATTTAGACGGTACGACCGAATGGCGCTGGGAGATTACAGCAACTACACCCGGAATTCAAAAATTATATTTAAGCATGGATGCTATTTTTACACTCGATGGCAAAGATCTCCCCTATACTGTTCAAACGCTGTCTGAAGAAATCAAAATCGTTGTCACCTGGCAGCAACAGGTCACTGCATTTGTCGCCGAAAACTGGAAGTGGCTCTGGACGACCATTCTGGTTCCCTTCCTCGGCTGGCTTTGGGAGCGAAGGAAAAATAAAGGGGATAAAAAATAATCCAAATATTTTTTTCTATGAAATCGGTGCAATTTGCGGTCACAAATTTTTTAGTCTGGTATTTTGGACATGCATCACCAGACATCATGTCGCAAGAACGCCACAAAACCACCAACCACCGAAAGAATTAAATAGAAAATTAATAGGCCCAGATCAATCAGCGATCGGTTTATTAATTCACCTGAATCTGTTTTAACCATCTGAAATTGCGGGAGGTCTTTTAGATCAATACGCCCCTGATTTCGACTGGTCTGGACCGAAAATCCTTTTTCACTATCAACAGAGATGCGAATTCCCCCCATGGAACCGCTTTCCTTTTGTTTTTGTGCCACGAAATCGGATATAATTTGGTGATAGACCTCCAGCGCATTTTCAAACCGGATTTTTAAATTAATATCCGTATCAGTCAAATTCATACTTGCCAAATGATAGGCTGAAACGGGTGAAAAACGTGCCAACAAAAAGATCAGCCGTTCCTGTACCATTTTTTTGTTTCGCAACTCTTCCCTTAATCGTCGCGAAGCCTGATTAATATCTTCCTGAACTTTTCGCCGTTCCATTTCTCCTGTTTCCATCCATTTCCACATATTTTCATTATTATAATTCTGCCGCTGTTCAGGTGTCATGCCAGCCATTTCTCTTTCCCGATCCCGGAACTGCATTTCCATATCTTCCATATACTGATTCCAGCGATCTTTGGAAAATCCATCAATTTGACTTTCAATTTCTGCCAGAGAAGGAACAGGGACAATTCGAGCGGCAAACATTGCGCCCACCCGCGGGATAATCAGTACCAAAGTCACCCAGCACACCAACAGAATTAAAAACGATTCCGAGGAAATTCGCGTTAACGCCGAAACCAGGATTCCAAATCCGATAAAAAAGGTGAAATATAGCAACGAAACGCCGCCAAATATCAAAATACGAATCCATTGTTCGCCAGAAAACTGGATACGATAAATTTGAAGCAGCAGAAAACTCAGTAAAAATGGAATCAGCAACGGAATCACCAGCCCCAGCCAGGAACCCATAAATTTCGCCAGTATATAATTAAATCGGGGGACAGCATTTGAAAAAACGAGCCGAAGTGTTCCACTTTCGCGTTCACCATTGATCGCATCATAGGTAAACAAAATTACCAGCAACGACAATACGATCTGGATTATAAAACTCAAATCGAGATATCGAAAAATGGCAAAAATGGGATCGTCTGCATAAATACTATTTGTCACTTTTATCGATTCAGAAGGGCGCACGACTGAGAAGCGGCCAATGTCATTACTGATGCCGGCATTAAAAATCGGTAAGGGATTCGGTTTTCGATAAATTTGTGTTGAAAAAAAAATCCAGGAAGAGGTTTCGCTTGTTTTCTGTTGTGTCAGTTGCATCCCGGCCGCATACTGTTTCTCCGCCGCCTGATATTCCTGAACACCAATCCAAATGCTCATCAGAATCAGAATAGCCGATATTAAAAAAGTAATAGTAAATTTGGGACCGGTGATGATATTTTTTAATTCTTTTTCAATTAACGTCCAGAGCATATTCGCTTCTCCAGCTTAAAATTAAACATTTTAATCAATTAACGAACATCATAACGCAAAAATCTGAAGTATGCACCTGTGAAAAATACAATATTTAAAAAAGCCAGCAAGCTTATTTCCAGAATTGAATTGCTAACAATATCCTTACGCGCCATTTTTTATATAAAAATGCTGGTAATTCTTTGGGATCAATCAGTTTTGGCTTTTCTTCTGAATCATCGTCCCGAATCCGAAAGATCATCATCCCGCGGCCGGGATTCATGCCGGTTTTCTCAATCATAAATTGCCGATAGGTCGGTTGATAACCTTTCACTTCCTTTGCAAAATGTTCTTTCAACATTAACGAAGTACCCGCCAAATTTGTCACCGCCAGTGAAAATAATGCAGCCGGTGAAATCCGCGCCAGTCCCAATGCCAACCACTCCTGTTCACTTTGTTTGATACGGCGCTCTTCATTCAATCGTTCAGCCAATTCACTTGACTTTTTTTCACGTTCATCGGCTAAATCCTGCATGTATTTGTGAAATTCGGTAGCCATTTTTTCAGGATCTTTTATACCGGGTGCTTTATACTTGCCAATCTTGTCCTGGTCTTCAAGCCACAACTGTGATTGGAATCGATTCTTCTGAAAGGCCAATTCATCGACCGAAGGAACTTCTACCATTCGGCCAGCAATCAGAACCGATGCACGCGGAATAATAAAAACCATCAAAATCCAGATGACCAATAAATAAAGAAAAGCACTTGACGAACGCTCGGTCATGGAAGAAATAAAAATTGAAAGCGTTAAAAAAATTCCAAAATAAAAAAATCCGGTTAAAATAATTAATCCCAATCGAAACCATTCCTGACCATTCAGTGGAACACCCAGAAGTGGCAGGAGAAGACATCCCAATAAAATTGGTAACAAAAGCGGCAGGCCTAATGCCAGAAAGGAACCCAATAATTTACCCAGAATAAACTGGTCCTTTGGTACCGAATTCGCCAATGAAAGCCGGAGTGTACCGGCTTCTTTTTCACCATTGATGGCGTTATACGCAAAGAAAATGGCGAATAAAGACAGGACAATTTGAAAAATAAAATCCAGATCAAGAAAACGAAATACGGCGAATAAAGGATCCTCATTATAACGACTCCCACTGGCCGTCAATTCACCTCTGCCCATTACTTCCACGGTTCGACCAATGTCATTCGAGACACCCGTCACCAGCACTTCAAGGGGATCCGGCGGGAGAAAAATCCGGTGGGAACGTACCATCAACCAATCGGTGACACCCTCCATTTTTCGCAAATTTTCCGCCTTTGCCGCTTCGTAACGGAATACACTCAAATGGTAGTTTTGCGCACCAATATAAAAAGTGAGCAGAATCAGCAAAGAACAGATCAAAAAAGTCCAGATAAATCGCTTTGAATGAATTGTTTCCAATAATTCTTTCCGAAGAATGAGTTCTAACATGGTTATTTCTCCAAAATTTTAAGCATGATTCGCGGCTCCCGACATAAAATCCAGATAAATTTTTTCGATATTTTCACCCTGCAGCTCATCCTGTGATTTTTGCATCACCAGCCGCCCATCTTTCATAATTCCGATCACATCTGCAACGGTTTTCGCCCGAAAAATGTCATGCGTAGACATCAAAATCGCTTTCCCCTCATCCCTGAGCGCTTCCAGCAACTGGATAAATTCGAAACCGGCCTTTGGATCCAGACCCGAAGTTGGTTCATCCAGCAAAATCGCCGGCGCATCTTTTAAAATTGCCACCGCAATTCCGCATTTTTGAATCATCCCTTTGGAGAAATCTTTAACTTTTTTATTAAAAAACTCTTTTTGCAATCCCACGCGCTCTAAAACCTGACCATAATCATTATATGAATAATTCGTTTTTCCACCCAGGCGGGCGAAATAGTCAAAATTCTGAATAACCGTAAAATTTCGATAAAGCATTACATTTTCAGATACGTAAGCAACCTAACTTTTCGCCTTTAAAGGTTCCTGATGTGTCACAATGCCATTAATTCGTGCTTCTCCATCTGTCGGCTCGATAAAATTGAGAAATAGATTGATGGTCGTTGTCTTGCCGGCACCATTTGCCCCAAGCATGGAATAAATTTGACCGGGAAAAACCGTAAAATTAATATGATCCAATGCCAAAACGCCATCTGAATAACGTTTCGTTAAATTGAACGCCTCCAACATCGGACTATTTGCAGGTATCGCATGAGATTCTGATTGAACCAAGACTGATTGATCATCCATTTTTGCCTCATTTTAATTTTAAAAAAGTTAAAATAACAAAGCGGAAAAGAGAACAGAGAGACATTCTTGCCAATCGCTTCATCACTTTTCGGTAAGTTTTTCTCTTCGCCCGCTGAGAACTCTTTGTCAAAAAATCAAATTTACCTGTTTATCAGTTCATCGTCGTCAAAGGCGAATTCCAAAGATTACGATTCCAATAATAATCCCCAAAATTAAAAGAATGAGTATCAATGTCCCCCATATATTAGTTTCGGGCTGAATTTCGACGGTCACAATTTTGTCCTCGCCGTTTACCGCCTGATTTTCAGAAAAAGAGGAGGAACGGATTCGTAACTCATAGCGACCAACACCCACATCTTCCGGGGAAATGAAAGTGAGTTGCACAATTTTTTCCTCGCCAATGGCAAGTGCCGGTATTAATTGGGGCTCGATTTGCTTTTTCCAGTTCAGTGGCATATCGAGCTTAATTTCCACATTATCCAACCGTCGGCTGCCTTCATTGATGATATCAATTCGCATTTGAACGACTTCAGCCGGTTTAATCGAATGGAAGAGTTGCGGGGCACGAACCAATAATTTACCAACACCGCAGGTGACTAATTCCAGGCGAACAAATCCCACATTGAAATTTTGGATTTCGTCCAGACTCCAAATTTTCGTTTGTAAATCACCCAATTCTGCCACCTTCTCCTGAGGAATGATTAACACATAGAATGGAATCGTTTGATCATTCATTACTTCTTCCGCAGGCCGATCCGGCAGGAAGACCTGCAATGCTGCACGTCGGGTATTGGTCTGTTCAGTAAATTTAAATTGACTAAGTCGCGCCTGATTAGCTGGATCAATAAAATATCAATTAATTTGACGTGGCAAATTGACCACCTCCAATTTAAAAGTATTGGTCTTACCACTAAAAAGCAATTTCAACTCAGCATCAAAGATAACGGCATCGGAATTCAACCGGAAGATCAAAAGCGTGTTTTTGAAAAATATTATCGGGTTCCAACCGGGAATGTGCACGATGTAAAAGGTTTCGGTCTGGGATTAAGCTATGTCAAACTGATTGTTGAGGCTCATCAGGGGAGTATACGGTTAACCAGCAAATTTGGGAAGGGAACCAAATTTATTATTAGTTTACCTTATACTCAGAAAAATTAACCAATTTATATAGATGAATTGAGTAAGGCTATTCAATTTCATGATAGGTTAAACAGGATTTAATGGATGAACAGGGAAAATACATATCATCATCTCAATTCTATCGGTTAAAAATAAAGTCTAATCCTGTAAATCCTGTTATCCTGTCATTTTTTACTCCGTGATTGATTATAAAAACTTATCATTTTCTGCGTGTCTTTGTGCTTTCGTGGCAAAAATTTATAATGATAAACGAGCTAAATACGATGGGAAAATATAAAATACTCCTCATTGAGGACGATCCCAATCTGGGATTTATTCTTCAGGAAGCCCTGGAACTGCAAAATTTTCTGGTGACACGTTGTGAAGACGGCGAGGCGGGACATGCTACCTTTTTATCCGGGCAATTCGATTTATGCCGCATCGATGTGATGCTTCCCCAAAAAGATGGCTTTTCACTGGCGCGTGAAATTCGAAAAATCAATCAGGATATCCCGCTGATTTTCCTCACCGCCAAATCGTTGAAAGAAGATCGGATTGAAGGCTTTAAAATCGGCGGAGATGATTATATTTCCAAGCCATTTAGTATGGAAGAACTAATTTTACGTATTCAGGCTGTGTTAAAACGAGTACAAAAAAATCGGGATCCAGTTCCAACGGAAAATATTTTTGCAATTGGAAATTATTCATTTGATTTTGAGCGCCGGCTTTTAAAAATAAATGACCACGGGCAAAAGCTGACTGATAAAGAATCAACACTATTACGCTTACTTTGTTTACATCAAAATCAGATTCTGGAGCGGGAAGTGGCTTTAAATCTCATTTGGGGGGATGATAGTTTTTTCAACGCCCGCAGTATGGATGTTTATATTTCAAAATTAAGAAAATATCTAAAAAAAGATGGCCGAATAGAAATTACCAATGTTCATGGAAAAGGATTTAGATTAACAGTGAATCAAAAATAATATTCTAATCTTCATCGACATCCTGATTCCCACTTTTCGGTCGGGAGATGCCATATTTTTTCATTTTATCTTTGAAGTTGGTGCGGTCCATACCTGCAAATTTACACGCCTGAGAAATATTGCCATTATGATTTTTTAAGACCTGCTCAATATAATCTTTTTCAAAGGCTTCTTTTGCCTGCGCGTGGGGCAAAGTAAAATAAATGGAAGTGACTTTCGTTTGACGATTTCCTAGATTCGATGGTAGATTTTCAATAGTCAAAAATTCTCCTTCGGCGAGAAGTACTGCACGTTCGATAATATTTTCTAATTCCCGAATATTTCCGGGAAAGTGATAATCCATTAAAAAATCCAAGGCATCTTCCTTGATTCCCAATATGTTCCTTTTTAATTTAGAATTACTTTTTTGGATTATATGTTCAACTAATAATGGTATATCCTCTTTCCTTTCACGGAGAGGGGGGAGTTGGATTGGAAAAACATTTAGACGAAAATAGAGATCATTACGAAATTTTTCTTCATTCATGAGTTTTTCCAGATCTTTGTTTGTCGCGGCCAGTACCCGAACATCGACTTCAAGAGTTTCATTTCCCCCCAAGCGTTCAAATTTTCTTTCCTGAAGAAATCGTAAAAATTTAGTTTGAACTTGTTGTGATAATTCCGCAATTTCATCAAAAAAAATAGTCCCGTTATTTGCGTGTTCTAATTTCCCCAACTTTCGTTCATGAGCATCCGTAAACGCACCTCTCTCATGCCCAAAAAGGTCACTTGAAACTATTGTTTCAACAACTGCGGCACAATTAAAAACTACAAATTTTTTATCAGCGCGCAAACTATTGTGATGAATTGCGGAAGCAATCAACTCTTTTCCTGTTCCACTTTCTCCAAGAATTAAAATTGTGCTATCACTTTGGGCAACTTTTTTTATTTTATTAAAAATATCCCACATTTTAGGACTTTGACCAATAATATTTTCAAAGCTAAACTGTTTAATTTCTTCCTGTTTTTTAGTAATTTTGTCCCGTCGTAATTTAAAATTTTCAATTGCTGATTCAATCTTCGGTAATAACAGTTCATAATCTATGGGTTTATCAAAAAAATCATCGGCACCTTCACGTAAAGCGCGTTTCGTAATTTCTGTATCACCATAAGCAGTAAAAATTATAACACACGTATCAGGATAATGATGTTTTATCTGCTTTAAAACATCGAAACCACTAATATCTGGTAATTTAACGTCCAATAAAACAACGCTATAATTTCCTTTTGCTACTTTAGTTAATGCATTTTCACCATTTTCAGCCTCGTCCGAATCATAATTTTCTGTTCTTAGCCATCGCTTTATTTGTTCTCTTGAAATTTTTTCATCATCAACAATCAGAATTTTGGAAAATTTCATTTAGGAACTCCCCTATCGAATTTATTGAGAAACTATAACGCACTGAAATAATTTTACTTAAATCAACTTGTTTTTTAAAACATCTTCCAGCGTTGGAATAAATTCATTCCAGAATTGACGATTCACAAATAAAGTCCGGGAAACCCGGGATGATAAATTAGGAATTTTTTCATCAGTCGCCGAAGTCACCACTATCGGGCAATACGGATTTTCTTGATTAATTGAAGGAATAAAGTCATTGGCGTATTTGGTGCCGCTCTTTTCCTTCTTTAAATTATAATCTAAAAGTACTAAATCATAACAATTTTTTTTAACCAATCCAACACCTTCTTCACCCGTCAGCGTTTTGGTAATAATCCCCCCTTCAACTGCCAGCCAGCGCTCCATTTGGGCGCTTAATTTTGGATCATCATTAATGATAAGAAATTTTTTCCCCTTTATAGAGTCCATTCTATCACCCCACATTTATTATTTTTTTGTTGATATGGTAATTTTATTATTACGGTTGTTCCCACATTTTCAGTACTTTGAATTTGAATTGAACCATGATGTTCCATCTGGATAATTCGTTTACATATTCCCAATCCCAATCCAGTCCCTTTTTCTTTGGTTGTAAAAAAATTATCCCAGATCCGGTACAAATTCTCCGCAGAAATACCCTGACCTTTATCGATAAATTGGATTTCAAAATCATCCGGATATTTCTTTGCTACAATTTGAACCAGCCCACCCCCTGGCATGGCATCAATCGCATTGAACAAAATATTTTGAAATACACGTAAAATTCTTAATTCATCAACTTCGGCTTTGAAATTCAAATTTTTGTAATCGACTTCAAAATGAATTTGATGACGTTGCGCCTTTCCGGAAAGCAATGAAATAACTTTGCGTATTAAATCCCCAAGATTAATAGGAATATACTCAGGGGCTTGCTTGTGAATTCTTTTTTTAAACTCAGATGTTATCTCTTCAATTTTAGCCAGACAAAAATCAATCGTGGTCAGATATTCACCCAAAGATCCAATGGTTAATTCTTTTTTATCCAGCAAACGGCGCATCCACTGAATTTCGCCTGAAATCAGCGCGGTATTCGAACGGATATCATGGGTCAAACCACTCAAAATTTCCCCCAAAATCATCGAATCCCAGGCTTGCGTGAGTTCTAATTGGATATGAATTAATTCTTCATTAAGCTGTGTATTTTGAAGGGCAACCCCAGCCTGATTTGCCAATCCTTGCAGAATTTCAATTTCATTTTGACCAAAATCATTTTCAATCAAGCTTTCGACATTTATTAAACCAATCACCTGATTCTGAAATAAAATGGGGATACATAGTTCCGATTTTACATCAGAATTAAGCTCACAGTAGTTATCATCTGATTTAACGTCTGAGCATAAATAGGATTCCTGATTTTTAAAAACCCACCCGGAGATTCCAGCTTCGGCAGGAATTTTTTTTCCCAAATACTTGTTTTTATTTTGAATTCCTTCAACACACTTTATTTCGAGTTCATCTTTTAATGAATCATAAATTTGAATATAAAGTATCCGGTTTTCAGGTCCAATGGCATTTAATCCTTCTGTTGCAATCGTTTGCAGCGTTTCATTAACATTTAATCCTGAACGGATTTTATTACCCGTATGAAGTAAGGCCTCAAGCTGTTTGAGACGGATTTCATAAAGCTCGGCAATTTTGATAGCCAGTGCCGCTTGATCCGCAAAATTCCGTAATAATTCCAGTTCTTTTTCAGAAAACGCCCCTGTTTCTGCACTTTCCACATTAATAACACCAATCACTTCATCTCTGAAAAGTATCGGAACACAAATTTCTGAACGGGTAGCATAAATGACTTGCATATAATCCGGGTCTTGCGTTACATCATTAACAATTTTTTCTACTCCGGATTGCGCAACAGCAGAAACGATGCTTCGGTTCGAAAAAGTTATCTTTAAATTTTTTGGAATTTCTTCCGTTAAATTACCGTAGGTAACTTTTACATCCAATAACTTTCGTACCTTATCAATCAACATCATATAAACAGTTCTTTTTCCGCCGCCAATCTGATGATAACACTCCTTCGCAATTTTGGCCAAAACAGAATCCAGACTTTTTTGATGGCTTAAAGCCTCGCTAATCTCCTTCAAAACAATTACCTGGCAGGTTCTTGACTCTGCAATCTTGGATAATTGAGCATCCCGAAGTACAATCGCCACCTGACTGGCCAGTAAAGATAACATTTTTTCATGCCGAACTGAGAAAGCATGAATCCGGGAACTTTCAATATTTAAAATGCCCTTGACTTCATTGGAAAATAAGAGTGGAATGGTTAATTCGGATTTTGTTGTCTTCCAGGAGTGGAAATAGAGCGGATCCTGTGTCACATCATTTGTTAAATAAGATCTTTTCGATTTAAACACATAACCAATAATGCCCTCACCCCGTTGTATATCAGGTACTTTCGCAGTTGAATCCTTCAAATTTCCCAGATATTTTCGTTCCCATTTTCGGGTGGTAACATTTTGATACCAAATACTGACAATATCGGCATTACAGATTACTTTTGCAATGTTCAAAACTTTGTTTAAAAGCAGATCGACGTCCAGAATATTGGATAGCGCTTTCGCAAACTCATCAATCTGTACAACATCATGAAGGGTACTATTTTCATTTAATTGGTGATTCACCTGCTGAATTACATAAGCTGACTGCATGGCCAGAATTTGCAAAGTCTTTTCATGATCATTGTCAAGTAGCTGCTCGTCCGATAAATATAAATTGACAACCGCCATTACCTGATTCGCATTTAAGAGCGGAATTGAAATTTGACTTTTAATATTTCGAAAGGTCGCAACTTCATCGCTGAGATAATCAAAATGATGAAGACTATTATTACTAAACTTTAGTTGCCGCGCCTGTACGGCGTTTCCTGAAAGCGTATTTTCCAACTGAATATTCGTATGAGACAGCGAGCCAATTCCTTTTTTCCATACAACTCGTAAATCATTCTGCCCCGGCTCAACCAGCGAAACAATACAGATTTCAGATTCTGCTAAAAAGTCAAAAAAAATTTCTGCAATTGCTTCATAAACATTCAGAAAATTTAAATTCGTGAGGAATAATTTGTAGCCGTTCTGAAGAAGAAAATGGAGCGGCTCAGGATATTTTTCAATTTTAGTACTCATATACGATTCAAGCCATTAAAGTGGTACATTTTTTAATTTACAAAAGGCTTCAATAACTTTTTGATAAGCGATAGGTTTTTTTAAATAGACCGCTACACCTAATTTTTTGATTTGAGCTTCGATTTGTGCATCAAGAACTGCCGTAAGGACAATGACATCAATATTCGCGATTTCTTTTTTAATTTGACCTTGCCGAATCATTTCTAAGAATTTTAATCCGGACTTCGTTGATGGCGTTGAATCACCTAAATTTTTTCCGGAAGGAAACATTACATCCATCAATACCAATTCAAAATGGTCCTTCGCCAGCAAGTCGATTGCTTCATCTCCATTTCTTGCCAAAACACAGTCAAATCCCTTCGCTTCCAGAGCCCGGAAATAAGGTTGAACTCCCCGGCTCTCATCCTCAACGAACAACGTTTTAACTTTCATGTTTTACTCTCCCTTCGGTTTTTTGGGCAAGATAATTGTAAAAGTGGTATCATACCCATCATAGTCCATTCGTTTCTTTGGGTCGTCTAAGAACGGGGTACTTTTCACTTTTATTTCCCCACCATGCCCGCGAACAATTTCCCTGGAAATTCTCAATCCCAATCCGGTACCGGGAATATATCGTATTTTATCTTTTACACTCCCACGCGTAAATCCTTCAAAAATACTATCATATTCCGCCTCTGGAATTCCCTGTCCCTTATCCAAAATCTCAATATGAATTTTAGTTCCATCATCAAATCCATGAATTTGAATAAAACGATTAAAATGTGAATATTTAACCGCATTATCAATCAAATTATTTAAAACCTGTTCAATTTTTGTTTTATCAAATCTAAAAACCGGCAACTTCTTAATACTATCTTTGGTAATGATTGAAATGCCGCGCTCCAACGCCCGTAAACGATGACAACTCACACATTGCTGAATTAAATCCTGAATAAAACCTTCACTAAAATTAAATCCCATCAGTCCACGTGAACGATCTGAATATAATAAAGTATTATCCATCTGCTTACTGGCACGCGAGGCCTCTTCATCAATGACTTTTAAAATTTCATCAATTTCTTTGTCCTGCTTCGTTTCTTTATCTAAAATATATTTCAAACTCCCGACCTGCGTTAAAATATTATGCAATGGACTCCGAAATTCATGAGCGGTTTCCATTAACGTTTGTTCCAGCAGACTGATAATCTCCCGGTCCCGAACATTTCGAATGGCGATGGCAATCTGGCGGGCAAAGGTCTCGAGAACCTCCATTCGGCTTTTTAAGAAATCTTCAGGCCCTTTGACCAGTCCCTGCATATCCGATAAATCGATTTGAATGGTCCCGAGCGGTTCTTCCTTACTGAATAAAGGAATGACATATTGAGAACGAATATTCGCCATTTTGATGGCTTCGGTATTACACCGATGATCAGTAAAACAGACTTTACTCAGCAGTGAACGTTTTTCACGTAATGAAATTGCTAAAATATCGTTTCCGGCGAGATCACGCTTGGTCATATTAGTAATTGATTGCCAATTTTGACCTAAAGCATATCGGCCTTCAATAATCCCCTTCGTTTTATTTACTAAAGAAAGCATTCCTTTGGAATAGCCAATTTGTTCCAGACTCTTAAAAATCTGTTTTTCAACTTCATCAACATTTTGAGCCGCTTGAATATAGATAGTAGCCTGATTAAGTGCCTGTAGTTGATTTACCAACTCTTCCTGGGCATCTTGTAGGGAAGCCTGTGATAATCCAATTCCCGCCAGGTTCACGACTTTTTTTAATATTTCAACTTCTTCGTCGGAAATCTGTTGTCGGCTGGTTTTATAATATCCACATTCAAGGGTACCAAAGACTGTATCCCAGATCAGGATGGGGAGATAAATCCGGACTAAATTTTCATGGCCAAATTTTTCATAAATATCCCGGTCCAACCGTTCATCCCATCCATCTAACTTTTCAATTTTTTTATTTCGGACGACACATGCCTGGATATCATTGCTATCCAATAAATGCCAGGCAACCGGAATGAGTTCTGATGGCACATTCAATCCGCTAATGGTCCCAATTTGATTTTTAGTGTAATCAACCTTTGAAATTGTTGCATAATGAAATCCAAGGGTGTTAACCACAACATCTAAGACGGATTCCAATATTTTATTCAAATCTAAACTGGTTGTTATGGTCTCCTGAATTTTACCCAATGCTTTTAATTCATTAATCACCTTATCCTTCGAAGCGATTAAATTTGCATTTTTAATAGAGATGAGCAACTTGGTAGTGAGAATTTTCATGAAGGGTTCATCATACGATTTAGAAAAGCCTACCTTTTTAAAGGGCTTACCATTGTCGTCTAACTTATTATAGGCGAGAATCAGGCCAAGAAGTTCTTCTTTCTCATCTAAAATCGGATATGCCAGTTCAGAATAATTAAATTTTGACGGAAGCCACCCAGTATCGTGAGGATCCTTGGCCGCAGGATAATTACGATGCTCTTCACCAAATTTGTTATAAACTTTTTTATGGAAGCCAATATCACCAGTGTGTCCGGTCCTTATTCCTGAGACGATTGGCACCCGAATATTTTTTTTCTCTCTTTTTTTTATTTGATCCCCATTGCCTTTTGAATAAGATGTATGAAACACAAGTTCATTTTTATCTCTTAAAAATAACGTACATAATTCAGCATCAAGAATATCAAGCGTTTTTTCAACAATAAAATCATATTTAGCATCCAGATTTTTATTTTCATCTTCTTTTAATAATTCATCACTGGCTTCGGATAACAATTTTAATTTACGAATAATTTTGGAATTTTGAAAGGCAGACATTCCAAAATCGCTTATAATCGTCAATTGTTCGATGTGACTGGAGGTAAAATTTGATTTTTGATCACTATAAAGTACAAGAATCCCTATCTTTTTTTTAGCTTTCCCGATTAGAGGGATACCTATCT
This sequence comes from Caldithrix sp., assembly GCA_020722815.1. Classification (GTDB taxonomy): domain Bacteria; phylum Zhuqueibacterota; class Zhuqueibacteria; order Thermofontimicrobiales; family Sulfurfontimicrobiaceae; genus DYKB01. The sequence goes on along the minus strand of DYKB01000001.1, from coordinate 270,637 downwards.
CAGATTTAATCTTTATCCCCAGACGATTTTCCAGGTTGATAATACGGTTCGTTTTATTAATATTCTCATTTATACCTGCCGATTTATTTTTAAATAATTGAACAATAAAATCATCGTCGTCTGATAAATAAAGAATACATCTATTATTCCCATTTTTTATTGATTCACAAAGTCTGCTGTCTCTGCAATCGAGAATATCATTATTGGCGTCATAACGGTATATACAGCCCCAATACGCGGCGGTTAATGTCACTGCACATTCAATAATTTTTTTAAATACATTACTTGTATCAAAAATATCTTCATGTAATAATTGTTCAATTTGAATTAAGCTGCCCAGTTCTGAATTCATAATTTTTTCCTGATAAATGGGACCGTGTAACTTTTCTATTATGATTTCTTCAGTTAATTTTGCCAATAAAATGATATTTGGTATTAATTTTGCAATTATTAGTAAAAATTTCGCTCATGTTTAAGCCAGGATAAATACAAGTTCAAACGCGCTCAAAATTAAACAGGAGCATTCTCATGGAAAAGACAATTAGTCAAACCAATGATAGCGCTGTCATTGGTGGTACTTTTGATGTATTTCATCTTGGTCACCAGGAATATATAAAATATTCTTTTCAAAACGCTTCAAAAATATATATATTTCTTTCAAAAGATGACTATATCAAACACGCGAAAAATTACCAGATCGAGCCTTATCAACAAAGAGAGCAAAAGATCAGAAATTTTATTCAAGCCAATTCCTTTTCTAATGAATTTACAATTTTTCCACTCAACTCATTAGACCAAATCCGTGAATTCTGTATTCAAAATGATATTTCGAAAACTATAACATCGGAAGACTATGTTTTTTTATTTAACGATATAAATGAAAAAAGAAAAAAATTGGGCAAATTTGAAATGAATGTCATTGTCAAGCCTAGATTTGAAAAAATTATTCCGAATTTATGTTCCACAATTTACCATACGCTTGAAACAAGTGATCCAAGATCGCTCGGTTTTCCTGTCTTATCATTCTAATCGACAAAATACATTTTTAAACCAATCAACATATCACAATAATTATACCAGGTTGTATTGTTCAAAAAAATGAGTTTAACATTTTATTTATTTTAAACTTATAATTTTTAAAAGAAACACCATTTTTACTTATGGCTGATATAAAATTACCCCATCAAAACAGAAATTTACCCCAGCTAATTGCAAATCAATTTTTTTTCACCCCAACACCCTTAAACCATGAATAAAAAAACGTCCCCTTTGGTGGAACTCCGGAGGTAGTCAAATCAGCAATCCCTTTTTCCCAGGTGACTTCATCAATTAAGCCAAGAGCGAGAGATTGCTGGCGGGCCGTTTTGATCATGGGAACGATGATTTTATTGACGACACCATCCATCAAGGTCGGATTATTGGCATCCGTATAGACCCATTTCGGCACAACGCTTTTTACCGCGAAGCCGGCATTTGATAGCAGCGGATATAATTCCCGGCCAATGAGGGGATTATGCCCCAGTTGAAATTGCGATTGGATCATACTCTGCCAGACCGCAAGTGATTCTTTGGTCGCTGGATGCCAGACGCAGGCGCCATGATCGCCTTCAATCGCTGTCAGGGTTCCGCCTGGTTTTAACACCCTTTTTAATTCGAGAAGGGCTTTTTCAGGCATTTCCAGATGCTCCAGCACAAAGCAGATAAAAATATGATCAAAAATTTCATCCGCAAAGGGGAGCTGATGGATATTACTTCGGGAGTGATAAGCGTTTTGATTAAATATCTTTGCAGATGCTGAAGCTTTAATCAGGGATTCCTGAGAGATATCAATTGAAACTATTTCGATTCCAGGATTTCTACGGGTGAGAATTGCCGTTTGTGCGCCAACACCAGAACCTGCTTCCAGAATTAAACTGCCGGACGGGTATGCTGTATCGCTATGGAGCAATTCTTCGAGGATAAGGGACTGTTCATTGAGTCGCTGTGTTTCACGAAGAGAATAGCCATGCACATATTGATGCATTATCGAAATCCTTCCTTTTGAGAAACCACTTAGTGAGTTTAATTTTAATGAAATCTAAATTCGATAAAAAATTGAGTAGCAGCCTTAGATTAACTTGTGAAAAAATCAAAAATATTACCCAACATACTGCTATCCGCTTTATAAATTTCGGTATAACGGCACCGGGTACAGGTAATCGTGGTGAATTTTTGATTCTGAACATCAAAAATTTTGGTCAAAAAACTGCCAGTAGCCCGGAATTCATCGATTTCGTATTCACGATGGCCGCATTTCGCGCATTGAAAATTAAGATTTTCCATTCATTAACTCCTTTCATTATGAGCCAATAATATTATTTTAATCAATCTACAGTTGAAGATCAAGAAAAATCCATAAAATCAAAATTTTTTTAATTCGATCATCGTCAGTTAAATTTGATTGGTTGTACGTAAAATTGATTTACATGTTTAATAAGATTTTTTAAATTATGCTTGCTTGTTTACTGAGTTTTTTTTATTTTAGCACTTATTTATATCAACCATTTTATCCGAATGAAAATCTAAAATTTATCGGGTGACGATAATGCGGGAGAGAAAAACGGCCTTACTGGTTGGCACGACAGGCGTGGTGGGATCAGCATGTCTCAATCTGCTTTTAAAGAGTGATTTCGATAATCGGGTTACCATTCTAACCCGACGTGAAATAAACTTTTCAGCACCTTCACCGCAATTAAATCAACAGGTGATTGATTTTACCCGGATTGGGGATTACCAGCATTTGATACAGGCGGATCATATTTATTGTACCCTTAGTACCACGATGAAAATCGCCAAAACAAAAGAAAATTTTTATCAGGTTGATTTTAACTATCCACTTGAAATTGCCAAAATCGGGCTTCAAAATAGCGCAAAACATTATTTAGTGGTAACCTCAATGGGGGCTAATTCAAAATCCAGTATTTTTTACCGTCGAGTGAAAGGTGAAGGAAGAAGCACTCCATAAACTTGGCTATCCGGGGCCGTCTGTTTTTCGTCCATCACTTTTATTAGGGGCACGAAATGATTTTCGACCGCAAGAGGAATTAGCAAAATATCTCAATAAATATTTAGGTTTTCTGATTCCTAAAAAATATAAGCCCATAGATGCGGCTGTCGTAGCTAGCGCAATGATAAAAATCGCCCGGGAAGAACGAAATGGATTTCATATTTTCGAATCAGATGAAATTCATTCAATTAATAATAACAATTATAAAATCAAATATTAATCGATATCAATCAATTCGTTTTCAGGAGGACATTCCAATTTTTCAGAAAATTAATTTTTTTAAATTTCCCTTAACGAAGAAGAATAATTATTTTGCTAAATTTAGAAGATTGATTACGGCTCTCTTTTTGCCGGTTTCTAAAAATCGAACCGGAAAATGCATTCAATGTGGTGCTTGTTGTCGACTCCCCATTAAATGCCCATTTTTAAGAAAAAAAAAGGAAGGAAAATTCTACTGTATTATTTATGCTATCAGGCCTCCAAATTGTCGAAAATATCCAAGAAGTGAATCAGAATTTTTAACGGAAGCAACTTGTGGCTTTCGATTCGAGAAAAACGGTAAAGACACAAATCCTGAAAAACATATCCGTTCACGAGCAAAATCACCTAAAAAAGTCTATTGATTTACAGAATTTTTTAGATTAAAGCTGCAAAAGAAAGAACTTTTTGGTGATACACAAATCCATTCGCAATTTAGACAATCAAAACAAGGGATCGTATCGTCCAATAAGCACCCAGTATAATGATCAAAGCAGCACCAATAATCGGAAAAATTTGGATTCGGCGATCTTCAAGGCGACCTTTTAGTAAATAGGCGGCCTTGAGCATGATAATTCCCAGCGAGATGAGCACAAATGATAATCCCAGACTAAAGACAACGATAATTGTTATTCCCAGGGCAATCTTTTGTAATGAAATTGCCAGTAACAGGATAACCAGCGCCTTGGGACAGGGCACTATCCCCCCCGAAATCCCCAGCGCAACATTTTGCCAGAACGAAAAAGTGGGCTGGTAATGCTGATGATGGTGGTGGTGTAACTGATGCTGATCAACGTCCTCGTCGGTATGAATGTGATTATGATGATGGAAAAAGGGTTCGTACTTTTTGCCTGTCGTCTTCGATTTTTGGAAAGATATCAGCCGGGTCAGCAATAGCCAGATCCCTATCCCAACAATTGAAAGGCCGGAGATAAATCCCAGCCATTTTGACATTTTTTCAGGCATAAAAAAATCAGATATCCAAAGGGTGATGAAGCCCAGAATAATGACGCTCGCAACATGACTAATCGTCAGGGTAATTGCCAGCACAATGGCATCGATAATCCGGCCTTTTGAACCCACCAGATATGCGGCCATCAATCCTTTTCCATGACCGGGACCCAGTGCATGGAGCGCTCCGAGAACGAAAGCGACGCCTAATATCAAAAAAATAACGGGCCAACTCAATGAAGGTTCATACAGGGCTTGTTTTATAGATTCATAAGTCATTTTGCTTCCTTTTATTTTAAATTTACTAAACAATTAAAATGTCTTTTTTTTGGTTTCGTTATGGTTTTTTTTCACCAATCTCAACAATAATTTGTGGATAGGGAAGAAATTGGAGCCGCATGCGTGTATCATCGAAAAAAATTCCGTAGATTTCCTGTTTATCACGACTAATATAGCCCGGATACACTTTTTTAAAGGAAACCGTCTCCATTGCTTTTATCTTTGTTTGACAAAATCGCGCGATCGCGTTCTCCTGTTCCTTTGTAAAAGCAGCCCTGATTTTAGCCATGTCAATGAATTGCTTCCCGATATGAAATAGTAATCGCTGCTCGATCTTTAATATCAGATCCTGGGCATGAAGACGCGGAACGGTTACCAGACTATCAATTTCAAAAAATAAAGTAAGAAATAACGGATCCGGCATTTTGCTTTTTTCAATTGCCGGAAATTGATAACCCTTAAATTTAAGGGAAAAAGGTAAATCATTAATATTAACCATTTCGGGTTGTATCCATTCACGCCACTGAAGGGAATAGGCCTGCATAAATGGATTGATTTCAGTGCTTGCAACAAGGCTATCCTGATTCTGATCCATCATAAAACGAATATGTGGCGCTATTTGACCATAATATTCACCATGATATTCAAGTAATAAACGATTCTGGAAAAGAGAAATTTTGATGGTTTCTTTCATCTCTTCATTCGTTCCGGCGTAGAGGCTAAAAATATGCGCCTTCAATTCAACAGAAGAGAAGCAAAAAAGGAAAAAGATGATGATCAGTACTCGAAGCAAAATATTTCTCCAGGATTAAAATTTTTTATGAAGTTCGATAAAAATATAACCAAAATAGTGTGGATAATCAAGGAGAGAATGGATTTTTGTAAAAAAGATGGTGAGAGAGGATCAGTAGGAAACGTTGGCTAAAGTAATTGGGGCGTAAAACGTGCTGTGTCATACCGAGAATAGTTGACAAGGTGGCTTTCAACTGGCGATGGGTAAAAACAATTAATCTATCCGCAGGGGACTATTCCAGTAGAAGCGACAAAGACCTTCAGCGGTTCCGAACCAGACGTATTCACCTTCAATTCGAATGACATTGACGATTGGTGAAAGAAGACCATCTTCCATTGTAAATTGCCGCCAATAGCGGCGATCCAGATCGTATTTCCAGACGCCATTGTCAGTCGCCACAAAAACAACATTATCCGTCGCTTGGATATAATTGATATGTTGGTCAAATTTATCATTTCGTTCCGGCGATGAAAACCAGACTTTTTGTTTAAAATTATAGGCATAAACCCCATCCGGTCCGCCGCACCATATTGAAGTGGAATTTTTACCCAAAGCTGTCACTGGCGTCGTTCTGGGACTCCAATCGCCCTCAAGAAAGCGACCGCTCTGGGTGGTCAGATCATAAAAATAAAGCCCGATTTTGGTTGCCGCCCATAAAGTACTATCCACCAGTTCGAGATCAAAGACTTCAATTTCGCGAAGCCGATCATATCCCACGCGTTCAATGGCCACTGAATCGGTATGCAGGGTGGCTTTTTCGATTTGGTCAATTCCCGATGGAGAAGCGACCCATAAATAGTCGTCATTAAAAACAATATCATTTATTAAATTGTTACGAAGCCCATTCCGCGGATCATAGGAATACCATCGATTTCGATCGACATTATATTCAACCAGCGCCTGTTCAGTCCCAATCCAGATTTGGGTTGTATCGATGGCAATCGATAAAGCCTGATCATTATTGAAACCAGTTATAAATTTAGCCTGAAAATAATCCCAGGTTTGATAACGTGTATCCCAACGGGTGATACCATTTTCAAGCCCCCAGTCGGTACCTTGATAATAATTCGGGTCCCATCCACCAATCCAGAATTCTTCATCGGAAAGGGCAAGTGCGCTCACATTTCCATTCATCAGGCCAAAAGTCAGCAGTTCCATCTGCTGGGTTCGCGTATCAGCCCGAGCAGCGCCCAATCCCCAGGTTCCAATCCAGATATAGCCCCATTTATCGAAAATATAGTACGTAATATCAAAATGCCGCATGTTGGTATCGGTAATTATTCCCTGGCTATCAAAAAGGTAACCATCGCTCATGAAAAGCAGCGGGAGTTCAGCATTCGATTTGCCACGATGGCCATACCAGGCAACTGAATTCGAATTGGGGATATTCTGCCAGTTACTATTATTAAAATTTAAACTTCCATACTCATTGCTACTTAAGAGAATTCGACCGTCATGGGTTTCCAGAATAATTTGATCATTGACAAACCCAATTGAGTGGATAAAATCGTTTGAACGGATACCGATTTCATCATAAAAGAGATTATGCCACATACGGGAGGAGTTTTCATAATAACTCACACTCACCGGCGTTGAACACCAGAGCGTGTTGGTGGATTCATTAAAAGCGACAGCGATAATCCGGTTCTGAGCCAATCCATTTGAAACCGTCCAGGGATATAGCCATTTATTCTCAAAAACCTGGTAGCGTAAAATACCACCAGTGGTCGCAAAATAAACAAATTCGTTTCCAATCGCGATGGAATTAACAAAGCGACCACAGGTATAACTGCTCCAATCGCCCGGCTCATAATGTTTATTGGTTTCCCGAATTCGAAATTCGTCTTGAAATTGAGCAAAAATCAATGAATGATAGCAGAAGGTGAGAAAAAAAACACCTGATAAAATTCTTTTAATTGCATTTATCCTCATTTTCTTCCCTGTTCAATTCTGGTAAAATGAATAAGCCAGCCAATTATTTAATACCATATTTTTTGAGTTTTCGGTGCAAATTTGCCCGATCGGTACTGAGTTCTTGTGATAAACGACTGACATTTTTTTGTGCCTTGATAAAATGATGCTCCAAAAGCCGTTTTTCATATCGCGCCAGATATTCTTTCAATGAAAGCGGATTTTCCAATTCCAACAGATCACTGCCAGTTTGAGTCTTTCCGCCACCGCTTCGCAATAACTCCGGAAGAAAGTTTGCGACATCCGGATAGGTTAAAACCGTTCGATCAGCCATAATCACCAGGCGTTCAATCATGTTTCGTAATTCGCGGATATTTCCTGGCCAGTGATACGCCAGAAAAGGGATAAGGGCTTCATCGGTAATTTGCTTGGCCGGTTTCCCATCTTTTTTGCTATTGGCAATCAGAAAATGGCGAATCAATAAAGGGATATCTTCCCGATGTTCCTTCAACGGTGGAACATAAATTGGGACGACATTCACCCGAAAATAGAGATCCTCACGAAACTGGCCAGCCGCAATCAATGCTTTCAAATCTTTATTCGTCGCAGAAATAATTCGAATATTGAAAGCAATGGACGTCGTCCCACCAACACGAACAAATTCATTTTCCTGCAAGACCCGCAATAATTTTGCCTGCGTCTCCAAAGCCATATCACCAATTTCATCCAGGAGCAGTGTTCCCCGGTTGGCGGTTTCAAAAACACCAATTTTTCGTTGAATTGCACCGGTGAAAGCGCCCTTTTCATGGCCAAACAATTCGCTTTCGATAAGTTCCCGTGGAATGGCCGCACAATTTATTTTGATAAAAGGTTCATTGGCCCGGAGGCTGCGGCGATGGATTTCACGCGCAACCAGTTCCTTGCCAGTTCCATTTTCGCCAAAAATCAGAATGCGCCCATCAGATGGGGCAGCTTTTTCAATCTCAAGGAAAAGTTTTTGCATGACCGGCGAATTGCCAATCAATTGATAATCCAGATTCACTATCTTCTTGAGTTGGTCCATCTCGGATTCAATCTGTTGCCGATCAAAAATATTTTTAAGCTCGAGCAGCAATTTTTCCGGTTGCAGTGGTTTTTCTAAGAAGTTGTAAATACCCAACCGGGTGGCCCTCACTGCGGTTTCCAGATCAGCATGACCGGAAATCATAATGACTTTAAGGGTGGGCTGGAGGTGAATAATTTTTTTTAGCGCCGTCAGACCGTCCATCCCAGGCAATTTGACATCCAGCAACATGGCACCAAAACTTTCCTCATGCACCCGCTGAATTGCTTCTTCACCGGTTTCGCAAGTGCTCACCTGATAACCCTGATCTTCCAGTAGATTTTTAATCGTTAAACGAATATTGGGTGAATCGTCAACGACTATCACGGTGTTGTTCATACATTCTGATGGGCCAGATTTTTTATTTGTTCAACTTTCCATTTTTCGCCACGAATTTTGAGGACAATTTGTGAATCCAGATATTGACGTTCCAGTACCCTCACCATTTCATAGGTTTTGGCGACAATTTTATTTTGATTAAAATTAAAAGCGATTTCAGTTTCCACCATTTCACTTTCAGCAAAACTGATGATTTCCTTTTTCAGCTTTTCAATAAACATGCCACGCGCTGCTGAAATGGGGATGGCATTGGGAAAATCTTGAATCAGTCGATTAATTAAACCCGGCTCACTCACCTTATCAATTTTATTAAACACATTTAATATTGGCCGATCATCAATTTTTAAAGTTTTGAGCACGTCCAATACCGTGTGTATTTGTTCCATAAATACGGGATGACTCACATCAATTACATGAACCAGCAGATCAGCTTCGGCGGCTTCTGCCAGGGTGCTTCGGAAGGAAGCAATTAAATCGTGAGGTAATTTTCGAATAAATCCCACTGTATCAATAAGTAAAATGGGACGAGTTTGTGAAAACTGCGCACTTCGAACCGTTGGATCAAGGGTTGCAAACAGTCGATCTTCTACAAAAACAGAAGACTCGGTCAAAATATTCAGCAGGGTCGATTTTCCAACATTGGTATACCCGATTAAAGCAACTTTATATATATCTTCCCGACGTTTTCGGCGAATGTTTTGTTCACGTTGAATTTTTTCCAATTCTTCCGCCAGATGGCGAATTCGCTTCCGGATTTGTCGACGATCAACTTCCAACTGGGTTTCGCCAGGGCCTTTGGTCCCGATTCCACCAACCTGCCGCGAAAGATGGGTCCATTGACGGGTCAGGCGCGGCAAAAGATAGCGTAATTGTGCCAATTCCACCTGCGTCCGCGCTTCACGGGTCTTGGCACGACGGGCAAAAATATCCAGAATCAAACCACTTCGGTCAATAACCTTGCAATTACAAATTCTTTCGATATTTTTAACCTGTACTGGCGCCAGATCATCATCAAAAATGATAATACCAGCCCCAACTTCCTGCACATAAGCATTGAGTTCTTCGACCTTCCCCCGTCCAATAAAAAAAGCAGAATCTACCGGCGCTTTCTTCTGAATCAGCCGTCCTTTTATCTCGGCACCCGCCGTATCTGCTAAAAATGCCAACTCATCAAGATGTTCGTCAACCTGCCAGCGTGTTTGATCAGGACGAATCACGCCAACCAGCACGGCTTGTTCCAGGCCATTACTCGCTTCAAATTGAAACAAATATCAATCCTTATTTTAATCAAATTTCTATTTATAAAAATCTATTCGCTAACTTAACTCTCCAGAAATCGGATTAGTTTCATTCTGGACCGGATTTCTTCGTTCCCAATACAGTCCCATTTCAATTAGCATTAAAATCAAAGCAATTATTAAAAACGCTTTCCATAATTCATTTCCAAATCGGGCCTGCGTAATCATGGTTTCGAGATTATCTTCTTCTTCAATTCTCGTCAGGGATTTTCCACCAATGAGTGGTGATAATTTTTCAGTTGCCATCATCTCAATTTCAGATTCTTCCGGATCACAATTGACAGCCCATTGTGTCAAGAGTTGATTTTTATGATAAAGATTATAAATACCCGGTAAATCAGTTTCCGAAAAATTAACCAACATTTTTTCCTGTTGCAGGAATGGACGAACACGTACCCGGTTTTTATCCGGTTTCTCCAATTCTAATTCAAATCCAGCGGTTTCCTGAGAACTTGAATAACTCAGTTCATTCCCGATATAAAATTGTTCTTGCTGAAAACTGACTGAACCAGCCACATAATTAATACAACGGTTAACGAGCGGCGCAAAAATCCCCTTAATGGCCCAGTCACTCCATTTGGGATCAGGTGAAGAAGTGAATATCAAAATTCGGCCTTTTTCATACTGCGCGGATAAAAGAAAAGGGTAGTTATTATTTAGTTGAATTATCGTTTCTGTCTCTTTAGTCGGTGGCATTTTAAAAGAGAAATAGAAATGCGGCGATTCCACATTTTTTTCTTCACTTTCAAATAACGACTTGAAAATCGGATGGTCAAAATCAATTTTATTGAAGGATGTAAACGCCTCGATAGTGCCAATCTGGCCTACTGATTCCGTAAAAGGTGGTAATTTTAATTTTTTATTAAATGAAGTGCTATATTCCCGAATGTTCATTTCGCTTCCCGGAACAAGGATGACACCCCCACCCTGACTGATGAAATTAATTATTTTTTTCGCAACCGTCGGCGCGAGCCCAGGAATATTGCTCAGGACAATCGCCTGATATTTATTAAAATCAGCGGTTTTTAATTGATCAGCCAGCAAAATATCGGTTTTTAAAGTGGAAACCACTTCATCAGATGGATTAATTGCCCATTTAAAATTGTTCACATCCTGTAATTGATTGCCAACCAGCAGGATTTTTATCTCTTCTGGAACATAAAATGTAAAATATCGCTGATTATCCCGTGCCAGATCATCCTCTTCCAGTAAAACCATCCCGGATTGATAGCCAACCTGGTTCGGGGTAAATTTAAAAATAATTTGTCGGGTCGCTTTGGCATCCAGACTGACCATGGTTTGCGCGACCCGTTTTCCGTTCAAAAATAGCTGAATCAATTTATTTTGTTCGGTATCATCTCCAAAATTTATGACATTGACAGCCAATTCTGCATTTTTGCCCTTTTCCAGAATTTGATTTACCATTTCGACGGATTGAATGGCAATATTTCGATAGGTTGAGTTGGCAATTGGCAGATAAAAAAACCGGATATCTGAATCTTCCGGAAAAATCGATGCCGTATTTTTCTCAAATCCATAATTCTGTAAATCTGAAATCAAGAATATTTCTCGATTAATATTGGTAGAATTGGACAGGGTCGCTTTTGCCAACTGGATAGCATTGGTTAGATCAGTAGCGTGATATGCCAATGGTGTCGATTGGATCGTTAAGTTTATCGATTCAAAATTATACTTGGGGCCAATCAACTGCATTTTACCCGGTTTTAGGGGATAGATAATAAAAACTTCATCACCAGGTTTTAATAAATTGACAATCTCAAAAGCTCGTTTTTTCGCGTATTCAAAAGCGGGGGTTCCATGAATCAGCCGGGACATACTGAGTGAATTATCCAGGATGATCACAATTGATGAACGGGCGTTGGCGATAATTTTTCCGGAATGCCGGGGTGCCTTTACTGCCGGCCGTGCAAAAGTCAGAAGCAGAAAGAGAATAATCAGCATCCGCAGAATAATGAGCAAAATTTGTTTAATTTTGATTCTTCGAATTCTTTCTTTGCGCATTTCTTTTAAAAAAGCCAGACTGCTGAATGGTATTTTTTTTAATTTTTTTTGAGTGAAAAGATGTATCAGAAGTGGAATCAGAATTGCCGGAAGAATATATAAAAGGGCAGTATTTAAAAATGAAATCATCCTATTTCCAATATTTTAAAATTTTTTTAAACGCATTTTTCCACGTTGCCGTTTCTTTTACGATTGGACTCGGCATGGGGAGATTAAGTTCACCGCCTTCCAGGACGATTTTGGGATTTTCAATAAAAATTGAATTCGCCGTCATCTCTCCCCATTTTTCAGCGACAAGCTGATATGTTTCTTTCAGTTTACAAGAACGACGTTCAACATCATGACAATCACTGGCAATAAAATGAACAAGGTTATGATCCATAAATTTATAGGCTAACTGGCGGATTTCGCTGCCGAGTTTCCCGCGTAAGCTGCCAGCATTGACTTGTAACAGTGCCCCTCGATTTACAAACTCAAAGGCAAATTCCGGATATCTTAAAAATCCAACATACCGTTCCGGATGGGCAATAATTGGTATTCTATTATCCGCAATTAAAGCGAAAAACATTTCCGCTGCAAACCGCGGAATCGTGCTCATTGGGAATTCGATTAAGAAATACTTGCCATTATTATTTAAAGTGGACATTCGCGATTCAAAAGAGAGGTCGGGCTGAATATAAATTTCAGAACCCAGATAAAGCTCAACTGGTATTCCAGATTCCTGGCCAGCTTTTTTGAGTGTCTCCAGTCGCTTAAAATAAATGGCTTCTTTATCAAAATCACTTTTTTTTAAGATATGCGGGGTACAAACAATTCCTTTGATCCCGTCAGCGGCGGCTTGTTCCAGCATCTTCACCGCGTTCGTCAGATTCTGAGCACCGTCATCAACCCCCGGCAGTATATGTGTATGAATATCGATCACAACTTTAATCCTGTTTACAAAATAAGTTACTTAAATAACTGATTTCATCCCTGCTCCAAATTGCAAACATCGATCCATCTCATACACAACAAGACTTATGGAAACGGCTAAACCAGAATTCCTTTTATTTTTCCAGGTGATGAATGGCCTGCGCAAAAGCGCGAATCAAACCGAAATCCGATTTTTCTTCGAGAACATTACCTGTTACCAGAAAAGAAGCACCAGCTTTAACTTTTTCATACGCCTCTTCCGGTTTTTTAATCCCGCCGCCAACAATCAGTGGAATAGTGACGTTTTTCGCCACGGCGTAAATCATTTCATTGGGAACTGTTAAATCAGCGCCACTTCCCGCCTCCAGATAGGCCAGTTTCATGCCCATGTACTCCGCCGCCAGGGTATGCGCAATTGCGATTTCCGGCTTGTGCCGGGGAATCGGCCGCGTATTACTCATATATTCTGCAGCGGTTGCCCGCCCGGATTCAACCAGCATATAGCCCGTAGAAATTGGTTCAATCCCCAGGGCTTTAATGATTGGTGCGGCTAATACCTGTTCACCGATTAAATTATTGGGATTTCGTCCGCTAATTAAAACCAGAAAAAGGATGGCATCGGCATAGCTCGAAATTTGACGCAGACTGCCAGGAAAAACAATTACCGGGATTTTTAATTTTTCTTTTACTTTAGAAACCAGATGATCAAACTGGGTCGAAAAGAGTAGACTCCCCCCAATCAGCAATGCATCAGCGCCATTTTGTTCGCTGTCGATCGCTCGCTGAACTGTTTTTTCTGGACTTTGCTTATCCGGATCTATTAAAATAAGATAACCCGCTCCTTTTTGCTGCTTAACAGAAATTAAATTTTCAAATATTGTCACTCGCGAATCCATTGCTAATAGTTAATGGCATATTTGTCGACTGCCTGATAATTATTTATTCAATATCGATTTTACTATGTTTTGAACGCTATTTAACGCTTCGTCAAGATGGTTGACATCCTTGCCTCCTGCCAGCGCCATGTGCGGCCGACCGCCTCCACTTCCTCCTGTAATCCTGGCTACTTCTTTGACAATTTGACCAGCATTTAGTTTTTTATTTTGAATCAAATCATCGGTTACAACGCAGATAAAATTAATTTTCTCATCAATTAAACAGCCCAGGACACCAACTCCCGATTTCAGCGCATTGCGAAGCTTTTCAGCCAGATTTCTTAACGCCTCCACATCATCGACTTCCACCATCGAGGTGACAACATGCAAACTATCTAGCATCGCTGCCTTTTTCACCAATTCCAGCACCCGCTGTTCCGCCTGCCAGCCACGAAGCTCCTGTAGTTGTTTTTCCAGATTTCTTCGTTCCAGGAACAATTCATCAATTCTTGCCGGGAGATCGTCAATACTGGAATTAAATTTTTCATGTAAAGTTTCCAGCAGATGATGCTCTTTTTGTGTCATTTCCAGTGCCAGTTGACCGGTAACGGCCTCGATACGCCGAATTCCGGCAGCCACACTCATTTCAGCAACGATACGAAACAAACCAATCTGTCCCGTGTATTCAATATGAGTTCCACCACATAGTTCCAGGCTATAGTCTGCTATCTTGATAACCCGAACCTGGTCACCATATTTTTCGCCGAAAAGGGCCATGGCGCCCATCTTTTGGGCGCTATCAAGATCCATGTTCAATTTTTCTACCGGTAAATTTTCCCGTATCTTTTCGTTTACCCGATTTTCAATTTTCTGTAAATCATCCGGCGAAATTCGTTCAAAATGAGTCAAATCAAAACGAAATCGCTCAGGTGTAACCAAAGAACCTGATTGATGAACATGTTTTCCCAAAACTTCACGTAAGGCAGCCTGCACAAGGTGTGTTGCCGTATGATTTCGTGCTGTTGCCAGTCGAACCGGCGTTTTGACCGTCGCCCTGACGGCCGGAGTGATATTGGCGGGAGATAACATCCCTTCACCAATATGGACTATTTTGTTACCGATTTTTTTGGTATCGATAATTTCGATTTTAAAATTTTTACCACTGATTTCGCCGACATCCCCAATTTGACCACCGGATTCTGCATAAAATGGCGTTTTTGAAAGCGTGAGGAGAATCCGTCCGTCCAGTTGTTTGATTTCGCGGATTTCACTGTCGATCATCAGGTGTTCATAGCCAACGAATTCCGAGTCTGAACCGGAAGAAATCCGAATCCAGCCTTCCATCTCTTTTTCCAGATCGTATTCCCACTTGCCAGCTTCACGCGCACGTTGACGTTGATTTTCCATTTCGACATTAAAACCAGCCATATCAACAGTCAAACCTTTTTCACGCGCCATTAATTGCGTCAAATCCAGGGGGAAACCATACGTATCATATAATTTAAATGCTTCTTTTCCGGATACTTCACTCTTCTTTTGTTGAACAAGCTGAGCCGCGAGCTTTTCAAAAAGATCAATTCCACGATCCAGGGTATTGTTAAAACCTTCTTCTTCAGCTTTGATAACCATTTCAGCAAAATGGTGTTTTTCCTTAAGCTCTGGAAAAGCGTCTCCCATTATATCGACCACGGTTGGAACGATTTTATAAATAAATGGCGCATGCATTCCTAACGTTCGACCGAAACGAGCGGCACGCCGTAAAATACGTCTTAAAACATAACCGCGCCCTTCATTTGAAGGTAATCCACCATCGGTGATAGCAAAAGATAAGGCCCGAACATGATCCGCAATCACCCGATGCGCAACACCTTCATCCGTACCGGGAAATTTTATACCGGTTAACTCATCGATTTTTTGGATGATTGGTACAAATAAATCTGTACTGTAATTTGAATTAACATTTTGTAAAACCGAAACAATCCGTTCAAATCCCATGCCCGTATCGACATGCTTTGCGGGCAATTCCACCAACGATTGATCGGGCTCGCGATTGTATTGAATAAAAACCAGATTCCACAGTTCAATATATCGGCCACATTCACCATTTACCTGGCATTTGTGCGGGATATGCTTTTTATCGCACCGTTCCGGACCTAAATCGATATGAATTTCCGAGCAGGGACCGCAAGGACCGGTTTCTCCCATTTCCCAGAAATTTTCCTTCATCCCAAACCGAATGATATGCGCCGGAAGAACATCGGTAAAATTTTTCCAGATTTCCGCCGCTTCATTATCATCATGATAAACAGTTGCGTACAATTGATTTTTTGGCAATTTCCAGACATCCGTGAGCAATTCCCACGCCCAGGTAATGGCTTCTTTCTTATAATAATCACCAAACGACCAATTCCCCAGCATTTCAAAAAAAGTATGATGATAGGTGTCGCGGCCGACTTCTTCCAGATCATTGTGTTTCCCGCTGACACGGATACATTTCTGGGTATTCGCGACGCGCGTATAATCTCGCTTTTCCAATCCCAGGAAAATATTTTTAAACTGATTCATCCCGGCATTGGTGAATAATAATGTGGGATCTTCCAATGGAACAACGGGTGAACTATAGACAAACTTATGTCGTTTCTTTTCAAAAAAACTAATAAACTGTTTTCTAATCTCTTGCGATTTCATCTCACTAAATACCTGCTTTAGCTTAATCAGAATTTCTTATCAGAAATAGAAATTAATATTTACTTTACAATTAACAAATCAATCAAAAATTCCATCATCAGGCCATTCTGGCTCCTGCTGATCTAAAACAGCGCCAATAACATCCCAACCAAAGCCACGACGATATAAAAAATCGGCCAGCTTTTTTCTGGCCTTCATTCTGTTTTCATTTTTCAGAGAAGGCTGCCTTTTTTTAACGAGATCAGCAGCAACCTCCTGTTGACTTTTTTCCCGAAAAGCTTCCTCAATGGCTAATTCTATCAAATCATCAGCAATTCCTTTTCGTTTTAACTCCTGTTTAATTGCCAGCGGGCCAATTGGATGCGTCAACATTTTATCGTGAACAAAAGCCAGCACGAATTGTTCATCCGAAAGAATTTTCTTTTGCTTCAAATCCTCAATTGTCCAATTGATTGTTTCCTCGTCCAGACCGGTGGCACATAATTTATCGCGGAGCTCATTTTCAGAGCGTGCCCGATAGCCTATGATGCGAAAAGAGCGATCTCTGGCTAATTTTTTAAGATCATCTTGAATTAAATTTAAAAATTCATCCTCATCAATTAAATCGCCTTCATGAAGATGATACTTCAAGACCAGTTCTTCATCCAGCCCAAAAGCGTATTCACCATCCAGAAAAATCGATCGGCGTTTCTTATTTCGCTTTTGTGGTTCAATTGCGGTGATTTTACGTTCTTTATTCAAATTTTCAAATATTTACTTAACTGACTAAACTATCAGGAGTTTCCTTGGCTTTGGATGCATCTTTAATCAGACCCATCGCCGTTTTTACCTGCTTTTCAATACTTTGATAAATATCGGGATTATCTAAAAGATAACGTTTTACATTTTCCCGTCCCTGTCCCAATCGTTCCTGTCCGTAGGAATACCACGTACCACTTTTCTCGATTATTTTATGATCAACCGCCAGATCAACCAGTTCCCCTTCTTTGGAGATCCCCTGACCATGAATTAAATCAAATTGGACTTCACGAAAAGGTGGTGCAACTTTATTTTTTACAACTTTTACTTTTGTTAAACTACCAATAATTTCATCTTTTTCTTTAATGGCAGCGATTTTTCGTATCTCGATCCGGATAGACGCATAAAATTTTAATGCACGCCCGCCGGTAGTCGTCTCTGGATTACCAAACATGACGCCCAGTTTTTCACGCATTTGATTAATAAAAATCACGCTGCATTTCGATTTACTGATGGCGCCTGTTAATTTTCGCATCGCTTGGGACATGAGTCGTGCCTGCAAGCCCATTTGGGCATCACCCATTTCACCTTCAATTTCGGCGCGGGGTACCAGTGCCGCGACCGAATCCACTACGATAACATCCACAGCGCCACTCCGAACCAGCGTTTCGGTAATCTCCAGCGCCTGTTCACCCGTATCCGGTTGGGAAACAAGCAAATTGTCCGTATCCACCCCCAACTTTCGTGTATAATTGGGATCAAGCGCATGTTCCGCATCAATAAAGGCTGCTATGCCCCCCTGTTTTTGCGCCTCAGCAACTACATGGAGTGCCAATGTTGTTTTTCCTGACGATTCAGGACCATAAATTTCAGTAATTCGGCCACGAGGAATTCCTCCAACCCCTAAAGCCACATTTAGACTTAGCGAACCAGTAGAAATAACCTGAACCTCCTGCAAAACCCGATCATCACCAAGCCGCATAATAGAACCTTTTCCAAATTGCTTATCAATCTGGCTCAGGGCTAATTCGAGTGCACGTTTCTTTTCACTAACTTGTTCACCCATATTTTTATCCAATTTAAATGTTCCATGTTAAAGTTTTTATGATTTATTTTTCCCTAAGCAGTTTAGAGCTTTTCTATCTTAATTTTAGCCAGTGGCGTATAAATTGACCCGGCCGGATGAAGCTGGCTTTTCATAACAATAACTTCCGATGCAACAAACTTATCAGTTACAAATGGCATCTGTTGCATGAGATGTGGAATGTCGCCTAATTTTCGCGGATCTTTTACGCGACCGATTGTTAAATGCGGCGAAAATCTTCGCGATTGCTTTTCAAAACCCAGATTTGATAATACTAAATCCAAATTTTGGTGGATTTTTTGTAAAGTGCCCGATTTTTCCTCGCAACCCACCCAGAGTACCCGCGGCCTTTTTGCATCTGGAAAAAAGCCTGTACCTGCAATTTCCAGATTAAATGATTTCAGATCCGCACAAGCTTTTTCCGTTGCTTCGATTACTTGCTGCATTAAATTCACGGGAACATCGCCTAAAAACTTTAAGGTGAGATGGATGTTGTTGGTTTTTACCCAGGAAATTCCTTCTCCCACACTTTTCAATCGATTTTGAAGCAGAGCAATTTGTTGTTGAATCGAAGCAGGAATCTCAATAGCGATAAAGGTCCGAATCTGTTCCAACCAATATCCCTTTTCTTAAAATAAATAATTTTAAAAAGAATCATTTAATAACACACAAATATAATAGTTTAACTTTAATAAATCAAGCTATTTTTCAAAGGCAGGCGAAAAAACCGGTTTCGTTCATAAACAAATCTTCCCAAGAATGGTAGAAGACTTTGCGTTGGTCACTGTTGGCAAGTTATTATGGTTACCATGAATGGTTTCATTAGCCAAAATCGCAAAACAAATGGCTTCCTTGGCATCTATTAAAATCCCGTAATCGGTCGATGTTTTCACTACGACCGGATAAAAATATTTTTTTAATGCCTTGATTATCAATAAATTATGTGCACCTCCACCAGAGACAATAAGCTCATCAAGCTTCGTGTGGTGTTGAATAAAAGATTGATATGCATGAAAAATCGAAAAAGCGATAAATTCCGTTGTCGTCGCAATTAGATCCGCCGGTGATGTATTGGCTGGAAATATTGAGAATAATTGGTCCAAAAATAACTGGCCAAATTGTTCACGACCGGTCGATTTCGGTGGTTTTTTGGCAAAGAAGGGATGTTTTATAAGCAAATCTAAAATTTCAGGATGAATTTTTCCACTCGCCGCAATGTTTCCGTTCTCATCAAAGTCCTGACCGTAGAATAAACGCATCAGGTGGTCGATTATCATGTTCCCGGGGCCCGTGTCAAACGCAATCACTTCATTTTGACTACAATTTTTAGGTAAAATGGTAATGTTGGAAATTCCACCGATGTTCAAAGCAGCCCGATTCATTTTTTCTGAACGCAGCAGAATAAAGTCACAATAAGGAACCAGCGGCGCCCCCTCACCACCCAGCGCCATATCTGCCGGACGAAAGTCACCAACCGTCACCACACCACAACGATTCGAAATTACGGATGGTTCACCAATTTGTAGTGTTGTACGAATTTCAAAATCATAAAAACTTTCAGGGGCCGGCAAATGCCGAATGGTCTGGCCATGCGAGCCAATTAAATCAATTTCGGAAATTTTAATGCCGGCTTTTTCACAAATTTGAAAGACCGCCCGGGCAAACGCCTCGGCAACAACGACATTTAAGCGACAGAACCGATTGGCATTCCAATTTTCCGCGGTTGCCAGAACGAATAATTCTTGTTTTAATTGATCGGCATAAGGATATGTATCAAATTCTATCAATTTCCAGGTGGTTTCTTGACCAAAACGAGCAATTTGAACCAACGCGGTATCAATGCCATCAATAGAAGTGCCCGAAATCAGTCCCACCACTAATTTTTCTTTTTTGTGAAGTAATTTGATGATGGGATGCACAATAATTTCTCCTCAGATAAGATTTGATAAATTCAATCGTCGCTTGTACGGGCACATTTTTCAATCAATATGCCAATGAAGCCAATCAAAGAGTGGTTCAGAAAATACGGCTGGAAATAATTAAGAATTAAAATGACTCAAGAATTAAATAAAATTTGATGATCAATTACTTTTGAATTAATTCCGTTTGATGCAGATTATAAATAATGCTATCACTGATATCAATTTTTAGCTCTTTGAGGGCCATGATTGCGGCCCCAATTACCGGCGGAAAATCGGATTCGATGATTTCCACATCCCAGGAGATTTCATATAGTTCTTTCGCAATTTCATTTTCCAGAATTTCGCGTTGATTAAAAATACCCCCAATAAGCGCTACCCGTATCTTCTTATTAAATAATTCCAATTTTTCGGCAACAGCTTTGACCAATTTCCCCTGTTCGTGACCCGTCCGGCGAATGATTCCTGCTGCGGCGAGGTCATTTTCCACGGCCAATTCAAACACCAGCGGTGCCAGTCGGGAAATTTCCACCCGATCAATTTCCTGTTTATATATTTTCGGGATAATAAGGTCTATCTGCGCAAGTTGATACCGGCGTTCGATTTCTTCTCTCAGCCGTGTTTTTTCACCGCGGCCATCCAGGTCTTTAAGTGCAGCCATAATCGCCTGCTGCCCAATAAAAAAGCCACTACCTTCATCACCCAATAAATATCCCCAGCCGCCGGAGCGAACGACTGGACCCGTTTTATTTCTTCCAAAACAGATGGCACCTGTACCGGCAATCAAGATGATACCTTCCGAACCACTAAATGCACCTGCCAATGCAATCATGGCATCACTTTCAACCGAAATGCGAGCGGCGTAATCATTATTACCCAATAACGATAATATTTCTTTTTTATCACTTTCACGCCCGGCACCAGCTAATCCCAGGTAAATTTGATCAACTTGCCTGACTTTAAGATTTTGTCCCACGCCCAATAATTGAAAAAGCTTTTCCAGTTCCTGTTTTAATCTTGGGCCGCCAACGGCCTGATAATTTGTGGGACCGACCTTCGCCTGAGTTAAAATACTCCCATATTCATTCACTAAAATTCCCAGGGTTTCAGATCCCCCGCCGTCAACTCCAATCGCTAAACGTTCCATATTTCTCCTTACCGATAATTTAAAAACATTGAAAATCCAGAGTCAAAAATATAAAAATAATCTTCATAAATTGCAACAATATTTTAACAAATCATCAAATTTGCTTTCAAAAAAATTTATATTTTAAAATCCGGTGCGCTAAGAAAGACAACAGAAAAACTTTCACAAAATCTACTGGTAAAAAAATTAACAGACCATGCCAGATAATTTGAAGAAAAGGCAGTGGTTGATGGGCAACATATTTCAAATTAAAATAGAGATAAATCACGCCCGAAATTGAAATAATCAAAACCCCAGCAAAATTATATAAAAACAAACGCATCCAGCATTTTCTGCGATTTGTAATTTCAACCCGGGATAACAGGAAACCAACCACAAAGGCTGCAATCGGAAAACCCAGGATATACCCAAATGTCGGCTGCAAGACATACATAATTCCCCCACCCGTTGCAAAAACCGGAAATCCTATTAATCCGACCAACAGATAGATCATTTGACTGATAAATCCCCAATAAGGTCCAACAACTATTCCAGCCAGAAGAACAAAAAAAGTTTGTAACGTAAAGGGGACCAAAAATAAATGTATTTTAAATAACCCTCCTATCATCGTGAGAGATGCGAAAATGGCACTCAATATTATGAATCGCGTCCTCTTAAAATCTGTCAATAGATACCTCTATTATCAATGGGGTAAAAATGTTTATCAGTTTTACTAATAAGGTATGCAAAAAATTAATAAGAAGCAATCAAAATTACTTGCTTTTCTTTGAGATGATTTATATATTGGGAGAGAACTTTGTGGCAAACTTTACTCCATCGGCATTTCCAAGGGATTTGACAACTCCAAACTATTTAATGCTTCATTATTCAAATATTAAATTTTTATGGTGAATAATTTAGTCAACATGGAACAACAATGCAAATTCAACGATATATCATCATTTTCCTGGTATTAAATTTTCAATTATCGCTTAATGCGACAACGCCTGATTCGGTCAAAATTCGACTCAATTTTTTTGAAGATAGGGGGACAGAAAAGGAAATCATTCCTCATCCGGAATACCGACGCCCACATATTGGTCTGGCACTCAGTGGTGGGGGAGCCCGCTGTATTCCCCAATTAGGTGTCATTGAAGTACTTAAAGAAAACAAAATTCCGATCGATTTAATCGTTGGGACCAGCATGGGAAGTGTTATCGGGGGATTATATGCTGCTGGTTATGAAACGGATGAAATCCTGCAACGATTGAAAAACATTGACTGGCAAAATATTTTTTTCGACCGGCCAACGCGGGAGAACCTTTTTTTAGGTCAAAAGCAAACCCAATCCCGCTATATTTTGCAGCTTCGCTTTTCAAGTTTTCGTCCCTATATCCCCAGTGGAATAAGTCCGGGACAGACGGTTTCACTTATTTTAAGTGATCTGGTCATGCAGGCACCCTATGGTTCATATTCGAACTTTAATGAACTTAAAATCCCATTTCGGGCGGTGGCGACCGATTTGATTTCGGGCAATCGCGTTCTTCTGGAAAATGGCAGTCTGGCAGATGCACTTTGTGCCTCACTGGCATTTCCATTACTTTTTACACCAGTCGTCTGGGATAGTATGTTACTGGTAGACGGCGGCATGATAAATAATATTCCGGTTCAGGAAGCGCGTGAGTTGGGAATGGATATTGTAATTGCAATTGACGGGACATCGAATTTAAGAAATAAGAATGAAATCTTGCTGCCTTGGGAGATTGTCGATCAGGCAACCACCATCATGCAACGCGAAAAAAATCAGTCTCAAAAAGAATTGGCCGATATTTACATTCGATTTGATACCCCGGGACAACTTTCAACGGATTTTTCCGGGCTGGATTCATTAGTAGCGATTGGACGTACGAAAGCCCAGTCGATGATTGACAATATTAAAAACTATATTCGAAAGCAGGAAAGAGCTTACTTAAATAAAATCGATACGACAAAACATCAGCCTTATGAAATTGGTTCAATAAAAATCGAAGGCTTAAAGCATATCGACGAACGTACAATTCGTGAGACGATTCCATTCGATAGTTTATTATTAAAACCATCCGGCTATGGTGATCTCCAGAATTTGATTGCCCAGGTTTATCAAACTGGAAATTATAAAAATGTCGAGGGAATTCTTGTTCGGGAAAATCATGCGTATTCACTCATTATTCGGGTTGAGGAAAATCCGGTACTCCATAAAATCATCTTTCAAAATAATTCGATCTACCCTGACTCTGTCCTTTTAAAACAGATGAATTACACATGTCCTCAAATAATCAATCATTTTGAAGGGCAGAAAGCCCTATTTCGATTGCTGAAATTTTATCGAGATAATGGTTATTCGCTGACGCATATCCACTCAGTCAAATTAAAAGCGACCGGCGTGCTGGAACTTGTCTTACAGGAAGGTCGAATAAAAAAAATCAATGTTGAGGGAAATCAACAAACCAAAGCCTTCGTTATTTTACGTGAATTCCCGCTTAAAGCCGGTGATGTTTTCCATTATGAACAGGTAAAGAAAGGAATCAAAAATATTTATGGAACCGGCTTGTTTAATACGGTTCGTTTGAATATTACGTATGACGCCAATCAACCCGTTCTCACCATTAAAGTCGATGAAAAAAAATTCAATCTGATTCGACTGGGGGGGCAATACAATACCGAACGCAAGGGAAATGGTTTTATTGAATTGGTAAACGAAAATCTTTTCGGTACCGGCAATCCCCTGACCCTCCATATCCAAAATGGCGAACGTAACAACCGCTATGGATTGTATTTTCGGTCCGATCGAATATTTAAGACATTTCTAACGACCCAATTTAATATTTACTACCAAAAAAATAAATACTTTTCCTATCGTGGTTTCGAAAAAAGTGGTGAATATAACGAAATCCGATCCGGATTAAATTTTTCTCTGGGTCAGCAGATGGAACGTTGGGGTAATGTTTCGCTGGAAGGCAGCTATTACTACATCGGTTATAATCGGCTTTGGGGGCAACCGCTCCATTCCGGTGAGTTATTACTCAGTACACTTGCACTCCGTTCAGTGGTAGATACGCGGGATCAATATCCCTTCCCGATGACAGGTAAATATTACCACTTTTTTTACGAGCTTTCTTCTGCCAATATTTTAAGCAATGAAGTTTCCTATTTTAAGTTATTTTCTTCGCTGGAAAATTTTTTAAGCATCTCGAATCACCATACTTTTCATCCTAAAATTGTTTGGGGAACTTCAGATTTGACAACACCACTTGCGGAGCAATACTATTTAGGCGGTGAAAATAATTTTTTGGCAGTCCGCGAACATCAACTTTATGGCAGGCATCTGATGTTCACCAGTCTGGAATATCGATACCTGATTCCCAAAATATTTCCGCTCAACACCTATCTGCATTTTCAAATGAATTTAGCTGGAATTTGGGGGACCAAGGTCAGTATCAAGTCCAAGGATTTCTTGTTTGGGACTGAAATGAAAGTTTCGTTCCTTTCACCATTTGGGCCATTTGCTCTGGCCTATGGCCGAACGCGAGATAAGCAGACGCGTTTTTATTTTTCAGCAGGTTATGATTTCTAAAATAACAGCCCGACACAATCAAGTATCGGGCTTCTATTTCCATTCCACAATTTTTTAATTCAATTCTTTCATTTTAATAATACCAGACGTCGGGTCTGAACAAAGCTGCCTGCCTGGAGTCGATAAATATAAATTCCTGAAGCGACGGCAATGCCTTCTTTGTTTGTACCATCCCATTGTACGGTGTAAAAACCGGCGGCCTGTTTTTCCTGCACCAATGCTTTAATTTCCTGTCCGAGCAGGTTATAAATACTCAGGCGTACCAGTTCCCCCGTGGGAATTTGATACCGGAACCAGGTAGTGGCGTTAAATGGATTTGGATAATTTTGACCCAATTCAAGCTTTTGGGGCGGTAAAACTGTTAATGAAATCGCTTCATGAAAAGTTCGTTTTCCCGAAGTATCGATATCTTCCAGTTTATAAAAATAGGTTTTTCCTGTTGAGAGGTTCTTATCGGAATATTCGTATCGATTATCATCATTTGCTTGAATTGTTTCAAAATTAATTCGCTGATAAGTCCCATCTGCCGAAGTGCTCCGCCAGATATTAAATCCAGCATGATTAACTGCCATTCGCGTTTCCCATTTCAGGCAAACATTATTGAATGATTCCAGTTCAGCAGAAAAATTCGTTAAATTAACAGACGTCCACACTAAATTCCATTCTGTTTTCACCGAATCGACACCATCACTTGCCACCGCTCGGATCGAATAGTCCCCAGCCGGATATTCATCTGATACAAATCGATAAGCCTGGTGCGTGGAAACCAGCAACATTTTGTTTTTAAATACCTGATACCACCGGTATCGAATTGGATCTTCATCCAAATCCTGTACAATAATTTGAAAAGTCAGCGTATCCTGCTTGGGTGCTTTTACATCGACACTGGTTGGTAATTTCGCAATTATTTTGGGGGGACGATTATTGTTTCGTACCTGAATTTTTACCGTTTCCGCATCCAGCCCACCTTGCGGATCAAATGCCCAGAATTGCACCGGGTGCACACCCGACTGTTTTAAAGTCGGCGTCCATTTAAATTCATGCGTTCCAGTCGAATCAAATGTTGCGCCAGCCGGTAAATTTGTTGCCCGATAACGGATGGCTTCTCCATCTTCATCTGACGCGGAAACCTTAATTTTAAGCGTTTGCTGTTCCTTAATAAGCGTATCCGAAATGGACTTAATAAGTGGAAATTTATTTTTCACCCCTGTAGCTGTAAAAGTTAAAGGCGTATTTTTCAATCCCGATTTAATAGCATAAACCTTATTCACACCTGGATTTGAATCCAGCATTAATCGATTACGTGCAATTCCATTAGAATCAGAAAAACTGATTTGACCATCTAAAAGCCGACCACCCCCCTCTAAAACCGCGAAGGTAATATCAATTCCTTCAACCGGATTTTGATAATCATCGGTAATCTTAACTTCAAACGGAAAAACCAGTTCACGGCCAACCGTACCTTTTTGTTCATTTCCACCAACAATACTCATCTGGGTCGGCCTAATCGGAATTATGTTAATGGTAAAATAAAGCGGCGAATAAATCAAGTCACCGGCATTGGCTTCGACCCGGATTTGACGGGCGTGATTCCCAATCTTCAATGTGCTTTGTACCATGCCATCGACATCGGAGGTACGCGGCTGCGATTCAATTAATTGGGCATCCCCTTCGAGGACCTTGAAATTTACTTCCTGGCCGGCAACACCATTATTATTCAAATCAGTAACCCGGACTTGCATTGGCATTGCAAGATAGCCATTAATCGAGGCCGTTTGATTGTTGCCACCAATTATTTTAACGCTAGCCGCTTTTCCGGCAACCGCATTTTCCACAAACGAAATCGGCGAACCTGTTAATCCATCCGCTACCGCCCGAACGATATTCATTCCCAGTTCCTGAGATAACGTAAATTGGACGGCTGCCTGGCCAAATTCATTGGTTTTAACGTTTTTCGCGGCTTCGCCGTCAATTGTACCTTTGCCAACATGGACGGTAAATTTTACCGGGTGATCATAAATGGCATTACCTTTGTCATCAACAACCTTGACAACCAATAATTGTGGCAGAGTGGTTCCACTCATGGCTGTCTGATTATTTCCCGAAACCATTTCAAGTTTTTTGGCTATTCCTTGAACTGTCGTCGCCATAAATTTAATCGGAGAATTGGTCAACTTTTCAGCAATCACATCGACTGTGTTCGCCAGGCCGACGGTTGTTCCAACAACCAAAGTACCGGACGCAATACCATTTGTATCGGACAGGATTGGATTGGGCTCATAAATATACCCACCGCCCCCGGTAACTTTAAAATTGACAGCATAATCGGGGACTGGATTTCGATACTTATCATAAATGATGACCTGTAATGGCTGGGCGACTGCCGTACCGATATTCGCAAACTGCCCATTTCCGGCATATAGATCCATCCGGGTTGCCTCGAGTGCATTAAAACGGACACAGCCTTTTGTATTCAGGGTCACTTTGTCCGTTACATCCTCGGCAGTGATAAATTTCAAGCCCGATTGGGTAGATTTAATATTAAAACTGACAACTCCTGATTGATTACTGGTTGCTTGCGCCGGATTAATCACATTATTTTCACCCGATACTTTTATCTGGACTTTTTTGTCTTTTATGACGTTTCTAAAATCATCCAGTAAAGTGACGACGACTTTCGCTGTCTTTTCACCATCGGCCGGAAGTTCGGCAGGATTTACCTCAATTGTCGAATGGGCTGCCGAAACCAAACCCGCCTGTGATTTGGCAGAAAAAGTGACCGGCGAGCCTGTCAATGGTTTATTACCGTTGGTTGAAAAAGCCTGCACAACATTATTATCCGTCACCAGCGGACTTAAATAATAAACAACACGGGCATTTCCGTCTTTATCGGTATTAATTACTTTTAAAGTATCGCCGGTCTCACCCAGCGCCCCTTTTCCCGCTTTTATTTGAAAAGTGACCGGATGGTCTGGAACACCATTTCCGGCGTTATCCGCGACTTTTACCACCAGGGGCTGCGCTAACGGCTTTCCCGCCATTCCGGTCTGATTATTTCCTGATACCATTACCAATTGGGTGGCGGCACTGGCACGCGCGCTGGCTTTTAAAATTGCCGGCGAACCCATGAGATGCTTGTCCTCACGCTTTGCACTTACCTGAACAATATTATTGGTATCACCGGTTGCAGGACCTAATGTCAAAATAATTTCCGCGATGCCATTCGCACCGGTATTAACATCTTTTGAGGTTGCATGATTAAAATGGCCGCCACCAGCTTGAATTTTGAAATTTACCGGAAAATTTGAAACCGGATTTCCGCCCAGGTCCAACACGCTTACTTTAAATGGTTCAGAAAGGGCATTCCCAACGACACCGACTAAATAATTTGACAGAACTGCCAATTTTTCACCATTTCCAATTCTGGCAGAGGCAATAAACTTGATTGGTGAATTCGTGAGGGGATTTCCATTAAACGTTGCCGCAGCATGTACAACATTATTACTATCCCCCGGCACATTTCCCACTGTAAATTGTACTTCGGCAATACCCGCTTTATTTGTTAAAACGTCCAGTTGTCTTTTTCCGGTAAAATTCCCGCCGCCCTGGATGACTTCAAAGCGAACGGTCTGGCCAGCTATCCCAATACTATTTTTATCCAGCACTTTAACCCGCAGCGGCTCTGCCAGTGGTTTTGCCGCATCACCTTTTTGATTGTTTCCAGAGACATATTCAATCTTATCCAGTGCACTTGACTTGCCAATAAAAGAAATTGGATTTCCAACCAGCGGAACACCATTTTTAAAAGCACGGGATTCCACTTTGTAATTTTGATCAGGTTTGGCACCCAGGGTTAAAGTGATTTGTCCAATTCCATCAAAATCTGTAAAAAGTGTGGAATCTTTTTTATTATTAAAATGTCCATCGCCGGACAAAACCACAAAATCAACCGGATAAAGTGGGACAGGATTGCCAAAACTATCTAAAATTCGTACTTTCAATGGTTCTGGTAATTCTTTGCCCGCCGAACCTTGCTGATCATTACCGGAAACATATTCAATCTTCGCGACTTCGCCGGAAATCGCTTCAAAAATGCGTGGGGATCCGGTAAGTGGTGACTGATTATATTCCGCACTCGCCTGAACCCGATTTTTAACTTTTGGATCAGGACCAAGTGTTAAATAAACCGCTGCTTCGCCATTTGCTTCGGTGTATTTTGTAATGGTCGTTTTTCCTTCGATAGTACCCCCACCAGCCAGAACAGTAAATAGAACCGGATGCGCACTCACCGGATTGTTATACTTATCGATCACTTTTACTTTCAATGGCTCCCGTAATGGGCTTCCAGCCGCTCCGGTTTGATTGTGACCAGAAACCAGTTTCAGAGCATTTGGCAATTCGGGTTGCCCCACCAGATTAAAAACGAGCGGACTCCCCTTCAACGCGCCGGCTGAATTAAGCGCCGAAACACGGACTTTCGTTGTATCGGTCAATCTTCCAATGTAAAAATCGCTCTTTACTATTCCCTGTTCATCTGTTCTCAAGCTAATTTCTTTCAGACCTATTCCATCGAAAGTTCCATCCCCGCGAGTCACTTTGAAATTTACCTGGTGATTTTTGATTGGTAAATTATCAGCAGTCAGTACCTTTGCAACAAGAGGTTCAGCTAATTTTTGCATGACCGGACCAATCTGGTGATTACCACTCACCTCAGCCAGTTGATCCGCCAGGCCAGTCAATAATTTCGCTTTAAATATTACCTGCGCGTTCGGAAGACTATCGCTTGTTACCTTTATTTGATTTTCCAACGCTTCAGAACCCATTATATAAAAGGTGGAAACCTGGCCGGTTTCGTTTGTGTACTGCGGTTGTGGATCACT
The DNA here is from genome assembly GCA_020722815.1 of Caldithrix sp. Classification (GTDB taxonomy): domain Bacteria; phylum Zhuqueibacterota; class Zhuqueibacteria; order Thermofontimicrobiales; family Sulfurfontimicrobiaceae; genus DYKB01. The sequence continues at coordinate 240,803 of DYKB01000001.1, read as the reverse complement.
TACAAATCCGCCACCAACAGTGGGCGTAAAAAGAACCGGAATATTTTGTACCGGATTTCCCAGATTATCAGTAACTTTCACAACGAAGGCTTGCTGCAGTTGTTCGCCACCTTTTCCCGACTGCTGATTTCCGGCAATTTCCATCAAAATTGCCGGAGAGCTGGCAATTGCATTCAGGGAAAATTGTATCGGTGACCCCGCTAAACCAGGAACTGCGGCTTCAACGACTTCTAAGCCAGCATTGGGGCCAAAGGTATATTGGGCCGCCGCAATACCAACGTTATTGGTAACATATTCATCAAACTCTTCTTTACCTTCAGGCCGAAATTGAGTATCTTTGGTAAATAAAATATTATCAATTCGTGTGTTAAATTCTCGTTCTTCAACGATAAAATTATGCAAACCAGTCGTCAAATTAAATTTGACCGGGTCGAATTGGGGCTTACTTTCTGTTCCATTTCCCCGGTTGGAAACCCGATCCCAATACCAGGATGTCTGCCGGTAGTCGATATCCCAGGTAATTTTTTCACCACCATCCATAATAAAGAAAAAGGAATTATTATTCGCACTGGGCGCAAAAACTCGACACCATACAACATATTCACCGGCTTCTTTTATATAAATCTGATAGCTGGCCCGGCCATCACCGGGATCTCCAGAGGGAGCGGTGATATATTTCCCACCTGAAGCATCTGCATCGTTTTTAAATATTTGCATCGGTGGTGTCAGGGCACCCATTTCCGCCTGAATTCGAATATTACTATCATTTGCGCGCTGGAGATCAAGATGTCCCTTCCCGGTTATTACGCGATAATCGACGGTAACTCCCTGTATTGGATTTCCATCCTGATCGCTCACTTTCACCATCAAAGAATCTGGTAATGGCAGATTTACGGGGCCACTTTGATTGTTCCCCGCAATATATTCCAGTGTACTCGGTTTCCCAACCTGTGTCGCCACACCAAAGGCTTCAACATAATTCGCTTTTCCGCCATGCAGCATTACGCCGGCATAGTAACGCGTATTCCGAAGCTGGAGCGATGACGCATCGGAAAGCCGCGCCAGGTACCTTTTATTTTTATAAAGATCAAAATGATTTCCATTTACATCACGTGTGAGAGCAACTTTGAAGGTATCACCCGGGGCAATAAACGGTCCATCTGGCCAGGAACGATTGATGACACTCTTTTCCGGCATACCATTTACAACCGTCCAGAGTGATAAATATTTATCCGCCTCCCGAACCCAGATCATATAACCATTTGCGGCAGGTGAGTTATTGTCCAGAAAAACAATAGCTCCCCGGCCAATCCCATCCACCGTTGTTGAACTGGCCCATTGCACCCAGGCTTCTACCGGATTTTTTTTCACGTGATACACTGCAATATAATCCCATTGATTTCCACCATTATAATTCACGAGCTTACCATTTTCAATTCGGAAGACCGGTTCGGCACTCCAATCACTCTCCAATGAAGATCGATTAAAATCATCTACCGATTGCAAAGCTGAAACCGTTGCACCGGAAGTAACATTTGATAATGGCGAAACATTATGGGCTTCGTCCAGGGTTTTCATTGCAAAAAAGTAGGAAGTACTGGGCGAAAGGCCAGACACCACAAACGTCTGCAAAGTACCCGGTTCAACCGGAAGTGGAAGCTCTACCGCCAGCATTGCCTCATTAAAATTTGCTTCAGTAATATTGGCTTTTGAATATCTTATTTCATAACTCGAGGCTAAACCAGTGTTCCCATCATCCCCCGGAGCGGTCCATTGAAGCATCATACTTGAAGTTGATTGATTGAGGATCGCTAAATCATTTACCGGATTAGGTGCGACCGTATCACCTTCTTTCAATAAATTGAAATCATCAATATTGTTATCTTTAGCGCCCTTTAACATAACGCCGGCATAGAGTTTCGATTCATTTCCATTGGTTTTTGCTGGATCAGAAACAACCCCCGTCTCCTGGCCATTGATAAAACATTGAAAATGATGCCCACCGGCATTGGAAGTCATCACAACTTTAAATTCATCGCCTGGTCCCGGCTGCGGGAGTAAACCGGCCTTGTAATCTTTCTCCACGCCTGGTAATCCATTTTGAATCGTCCACAAATTTAAATAACCATTATTTCGAACCAAAATTAAATAACCATTTGCGGTTACAGCAGGACGATCAAGCAACAATGCCAAACCGGCATCATGAATACCTGTTGAATTGGCCGTGCTCCCCCAGTGAATAGATACTTCAGTTGGATTGGTTTGTGCACCATATACCGCAAGGAATTGATCCCAAACATCCAACGAAGAGGTATTTGCCAGTTCATTTCCTTTGATTTGAATATCTGGATGCGCAATCCAGACTGTACTTAATTTTTGTCGATTAAAATTATCAGTTAAATTGTGGCCAGCCGAATTTATAGTATTCATCACAGCCGTATAGAACCCATTGGCCATAATCTCATAGCCCGTATCATTGGGATGGATAATATCGGCTGCATACATGAGTTGGGTCTGCCAATTCGTAAATCCTTTAAATATTTCATGATGACCTGCATAACGAATTTTATGTCCGGAATTGAGATGAGTATAAAATAATTCCAAAATCAATTCATTTAATTGAGTTGTTACCGAATCTTTACTGTCTTTTTGCGGAATTAAACTGGAAAGGATAACTGTTATGTTAGAATTATGGGTATAAATTTTATTGATGATTGCATTGATATTATTTCGTATCGATTCAACTGCGGAATTTTCCTGAATATCATTTGTGCCAATATGTAGCAGTACAATATCTGGATTCGCACTGGTGAGCCAGCCAGCAATGTTGGAATTAATAAAATCCGAAGTTTTCCCATCATGCCCTTCATGATTATTATCGAACCCTGTTCCATCGCTCAGGCTTCCAACAAAATCGTAATTTATCCCTTCCTGAGTTAACAATCGGGCCAGGTCATCGCGATAGCCACCCACTTCCGTTGAACCAACCTTGCCGGAGGTAATAGAATCCCCCAATGGCATGATCTTAATTTGCGAATATGTCCAATTAACAATCCAAATTTCAAAAATCACCACCAAGAGAATTAGCCGAAATAAATTCTTCATCGCTTTTACCATGCTTATTCCCCGTATCAATATTATCATCCAATGATTAGAATCTTACAATCATGTTATTTAAATCGCGCCTGCCATATTACTATAGCAGAATTAGGAATGTGCAAAGAATATACCAGCATGATTCTCTTTTTGGAATTTATCATTAATAAAATCGAGTAACATCTTATTATTCAAAGAATTAGATATTAAAAAAATTGAGGACAATAGATAAGCTAAAAGAAGAAAATAAAAAAGGGGAGAGCTAAGTCTCTCCCCAAAGTTAAAAATACTCTTCTCAAATTCTTAGACGGACAGGGTTCGCAAAGTGTATCAAGTAACATTTAAATTACAATGAAATTTCTCACCCGCCCGGATCACCTCACCCCATCAAGCATCCTGACAAGCTAGATATCTAACTTTTAGGATAAGGGCTTTGTGTGAGTACTTATTGCACTGCACTTGAATCAACTACTGCTGCTGCTGAATCAACAACTGCACTTGTTGTATCTGGCTGAGGCTGAACCTCTTCTTGAGCCGGCGTTTCGGTTTCTGCCGTCTTTTGACCACACCCTAAGAATACGAAAACCAGAGACAAAATCATCAACACAACGATAAACTTCTTCAAACTACTCACCTCCTTTACACTGGATATATACGAACATTACCCGACGAACAGGTAAATTGTCAAGTATAGTTTATATTTTTACCCATTATAATATAATAAAATTTCTAACCATGTCAAGGAAAAAATAGCATTTTTAAAAAAATTATCAAAATTTTAAATCGGCTCGACTATCTATGCCTCCACTCGTTGTTATCGAAATATTTTATTAATGACATAAATGAAAAGTTAAACATTAACATTAACTTACCTTTATAATTACAAAAACAAATAATGACATACTTATATTAATTTTCAATAATAATTAATAATTAAATAAATATATTAGTAAATTAAATATACTAAATAATAAAAGACAAAATTTTTTATAAATCGAAATCAATAGCTCGATATCAGACAACAACGAATCATTACAAGATTAAGTCATGAATGGATATTTCGGATAATTCGATTTGCTGAATATCATGTTTTTATGGAACTCCGACCCAGGATTCAGGTAAGAATGATAAAGGTCGAATGGTCACTTGTCAAAATACGAATTATTAAAATTATGATACCACAACCAATAAATCCTGTGAAGCTGGTTATCGGCGTCCTATTCTCGGACGAGCGATTACTCACCGAAGCAAAAAATAGTTTAATCGAAAAATTTGGAAAAATTGATTATCAAAGTACAATCTTTGAATTTAATATCTCAGATTATTACTGTTCTGAAATGGGGAAACCGATATTTCGGCTATTTTATTCACATACGCCGCTCATCATGCCAAATGAAATTGCACGAATTAAATTAGAAACCAATGCGATTGAAAATACATTGGCCATTTCAGGGAATCGTAAAATAAATCTGGACCCTGGTTACCTGGATTATGACAAATTTGTTCTGGCCTCTGCTAAATATAATGGTCAAAAAGTTTATCTGGACCAGGGTATCTATGCTGATTTAACGCTACATTATGAAAAAGGGGATTTTTTGCCTTTTCCGTGGAGTTTTCCTGATTTTAAAAGTGGCATTTATAATTCATCATTTTTGATGATTCGGGCTAAATATAAAGGACAATTACGAAAGTTGATTAGAAAAACGAGGGAAAATTCGCTTTGATCATAATGCCGTTGTTGACGCCGGAAATATTTCGCCAATGATACCTGATCAGGAGCTAGTTTTTATATTTTTTATCAAACCAGTGGTAAATATTCTTCCAACTCTTCTGGTTATTGATTAAATGTCCCTCATTCGGATAGATAAATGATTCTTTTGCCGTTGATAGTTGATTGAATAATAAAAATGTCGTTCGTGGCGGGCACATATCATCCTGCAACCCGATATTGATAAGTACCGGACAACGAACTTTCGGCGCGAAATTAATCAGATCAAAATAGGTTAAATTAATAAATACATTTTTCTTCTCATGTGGATTTTCGACAATATAGGAAACAATTTGATGATATGGTGGTGCTGCAAATTTGGTCGCCACGTCAAATGCAGCCATAAGGGGAGAATTGACAATCAGGGTTTTTATCCGATAATCCAGGGCCGCGGCAATGAAAGCAAAACCACCCGTTAGACTTTCTCCATAAATCGCCAGACGTGAAGTATCGACCCAGGAATGTGACAAAACAACATCAACCCCACGAATGCAATCCATAATAGCTCCCCGTGCGATATATCGTTCTTTATCATTAATATTTCCGATCAAATATCTTGAAAAACCAGGGCTAATTTCTGTCGCTTTTTCTGGCAGATTTCGCACATTCAGGTATAAAACAATCCAGTCCGTGAAAAGCGAATCAAGGAAGGTTGTATTTTCATTTTGAAAATTTAATACCTTGATAAGCGTGGGGAATTTTCCCGATTTTCTGGGGATCGTCAGGACGCCATTAATATAGACATTGTCAAAACTTAATATTTTGACTTCATATTTTCGCTTAATCGTCTGCTGAAGCGAGTCGATTCTTTCATAAATAGGTTGACAGGGGATTAAGTCCAACTGCTGGCGGGTTCTCTGCCAGAAATTAAAAAAATCATTCCGCACTACCGGGGGTTGTATCAATTGTTCAACAGCGTATCCAATCGTCTGATGATGCTGATAAATAAGCTCATCATTCTTGTATAAATAGGCCGTGGCGACATACACGCCTGATCGGCTGCACCGAAATTGGGTGGAAACACTTTTTTTCTTACCAACGGGGATATAAATTTTTTGTTGAAAATTATCAACTAAAAGTCCCATATCAGACTTCAGTTGCCAATCCAGAAATCCATAAAAATAGTCAAAAGAATTATTTTGTAGACTTATTTTGACATCTATTGGTTCGCCGGCATTATATAAACATTTTTTGCTTCCAAATTCAAATGAAATTTTGGTAAAATCAATTTGCGAAGGCGTCCGAATCTGTACATTTCCTTTATAAATCCCCCCATTTCCTTCTTTTTCATAAACACGTACGGCTATTACATTTTTTTCCCCCCAGCGCACTATTGCAATCGGAATTTGATAACGACGGGGCGTACTCCAGGCCGTCCTGAAATCGGGCGGAAATTTTCCGGTTTTGCCAATTAAGTGACCATTGAAATAGGTCTCATCTACATCATCGATAACACCCAATTCCAGGATTAAATATTTTTTCAGTTTCAAATATTTCTCTTCCTGCCAAAAAGCCGGAAGATAAACTTCTTTTCGATACCAGGCATAGCCGCTGAAGTTTTTAAAATCCAACAAATTCCAGACTTCAGGAACCGCAATATATTCCCACGAATTGTCAATTGTTCTGGAACTGGCCCAATTCGTACTATCACCAACCCGAATCTGCCAGATGCCCTGCAGATTAATTGTACCCGGATGTCCGGTTTGATAACACAAAAAAAACAAAATGATTAAAAGGCTTTTTAAGTTTAACGACCGCATGGGAACCCTGAAAAATGGAATGCTGGTAAATAATATTTTTCTATAAATTTTGCCCTGATTCGGCAATCTAAATTTTAAAATATTAAAACTTTAACCTTTCACTTGAAAAAAACATAAAGGTTCCTTAGGTTTATTTTTCTATTATCCTTCCAGATTTTCCTAATGATTAAAATATCGCATCATTTTACAATATTGAATGCATTACAGGAATGTTTCCGTTCAACTCATGAACTGGAATTTTTAAATATAGAAAATCGTTTGGCTTAAATAGGCAGAATAGTGGTTTAAATTTATATCTTTCCGGATAGATTTGGATATTCTGAAAAAAATAACTCAGAATTCTTCTATCAACAACCTAAACCGGAAGAAGAATAAGATGTGTGATGACAGGGCTAACAATACTATCTGAATAAACCCGTTGAACTTTTTTGTGTTAATTCAAAAATTGTACTATTAAGGTTTTCGTCACAGCGACGATTTTTATCAGACATTGGCAAATCAATACCGGCTTTTGAGATCAAAGATACAACCGAATCATCCAGGATATCGGATGCTGGTTGTAAATCATCGGTGTAATCCCCGACATAGCGAAACATAATGAACCTCCTGGTAACTTACAATTCCTTTTTGGGGTTAAATTTTCTTTGCTTACGATTATAGAGACTTAAATTTTATTTTCAATTTTCATTCCAGAAATCAGTTTTTATCAAATTATTATAAAAATTCAATAAATCTGCTGCGTTATAAGGGTACTTGTGAAAAATGTTATTCAGGCATCAGGAAATAGGATTAAAATTTAATGAAAACAGGAGTATTATCTATACAATTTCCAGAGGATTTTCTAAAAACGAAACCGTTTGAGAAAGATAACTACCCGCAAGCGTATTCAGCGTTGACTTTTATTAACAATATTCGTACCAAAAAATATTGTAGCGATTAAATCCTTTATAAACAAATAGTTGAAAAAATTAAAGAATCGTAATATGGTGAAAAAGCGGTACATTTCAGGTTAGCAAGCTGTACTAAAATCGAACAAAATGATTTTGTTAATCTGTCGTAATCCAGCGCTCCCAGGAAGGATCATTGAGTTCACCTCGTGCGGAAGAATGAACGAGTTCAAAATTCCCAAAGCTGCGTTTATCAGCAAAAATGAATTCGACTCCTCCCTGAATGGAATAATACTTCCAGATTTGATACGGTTTTGTCTCATTGGAAAACGGGGATCTTTCAATTTCGTCAGGTTCGCCATAGATTAGCAGGATGCGTCCCCGATCCGATTTCCACCCATCCTGAAAGCCCCCAAAGTTTTTATTCGCATATTCGACACTGGCCAGGTATTTCTCCCGATACTCATTTTTACGGGTCGAAGGATCCTGATCCCTTTTAATCCAAAATTCTTTGATAAATTGTTTTTTTCCAACCAAATCCAGTTTCTTGTAGGTGTTTTTTTCGTCTTTGGTGACAATATATTTGGTGGTTTCAAATTCCTTATCAATTTGTGCTTCCGTCATCACATCATAACGCGAATCCGGAAATAATTCCGGAATAGTTTCTTGAGACACACCGGGACCATTCTCAAGATTTCGCTCATCGACATCGGCTGGTTGATAAACGAAGAATTTTTTCTGCTCGGAAATTTTTTGGTTGTTGGCCAGATCAGTTACTTCAAGTTCTAAAACATAAGAACCTGAAATTATTGAAGTTGTATTTATACGACCCAGTTCAACCGCCGAATCGCCCCGCTTCTTTTTTGCTTTCGGTGGATTTTCTTTTACTATCTGTTTTTGACTATTTATAATTCGGCTCTGGACCAGATAGCTGGTTGTATCATTCTCACCGGTATAGGAAAGATTATAAATTTCAGCATAATAAAATAAAATCGGTAATCCACTACCGTACAAACTACTCGGGTTGGGCAATACGCGATAACCGTTTTTAAAAAATTGTGATTCAACAGAATCCCGATTAATTGTCACGGCCAGCTCAATATCGCTTAATTGGAGATTATCCTTTCCAATTAATTTTATCGGCATTAGGAAATTAAAAGAGCCGTTTTTTTCACCCTTCAAATCAGTGACTTTTATAAAAAAAGTATAAGTATCCGCTTTTAAAAAAACTCTTTTTACGGCCGGTAAAACCTGATTGGGATTCCTGGTTGAATCGAATTCCGAAGTAAAAACATGATTAAACACCTGGTTTGAGACGATTGAATCGCCTTTGGAAATCTTCAGTTCAAGTAAAAAACCAATTTTAAATGAATTGCCATCCGGAACGAAGGTTAAATATCGAACCGGGACAGAAACATAAACTTCGACATAACTAAATTGATCATTACCACGAAAAGTTGCAAGCGACAGGTCAAAATTAAGTGTTCTTTGTTGAGAAAACAACTCACTATTCGATGAGCCAAAACTTCCAATCAACAAAAACAGGGATACGATGAAAGTATAATAATTTTTTCTAATTTTTGCTATTTCGTTTATCATTTTCACCCTCCTTAACCCCCGGTAATTTTAATTTGAAGACACCAGCCAACACTAAGATTCCTGCTCAATCTTGACCGAAACGACCTTTGTAGCGCCATCACCACTCATGGTAATGCCATAAAGAGAATCAGCAGCTTTCATGGTTAATTTATTATGGGTTACAATAATAAATTGTGTATTATCCGAAAAATTCTTAATTGCCTGATTGAAGCGCTTAATATTCATGTCATCCAGTGGCGCATCCACCTCATCCAGGATACAAAATGGACTGGGTTTCACCAGATAGATAGCAAACAACAAAGAAATTGCCGTGAGTGTTTTTTCACCACCCGAAAGAAGCGCCAGGGAGCCTAATCGCTTTCCCTTAGCATTTGCGACAACTTCAATCTCGTTCTCCAATACATCTCCCGATTCAGACATGATTAAATCGGCCTCACCATTTGGAAAAAAATTGTGGAAAACATTCTTAAAGTTGGTCCGAATGGTCTCATAAATTTCTGCAAATTGTTTTTGTGCTGTCTCATTTATCAATTCAATCGTCTTGGTTAAAGTGTCGCGCGCTTCGATTAAATCGTTTTGTTGATTGACCAGAAAATCCAAACGCTCTTTTTCTTTATTATACTCTTCAATCGCCACCAAATTGACAGGCCCGATTGTTTTTATCCGCTTACGCGCCTGTTCGAGATCATTCAACATCTCTTCCAATGAAATGTCTGGTGGCACTTTTTCCCGCTGGATGATGATATCAAATTCTTCCCGCATTCGTTGTTGGATATTTTCCGCTTTCAATTTATATTGCGAAATCTGGAGTTCAAGATTATGAATCCGTTCCGAGGTCTGATCGCGATCATGATACAGCCCTTTCAATAAACGACTTAAATCATCCGATTTGCGTGTAACTTCGCTTCTTTCGGTTTCGAATTTCTGAACAATATTTTCCAATTCCTCTTGTGTGACAAAATCCGATTCCAACTCCCGATCAAATTGGTCGATTTCTTTTTGGAGAATAATTTTTTGATCTTTTCCGCGTTGGACATTGGTGAGCTTGTTTTCGATCGTTCGGCTATATTCTGCTATCCGGCTTTCATTTTGACTTCGCTCACGTTCGATATTCGAATATTTTCCCTCAATCTCAACCAGATTCAAATTTAAATGATGAACTTCCCTGGCAATAGCCTCATATTGTTGCTCAAATTCAGCTAATTGGGTTCGCATTTCGCCCAATTGCTTCTCGAAATCACTTTTTTGTAACTCAAGCTGTTCAATTTCAGGACTGGAACTGGTCAGTTCGGCTTCAAACGCAGCCATTTCTTTTTGAAGGCGTATCTGTTCCTCATGAATTCGGTTCAAGCGTTCTGAATTTTGGGATTGCCGATAATTAAGCTGGCCCAATGAAATTTGATATTGAGTTTTTTCTTGCTCCATTCCCTGTATCTGCTTAATTAATTGTGTCCGATTTTCAGACAATCGCTCAATTTCAAGATTAACTAGCTCGCGTTCACGTTCTTTTTGCTGAATTTTCGTCAATAAGGCTTCATACTGATTTTCAAGCTTTAACAGTTCATCACCCCGTCCAACCTGACTGGTCTGCTTTTCTGAACGTAATCCACCCTTAATCATTCCTGTGGTGGTCACCAATTCACCAGTGGGGGTTACAAAATTCAAAATTTGATGAGAATTTTGTTGAGCCAGTAATTGAGCTGAATGTATATCTTTTACAATGTAACATCGACTAAAAAGTCCTGTTAATATTTTTTCATATTTGTTATCAAACGAAACAACCTGATCTGCTCGGGTGATAATTTCAGGAGAATTCAAAATTTTATCCCCGTCAACACTTAAAACAGAGTTTTCCAGAGGAAAAAATGATACAAAGCCTTTTTTGTTTTTTTGGAGTTCATTGATTCCATCAAAAGCCTGGGTTGCGGAGTCGGTCAGGAGAGAAACAGATGATTCACCTAAAAAAACTTCAATTGCCAGACGATACTCTTCCGGAACAGAAATGAGATCGGCAAGTGCCCCGCGATAGCCATTTTGCGTTCCTTTTTCGAGCATGAGATAACGAACACCTTCGGGATAATCTTCCAGCGATTCACGCAATTGTCGAAGCAGATGAATGCGATTCTCAAGATGCTGAACCTGATTTCGGTCATTAAAAATTTCTTCCTTTAATTCTTCAGTTTTAGTGGTTAATTCCGAAATTTGTTTTTCCAGCAGTTCCCGATCATAGGCTTTTCGCTGAAAATCTTCGGTATTTTTCAGATTACTTTTTTCTTTTTCAGTAATCTCTTTTTGAACCTGTTCATTGGCCTGGTTTAACGCTGTTTCTTCGATTTTCAAACCTGTCAAGCGTCCATGTTGATGCTCCAGTTGAACTTTCAGGCGCTCCTGATTCCTGGATAGATTTGAAATGGCTTCGATTTTTTGTATGTGTTCCTGTTCGCGGATTTTTAGTTGCGTTCGTTTTCCAGTAAGCTGTTTTTCATTTTCTTTCAGGGTTGAATTTTTTTCTTCATAATATTTTTTGTCAGTACTTATTTTTTCTTTTAATTCAGAACTTGATTTTTCAAGGTTTTGCGTATCGATTTTAAGTCGTTCTCTCCGCTGTCCCAGATCGTTGGCTTCCAATTCATCGCGCTGATTACTCTCATCAATTGCTTTAATCCGTTCCTGATTTAAAGCGATGGTACTTTCGTGTTTTTGGATACGGGAATTGACATCATTGAGTTTTTGTTGAGCCGCTGTTAATTTTTGTTCAATCTGGATTTGTTGTGTTCGAAGTGTCTCAACATCGGCTTCATAGAGATTCAATTTTGCAATAATTTTTTCCTGATCTTTTTGAAATTTTTCAAAATTATCAATAATCGGATCAAGTTCATCCAAAATGATGGAAAATTGATAGCTGGCAGTTTTTAACTCAAGGTCTTTTAATTCAGCTAATAAATTTTCATATCTTTGGGCCTTTCTTACCTGGCGTTCAAGTGAATCAACGTTCTTTTGCACCTCGGTAATAATATCCCGCATTCGCAATAAATCTTTTTCAGTATTTTCCAGCTTTCGATAGGCTGCTAATCGGCGTTGTTTATACTTGGTAACGCCGGCAGCTTCCTCAAAAATTTTTCTCCGGTCTTCCGGGCGTCCATTGATAATGGATTCAACCATTTTTAGCTCAATTACAGAATAGGCATCAAATCCAATTCCGGAGTCCATGAATAAATTCAGAATATCTTTCAGCCGACAAACATTATTATTTAAAAGATATTGACTTTCACCGGACCGGAAGAGTCTTCGGGTGATAACAACTTCGCTATATTCAACCGGTAACAAATTTTTTGTATTTTTAATATTCATGGATACTTCTGCCATCCCCAACGGCTTGAGCTGACGAGATCCGTTAAAAATTACATTTTCCATTCGCTCACTACGTAAGGTACCAGCCTTTTGTTCACCCAAAACCCATCTTATAGCGTCGACAATGTTGCTTTTACCACAACCATTCGGACCAACAATACCGGTAATTCCACGATTAAACTGAAATGAAGTCTTTTTCGCAAAGGATTTAAATCCAACTATCTGTAATTTATCGAGAAACACTGTTTTTTAGCTTCCATATTATGTGATTATATTATCTAACGACAAATCTAGTAATCGGTTGAACATTCATTCCCATCAGTTAAAATTAAATCAATCAAAGATTTTAAAAATTTATGTCCATGAAATTATGATACAACTTGAAACGATATCCGAGTAAATACAAACTAATTTATAATTTTCCACAAGTTATCCACACTATACCAACACTTCAATTAATCAATCAACAGGAGTCATTTAAAAATTTTTTCAAATTTTTAACCGTCTGTTTTATTGAAAATCAAACAGATAGCCATTTTTATTAAAATTTTTTAAAATAAACATTTTTTTAAAATTGCGATAAGTCATTTAAAAATAATATATTAAAACAACCATCAAAATGTAGTATGAAGAATCAATTTATTCGCTAAATATGGTTTAATAAATTTTACCTTTTCTGAAGTTCTTTTTAAAAGTTTGAAGTGTCAATTATCCACAATTTATGAATAAGTTATCCACATTTTATCCACATCACTGTCTATATGTTGATTAGTTTGCTCAAGACACCACAAGTCAAAATTAACACGCCATCAGGATATCAAAATTTCACATTGAAAAAATAATACATCGTTGCCTTTCTGTGCTGATACTAATTCATTTTAAAATAATTTGGATTTATGGGCTCTGGCAACAGCTTCTGTCCGATTTTTAACATCAAGCTTTTCGAATATATGTGTAATGTGTGTTTTAACAGTTTTTATGGAAATAAATAATTTTTCGGCGATCTCTTTATTGCTGGCGCCTTCTGCCAATAATTTAAGGACTTCCAATTCCCGATTCGTTAAGTCATTAGCGAATTCCTGTTTCTGGATCACTTTACTAAAACGATCCAATACCCGCGTCATCATGGAAGGCTCAATTAAAGATTCACCATTATTGACTCTTCTAATAGCCCGGATAAGTTCATCCGGCAGGGTATCTTTTAGTAGGTAGCCTCTGGCGCCTGCTCGGACGCCTTCAAATACATTTTCTTCATCGGCGAATGTGGTTAAAATTATAAATTTAACCTGCTCATTTGTTTCACGAATTTTTTGAATTGCCTGAGCTCCTCCCAAATTGGGCATTCGCAAGTCAATCAAAACCAGATCAGGATTATATTTATTCACCATATCAATTGCTTCTAAACCATCGGAAGCCTCTGCGACAACCTCCATATCATTTTGAAGATTTAAAATTGAAGTAAGTCCTTCCCGGACAATTGGATGATCGTCAGCAATTACAATTTTAATTTTTGGTCCCATTCGATTCTCCTCACCGATAATTTTCTAGGGACGAGCAGATGGTTTATCCAGCCAATTTTGTAGTGGAACTTTTAAAGTTACGGTAGTCCCCTTCCCCTCTGAACTGGAAATTTCCAAATTTCCCCTTAAAATCCGTGCTCTTTCCTGCATTCCCATTAAACCAAAACCTTTTTTTACATCAACATTTTTTCCTTCAATACTCTTCAGACCAATCCCGTCATCCTGAATTATTAACGTTAGTAAATCATTACCAACTTCAAGATTAATCCATAAATTTCGCGCCTGGGCATGATGATAAACATTGTTGATAGACTCCTGAAAAACGCGGAAAATGTGCGAATTTGCCTCTGGAAGAAGCGCTTGTGATTTATCAGGTTGCTTGAATTGAACATTAATATCACTAATCAATTTAAACCGGTCAATTTCAAGTTTTATCATATCCTGGATCGAGCGTGTTTCGGTTGCACCGGCCCGTAAATCCCAAACTGAACGACGCACTTCCTGCAAATTACGTCGCGCCTGAAGCTTGGCCTTTTCGATTTCGGCATGAATTCGGCCAGGATCTTTTGTGAGTAAAATATCGACAATTTCCAGTTGAAGAACAATGGCAGTTAATCCTTGCGCTAAATTATCATGAATTTCCCGGGCTAATCGATTTCTTTCTTCTAATATTGCAGCTTCCTGACTTCTTTTATAAAGTCTTGCATTTTCTATTGCGATGGCAGCAATATTCGTAAATGTCGTAAAAAGGGAAATATCCTCGTCGGTAAATACACGGCTTTCCGGATAAAAAAGGGCCAGTCCGCCGACGATTTCGGTCTGGTTAAGTAAAGGGCCAGCAATCATCGCCTGGAGTTTTAATTTACTCAATGTGCTCTTGAAAATACGATTTTTACCATCTAAAATAGTATTAATATCCGAAATTGCCCGCACCTGCCGGCCCTTCATTACCAGTTCCATGAAATTGCTTCCAGATGGCAATTTTTGCTTTTTTTTAGAATTATCGCGCTCGCCAAACCCGGAACTGGCCAGGAGCGTTAATTGATGACCGGGCTCTTCCAGCTTATAGAGGAAACATTTTTCCGTAGCCATCAAATCGCAGGCTCTTTCGATAATATAATTCAAAACCTTATCGAGTTCCAGCGTCGATACAATCAATTGCACACTTTCATTAAGGCTGGTAATGACTTTCACCTTCCGGTCGGATTTCACCTTTTGCTGGTGTACAAAGTTTTCATGTTCCCTTAATTCTTCAAGATTTAATTGTAATCGACGATTCATTCCCTGCGCGAACAAATCACTGAATTTACCGACGCAATATCGCGTCACCCGATCAATTTCGACCGAAACATTTTTAATTTCATAAAAATTATCTTTGCAATAATCCAGTATATAGGGGAAAAAAACTTCTCTGACAAGCATTAACGCCTGGGTGACTTCATGAATCGTAAATCCCAAATTTATTCGGGAGTCACAAACTTTTTGGAGATATTCATCCAGGCGTTGATAACTATCAGACTCAAAAATATCCATAAACGCTAACATTCCCTCTTCAACCGAGGCATATATTTCCGAAAGCGGGCGTTTTTGATAATTAGTTCCAGGGATAACTAAAATTTTATCAACCCAATCCCGAATAAGATCCTTTTTAAATTTATTGACAATTTGAATGATGATTTGATTCATATTTCACTTTGTTTCAACTATCGATTAAAAAATAGTTAATCAAATAATTTTTCATGGATACATATATATATTCTTTACTTTGGACCGAATGACTATAAATTCTTCGATGCATAATCAACGCCATTTTTAAAAATTTGCAGCCCATCTGCCTGCAAATTTTTTCCTTCCCGTGTCCATCGTGGATGCTGAAAAGGAACAACAAATCTTTCCGGATGCGGCATCAGTCCTAAAATACGTCCCGACACATCGCATATTCCGGCAATTCCTTCAATCGAACCATTTGGATTTCCCGGGTAATCAACTGGAGCACCAGTGGCATCAGCATATTGAAAAACAATCTGTCCATTATTTTTTAATCGTTTTAAAACCTGTTTGTTCCTGCAAATAAATTTTCCTTCACTGTGGGCAACCGGTAAATAGATTACTTCGGGTAAATTTTGAGAAAAGACACATCGACTACTCGTGTTCTGTTTCAAATAAACCCACCGATCCTCAAATTTGCCTGAATCATTAAATGACAAAGTCGTGTCGGGTTCCATTTGTGCCAGATTTGAATCGGGTAATAAACCAGCTTTTACCAGGATCTGAAAACCATTACAAATTCCAATTATTAACTTACCTTCACCAGTAAATTTCCTCAGTTCTTCTGTAATAAGATATTTAAACTCGTTTGCAAGTATTTTCCCTGCAGAAATATCGTCACCATAAGTAAATCCCCCCGGAATGGCTAAAATTTGAAATTCATGCAAATCTTTTTCCTTACGGAGCAATTCATTAATGTGAACCAGTTCTGTCTGAGCGCCACACATTTCGAAAGCATGAACAGTTTCGCCATCACAATTACTACCAGCGGCACGAATAACGATTACTTTTACTTTATTCATTTGAATCCTTTTGAATTTTCTGGAATTATAAAACAAACATTAAAAATTGCGTAAAGTTTTTTGCCAACTTTCTTTAAAATGAATAATTTTGTCGTTGATCACCTCATGTCCGTTCAGGCCTACTACAATAAAATCATCGGTATCAATCAACGAACCGATATTGGCGAAAACATTTCCTTGCATCATCGATTCAAAGGCTTTTTGATCATCCGAGGCAATTTCAACAAGAAAACGTGAATTGGATTCTGAAAATAGCAAAATGTCATTTTTTATGACGCCATCCGAAACCGGTACTCTGTTCAGATTAATTTTCATTCCAATTCCACCGGCAAAAGCCATTTCCACCGCCGCGACGCCGATTCCACCCTCAGAACAATCGTGACAGGATTTTACCAGACCTTTTTTCATGGCTCGATTTAAAGCAGCCATTAATTTTTTACCAATTTTAGCATCCACTTTTGGAACTGTATTACCCATGTATCCCCGAACAAAGTAATAATGCGATCCGCCCATTTCATTCTTCGTCTCACCCAATACGTAAATCAGATTACCGGGTTTCTTTGCATCCATTGAGATCGCCTGACGAACATCATCCATTACAGACATCGCTGAAATCAAAAGGGTTGGTGGAATGGAGATCGATTTTCCATTAACTTGATATTCATTATTCAGACTGTCCTTTCCGGAAATAAACGGCGTTTCATAAACCAGCGCGATATCGTAACAGGCCTGTGCAGCCCGAACCAATCCACCCAATCGATCTGGTTTATCCGTATTTCCCCAGCAAAAATTATCCAGAATGGCAATTTTTTCAGGATTGCCACCCACCGCAATTATCTGTCGAACGGCCTCATCAATGGCAGAAGCAGCCATATCGTAGGGATCAATTAAGCCATATTTTGGATTGAATCCATTGGAAATTACCACCCCTTTATATGAATTCAAAACCGGCCTGAAAACACAGGCATCGCCCGGACCATCCTCATCAACACCCTGCAGTGGCTTTAAGACGCTTCCTCCCTGCACTTCATGATCATATTGACGGATAATTGACTCTTTGCTACAGACATTATAGGCGGCTAAAATTTGATGGAGATACGGCGTCAGGTCAGATGGATCATCAAAATCAGGTTCATCGAATCGGGGTTGATTCCAGGTTGCTTTTCGCGTCAGTTTGGGGAATCCATCGTGCAAGAAATCCATTTCAAGTTCACAAACCAGATTTCCCTGATAAACGAGCTCTAATTTATGGTTATCCGTAATATCCGCAACAACGGTCGCTTCGACATCTTCATTGGCAAATAGTTTTAAAATTTTTTCAACATTCTCGACAGGAACAGCAATAACCATTCTTTCCTGGGCTTCTGAAATCCAGATTTCTGTGTAACTCAGCCCTTTGTATTTTAAAGGAATGCGCTCCAGATGAACCCGAACACCGGTTTGCGAACACAATTCCCCAATCGCTGAAGATAATCCACCACCGCCGACATCCGTAATGGCCCGATAAAGTCCCAGATCACGCGCCTGTAACAGCGTATCCAACATTTTCTTTTCGGTAATAGGATTTCCGATTTGAACCGCGCCACTGGAGATAATTTCCGACTCGGAAGTCAATTCAGCCGAGGAGAAAGTCGCGCCATGTATACCATCCCTTCCGGTTCGGCCCCCCACTAAAATGACCACGTCTCCCGGAACCACTGTTTTTTCCGTCATGCCAACCGGCAGCAGACCAACATTTCCACAGAATACTAACGGATTACCAACATAGAGTTCATCAAAATGTATCGCACCATTGGCAGTGGGAATTCCCATGCGGTTTCCATAATCACGAACACCGGCATGAACGCCCTTAAAAATTCGTTTGGGATGTAAGGTACCGGAAGGTAAATTTTGGTATGGATAATCAGGTGGGCCGAAACAAAAGACATCGGTATTGAGAACCGGTTTTGCACCAAGTCCTGTTCCCATTGGATCACGAATAACGCCACCAATTCCTGTACTGGCACCACCATAGGGTTCCAGGGCTGAAGGGTGATTATGGGTTTCAACCTTAAAACAAACATCAAACTGCTCATCAAAGGTAATGATTCCGGCATTATCTTTAAAAACCGAAACACACCACGGCTTATTGAGCGTTTGTGTGACCTTCATGATGGTTTGTTTTAATAAATTATCAATTACCCCTTCCTCGGTTTGAATTCGGCCACGAAATGTTTTATGCCCACAATGCTCAGACCAGGTTTGCGCCAGTGTTTCCAGTTCCACATCGGTTGGCTGCCGACCCAGCTTGCGAAAATAAGCCTGAATCGTAAGCATCTCTTCAATATTGAGATATAGCTGACCTTCCTGGCTGATTTTCATCAGCTTCGCATCATCAGCTTGCAATAAATCAATTTCAATTCGCTTAAAATGATAAAGGTTGGGATCAGCAAAAATTTCTTCGTTCGGTCGTACTTCGTGCTGAATCACTTTATTGGCGAGAATCTTATCGATAATCATCAATTTTTCAGCTTCATTAATATTTCCCGTTAGATAATAACGAATCGCTGTTTTAACTCTCTCCACCTGTTGAATCCCCAGATCCCGGATTCCCTTCTGAGTACTTTCTTCAACCGGGTCCATCACGCCTGGATTGTAGGTAATTTCAACCATCCGCTCATCGGCAGCTATGGTTCGTAAAGGTGAATTAATCGAATATTCCTGTGTTATTGGATCAACCAGCAGGATATGGCAAATGGGTTGAATTTGCTCAAGCGATAAATCACCGAGTAGATAATATACATGATTTGCAGTAACTGATTTTATCTGTTTCAAATCTAAATCATGAATATCTTTTAAAATTTTTTCACTATAGGCATCGAAAAATTCAGATTTGAATCCAATTTCTATTTTTGTAACCAACAGCGACTCCAAATATATTTGTTAATTCGGAAAAAATACGGACAGATTATGGCTTAAATTACAATAAATTTTTCTAAAATGGTTGATACATAATAACAATTTTTCGTCAAAAAAGCAATAAAAAAACCTGATAAGCACGAAAAGCTTATCAGGTTCATTTAGCCGGATTTCAAAATTTTAAAAGTCATTAAATGAAAATCTAAATTGAAGCCTCCCATAATTTCTGTGTTATCGAATGTTCCTCGTCCAGATTATCATGGTCCAGCCAATAATCCTGACTTGACGTGTCAAATTCAACCTCTTTATGCGCCAGCGTGCAATCACTCCTGAACATATCGTGTCGGACATTACCATCCAGATCATCCGGAATTGGAATCGCTAATAAATGTAAAATGTTCGGCATAATATCCCAGATTTTTAGATTTGACATTTCACGCCCAACAGCCAGATTCGCCCCAGACGCCATAAAAATGCCATTGGGTGCGCTGGCAGAAAGTACCGGCGCATGGTCTCTGGAGGTCGAAATAACTGATTTTTCTACTCTTTTATCAGGTTCAATTGAATAAGCATAGTTTTGAGGGATAAAAATGATATCCGGTGCATTGGCAGCATACGGACCATGGAATAAATCTTCTCCCCGATAAACACAATCAATAATATTTTCAAAAGTTTTAGGATCGCGCAGGCGATATAATTCATTCATAATCTGATTTCGTATTTCTTCATATTCTCTTCCTGGTTCAACGATGCCATTTGGTTCGCGCCCCTTTAAGTTGATGTTAATCGCATTGGAAAATCGGGAACTTAAATATGCATGCGTATCTTTCCAATTAATAATCAAATGCTCTTTTGGAAGTACCTGTTTAAATTTTAACGGAATAAATTTCTTTAACAATAATCCAACAGAGTCCGGAAAGATTGAACGGACTTTATCACTGGTAAATCCGCCTAATTGTAATATGCCCCGAATAGCCGGATTTTCTTCCCGCCATTTACCGAACTGGAATTCAATAAACTCGGGAATAGAAGGGGCACCCACCTTAATCGCTTTCGATAAATACCCCAAATCCGATAGCCATTCATTCACAAAAAATTTCTTTTCTACATTCGTAAATCCATGATCAGAAACAATAAAAATCGTTGCATCTTCCTCAAGGAACTTACCAATATAATGGTCATATTCGATATATTGTTCTTCAATCAAATCCGGACGTTCCCAGACGGCTTGCTGTAGCCGTTCAACTCCTTCAAAAACAATCATCGCCAGATCCCAATTGGTTTTGTTGAGCAACCGATAAAAATGTTCAAAACGCTTGGCACTTGCGTCCTTAATACTTTGATTGAATTGATCCAATTTGGGGAAATAATTATAGGCCACATCAACCACATATCCATCCCGATAAAGTTCACGCGATAACGATTCGGGAAATGCACACTTTTTCCCTGGTGGTGTCAAAGCACCCGATACCATTACGCCATTAATCGGTTTCGGTGGATACATAATCGGAACATTCATAAAAATCATTTTTTTATGGTGTCGTTCAAGAATCTCCCATAACGTTATTGTTTTTATAGAATCTATATCGATCACCTGTTTTTTGTAAGCATTTTTCTTAAATTCGAAAAAGTCAAAAACACCATGCTTCCCTGGATTTTTACCTGTCAAAAATGAAGCCCAACCTACTGCACAAATCGGGGGGATGGTTGATTCAAGATTTCCGTAAACGCCTTCCAGCACTATTTTATTTAAATTCGGAAGCTTTCCAGAATTTATAAGCGGTTTTACAAAATCGAAAGTGGCACCATCCAGTCCAATTATTAACACCCGTTGTTTCTGCATTTCAGTCCCCCTGTAATAATATCGTAAAAATTTTATCGTGTCGTATTTTAAGTAAAATTTATTCTCGTTGTTTCACGAGGATAAAAATTTATAATTTACTTTATACTATAAATAACCCAATTCTTTCAGCCGATTGGCCACGTCCTCCTGCTCCTGGGCAGAATATTGAAAATTTTCATTTGTCATTTTTTCAGGTATTGCTTCGATACCACCAACACATTCCAAATTTTCAGGTGTCCGGAAAATTTCTTTTAGAATTTTTCCATCGAGATCGGCTGGAATTGGAATTTGCAAAACAGCCAAAATTGTCGGTAATAAATCTATAATTTTGGCGTTATCAATCAGGGTATTCGTTTTAATTGTTTCCCCATGAAAAATAACCATTCCCGCCACCTGATGCGTTCCCCGGTCGCGCATCGCCGGCAAAATTAAATTGTTCCCCCCATCATTTCCATTTGGATCTGAAAAACTGATATAACCTGGCTTAAACTGAATGATAATATCCGGTGAAATGTCGGGTTTGGCTACGCGATATATTTTATCAACATCAAAAACCTGCTCTACAATCAATTCGCCTGTTTCATGGTCACGAATTTTTGAAATTTTTTGAATCACTTCCTCTTTTAAAATTTGATACTTTTTGTCCGCGCGGGACAGGTTGAAATAAACCAGACCAAAAATAAAAGGGCCTGGCAAGATATAAACCTTGGTTTTATCCCAGTCAATATCAATTCGCTGGATAATTCGATTTAAATTTTGGTGGCATCGATTCAAAACCATATTCACCGCATTCCATCGCTCCAGTTTAAGTCGATATCCCAGTCGAATAGGCTTATAAAGCTGGTTCAATAATATTTTATAAAACTTCCCCCATCGTCGGGAAGAGAGTAGCCCCTCCTGACGTAACCAGACATTTAAATTGAACAATTTATTTAATGGCCCAAAGCCATGATCGGATAAAACTATTAAAGTCGTTGTTTGATCCAGCTTTTCTTTTATTTGACCAATTATTTGATCTAATGTTTTCAAAAAATCAAAAAGTGGATGTTCAAGGAAATTTTCTGGATTTTCAGTTATCTCCATTAAAACTGGCCAAAGCGCATGCTGAACCGAATCCAGGTTCTGAAAATGAACCATAAAAAAATCCCATTCATAATGCTGCATTAGAAAAAGCGCTAATTCACCGCGGGCCCGGGTTACTTTTTTTACTTCCAGCAGAAAAGCATCCAGGCCTTTTTTATAATAGACATCCTGACTGACAAAAAGTCGATAATCAGGAAATTGTTGATTCAGTTCGTGTGCTATTTCTTTCGGAAGACAGATACGTTCTTCAATCTTACCTGTTGCCCCCGGACTCATCATCCCGGAAATCATGATGCCATTTACTGGCGAAATCGGATAAGTGAGTGGTACATTCAAAGTAATGGATTTTTTTCCGGCCTGATTCATCAAT
This sequence comes from Caldithrix sp., assembly GCA_020722815.1. Taxonomy (GTDB): domain Bacteria; phylum Zhuqueibacterota; class Zhuqueibacteria; order Thermofontimicrobiales; family Sulfurfontimicrobiaceae; genus DYKB01. The sequence continues at coordinate 218,058 of DYKB01000001.1, read as the reverse complement.
TGCCAAATCGTTGGGGAATGAACGCTGCTGGAATTGTTAAATTGAATTTGATGATCCATGCGATTAAATTGTCGGAAATCAAAAATACCGTGTCGCCCAGGATTTTTACCGGTTGCGAATGAAACCCAGGCCGGAGCGGTTACCGGTGGAATCACTGAATTAAGATTTCCGGATACGCCCGCGGCAACAAGCTGCTGCAAATTTGGCAAAAATTTTAATAAAGGCTTAAAAACTGTCCAAGTGCCCCCATCCAAACCGATGACACAGACTTTTTTATTCATTTTTAATTACTCTTTCCACACGTCATTTAAATTTTTTTCGTATCCTCTCCATAATCAATGCGAATTAGGATCCGACAAGCTCAGCCAATGGTATCTACCGTGCCCTGAGCTTGTCGAAGGGTACTTTCATCCTTCTTTTTCGAGGAGATACTTTTTTCTTTATATTTTATTTTGATTCAGCCAATATTTCTTGAAGACCCACCTATCAACTGAATTTTTTAATCATTATCAAATTTGAACTGCTGCAATTGTGGATTTAATTCCGAAAATCCCCCCAAATTATTATTTTCAATACCACCCGCAAGCGCTACCTCCCCTCGCTTTTTTAATAATTCCAGTGCGGTCGAGTTCACACGCGGGGGCTGATAGAGCAATTGCAATTCCAGTTCATAATCTACCTGATATTTTTCACTGATTTCAATTATGCCAATCAATCGATTTTTCTGATCAATTAATTTGGCTTTTTCACCAATTTTACTCTTTTTCGCCACGTCAGAACTCACATTGAGGGTCACCGGAATCGTCCAGCAAAGTCCATTGGTCAGTTCCAACCGCCGCAATACAGAATAGTAGTCATCATGGTTCAAAAAACCAGCTAAAGGACTATAGGTCCCATTGGCGATAAATTCCAGGTCTATAACTGTATTATCTTCTATATAAATTTATGGATAATTTTTTGCTTTACTCAATTCTTCCTGACGTTCTTCTCCTTGTAACAAGCGATTCATTAACCTCCCTCCATGAGGTTGATTCATCACCATAAAATTTATTCTCCTTTTCCATCCAATGGCAATTCAACATTTTTCACAGCCTTCCAGGCGGCAGCATATACCTCAACCGTCAAACGGGCAACCCGTTCCCAGCTAAACTCCTGACAAATTTTGGTATATGCCATTTGACCCATTTTTCTTCTTTTATCCGCATCTTGTAACAATTCAATCACCGCATTGGCAATTTCAACTGAACTCATTGGTTCAATAATCCGGCCGGTAATCCCGTTTTCCACAATTTCCGGAATTGAACCCACGCGTGTTGCGATAACTGGTTTTCCAAACGAATAAGCCAATGGAATCACGCCACTCTGAGAGGCCTCTATATAAGGTAATACAACCAGGGCCGACTTTTGAAAAAGCCAGGCGACCATCTCGTTTGGGACATGGTAGTTATAAATTAAAAAATTTTGCGGATTTTGAATTATTTCCAGATATGGATCAATCGGCTCCCCAACGCCGGCAATTATAATTTTCACAGTCGGAATTTCCTGTGCAATTTGTGGCGCCGCCTGGATGAGATACTCCAATCCTTTATATTTCCATATTCGTCCAAAGAAGAGAATAAAATTACCATCTTCCTGAACATCATCCTTTTTCCATTTATTATAAATTTTAAAATCACCATGGGGAATAATGACCACTTTCTCCGCATCGATTGGATTTAGCTTTAAAAAATTCTGTTTGATTTGGTCCCCATGCACAATGACTCTTGCTGAATAGGATGCCGCCAGTGTATTCGGTTGAAAAAATGCAATTTTTTGGGACGGTTTGTCCCCGGAATGAATATTGGCATCATGGATTGTTGTTACCAGCGGATAATTTTCCAGTAATGGCAACGCAACTGTATACCAGAGAAAACCACCCTGAAAATGTATAATATGCGGATTAAATTTTTGTATTTTATGAACTGTTCGATAAACCCAATACAAGTTCATGGGATTACGAAGCCGCGGAAAAGGTGTTATAACCTTTTCAATCCGCGGATCAATTAAATCAAGTAAATCCCGGCTTTTGCTCTCCGGGATAATTAACATGACTTTTTCATTTTTTACCAAGGCATTTGCCAGTTCAATGGTATATTCCATATAGGCAAACGCCACGATGACAACTCGCATTTTGACCTATTCATAATTTTCGTACGTTTTTTTTTGCATCATTTCCTGACTAAAATTTTGTAAAACATATTCATGAGCCTGATTTCCGAACATTTTCATTTGTTTGTCAGATTTTAACAGATTTATAATTGCCGACGCAATTTCATCAACTCGGCCAGGTTGAATTATAATCCCCGTTTGATTATTTTGAACCAATTCTGCCACGCCGCCTACATTGGTCGCAATGACCGGTTTACCAGCCGCCATTGCCTCAAGTAGCACCAACGGAAGTCCTTCATCGAGTGAGGGTAAAACAAACAAATCAATCGCATTTAATATACGTGGAATGTCTGTCCGAAATCCTGAAAATGTAAAATAATCGTTTAATCCCAATTGTCCGATTTCTTTTTGGAGCGAATCACGTAACTCACCATCCCCAACAAAAACAAAATGGCATGCTGGTAGCGTGTCGATAATTTTTCGGGCAGCATGTATTAAATAGCTGTGTCCTTTTTGCTCATGAAGCCGCCCAACAACAACAACTAATTTCTTTTGAATTGGAAAATTTAACAATATTCTGGATTTTTCAGGATTTTCATCCATTATATATTTATCTACCTGAACTCCATTATGGATAACGTGAATTTTGTCCCGGAATAATTCAAAATAATTTGTCAACTGCTTCCGGTTTGCTTCTGAAACAGTGATAATGCTATCGATACTTTTGTAAAAAAATTTCAAGGCTTTTCTCGATACGACCTGCTTAATACTCTCCGGTTGTGGATAAGTACCAGCCAGGTGAATGGTAGCAACCTGTCGTTTCGTACGAGACAATCTGGCGGCCAAAAGGGCGGATTTATACCCAACAGGATTACCCAAATTAAGATGCAATACATCCGCCTGATTAAAATAATTTACCAGTCGCTTTAAAAATCCAGGTTGATGAAATTTTCCAGCTTCTGTTTTAATAATCCTGTCAAGCCTGGGCTGCAATCGAACCAGCCAGGGCTCAATCTTGGGTGTCGCACTTGCCAGCAACGTGATATGGAACCGTTGCGAGTCCAATCCCTGAATAAGCTGCTCCAGATATATTTCAGCGCCACCGATTTCTTCGGCAGCACTATAATAAAGAATTTTCATTTTCGGCTTCATTAAATTTATAGCTCAGTTCATTGCAACCCAATATCATACCAATCACCGGCGAGGTTTGCCATTGCATAAAAACGGGGGCGACCGTTGCGCTAATGCACAGGGCTAAAAAGGCCAGTGTATTTCCGATTACCATCCCGCGTAAAAATTCATCCGCTGTTTTATGCCACATTAAAAATCCACGTAAAAGAAAATTAATGCCCAACAGTAAAAATGGAATAAATCCCAGAAAACCGGTTTTCATCAAAATCCACCAATAGCCATTATGAATATACAAATTAATCTTTGGATTCCACTCTTCAAACGGGCGGTATGAATTTCCCAGTCCGATTCCCAATAGGGGGTGACTTCGTATTTTTTTAAAAGCATATTCATTTTCAATTTTTCGATCCAGCAGTGTATCTTTTTCGTATAAATCGTTTCCGTTAAAAAGTGATGTAAATCTTTCCGATGTTGAATTTAAATATTCCATTAAACGGCCATTATTGATCCCCGCCCAAATAACAACAAGAAACGCAATAAATACAATTCCACTCGTTCCAAAAATAATTTTGATGCGGCTATGGGTTGGAACAATAAAAAATAGAATCATCACCATCAGGATAATAGCAACCCAATTATTTCGATTATATGAAAGTATAATTCCAACAAACAACACAACAATATTAATTGATAGAAATAGTTGTTTTTTCTTAAATCGCGATACAATCAAAATGCTTAATGAGGTGACTAACGTTACAAAAATTAAATTCGTGCCAGGTGTAATGACCCGGATAACCGATTCATGAACAACCCCCGCGGTAGAAAGTGATTCCACCCGAGCGGAAACAAGCGAAAAAGAATCTCCAAGAATCGATTGTGCCAACATGAAAATAGCAATTGCCGACGCCAAACCAATCGCGCCTTTCATGAGTAATTTTAATTCTTCCTTCGTTCTGACTAAATTGGTAACCAAAAAAAACACCATATAGAACGTAATTATCCGTAATTCACTTAAAGCATTTTTAACCGGCACCCCAAAGCGAAAAACGGCCACGAAAAGGGCAATTATGGCTGCCAGCCAGAAGGCAACCAGGAACCAATCAAGTGGCGAATGTTTTAAGGTTGTAATCTGTCCCAACATCATTTTAATGATGATTAAAAAAAGAAGAAAAAGCAAAACCAGATCCACAATATGAAAATTTCCAATTCCAATATTTATCACCGGTAATGTCCCTTCTTCAAAAATACTTGAAGTAACTACCAGGATACTCAGGATCCCCCACAGCGGTTTACGAATAACCAGCACGCAATAAATCCCGACCAGGATAAAAACAACCACCTGCCATTGCAGCTTTATTATCATTAAACCAACAATCACGCCTGAAAACAAGCTCAGCAGGACTTTTTGCGATCCGGTCGTTTTATTTTGTTTTTGTGATTGCATTATTTTGTGTATACTCAATTTGATATAAGTTATATAAATAATGTTCAATCTGATATTGTTTAATTAAACGCGCATTGGGAAAATTTTTCCAGAATTGCGTCAGTGATAATTTTCCATAAAATGGATGATATATGTTTTGTAAAATATGTGTAATTTCATTTCGATATAGTAATGGATCAAGATGATGATGGAATATTTTTATTTTTTTATTAAACAACAAAAATTCCCCCCCGGTCAAACTCCCTTCTTCTGGCATTAAGCGGGCAATATCCTGAGAAACTTCAATCTGGGTATATTTTATAGATTTGAAAAAATCATAAAACCGAATTCCATTATAAAAAAGGAACACGCCGATTATCACCAGTATAATTTGTTTTCTGGAAATTTTAACCAACACGTTCGAAGTGAAACCTGAAAAAAATTGTACTCTCAGAAAAGCGAAACAATAGCTCATCATCCATATAGCAAAAAAGGCACTTAAAACGATGATCATTGGTTGAATAAAATCATACATCTCTGAAAAGGTAAGATTATGCCAAACGGGTAAAATTCCATTCGCAAAATAATTTTTTATTAAAAAATCCAGTTTAAAGTATTGCGTCCACTTTTGAAGCGGTAATGAACCAAGCCATTTTTTCTCAAATGACAGAAAAATCGAATAGAATATCTGTTGCAGCATAAAAAAGATGATGATAATGCCCCCAAATCGCGATAATAAATCAGGCGAAAACAGGGGGAAGCTCATATTTTTGACAAAAGCGACCGATAGTATCACAAAAGCCGGCACCAGAATTATGGTATAATGAAAACTGGAAAATTGCGCCAGCCCAACCATAAGTATGCCCATTATTACCCAGCAAATAGCAAAGAACTCCAATACACTTATTTGCGCCAGCCGACGCGGTGTTTGAATTAACCAGACAAAATAAAATCCGGTTAGCAGACTAATAATCGGCGTATTCACAAATAGTTGGTGTATTTGAGAAAGGCGGGCGCTGAATCGTAAAAACAACCAGATCCAGAAAACAGAAATTGAATCATAATTGAAAATTAGCTCTGTAAATCGTAATGAGGAATCATAATTTCCGCCTTGCAATTTTATATTGAACGCACCCATAAATAAATTCGTATTTAAAGTCACGACTTCAGAAAAAGTCTGCCAATCGAAAATGAGGATCCATAGTGAAATCCAGCTAACAAGTGCAGTTCCAAGTCCTAAAAACCAGGAAAACACCGGTGAAAACCGAGAATTTTCTCGCAAACGATTTGTTTTGGACAAAAACAGGAAACTGAAAATGAAACCGAAAAATATGATGATGGCATACAATTTAGTAATCAACGCCAAAAAGAAAATAAAACCGGACCAGAACCACTTTACGGCTCTTTTTCCATCTGCCACAAAAAAATAAAGTGATAAAATCATCAAACAAATAACCGGGCTTTCTACCAATGCGGATCGGTTAAACATCACAAAAAAGTAGTTAAAACTTAAAAAGAACGCTGCCAAAAGCCCCCAGTAGCCTTTTAGATGAATTTTTACCGTTTTATAACTTATTAAAATTGTTAATAAACCACAAAAAATTGGAAAAATCCGCGCCTGTATATAGCCAATATCAAAAAGCAAAAAAGACACGACCTCTACAATTGTGAAAATTGGAAATAGAAACAAATAATACGGCGATGTATTGGGCGCGAGGTTCCAGTTTCCTGTCAGGATGAAAGTTCGGGCATCCAGCGTTTTCCACCCTTCATCGGTGTACATGTGCCACAAGGGAGTATCGCTCTGTAAATAGACTACGCGTATTACAAACGCTAATATTAACAGAACGAGTAAATAAAATGTATAATTTTTTAAGCAATCTTTAACCATTACCTTTACAAAACCTCTTCAGGATTACCAAAATAAACCGGCCAGTTTCGTCGCCAATACTGAAACGCCATTCTCGTCACCAACTTCAATTCTTCTTAATTGCAGTAAATCCCTTTCACTACTATTTTTACCCGGCATTAGAGTCACCGCCGATTGATATCCCGCTTGCCGGACAATTTCAACACTCTCAGGACTAAAATCATGTACTGCCCCGTTCGGATAGCTGAAATGCCTGATTTGATAATTCAATATCTGATTGAGCTTTTCTCTGGAAACTTTAATTTCAGTCACACAATCTTTTGTCCCTATCTCACTTAAAATCGGGTGCGAAATCGTATGCGAACCGGCCTCCATCCCATTTTCAATAAATTGTTTGGCTTCGTTGACATTCATAAAAATTGCGCTGGATCGCCCGCGATGAACTTCCAACTGATTTAGCAACGCGTCTAATTCGGTCATTTTTTCCTGTTGCGGAAGTGATTTTAACTGTTTTAACAGCTTCTGATACACATTTTCGCGTTGTGTCTGATTTTTTAAATAATACTCTTTTTGATTAAATACAATTTTTGGCTTTTGAGTTGAAATGATCGCAAATCGAAGTTCCTCCCACCAGGCACCAGGAACACCATTTAACAAATCAACAACTAAAAATACAATGGCAGAAATTTTATTTTTTAATAAAATTGGTAAATTCTCGGTAAAAACGGTTCGGTACCCATCATCAAAAGTCAGACACACCGAATGGGGGGGGAGATTATTTTGTGATAAATGGTCAATAAATTTTTGATAGGATATCAGGTTGTAAAATTTTTTCAAATAGTCAATATGCTTTTCCAATTGTTCCCCTGATATTTGATGATACGCTAAAATAGCACCCTGGTTTTTTAAATAAAAGTGCCTGAACAGTGCCACAATTTTACTATAATATAAAAATCCACATATAAAAATTTTTAACCATTTTTTCCAATTCATTTGAAAATTTTCGATAAGTTCGTGTAAAAAATTTTCGACTTGTTTCCTGTTTTATAATAAATCAAGTGACCAAACCTCTCAAATCCACTTTTAACAATCGAGTGGATTGAAGGTCGATTTTCAAGGTTCACGGCGACGATACACGCTGTTTTGCCTTTTCTACTCAGGTAGTCAAATAAAAATTGATAGCCACTCCTGGCAATTCCAAAGCCACGAAATGCTGGTAGCGTAAAAACGCGATAAACATACGCCTGGTTTGGGGATAATTTAAAATTCATGACCGTGCGTTCGAATATCTGGCGATAATTTATCCATGCAAAATAGACAATTTGCTGCTGCCATAAACCAACGATGCACTCACAACCATCTTTTAGCTCCTTCAATGCATTCTCATTTAATGGAAATTGCATCTGATCAATTGATAGAATATCAGCAGCTTCCGCTTTCCGAAAATTAATGGGTACACTTGAAATTTGAGTTACATTTTGCACATTGGAAATATCTTTTATATAAAAAAACAACCACTCCCAATAAATTATTTTCTGTAAAAAACGAATCGCCGCCAATTGAATAAACTTTGTTTTACCCCAATATTTCGATTTATATTTAATTTTCCGAATAATTTTCATGTTGTATAATTATTTATTTTTTAAATAAAGTAACTTTAGTCGCTCCCGATAGGATGATGGGATGATGAACTTCATTATCGCCTTACATTTTTTCCGGCACGACCTTTTTAATATTTCCAATCGACCGGAAGCCGTTCGACTCATCAGAATAGTCGAATTTATTAAAAATTGTGTGGAAAAACTTTTCTTTAAATCATTCTGGCCGCGTAATAATTGATAACTATGGCGTCCATTTTCAATGGCAAATTTGATTGTTTGCGCAATCATCACCTGCGTAATATTCAAACTCGATGGAATAAATTGCGGATCATACCCTCCCTGATACAGATAAAAATTTTCCCTGTCATCAAAGAGATATAAAATTCCAATTATTTTTTCGCCACAAGTCAAAAAATTAAAAACAATTGCCCTTTTTTGAACCAAACGGGCTACCAAATCCCGATGAAAGGACTGAATGTCCGTTTCTAAAAAGGGTGAATATTGTCCTTTATTTTTCTGCCTTAATTCATGCAACTGGACCGTCGCTTCTATTAAATTATCGGGTAAGGAATTTTGCTGCCATAAATTAAACTTTACCTGAAAATCTTTTTCGAGCCGTCGTTCGAAATTTCGAATATTTCGGCGGGTACGTTTCCCCAGGCCAGCCAGATAATCTTCATAACTTTGGGTAAGCGAAATATAAGGACAAAATTCATCATGGATTTTAAAAAAACGATATTTTTTTTGTTGACACCATTCATTAAGCCAAATTAATGTCTCAGAATTTGTTGCTAAATCATTTAATTCGAGATAATCCCACTCCAGTTTTTCGAGATATTGCGTAATTTGTCCAAAAATCTCCTGACGATTATCAGCCACAATTAAAAAATCCAAAAAATCGCTGGCAACGGCATTGTTTCCAAGGAAATGAATGGATTTGTCAGGCAATAAACAACCTTTTATTCGATAATAAAAAGGCGCCACCCCAACCAACTGATTTTGTAAATTCCAGACGGTTATTAAAAGCAGTTTATTCCCTGTTCCGAAATGACACCACCAGGTAAAAAGCCATTCCCAGGTCAGGAAAATTGATTTTGGACTCGCCAATTCAAACAATTTTTCCCAATTTACTTTTAATGCCTCAAATTCTTCAGTTGCTTGAATTAAATTAATTCGGAATTTCTCATTTTTCACTGGAAAATCAGGCAACTTTGCTGTATCTTTTAGTAACAGATTATCTTGATCGAACATTTATGAGTTCTTAATTATTTTCATCCACTTCATGATGATCCGTGGTGATGAATTATTCATATTTCAAATCATGAAAGGTTTACTTTCCATATTGACTTTAAAGACAAAATTCGCCAATTCAACAAATGCAAAAAATATACCCTATTCGTAACATCGACCATTTTTTAAATGCCATTTATTTATTTTCCTTTAGCAGGTTATTCAAATAAAAATCGTGAACAAAAAACAGGAGTCCGGACATGTCAAAACAATACATTGAGGAACTGGTAAATATTCCATCCCCCAGTGGATATACCCAAAAAATCGTCAATTATCTGGAAGCAAAAGTTCGACGGCATCCATATTTTATAAGTCGAACCAACAAAGGGGCATTATTAATTTCCACGACAGAGAATCCAGAATTGCTAATCACCGCGCATGTTGATACGCTGGGTGGAATGGTGAAATATATTCATGAGGATGGTACGCTGGAAATTACGCAAGTCGGCGGATGGCCACCCACCAGTTTTGAGGGAGAATATGTGACCATCTTAACACAATCGGATAAAACAATTCGCGGGACATTTCTACTCAATAATCCGGCTGCACACGCCAACAGTAAGGTTGCGGAAACTGAGCGGACAATGGAAAATATGCACATTCGGATCGACATCATTACCTGTTCAAAAATCGAGACACAACAAGCTGGTATCAGCATTGGTGATTTTATTTTTTTCGATCCCCGCTTTGAATATACGGAAACTGGATTTATCAAATCACGATTTTTAGACGATAAAGCCTGTGCCGGAATTCTGTATGATATTTTAATGAATCATTATGATGAAATCAAAGTGAAAAAAGTAGGATTTCTTTTTTCAGTTTTTGAGGAAGTTGGACATGGGGCAAACGCCGGTATTCCGATATCGGTCAAGGAAATGTTGGTAACGGATATGGGGGTGGTTGGCGAAGGCGTTGAAGGTACGGAAACCGCGGTTTCAATTTGTGCCAAAGATAATATGGGGCCGTATAATTATGAGATGCGACAAAAATTGACCGTGCTCGCTCAAAAAAATAAAATTCCTTATGTCGTGGATGTCTTTCCTTATTATAGTAGTGATGGTTCGCAGGCACTTCGCGCCGGACTAGATCTGCGGATAGCCCTCATTGGTCCGGGTATTAGCAGCTCGCATGGGGTGGAACGGACGCACCAAAATGGCGTTGAGGCAACGAAAAATTTAATATTAAAGTTTATCAATTCTTTTCAGAATGATAATTTATAAAATTGAAAAACCAAACAGGAAGATTCAATAAGGTATGATTTTTCACAAGTTGTTACATTGCCATTTCAAAAAGCCGTTTAAAAAGCATTAAAGACAGAAGAGTTTGGTTTTAAGAAAAATTGATGCTGACGGTGAAAATGAAGAAAAAATTGGACACCCAGAAATGAGTGTCCAAAATATTTTTCCCATTATCCTAATTTATTAATCACATTATCAATCATACCATATTTAATAGCTTCTTCAGCACTCATAAAAAAGTCACGATCCGTATCTTTTTCAATTTTTTCAAGTGATTGACCTGTATGCTGCGCCAGAATCTTATTCAGGACATCGCGGGTTTTCAGCATTTCTTCGGCGTGAATTTTTATATCACTCGCCGGTGCAATAATTTCACCGGCAATCATCGGTTGGTGTATTAAGATACGACCATGTGGCCAGGAAAATCGCTTTCCATGAGCACCAGCCGCCAGTAACAACGCTCCCATACTCGCGGCCAGTCCCATACAAATAGTCGAAACCTGACTATTGATATTTTGCATGGCATCATAAATTGCCATACCAGCCGTAACTGATCCCCCTGGTGAATTGATAAAAAGTCGAATATCTTCAGTTTTAACGCTATCGAAATATAATAATTTTTTTACTATGTCTTCAGAAGATTTATCATTCACTTCGCCCCATAAAAAAATGGTTCGCTTTTCGATAAATTGCTTGTTTATCTCCTGATGCCCTAAAAGCTTTTCGAATTCATTTTCCATTGAATACTCCCTAAAGTTATGAATATTTATTGATCATTAATTTTTTTTAATCATCTTAACCTGTTTTAAAACACCTGACAAATATAAGTAATTATGCACCATCAAGCAAGTTTTTTTTCCGTAACATGAAATTTAATCGATTTTTTCAAACATCATTCCACTTACATAATTCTCCTGAAAATCCAACCTTCCTGATAATTCAACATACTGAATTTGCTGAACAATTTTTTCCAGCGTCAAACGCTCATCCGCTGAAAGAAGAACACGCAAAGCACCTTCAATGGCTGCATTCCCGATAAAATGAATATTCTCGTCAGGCAAGTTGGGGAGGAGTCCGATTCGGCGCGCTTGTTGCCGGCGAATATAATTTCCAAAGGCACCGGCTAACAAAACAGTGTCCAGTTTCGCTAATTCCAATGGATAGAGTAATAACAGAACATTAAAGCCAGCCCATATCGCCGCTTTGGCCAATTGAATTTCCCGAATATCACGTTGACTTAAATAAATTTTTTGAGAAACAGAATTATCTGATAGAACAAAAATGTTTCCTTTATCACCAGCCTGAATTCTATTTTTAATATCATCAGAGATTATTATCGCCGAATCGGTTGGCAAAACCAGTTGACCCGTTTCATCAATTACACCCACCTTCGATAACTCAGCCAACAAATCAATAACGCCACTTCCACAAATACCCGTCGGTTTTTGATTACCGATAGTACTTAAATTCAGTTTTTCATTAATCTCAACCCTTTCAATTGCCCCTTTCATTGCTCGCATGCCAAAAGATAATCGTGCACCTTCAAATGCCGGGCCGGCAGCGGTGGAACAAACAAGTATCTTATCCTTATTTCCCAGCGCAATTTCTCCATTTGTTCCAATATCAATAAGCAGTACGACTTTTTCGTTAACATGCATCCCGGCAGCCAGAATCGCAGCAGAAGTATCCGCCCCCACAAATCCGGCAATATTGGGCAGGGTATAAACCAATCCCTGTGGATTGATCGATAAATTAAGCTGGCCGGCATTTCGAAGGATTGCCTGGGAAAAAACGGGTACATAGGGGGCCCGGGCGATATTTCCAGGAGGAACCGCATGAAAAAGATGCGTCATCGTTGTATTGCCGGCAATAGTTATCTCATAAATGTTCAGCGAGTTAACCTGGGCTTTTGAACACACTTCCTGAATTATTGAATTCAGACATTCCCGGATCTCGGTACTTAATTTTTCCAATCCCTCTGATTTTTCTGCAAAATCGATCCGACTGACCACATCATCGCCATGAACGATTTGTGGATTGGTTCTGGAAGCCGATGCGAGAATCTCACCATCTGTCAAATCAACCAGCAGGCCAGCGACGGTCGTTGTTCCAATATCAACGGCGATACCATAGAGGAACGAGCGAGTATCATCCGGCTCGATAGCAATCACCTGCTGATGATGCATCACAACGGTAACTTTAAAATCGAAAGCGCGAATGGCTGCCGGAATTGTGGATAAAATTTCATTTGAAAAGGTAATTTCCGAACCATGAACCGTCTGAAAAGCCTCCATTATCCGCTCAAGATCCGCTCGTTGATCCTCAAGCGATGGAGGAGGTAACTCAAGATATAACTTTTTAATTACAGGGCTTATTTGAATAGACCGCTGAATACCCCGTTCTAAAATCTTCAATTTATGCTGAATATTTTTTTCCGGTATTTCAATAATGAGATCGGCCGTAATTTTAGTCTGACAGGCCAGAACAAAACCATCCTCTACTAAATCTGGATCAACTTTTCCAGAGATCAAACGAACCTGACATTTTCCACAAATACCGTTTCCGCCACATGGTGTCTGAATAGAAATGCCCACCTTTTCGATGGCTTTCATAATGGTAGTCCCATCAAGGATCTCCAGTTCCTGCTGTCCTGATTGACTTCGTATTATTAATTTGTGCTTCATAAACAATTTCCTGATTTTGATAATAAATTAGGTTAAAGTAGTCGCCGATAGAACAACTATTAAAGTCAAAAATTCCAATTGAGTTCCCGAATTTTTATCACCCCATAAATTGGTTGATTTTCATAATGGCACGAATTGTGCCTTATTAAAGGTGAAATGATAATATTAGATAACTGATTGATGTATAATTAATTATCTGATAAGGATTTTGAAACAGGGAGGTTTGGTGTCTATAATCAAGTTATATAACCGATGGCTATCTTTTATCATTATCACCCTTTTATCAATTGGCAATTTTCCAACGAATCTGTCAGCACAATGCGATAATTTAAATGAAAAAATAAAAATTTTCAATTTTATTTTAAGAGAAATAGAAAAATCATATATCGATCCGATTGATCCGACGGATCTCATCGATGAGGCCATTCGCGGGATGTTGGCGAATCTTGATCCACACACGAATTATTTGTCACGCGACCAATTTGAGTCATGGAATAAATCTTTTGAAGGATTTTCCGGAATCGGAATTTATTATAATGTTATCAATGGCAGGATAGTTATCATGTCATTGCTCGAAAACGGACCAGCGGCACAGGCAGGTATTTTACCAGGCGATGAAGTTCTGGCAATTAATAGAGAAGCAATAGCGCATAAACCGCAAAGTGAAATTATTTCGTTATTAAAAGGACCGGCCGGTACCAAAGTCACAATCCTGCTTAAACGACATTCCTGGCCCGAGCCAAAAAATTATACGCTCATTCGGGACCAGGTTTTTATTAAAAGTATTGAAGATACATACTTATTAAGCAATGAAATCGGTTATATTAAAATGAATCGATTTACGGCTTCCACCAGCCTGGAACTTTATAACAGTATCCAAAAACTGCAATCTGCCGGAATGAAAAAATTAATTCTTGATTTACGGGATAATGGTGGCGGATTAATGTCGGCGGCGATTGAAGTTTCAGATTTATTTTTACCCGGAAAGCGAAAAATTGTTTTTAAAAAAGGCCGCACTGAAAATTCCGATGAGATATTTTACACCTCTGGACAGGCGCCTTTTCCGAAATTGCCGTTGATACTTTTGATGAATCATGGCTCGGCAAGTGCATCTGAAATTTTGGCGGGTGCGATTCAGGACTGGGACCGCGGCTTAATTATCGGGGAAGCCAGCTTTGGAAAGGGTTTGGTTCAATCACAAATTCGATTTCCCGATAATTCAGCTTTACTCATTACCACTGCCCGCTATTATACCCCAAGTGGAAGAATGCTCCAGCGTGATTATCGAAAAAAAACAAAAGATCAATATTATGCAGAAGCCTATAATGATAGTATTCGAAATTTTCTTGCTGCGAACACAAAAACCTTTAAAACAATACAAGGTCGTTTACTATCGAACCAAGGTGGAATAACGCCCGACATTCCACTTCAATCAACTCAAAACGAAATTTCACCAGAGTTAAAACAGCTATTTTTCTATGGCCTGAATAAAAATCAGTTCCTCGATATTTTAGTGGATGAATATTTATCATCAGATAACCCATTTTTGTCCGGGCGCGCCGACCGAAATAATTATCAAAAACTTGATGATTTTATCCAGCATTTTGAGTTGGATTCAAATCTGTTAACCGTCCTGTCAAATCATATCGCGAAGATAAATTATCCTTTTACTCAGAAGCAAATTGAGGAAAATTTATTGGATTTAGAGTTCTTGATAAAAGGCAATATTGCGTATCGGATTTGGGGTGAATATGGTCGTTTTAAAGTTAAATTATCACGGGATAATTTTCTTCAGGAATCGCCGAAACACTTCCAGGACGCTGAGAATCTGTTAAATCGCTCGCTGCTGTTGTATAGCAATGCACATTGAGTTGAAAGTAGTTTTCAAATCGGCTATAAGGTTGAAATGCTCAAAAATTTTCAATGATTTGCCGGTACTAAATATCAGCAAAAATTTACGATAATAATTTATTGGAGACATTGTGAAGGGGAAAAAATTCACTTTCTCTCGCATAAATGATTAAAACCGTGCCCGATCCCAATTCATCCCTCGATTTTGCAGGTTCAAAATCCTCGTCTATTGCCAAAAAACGTAAATTATTATCATTAATACTTGACTTTTTGTATTTTATTGATTATATTAATGGAGTTACTTCTGAACTATTCGCAAACTAAGCGCCCATTTACAACCAATTTAAAATCGTGAAAATAAGTGAAATACAGAAACGGTAAAACAAAACAAATTCGGCAATATAATTTTCATTTTTAATTGATATATTTTAATAATCATATTTATCGCTGTTAAATTTATCAAATTTTATTAAAAGCTGGGAGAGCAATAATGGAAAATAATGATGAAAATCGTTCATATTTAAATACGTTGCAAGATGACGATATCGTGGGAAGTAGCCCGGATGCCAAGCGCCTCAGACGTGCCATCAAAAGATTATCAAAGGTTGATGGAAATATTCTCATTCTGGGAGAAACCGGTGTCGGGAAAGAATTTTTAGCACGACAAATTTATCTCAATAGTAATCGTCGCAATCGCGGTTTTGTTGAAATCAATTGTGCGGCGATAGATAAAACAATTGAAAAACGCGATATTTATGGTGAAGATACCGAGAAGGATCACGCCATGATGCGTACTATCGGTCTATTAGAGAAAGCGAATCGGGGTATTCTCTTTTTAGACAATATTTCAGAAATGAATAGTGATTTTCAATACGAACTTTTACAAATTTTACGCGATAAAAAATTTCGCCGGCTGGGTGGAAAAGATAATATCAATCTGGATATTCGTATTATTTCCACTACCGATCATGATATGAATGCGGACATCGAGAGTGGCAAATTTCGGAAAGACCTGTATTTTCTTTTAAATACATTATCGATTCAAATTCCACCATTGCGTGAACGAAAACAGGATATCCCAGAATTCTTTGTGTTTTTCCTGAAAAAATTCTGTGTTGAAAGTAATAAAGAGGTTCCGGCGGTTTCTTCCGAAATTTTTGAATCTATTTTGGAATATGAATGGCGGGGTAATATTCGTGAACTCGAAAATACTGCTTATAATCTGGTCATGATGTCACCGGAAGGTGAATTATCGCCTGAATTTTTGCCATTTAAAATTAAACGTCATCCATTAGATTTTCTGGAACCACGAAATCTGAAAGGAATCGTTTCCGAAGTTGAAACCCATCTGATTCGAAAGTCATTGCAGAAATATGGTGGTAATCAGGTCAAAGCAGCGCGTGTATTAGGTATCCCGGAAGCCACCTTGCGTTTTAAAATGAAGAAATATTCAATTCCAAAAGATTAATCAGTTAAAACTGAAAATAAAAAGGTCGTCTTTTAGACGACCTTTTTTTATTTCTGAAATTGATTTTTCATTCATGAAGGGGTGGGATTTTTTTACCAAACATATATAAAATGACAATAGAAAGCAAAATCCCGCAAGCCAATCCCCAAAAAACATTAAAACCAAATCCAACCGGAATATAAACAGAAACACAAGCAATTACAGCGGACATTAGGGCATAGGGTAATTGTGTTTGAACATGATCGATATGGTCCACGGCAGATGACATGGACGACATGATGGTCGTATCTGAAATGGGTGAGCTGTGATCACCGAAAATAGAACCCGATAGCACAGCCCCTATTGTCCCCAGGATAATTGAATTCGACAGCGCCGGGGCTAATCCGGCCTTAGTTGTAAGTTGATAAGACATGGGAATTACAATCGGTATCAGGATAGCCATGGTCGCCCAGGAAGTTCCGGTTGAAAAACTAATTAAAGCAGCGATGATGAAAGTAATAAAAGGCATAAGTGACGGCGAAATTATCGAATGTGTCATCGATATAACATATTGTGCGGTCATCAAATCTTCACAGATGTCACCAATTGCCCAGGCGAGAACCAATATAATCATTGCCAGCACCATTGATTTCACACCACTTAGCCATGAATCAATCGCTTCCCCAATGGTCAATATTTTCTGCCCAACAGCTAAAAAGATAGCGACAATGACGCCCCAAAATGATGCCCACATTAAAACATGGAATGAATTGGCCTTACCGATAATATCCCAGAGTGTTGATTTATTCGCCAGTTCACCCAATTCATTTCTTCCACTATAGTATAAGCCAATTATGGTGACGACAATTACCGTCATAATTGGCAGGATGGCATTGTACCACCTTTTGGGAACGTCATCGGGGACATCGACATCCAATCCCGAAGAATCTAACAATGGAACCGCGCCATCTCGTAAAACTTTTCCCGTAGTTACAGTTCTGATTTCACTTTTCAGCATCGGTCCAAAGTCGCGAAGTAAAATTCCGACCAGGAAAACAAAAATAACGGTAAGCAAACTATAGGCAGCATAGGGAATCGATTGAATGAAAGCCAGGTAGGCATCGTCCTTAATTTGCAATTTACTAAATGCCTCCGCAATTAATGCAACCTGGAAACCAACCCAGGTTGAAATTGGGGCAAAAGAAGCAACGGGTGCAGCCGTTGAATCGACAATATAGGATAATTTTTCACGCGACACACCGACTTTATCCGTAAAAGGACGCATCGTGTTCCCGACAATCAACGTATTGGCATAATCATCAAAAAAGACAATAATTCCCATCAGCCAACTGGTTATTTGTCCACCGCGGCGGCTGTTGGCAAATCGGGTAATTTTTTCAATGACGCCGCGTGTACCTCCTGATTTCGAAATAATTCCCACCATTCCACCTAATGTCATACTAAACAGGACAATTGGTACATGAGAAGTATCTGCGAGCGAATTAATAAGGTATTTATCTAGAACACGCAAAACACCCATGAGGGGATCATAATTCATGATAATTGTCGCCCCTAACCAGATTCCACTAAAAAGGGCGATAATCACCTGACGAGTAACCAGTGCCAACATAATTGCCAGAAATGGTG
The DNA here is from genome assembly GCA_020722815.1 of Caldithrix sp. Lineage (GTDB taxonomy): Bacteria > Zhuqueibacterota > Zhuqueibacteria > Thermofontimicrobiales > Sulfurfontimicrobiaceae > DYKB01. Next base: position 199,728 of record DYKB01000001.1, on the reverse strand, counting down.
GAAATAAACTGAAAAAGCCCGGTATCACGCGAATTGGTTTCTCTACTTCCTGGTTGGCTAATTTAATTCTCAGGTTTTGCGTTCCATAAGAATTCATGGCAAGATTTTTGATTAGTAACTTTCCATTGTTAAAACTCAAGGTCGAATCAAGAAAATTCATCTGATTTTCTTGATAAATAAACACCTTTGCCAGTTTGACTGGTTCATGGCAGCGGGAATCAACCTGACCTTTCTCGTTCAGGACTGTTAAATTTATGTCGAAAGGGATACCACTCAAAACAAAAGGTGGAGATTCGATTCTCAGTCCTGAATGCTGGATTTGCGTCGTCTTCGATTTAAAGAAAAAATGCGAGCCAATTAGTAAAAAAAGTGCCGTTCCGATTATCAAGCTACGTTTCATGTTCTTAAGCCCTTCCATCGCATGGTAAAAATATCAAATTAGTTTTTGATTATAAATAAAAAAGTTTTAAAAGTAAAGCTATTTTAAATCTTCAGAGTCAAATCATTATGCAATTTTTAAAGAAACCTTTCGTTTGCATCCTGTTCTGTTTAATTTTTTCAGGGGCCAGGCAGCTTCTGTCCGTTGAAAATTTTGATTTGAAATCGAACTACTTTGGTTCAACATCTTTTGCTAACGCTGAAATAGATGCCGGGGAGTATCAAACCAATTCTATTCGCAAACAGATAAATTTATGCGGCGAGTGGATGGCGGTAACTGAAAATTCTAATCAATGGATTGCCGTAAAAGTACCAGGGATTTACACTTTCGAGGGAATTGTTACCTTTGAACGGAAATTCACCATTCCGCAGGAATATAAAAATTGTCAATATAAGATTATCGCACTGGGTATTAATTATCGTTGCTCCATTTTTATAAATAATAAATTTCTTGGCACGCATCAGGGTGGATTTACCAGCTTCTCGTTTGATATTGAACATTCATTAATACATGCCGGACGAGAAAATAGTATTAAAATTATTGTTAGCAATCATCTGGATACACGCGGTACCATTCCGCTCAAACACAATCCGATGAGTTTGCCGAATTACGGTGGTATCTTCCGTGAAATTTTTTTGCAGCTTGTCCCATTGCTATCACTTGAAAATATTAATTATGAAATTAAATCATCATCTGATACCAATCTTTGCTACGTTGATCTGAGGTTGAATCTTCATCAATATCGATTTACTCCCATTATAAAAAATGATACATTCATATCTGGTCAGGATCTCAAGATAAATGTTCTCCTGGAAACATCTGAAAATTCTGAAATTCTCCAGGTGAATACCGACAAATCGGTTTCTATCGGTCAAAAAATGATCAAACAGATAACCTTTTTACTACCTGTCGAAAATCCTCGCTACTGGTCACCCGTGTCACCCAATCTTTATCAATTAAAAATAAGGTTATCATCCGGACCAGAATTACTTGATGAACTCATCTTATCGATTGGATTGATCAACTATCATCAGCATCGAAAAAATTTGACTTCGGATAAGCGGGAAAATCAGCTCAAAGGTATTTGCTGGTATGAAAATTTCCAGGACACCGGTTTTCTGGTCAATTATCAGGCAATGGAACAGGAGTGTAAATTTATAAAAGAACTGGGTGCCAATGCCATCCGGGTCATGAATTATCCGGCTCACCCTTATTTTTTAAAATTGTGTAGTGAACTCGGACTTTATGTGTTTGAAGAAATTCCAATTCGCTTTATGCCCGCTTCGATTTCCCAAAACACTTCATTTAAAGAACTGGCGCATATTTACCTGGAAGAACTTATTCAACGGGATAAAATTTATCCCTGCATACTGGGTTGGGGAATTTCCAATTCAGTTGATCTGGCAGATGAGGATGTCAACTTATTCCTAAATTCCTTAAAAGAAATTATTGAAAAAAAAGATACTCGGTTTTCATATATCATTCAGCCTGTTACAAAAACGGTTATGACGCCTGTTGCCGATATATTATTTACTGATATTGCGAATCCTGTTGAATTTGATTTTATGAATCAAATTGAAGATCAACACCCGAAAAATAGTGAAAAAAGCTATATTTTTTCAGTAAGCTCACCTCTTTGGACTGGTGATGATATAAATTATGCTGAAATTGACCTTGAATCCCGGCAAGCGTATATATTAAATCAATTAACACGACGTCTGCTAAGTCATCAATTAGTGGATGGTGTCTTTATTAATTGTCTAAAAGATTTCAATGCCAACAATCCTTGCCTTTTTACCGGTAATATCAAAAATTCAACCTTACTGCCGTATGGCCTGGTAAATTCAAATTTTGAAAAAAGACTGGCGACAAAGTATATTTCGTCACAATTTCAGACGAATACGTTCATTCCCATAATATGTACGCAATTTGAGAAAAAATGTCCTGTTTTTTACACTATTAGTGGTTTATTTATTATTCTGATTTTTCTCTTTTTCTATAAAGGTCAAAAAAAACTGCGAGAAAATCTGTACCGATCATTTTTTCATTTGCATGGATTGATTACTGATATCCGGGAGCAACGAAATATTCCAATTTTCAGTACGTTAATACTGAGTGGTATTATTTCAGCAATACTGGCAATTATATTTTCCAGCCATTTTTATTATTATCGAAATAACCTGTATTTTGATCAACTTCTCAATCTTATTATTCCATGGCCACGGATTAAAACCTATCTCGTTTTTTTAGTTTGGGAGCCCGCACTTTTTACCTTTTTTTTAGCGATATTAATAATAATGTTCTTCGTCTTCCAGGCTTTTTTAACCAAATTATTTAGCTATTTCTTCCATCAAACGATTTCATTTATTCGGGCATTGACATTTAGCATCTGGATAGCTTCGAATTATATCTTTCTCATTCCATTATCCTTAATTTTTTATCGATTGTTAATAACGACGCATCGTTCACTTGAGCTGGCACTATTTATCGCAATATTCCACATCTGGTTTCTCATTCGGCTCATACGAGGTTTGTCCTCGCTTTACTTTGTAAAATTGCACCAAATCATTTTTACCTGCTGCATTGTTACCGGCTTATTAACAGGGAGCATTTTTATATATTATCAACAATATTACGCACTATTGGATTATTTAAGGTTATATCTGACTTTATAAATCCCTTCATTGCAAATAAAAAGGGAGAGCCGTTATGGTCTCTCCCTGAAAAATTACAAAATTAAACTGATGAAAAAATCATGATACATCATACACGGAAGCAACATCAAAGCTCCACGGCTTTATAACCACCCTTGGCTCTGAAATATCCGATTAAAATAAGATAGCAGATTAACATGATTGTTGGGAATACAGCTACCGTGGCAATCGCACTCTTTTTAGCTTCAGCCGTAATCGCCTGATATTCGTTTTGTTCTTCTAATGTCAAGGTTGCTACTTTTTCAGTATTAATGGTATTATATTTGCCAAAAACGCTTAGTTTTTCACCACCAACAACCTGGGCATGAATTGCCGGGCGCTGTGATAATAACTCTTTATCAATTTGTTTATCCTGAATATTTCCCAGAAAAGCTGCCCCCACGATACCGACCGTTAACATGCCAACACCAGAAATAGTATTCATGGTCAGGGCACCGCCTCTGGGAAATCGCTCAGAAACAACACCGAGCATGGTTGGCCAGAAGAAAGATTTACCTATCCCATAAACAGTTGCGGCAACAAAAATCCAAAATGCTGTTGCCGTCGATAAAAAGAGTAAGCCGACAATGGCAATAGCCGATGAAATGGCTAATAATCCAAGTGGAGAAATTCGGTGGACAATTGAACCGGCCAGGAACCTTAATATCATCATAATGAGTGAGGTATAAATCAGCAACCAGCCTGCATGTTTACCCATAATAGGAGTCACTAATTCAGTAATCCAGCTATCGGTGCCAAGTTCAGTCGTAGCCAGTGGAATCATAATCAACATCAAGAAAATAAACAGCGGTTGACCAATAGAACGAACATAAGAACCATAGCCGATAATTAAAGCACCAGCAATAATTACCTGAGTCCACAATCCCCATTCAAAAACGCGGCCAACCTCACGCGTCATCATAACGATAATAATGATAGCACCGATAACTCCAGCTTCCTGGAGCATTGCTTTAAAAGAAACACCAGCCTGAACACGTTCCTGGACGGGGAATTTGGCACGTAACAGCATAAAACCATAGATGACCGCCGGAATAAAAATAAGCGCAACCTTTAAACGCCAGTCGGCCGACCCCATTGAAATAGCGAGAATACCACCAAAAACCAAACCACCTGGCCACCCGGCATGGAGAATGCTCAACCACTTTGTTTTCTCTTTTGAATAAATTGTTGCCACCGCAGGATTGATAACAGCTTCAACAGTACCATTCCCAAGCGCCACAATTAGATTTCCAATATATAACATCCAATAAGCCGTATTGGAATCACCTTTGGCAACCCATGGCGTGCTAATCGTCACAATCGCGGAAACAATGTGACAGAAAAACGCAAAAAACATAGATGTTCCATAACCAATTTTATCAATCACCAGACTGAAGAGCACGATACTGATAGCAAAAGGCCACAATCCAACACCCAAAATTTCACCTTTTTGCGTTTCAGATAGGCCAAATTGGATTCCCCATTCGCCAATGAGCTGTGCCCGAATGATAAAGCCGAACGATGTGGTTACCAGGGCAATAAAACATCCCCAAAAAAGCCAGCTTATATTTTTTGCGGATAAGACACCATCTTTCTGAGTCATTTTTAGTTCTCCTGCTATTGAAGATTAAATTTTCAGTCAATTTGCATGACTTTAATGTACCTCTGAATTTTTTTGGACTGGATTATGGACAGAATTTTTTATGGTCCTAAACTCATCGCTTTACCCTCCCTCAATAAAATATCTGAATAATCACCCACGCAATAAAAACTCAATAAATTGAACTTTCATGCTCGTTTTAAAATTATCAACGACGAATTGTCGGTATAATTGATGAAATCGTGACTTCTATACAAAATCCCCAGATAAAAAGTGAAAAATAATCAACTCAGAAATTCGCACCAAATGTCGGGTGGACGATATAAAATTGATAAAAGCCAATACTCCCGAATAAAAGTCCAAGCAAGAAAAGCAGAATATATTTAAATATTTTCTGATACTTAGCAGATTTATTTTTAACAGGGGAAAAATTTTTCGATATTAAAGGGGGAACACGATTCATCAAACGACTCGAAGTCATTTCTGCCTGATGATTGCGGTTAATGACCTTTAAGCCATGTTGATGCACCAATTTTTTTAATTCGCGGGATGTATTCTTTATCTCATCCTGTAAATTTTCATGGTTAATTTGCGCTAAAGGCTCCAAACTATCGAGTTGTTGCTGAAGCTCAAGAATCTTTGCGCGCCAGGGTTCACCAAATTCTCCTGGTATATCACTCCGAAGTCGATTTAACTCTTCAATCTCATTTTGTAACTGAATAAAAAAATTCAATTGTTGAGATACATTAGCCAATTTTTCAGCCAGGACGGCGGAATTTTCCAGATGTGGTGCGTTTTTGATCACCTCATCCACAATCTGAGCCGTTTTTATTAAAAATAATGAACGACGATTTAAGTTTAAATTTTCAATTTTCTGTTTTAATCCCAGATGATACTGGAATAAAACAATCCAATCGGATCTTCCCTGCCGCCACCGGTTCCAGAGAGTCTCGATTATCGTGACGAAATGATTCGCCTCGTCCCAATTTTCAGAATGTATCAATGATTCGATTTCATCCTGATAAGCATCAATTTGCTCGCGAAAGGGAGGAATTAATTCAGATTCAGTTTTAATTACCGACCTGATTTCTCCTGAACGGATTAAAATTTTATCACGCGCGCTTTGCTGTCCATAAAAAAATAGGACAGCCAGCCCCAAAATGATACCAATGATATAAACTAAAATCGGGAAAGAGATGGAGTCTTTGACTCGAATTTTAACCGGAATTGGATGCGACCCTTTTGGGGTGCGAATCAATATCGGACCATGATATTCACCTGGTACAATTTGATGCAAATCAATCTGAACTACCAGCGGTTGCGAGTGATGAATCAAAAAAGAATCAGGCCGATTATCTAATTTTATTGATGAAGCAGGAAAAATTTCATTTTCATCTGAACCAATGAGATCCAGCGGAATAAAAGTCAAATGAATTGAAGAATCGACTTCCAGAAAAAGGGTTCGGTTAACAAGGGAACCTGTTTCTCCTGTAAAATACAAATATGGAGGCGTTATTTTGAGATCGGCGCCGGATAAATTTTCAGCGCCGAACAACAACAATATCAAAAAAGGAGCGAAATTATGAAGATTAAATTTATACATTTTCGATCCCTGGATTAATACTTCAACCAAGAATTCCGTTGCCAATTTATATGCTATGAAAAGGAATTTTTCTTGGGATTAAAATGAAAAATTCATCCGGATGAAAAGCGAGTGAGATTTATACATTATTAAAAATAAAGCATTAAAAAACAAATACTTATCTAAATAATGTTTTTAGATTTCATATCTCACCGTTTGAATACACTCATTTTTCAACGCAATATTATACTATTTTATTAAAGAATTGTCAAGATTTTTATTTGAGTCTACAAAATTTGTGAGTTCTTTATTATCAGATTGTCAGGTGCGAATTCCAGTTTGATAATAATTATAATTGCATTTAAAATTTTAAAGTAGTATATTTTCTGGTTAATGTACAATTACCCAATGCCTCATTCATTGAATAGTGCATCAGCAATTATCAAAATTCAATTCTTGAATGATGAATGCGCTTGAAATCGCAAGAAATATTTTAACTTCTAGTTGGATAAAATGACAACAAAGCCCGCAAAATATATAACACATCCCGCTATCGATTCGATTCGCGAATATATCATGGAAACTGGTGGGCATGAAGTTTACCTGGTTGGCCATACAAACCACCAACGGGTTGTCGAAGATGTGGAAATTTTTGCCAGAGGTAATGAAACTTCCGTTCCGGCAATTTTACATGTCGCCAAATATGGTGACGTGGTCATGCATAATCATCCTTCAGGACTATTGGAGCCATCTCAGGCTGATATTGCCGTCGCGACCCAACTTGGCAATAATGGTGTCGGTTTTTATATTTTAAATAATGATGTCACCGAAATTTATGTTGTTGTAGAAGCACTAGTGAGCGAAGAAATTAATTATCTCGATGGTGAGTTACTCTCCGAATTGCTTACGCCGGGTGGAAAAATTTCAAAGCTTCTGGGGGGATTTGAATTTCGGCCCCAACAGATTAAAATGGTGCTGACAATTTGTGACGCCTTTAATGAAAACAAAATAGCGATCATCGAAGCAGGCACCGGTGTGGGAAAAACCATGGCCTATCTCATTCCGGCTATTTATTGGGCCGTTAAAAATAAAGAACGTTGTGCCATCTCAACCAATACCATCAATTTACAGGAACAATTAATTAAAAAAGATATTCCGCTTTTACAGGATGTGCTGGATGTCAAATTTAAAGCCGTGCTGGTGAAAGGCCGAAGTAATTACGCCTGCCTGCGAAAAGTGGAGGAGGTTTATTCAGACATTGGCTTATTGGCTGAGGAGAATGAAAAAGAAGAATTACTGGAACTCATTGAATGGGCCCGACACTCGAAAGATGGCAGTAAATCTGATCTCAATTTTCTTCCTGCCAGTTATATCTGGGAAAAAATCGCGGCAGATAGCGATACCTGTATTCGCTCCAAATGTCCCCACTTTAAAGCGTGTTTTGTGAATCGCGCCCGGCGCGAAGCAATTTATGCCGATATTTTAGTTGTCAACCATCATCTCCTCTTTGCCGATCTGTCCGTTCGGCAGGCGGGTGGAGAAATGGCGGTCTTGCCAACTTATAATCGGCTCATTCTGGATGAAGCGCATCATGTGGAAGATGTCGCCACGAATTATTTTGGTTCAGGAATTACCCGGTTGGGAATCGCCCGAATGCTCAGTCATTTATTCCGTCATATCAAGGGGCAGCAAAAGGGATTACTGCCGGTTCTTTTGAGTAAAATAGCCGGAAATAAAAAATTTTCATCAACATATACCCATCAAATACGCGAACTTGTGCAGTATAAATTAATTCCTGCCATTGAAGAATTGGATGTTCTTAACTCAGAAATGATGGAAGCGATTTATCAAATTGTCAAAGAAAAGGACGAAAATGAATTTGGTGAATCAAAATTTCGCCTGACTGAAGCCATTCAACTTAATCAAGCCTGGCGGACTTTGGTGTTGGAAGCTGCCAGAAATTTTATCACGAGCTTGCGGCTATTTACAAATCAGGTTGCTGCATTAATAAAATTGCTGGATATGATTGAGGCATCGCGGGACGAAAAGCTTTTATCACTCCAGGTTGAAATCGATGCCCGTTCAGCTCGTTTATCAGAAGCTGCGAATACAATTGAGCAAGTACTGTTTAAAAAAGACAATGAGAATGTACGCTGGATTGAGGCGGTGGCGCGAAATGTTCACCATCTGGTCCGGCTGCATTCCTCCCCACTCGAAGTTGCCGAACTACTCAAAAGCACAATTTATGATATTTTTAAAACCATTGTTCTCACTTCCGCCACTTTGACGGTAAAAGGAATTCCAAATCTAAGCCAATTCGATTATCTTGAAAATCGATTGGGATTAAATTTGGTGAACAAAATACGACGATTAGAATTAATCTTACCCGCACCATTTAATTATAAGAAGCAAGCGGTTATCATTATTCCACTGGATATTCCGCTTCCATCACATCCATCTTTTTCTGGGAAACTTAAAGAACTCATTTTTCAGGCGCTAAAAATTTCAAGAGGAAGTGCGTTTGTTCTTTTTACGTCTTATGGGTTGTTAAATTTGATATACCAACAGCTTGAGGATTTATTAAGAAACGAAGGCATTCCAGCGATAAAACAGGGTTCTGAAAATCGGCACCAGTTACTTGAAAGATTTCGAAACGTTCCCAATTCAGCGTTGTTTGGCACGGATAGTTTCTGGGAAGGGGTCGATGTTCAGGGAAAAGCGCTGGAATCGGTGATTATTACCAAATTGCCATTTAAAGTACCAACTGAGCCAATCATCGAAGCCCGTGTCGAATCCATTTCCAAACGTGGCGGCAATGCTTTTATGGAATATACTGTTCCGCAGGCGACAATCAAATTTAAACAGGGCTTTGGGCGACTTATCCGGAGCAAATCCGATCGGGGTTCCGTTATCATCTTTGATAAAAGAGTAATCGAAATGTATTATGGTAAAATCTTTATTGAATCCCTACCGGAATGTCGAATCGTGAGCGGAACGACAGAACAGGTTTTTAATGCTTTAACTGAATTTTTTAAATATGATAAAAAATTTTGATGCCTTCAAAAATTGCCAGCTTTGCCCCCGAAATTGTCGCATCGATAGAACACGCGGGGAACGTGGCTATTGTGGTGAAACCACCCAATTGCGAATTGCGGCTATTGAAGCGCATTTCGGTGAAGAACCACCGATTTCGGGAGTAAATGGCTCCGGAACGGTATTTTTTACCGGCTGTTCATTGAGATGTAACTTCTGCCAGAATTTTCAGATCTCACAGGAAGGTCTCGGCAGCGCGATATCCGTCAGTGAGGCCGTTCAAAAACTAAGAATCCTCATGAACCAGCAACAAATTCACAATATTAATTTTGTCACCCCCGATCATTTTTTTCCCTATTGTGTTGAAATCGTGCAGCAATTACGAAATGAGTCAATAACACTTCCGACAGTTTTCAATCTATCCGGCTATCAAAATGTCCAATCTTTAAAAATGATTGAAGATTATGCTGATATCTATTTGCCGGATTTTAAATACAGCGATTCACAACTGGCGCAAAAATATTCCCATGCAAACGATTATCCCCAGGTTGCACTGACAGCCATCGAAGAGATGATTAAACAAAAAGGCTTTCTAAATACCTTTTTTATCGATTCCAAAAAAGAAGAAATTGCCCGGCAGGGAGTTTTGATTCGTCACCTGATTTTGCCAGGACAGGTACAAAATTCAATCGATGCACTAACGAGTTTATTTATTGAATTTGGTGCTGATTTACCAATCAGTTTAATGTCACAATTTACGCCAATTCAGCGTCAAAAATTTACCGAATTGAATCGAAAAATCACCTCTCAGGAATTTAATAAAGTTTATGAATATACCCAAAATTTAGGTTTCAAAAATTTATTCGTTCAATTTCCAGCCCAAAAGAGTGAATCTTCTGAAAATCCACTTTTTCTGCCAGATTTTACCCAAAATCGACCGTTTAAAGGCAATATTAAATTTGAAACTTCCCATCGTGAATACTAAATTTCCGTCTTTCACTGATACAACCCTCAAATCAACTGCACCCGGATGATACAAATTCAAGTCATCCCGAAAATTTTTCTTGCTTTTTGGGATGCCCCTCAACAACCTGCTACTTTTTTAGATAATCGTAATTTTCGATGACAGGGCATAAAAATTGCAAAATTAAAAATAATATGATGTTATAATAGAGAACTTTCATGAGAATTAGCAGGTGGAAAAATGCTCGATTATCAAGATATTGATTTACATGTTATCAAAACCACTCAAAATCAAGCGTATATTTACCGTGGAGAAGCCCCGGACCAGGTTCATTCAGGTAGATTTTTTGAAATTAAACCTTTTCTGTTAAATCATGAAAAATTAGTAAAAACAAAAAATTTTTCAATTGATCCCGCCGAACAAAAAAAGTATGGTTCTGAATTATATCAATTACTTTTTCAGGATGAATTTGGGAAATCTTTTGAAGAGTCCATTAAACTGAATAAAGAAAAACAGCTTTTCTCACGTATTCGAATGCGCTATCAAACCGGACATAAAGAATTTTCCAATATTCAATGGGAATTGCTTCATGACCGTGAAAATTTTCTGGGCGAGGATAGCTTAATTTCAATTTCCCGGCTTCCTGAGGGTATTATTCGTTTCACTTCTTCGCCGGTAATGGCACCATTAAGAATTCTTTTCATTGTTCACAAGCAAACAGTTCAAAAGCGCAAAGAATTTTCCAAAGATATTTTTGCGGGCTATTTAATGTCGATTTTCAAATATCTTCCCAAAAAAGAGATGCAAATCGATGTACTGTATGAACCAACAACACAGCAGGTTGAGGAATTTATCACCTATTTCAAACCACATATTTTGTGGAGTACAATTCCAGAAAGTAATAAAATTATTTATAATAAAGACATTTTTAATTTCAACTTTTTTAAAGCCATTAAATCATCATTACTCTCGGTACGATTACTTATCCTGGGTGGTCTGGCAAATCAGGTAGAATTTGAGTATCCAGCGTTAATCCAGGCCGGGAATGAAACCGCTGAACATAACATTCCAGCCGTGGTTTTGTTTCCGGATAAATTGAATTTACTCTTTTTTGAGGAATTGATTGTCGCGTTATTGAATAAAATGCCAATCGACTTTGCTATTTTCCAGGCCAAAATGAAAGCGCTAAAAGTCAATCCGGCCATTGAAACATTAAAGCCGGTGATGTTCCTGAATGATCCCAATTCCGTTAATTATTATGCAGTTACCAGAAATTTAAATGCTGCCAACAGTGATTCGGTGGCCCGAATCTGGGATTTCTATCAACAATCCACGGAAAATCTGATCCGAAAAAAGGAACTTGCTACTTCGCAAAAAAATTTATTTCATGAGAAAAAAGTCGGTATCTATTTATGGGGTAATTCCGGAATTGGTAAAAGTGAATTCATCAATCAACTAATATTGAAATTACAATCAAATTTTTTGAATATCCAAAAATTTAATATTCACGATTATCAATATCCCCATAAAATTATTTCACACCTGGCAGCGTCGGTAAATAAATCCGAATTTTATAATTCAAAGCTGGATTCCCTTCATTTGAATGAACCAGCCAAACAGACCGAGTGGTTGCTGGAAGCTTTAAATAAAAATTCTTTGCTTTTAATTTTTGAAGATTTGGATATTCTGACTGATAATGGAACCTATACGCACGTTAAAAACAGTTTACTCAATTTAATTCGGGTACTGATTTCCGGCATTCATCAAAATACCAAAGTGATCTTTACCAGCCATGAACCCATCGCGGCATTTCAGGAATTTGGGAATTTAATTAATTTTCTGGAATTGAAGCCTTTTGAATTCGATCAGGTCTATAACTTTTTGCTGGCTTCAGAAAATAATCTGGATATTCTTTATAATGAGGCTTTAAATTATCCGGAAGAATTGGAAAGTGCATCCAATCCAACTGTTCCAGAACTCTTTCGCATTCAGGAACAGATTGGTCAATTTCCAGCCTGGATGAAATTAATCAAATATGCTGCTGAATTACATCTGATTCGCGATTGGTCGGAAAAATTTTCTTCAAAATCGCTCACCGAAATTCGAAATGAAATTTTTGACTTTATCGATGGATTATTGAGTGAAGATGTCAGGGACTTGCTATTGACCTGCAGTACCTTGCGTGAGCCACATCCACTGGATTTAATATATTTCATTTATCAGGCGCGAAGTACAAATTATAAAATCGTCTCAAGCTATATTGAAGAATTGGTACACAGTGGTTTGATTATTCAGGAATTTATTTCTTCATCTGAAAAGAAAACCGAAATAGCCTTTAAAGTCCAAAAAGAGTTTCGCGAATACTTTATGGCAAAACATCAAGCTGAGTTAGATCAACAAAAAGCAGCAACGCTGAATCGCGCCGCGGAGTATTATGAGGACGCGGCACATCGGGAAAATCAACTTTGGGATTGGATTGATGCCCGTATTTATTATCTCGAAGCCGGTAATCAACAAAAAGCTGAAATGATCGGCGAAAAATTGCTCCAAACGCTCTTCCAGACCAACCATCAAAATTTACTGCTGTTATTACTGGAAGATTGGCTGATGGAACAGCGCAGTCTATCAAATCAATTATTGCTTTCAATACTCAGTTTTTTAACGAATGAAGATAATCAAATGGAAATTCATAAAAAATTATTTGAAAAAATTCAGCACTGGGTTGAAAATCTCCCGGTTTCATTGGATAAAGCGAAAGCCCTTCAACAATTGGCAGCTTATTATCTCAAACGAAGCTCTTTTTCAGATGCCATTCGTTATTTTATCAATAGTGCACAGCACTTTGAACAATTAAAAGAAATTTCCACCCTGGGCGAAATCTATTTTCAAATTGCAGAAATCTATTATAAAACCAAAGAATATAATAAGTCGAAACAATTTTATGAAAAATCGCTATTCTATCAGCAAACAGAGCAAAAGCCGGTAATTTTACATAAACTGGGTAATATCACCTATCTTGAAAATAACTTTAAAGCCGCCCTGAATTTTTATGTCGAAGCATTGGCCTTATCAATTGAATTGGAAGATCAACGCCTGTCGGCCAAAATTCTCCATCAACTTGGGATGTTACATACCGACCAAAAAAATTATGTCGAGGCAATTGAAAAATTTAATGAGAGCAAGAATATTTCCCAGGCATTAAATGATCTCGAAGCCTATGCCGATACCTTGCATGAGTTAGGAAATGTTCTGTTTTTAAAAGGCGATCATTCGGCAGCCCTGGAGCATTACGAAAAAAGTTATACGATTTCTGCGGAGAAGGGAGATCTGGAAGAAACCGCCATTTCATTACATCAGATGGGAATGACCTATCACGCGCTGGGTGATAATAAAAAAGCTATTGAAATGCTTAACGAAAGTCTTTCTATTGCTCAAAAAATTCATGATGAGTCCGCCATAATGGAGACGAATTTTCAGCTTGGAACCATCTATCTAAAAAGTGGAGCAGAAAAAAAATCACTGGAAAAATTTCAAATATCATTAACCTTAGCACGCAAGAAAAATGATTTTCTCGCCCTGTGTGATACTCTCAATGAAATCGGGTATGTTTTACTGTTATCAGGCGAAAAATTAAAAGCCAAATCCGCATTTGATGAAAGCTTAAAAATTGCTGAAAGTCTGAATGATAAAAATAGAATTGGCTGTTCCTTGCAGCAATTAGCCCTGTACCATATCGAAATCGGTGACAAAAAGGCGGCGAAGGAATATACCGACAAAGCCGCACTCTATTTAAATACTCCCAATAGCCCTGCAACTCAACCTCAGCTTCCGAGCTAAATTTTTATGATAAATTGAAATAGAAAGCCTGGTAACAGGCTTTTTTATTTCATCCTCCCCCTTTAATCGCTAAAAACCAGTTTTAACAAAATTTTTATCTTTTACTTGCAACTTATTGAATTTTTTTATATTATTATTATATGCTGGTAAATTTTGAATTGCAACTAAAGGAAGCAAAATGGCAAAAACGTTTGAACCATTTATCGAAGGGGAACATTATCTTAATTTGGGATTATTAACCCTGGCAAAAGAAAGATTTCAAACGGCACTTCAAATTGCGGATGAAAATCACGATGCCCAGGGAATGGGGGTATGCTTTTTCTATTTAATTCAGGTTGCCATCGCTGAAAAAAATAAACCGGAAGCAATAACGCTCCTTCAAAAAGCCAGGGATCATTATGGACAAAGAAATCACTCGCAAATGTTATCTCAGCTTGATTTACTCAAGAATGAAATTGAAAAATTAGTTGAACCCGAGCCGAACGATGAAAAGACCTCCATACCAATAGCAATACCAGAAAGTCATGATCCATTTGAGCTTTTTCAACAGGGAGAGATAAATAAAGCCATAAAAGTTTTAGAGCAGGATATCCAACGATTTCGACAGGCGAACCAGCCCTATAATTTGGCGCTTTCGTTACTTTATTTAGGCCAATGTGAATTCACCAACAATAATCAAAAGTTAGCAGTGAATCACTTGAAGGAAGCTGAACAGATTGCCCATCAGCTCAAGAATCAGGAACTGACCGAAGCGATTCAAAAGGCTTTTCATACAATTCATATAATGGAGCAGGAGCAGGATATTGAGCGGCACTCTCTGGAAAATTTGCTTAAAAATGAGACCGATCTGGTCCAAAAAATAATGTTAGCACTTAGCAAAGCTGAAATTTATATTTTGAAAAAGAATGTGAATGAGGCGGAATTGGCGATTCATCAAGCCCGCCGGTTTATTCCGGAAAAAAATCCTGAAAAATATCTAGCACTTATTAGCCTGGTTGAAAGCAAATTTTTAAGAATGAAAAACAGGCCGGAACAAGCGGTCATTGTCTTGAAATACGCAAAGGAATTCGCCCAAAAAAGCGGTGCGGACGATATTTTGGAAATGATTCAACAAATAGAGAATGAAATAAAATAAGTCAAGGAAACTTTTTGATATTAAACACATCATATTAAATAAAATGATTAAGTGCTTATGAATTTACTATTACGATTACAATCCATTATTCGGGCGCATCTTAATTCTCAATTAACAGAATTATTCGGACAAAAAAATCCCAAAAAAACTCGCTATTCTCAGGAACGGCATCGATCAAATTTTAATCATGAAAATGAATCTAAAAGGACAAATTCACGTAATGATAATAGTTATCAAAATTCAAAATTCGCCAGTTATTATGCAGCGCTGGAAGTCCCTTATGGTTCAGATTTAAACACAATAAAAGCTGCCTGGCGTCGGTTGCAGAAAAGATACCATCCGGATTTATATTCTCAGGACCCTGAAAAAATTAAAATCGCCCAGGAAGTTACTCAGGGAATAAACGAAGCTTATCATGAACTCAAAAAAGCCATCGCAGAAAAACAAATTTAGCATTGCTCATTATTAACAAAAAATAAGGAGGTCTGAATGTCAAACCATTTCACAAAAATTAAACAATATCTTCAAGAGTTAGAGCTTCAAATAGCACGCGAAATTCCTGAAGATGAAATTGTTATCGTAAATGATGAAGCGAATGGAATTACCAACCTGGTTATCGACTGTGAATATCCGATTTTAGTTGTCGAACAAATAATTATGCCTGTCCCGAAAGTACCCGGCGATCTATTTAAACGATTGCTTCAAATGAACCGAACTTTGGTTCATGGAGCGTTCGTGCTGGACAGTGAAGGAAAAACCGTCATCTTCCGGGATACACTTCAGCTTGAAAACCTGGATTTAAATGAACTGGAAGCCTCAATCAAGTCACTTTCAATTGCATTATTCGAGAACATGGATGAACTGCTCGCATATAGCAAAAAATAATTATTCATTTTTTCTTTTTTAGCAAATAAAAGATAACTTTATATAAAAAAGGAGTCATAACAGATGGGAATTTTGAATCGTCTCTTTAAAATCGGCCAATCCGAGGCGCATGCTTTGGTTGATAAATTAGAAGATCCAATTAAATTGACGGAACAGGGTATTCGCGACTTAAAAAAAGATTTAGAAGCTTCGTTAACCAGTCTGGCTGAAGTAAAAGCCATCGCTATTCGGATGCGGAAAGATGCTGAAAATAATAAATTACAATCTCAGGATTATGAACGCAAGGCCATGCTATTACTTCAAAAGGCACAAGCCGGACAAATTTCTCAGGGCGAAGCCGATCGTCTCGCAACGGAAGCCCTCGTAAAAAAGGATGAACATGATAAAGCGGCTCTACATTCCGATAAAGAATATCAAAGTCAACAAGCAATGGTCGAAAAACTTCAGACTAATATCAATCGCCTGAAATCGACTATTTCAACCTACGAAAATGAGCTGATTACCTTAAAAGCCCGTGCGAAAACCGCCTCGTCCGTGAAAAAGATAAATAAACAATTAGCGAACATCGATTCATCCGGAACCATTCACATGCTTGAAAAAATGAAAACCAAAGTGGATGAAGAGGAATCACTGGCATCCGCGTATGGTGAACTGGCTGGTACCACGAAGACCCTGGATGATGAAATCAACACAGCACTGGAAGACTCGAAAAAAATCGATGCAGGTGATAAGCTGGCTGCTTTAAAAGCGAAATTAGCGGCTGGTTCACCGGCTGGTGCCTAGATTTATATTTTCTAAAGTTACTCAGAACATCAGGTGCTATCAAATTTTATAAAGCTTGATACACCTGATGTTCTTTTTTTATTATCATTTATACTCTAAAAAAACAAAGTGATTGATCATGAACTGGAATATTTTTGGAAGTAACAAAGAGGATGGTCCCAAATTCGATCCATTGCGGGACCTGACCATCGCTAATTTACAAAAAGGCTGGCTGTTGGATTTTCACGAAAAAACCTGGGAAGTTATTGCCTGCCACCAATATGATTGGGGGAGTGGTTCACGCACTAACGAATGGGAGTTACGTTCCGGGAATGAAACCATTTTTCTGGAATATGAGGCAACCGAAGGTGAAAGTTACATCGTTTCAAAATGGATACCTTTATCCGACATCCAGATGAATATCAAATCATACTTGATGATCAACGATACCCCGCCTGAAAAGCTACCAGTTTCAGGCGAAACCTATAACCTCGATGAGGAAGGTGGCGGGTTGTTTCTCGAAAATGGTATTGGTCCCGAACAGGAATTTTTATTCTGGGATTATATCAGCGCTGATGAAGAAAGATTTATTACCGTTGAACAGTGGGGAGATAGTGAATTTGAAGCCTATCAGGGCTTTTATGCCAAAGAATATGAATTTACTAATATCCTGCCACGAGAGACGACATGATATTTTCAGCATTTACAGGGATAATTCATAAGCCGCAGAATAATAATGATATAATTTTGGATTGATTTCAGTATTAACTTCCACGTCTTCTTTGACTTCCATGATTCCTTTACCAAAATTAAACATTGAAAACAGGGCATCCTGATTCATAAATTTTGTTGGAATTTTATCAAAATTTAAATTCAGCAGTTTTTGCTTTAATTCGACATCCGACGCTGAATTTTCCGGCTTCACCGCAATGATCCACCCCCAATTTCCCATCGTCGGGACATAGTTATGATAGCCCGTGGCAATGAGTTCCGCGGCTTCCATCGTTTTCCAGATACAGCAAAATGTTTTTTGGGCCTGACTGACATCCGTCGCCTGGGTAACCAGCACACCATAGCGTGAGAGGTGTTTTTTGACATGCTGATAAAATGTTTTTGAATAAAGTTTTGATAATTCAATATTATTTGGATCCGGCAAATCAATCAAAATCACATCATAAAGCGCGCTATCCTCACGAAGAAACTGATAGGCATCCATATTGACAATCTTTACTTTTGGATGATTCAACGCTCCCTGATTAATTTCCAAAAAAATATCATATTGTTGTCCCAAACGCGTCATTGCTGGATCAATATCAACCAGCGTTATTCTTTTTACGGCTGAATATTTCAATACTTCGCGCGCCGCGTTTCCATCGCCGCCGCCGAGAATTAATATCTGCTCAGGTACCGGGGCCAGGCTCATCGCGGGATGAACCAGGGGTTCATGATAAAGCCATTCATCATAACTGCTGAATTGTACATTCTGGTTGATAAAAAGCCAGTAAAATTTTTTCCACCGGGTGACCACAATTTTTTGATACAGTGTCTGCTCTTCATAAATAATTTTATCGCGATACTGTTTTTGCTCGCTATAAAAAATGAGCGGTTTGATAACAATCGTGGCAGTTGTCAAGATCAATGAAAGGATAATAGCTAAAAAGAGCACTAATTTTTTAAAAAATATCAAATCTCTAAACCGCCAGAAAAGAAAAAGGGCAATGACAAAATTAAGGGTTCCTAAAACAATCGGCGTATAAGTAAGCCCCAAATATGGGAGCGCAAAAAATGAAAACAGCAGGCCACCGAAAAGGGATCCGAGGTAATCATATTGCATCACAGCAGAAATATTTACCCGAAGTTCCTCATAATGTTCATTGATACGGGTTACCAATGGAATTTCCAAACCAATCAGGATACCAATGACGATTGCAAAAAAATAGATAATTAAATTGACCTGAGTAGTGAAACCCGCCACATAGTAGCTGAATGCCGCACTTAAAGCACAAAAAATAGAAAGCGAAAACTCTGTAAAAATAAATTTATCAAGTAAATATGTTTGAATAAAGCGGGAAAAGAAACTTCCGATTCCCATAGAAAAAAGCATGAGGGAAATAATTAAGCTCCACTGAAAGATGGAATCCCCCACCAGATAACTGGCCAGCGTTGAAAGGATAAATTCGGCAACTATTCCGGCCAGACCAGTGGTAAAAAGACATATTTTAAGAACGCGGCTTTTGGTCGAAACGGTTTGGTCCATACGTTAGATAGCCCATCCAATTAAAAAAGAAGCTCCGATATAGGAAAAAGCCTCAACAAAAGCAGCGCCGAGATTCGGCTTTTCCTGATGAGCGATTTCATCAGTTAGTTTTTCACCGGGGATAAGAACTTTATCCGTTAACAATCTTGTGACAGGCAGCAGAATGAGACCGAAAATAATGATATAACCAAATTTAATAAGATTTTCATCCCAACTGATAAAATCGCCACTGCAAGCGATTCGGGTGATGTTACCAATGGCCAGCAAGGCACCCGCAAATCCGACTCCTGCAGCAACATTATCTCTTTCAATTTCAGCATGGATATCGTACGGAATCATCCACCTATAAATCTGCCCGGCCAGAACCATGACTACCTGTCCCAAAGCCCAGAATACAAGCGCCGTAATCAATCCACCATCTTCGCCTGAAAGAGCACCCAAAATAATGAGCCCCGTGGCAACATAACTGGCAAACTGAATCGCGCCTGCTCCCGCATTTTGATCACGAATAATCTCATCTTCGCTACTAAACCGATAGAGAATGAGCCTGCAATTAATGAAAATCGCCAGGTTCATTAAAATAATGGCTAACACCCCATAAATTCCAAAATCAATTAAATCCTGAAGCAAACCACGGCTCGGTCCAGCCAGCGCGCCGCCAATAGCCATAATCAATCCCAAATAGTACCCCACCATAGAAATTGCAAATGCAACATTATCTTTTTTTACCAATTCAGTATCAACCTGAATACGTCGATTCACAAGTTGATAAAACAGTTTTCCAATATAAAACAGGATAAAACTGGCCACCAGGTAAATCAATCCATAACCTAATTCAGTCAAAATTAATAATTGAAAGGAATTGCCTGAAGTCATAATATTTTACTCCTTTTCGTACAGTAATTTTAATCTTTTCAACGACTATTTCCCACGCCCAAAACTTCGGGAGGAGCGAAAACTGGAGCTCCGTCCAATTTTCGACCTCACCCGCGAAGAAAAGTCAGCACGACGCTGTGCCATCCGTTGTTTATTTCGCTCAAAAAAACTGGGTTTGTTTTTTTCGGTTTGTGTACCCCAGGTTCCATATTCATTATTCCTGCCAAAAAATGGACGATTTTGCTCTCTGGAACGGCGATAGGATTCAAAATCGCCCCGTTCGATTCGTCGATTATCCAAAAGACCTGGGGTGGATGAACCAAAAAGTAAATTTTGGAAAAGGGCATACTTCCCATAAAACTCCCAGAATGAATTTCCACGTTCATCAGTCCGCCATTCACCATACCGGCTATCACCAATATACTGATAACCAGGCGGGTTGGCTGTTTGAATGATTTCCCCGCCCGGCACTTTTGAGGCGATGGCCATCCCCAGATATTGCTCATTTTGCTGGTAAAATCGGCCCGGGACATTTATCCAATCAGTTACGCGCTCATTCACACCAAAATTGGTGGTATCACCGGTCCCCGTGAGTATTTTGTATTTATGGAAATAATCTTTGGAAAAAAAACCTTTTTGATCCATATCTTCCAAAATGATGGTATATTCCGGGACATGCTGTAGGTCTGTTCGGATAAGTTCCTGCACTGGATTCGTAGTTTTACAATTTAAAAATAGTACGCTTATAAACAGGAATAAAAGGAAAATTATTTTCAACTTATCATACATTGGATTTCTCCTTTTTTCAGAGTTGATACATCCTATATTACGAAAATTTGTTATTTTTTTCAAGAGGGAAATGAATGAAATTATTTGTTTTCGTTTACGTAAAAAAGTCTCAAATTGATGCGTTTTTATTTCATCAAGATCAGCCGGATAAATTTCAAGAAATCGTGAAGAAGATATTTTAACCATTTCTAAAAAGTATAAGGTTCCGGGTATTATTGAACTTTGACATAAACATGGCGGGTTCTGGGGCCATCAAATTCACAAAAGAAGATGGATTGCCAGGTTCCCAACACAAGGCGGCCATTTTCCACCAGAATGACCTCGGAGGCTCCAACAAGACTGGCCTTTATGTGCGCGGCTGAATTACCTTCACGGTGGGCATAATTATCCGCCCAGGGAATTACTTTATTCAGTTCATCAATGATATCATGCGTAACGTCCGGATCGGCATTTTCATTTATCGTCACCGCGGCAGTAGTATGCGGAACAAAAACAACACATATACCATCTGAAATACCACTTTCATTGAGAATTTGCTGAACCTGTCGATCGATATTAATAAATTGCGTAGGTGATGTACTCCGAATTGTAAATTCTTTTTTGGTCATCTCAAGTTTTCCTATGCTTCTTTTTGGCGGCTGGAAACAAAATATTATTTAAAATTAAACGGTAGCCAGGCGAATTCTTATGTAATGATAAATTGGTTGGCGGATCCCCCACATAGTGTCGATAATCTTCCGGATCGTGTCCACCAAAAAATGTAAAAGTGCCTTTACCGGTATTGCCATGAATATATTTGACCTGATCCGTTCCCTCAGATTCCGCAAGGATGGTAACTGATTTTTTAATGAGTGACCGTAAAAATCCAGTGGATTGTCCCATAAAACCGTGAACAACAGCGACATGATTTTGGGTTAACATTGTCGGAACCGGATCATATTTGGCAGAAAATTCAAAAAGGGTAAAATAATCCGTTTCGGCAGGACGCCAGTCTGGATAATTTCCGGGGGGGACATCGATATCCGAGAATTCATATACCATTGGATTTAAAATTAATTTGAATTTTTCAAAGGCGAAGGTTTTGGAAAAATCAAGTTTTTCCTGACAATTTGGCTCTGGTGGATCCCCATCGAAAACAGCCGGACAAATATCGACACCTTCGGCCGCGAGTGCCAGATCGATCGTATCTGTCGCCGAGCACATGGCGAAGACGAACCCGCCGCGTAAAACATACTCTTTTATGAGCCGGGCAATCGCTTTCTTTTCTTCCGATACTTTCTGAAAACCTAATTTATGCGCTATATCTTCATTTAATTTAACCATCTGGATATACCAGGGCGCATTTTTGGAATTGGCGTAAAATTTACCATATTGCCCGGTAAAATCTTCGTGATGCAAATGCAGCCAATCATATTTTTCCAGATCGCCGCGCATAACCTCTTCGTCCCAGATAATTGTAAAGGGAACCTCTGCGTAAACCAGTGCCAGATGAACGGCATCATCCCATTTGGTCTCGCGAGGAGATTGGTAAATGGCAATGGCCGGCGCTTTTTCCAGGAGGACGCTTTCCATATTATTTTCTTCAATCTGCGCATAAATTCGGGCAACATCGCCGCCACCAAGGCTTTCGAAGGCAATTCCCCGGATTCGCAATTCGCGTTCCAGAGCTGGAAAATAATCGATCAGAAAGGAACCACCACGATAATTGAGTAACCATTCAACATTCACCCCACGCTCCAACGTCCAATAAGCGGCGCCATAAGCTTTTAAATGATCAGTTTGTTTCAGATCCATGTAGATCAAAATTTTCTGAGCGTTCAGGGAACTATAACCAAAACAAAACAGGAAAAGTAAAATAATTTTCAAATTTCTCATTTACAGATTCCTTTCCAATGACCGAATCTTTCGACGAACATCTTCGAGATAAATACTGCGGGGATATTGCATTAAAAATTCTTCATACTCTTTTATCGCCTGCGGATGATTTCCTAGACCAATTTCATAAATTTCACCAATTTTAAGTTTGGCAATGTCGCCGTAGTTACTTTCCGGAAATTCAGTAATTAAGCGTTGGTAGCTTTTAATCGAGTTCACATAATCACGCGAAATTGAATATAATTCCCCCAAATCCATCATTACCCGATCCAATAAAGTGGATTTTGGATATTTTTGAACAATTTCTTCTAATATATTAATAGCATCGGAAATTTTATTTTGTTTCTGCAGCAAGATTTTTCTAACAAATAATTTTAATGCAGCATCAGTGGCATTGCTTTCCAGCAGCAAGGACAAATCAAGTGCATCATTTACGAGGACTAATTCCTCCTGTTGATGCTGGCCGGAAGCCTGGGTGATGATTTCATTTAATTTATTCTGAGCAGGACCAAATTTTTCTTCGACAACATCTATTAATGCCAATTTGTAATTCGCAGTCATCCGATCTTTAAAAGGGAATTTTGCCTGTTTCAGTGGTTTTGAATACCATTCACGGGCCTCATTCAGCCGGCCTTCAGCAAAGAATGAATCACCAATACCAAAAAGCGCCCGGAAATATCTATCGCCACCTTTACTGTTTTTTAAAATTTGTTGATAGGCAGAACGAGCGCCAGGCGGGTCAAATTGCTTATTTAATTTGACTTCAGCAATTTCAAATAGCGCCTCCTGAGTCTGGGAGGCGTTTTTACTTCGGGCGATCAATTCCTGATATGTTATCAGGGCCTGATCATGATTATTCTGCAATTGATACGAGCGTGCCAATCCTAATTGTGCTAAATCGGCCATTGGGGATTGTGGATACTTCTGGATTAATAAATTAAAAGCCCGCTCTGCATAAATATATGCCCCGGCTTGAAGTAAATCCGTACCAAATTCAAAGAGGCTTTGTCCCACTTGTCGATTATTTTTTAATCCGGATTCAAGCTGATCCAGCAGTGTCATTTCAGCAAAACTATTTTCGTAGTCACGTTTATTTAAATAAAAATTGACCAATAATTTTCGCAGGCTGATATCGTTTGGCGTTTCGGCGGTTTTTTTCTTAACGATCTCAATGAAATTCTGGACGATATCCGGCTCATTTTCAATCAATCGATTTAAACTGCTTTCAATATAAGGATATTGTCGCGGATTAATTTTTAAATAATTCAAATATTCATTGGCTGCATTGGCATAATCCATCCGTGCTGCAAAAAGATTGGCCAACTCAAGTGTAAAAAGTTCCGGACGGTCATTTTTCTTTCGTCCTTCCAGATAAAGGGCGGTGGCTTCATCATATAGCCGATTTTCAATCATTTCCTGAGCAACATAATGATATGCGTCCAGACTGTGTTTGCTTTTTTCAAGAATTTGAGACCACAGCTGATTAGCCTCTTTCTCTTTTCCACTTTTATAATAAGCCGTCCCCAGTTCACTTTCAAGTGTCAAATCATAACGTCGTTGCAACTGCTTTTCAATTAAGGTGATTAATTCAGTAAACCGTTTCTGAGTTGAAAAAATTCGTTTAATCCCATCAAAAGCAATTGGATCATCTGGATTGTTTTTATAAATTTGTTCATAAATGCTCAAAGCCTGTGTAAAATCACCCAGATTTTCATATTCCTGCGCAATTCTTAATTGCTGCTGTTTAGGTGGTAAAGAAATCTGATTTTGGGTGATTCCGCGCTGAAAAAAGAGTAATAAAATTAATCCCCCGATATATAAAAATTTATTTATTTTCATCCGTACCTCTTGAAATCGCTTCAAAATAGCGTTTAATTAATTCCCGATAATCCCGCGAATAACCTTCCTTTAATGCTTTCAACAAATCTTCCTGACGTTTTCGATTTTCTTCACTCATATCAGAAGATAATTCCATCACCCGTCGTGCCTGATAAGATTTTCCTTCTTCAGATTCACGTTTCCGGCTATAATCACGGGTTCGCATGGAGCGCTGGGCATCCAGCAAGCGGGATAAAATTCGTTCCTGCCGCTGGATAACTTCTGAATTGACCTGCTGCTTTGCACTCAATTCCTGGGCAACTTCCGCCATCTCCTGGGTGACTTCATCCAGCCGGCCGAGTATTTCCGAACGATCACCAGCTTCATTTGCCAATTCTTCGAGATTTTTTTTCAATTGCATCTGTTCCGCAGCTAAACGGGCGAGAGCGGCTTGTTGTTGCATCGAAAGGCTTCCCTGACCTAATTCCTGAGTTTGGGCATTGATACTTTGTTGTTTTCCGGCCGCGGCCTGCAATTGCTGCATGAATTGCTCCATTCCCGTTCCGGAAGAGGAGTTCGAACAACTCTGCATCGAACTACGGAGATGACGAATCGTCTCATTCAAAGCGCCCATCGCATTCCCCTGATTTTCATTCGCCTGGGCATTATTTCTTTCCTCCATGGCATTGAGTGCATTTTTCATTTCGCCCATGCTTTTTCCCAGCGCTTTCCCGATTTCAGGGGTGATAAAAAAAGTCTTTTGTGAAAGTGCCAGTAAATCCTCAGCCTGCCGACTCAGGGCTTGCATCATATTCAATTGCCGTTCAGCCATTTCATTAAACTTGGGCGTATTCATGCGCGTGTTTTTGGTGTCGCCAATTAATTCTTCCTGGCGTTGTGAAAGTTTTAATAACTCTTGAATCGAACGACGCAGCGCCTGCAAAACCTCCTGCTTTTGTTGTTGCGACATTTGCTGTTTAGCCTGCTGGAGCATATTGGCAAAATTTTCCAGCGTCTGCTGAATTTGCTGGGCTTGCCGGGCGCCATTTTGCATGTTTCCCTGCTGAAAACTATTTTTAGCCGTCTGCATCTGACTTTGAAGCGCTTGCTGGCGCAATATTTCTGCCGCCTTCGCTACATCTTCCATGGGCATATCAGGTAATTCAGCCATTTTGCTGAGCAGGCTATCCATTAAACTTTCGAGCGCTGCGGTGTCTTTATTAATCTCATTCTGTTGAGAGGCCAGGGCATCACCTTTATTTTCTGGTGATTTTTGGGCTTCCTCACGGAGATTTTCTTCCCGTTGCGCTAATTCCTGGGCTTTATTGATTAATTCATCCAGTTTCTGTTCAATTTGAATTCTTTTCAAAAGTGAAATTGTCCGCTCAATACTCTTCAAAAAGGATTCCTGATTAAACTCCATTTTATTCATTGCTTCCTGAATTTGCTGGGGATCAATGTTTTGAAGCGCTTTGTTCAATTCGTCCATTGCTTTTTTGAATTCAGGGGTGGCGAGTTGGTTGAAAAGCTCCTGCAATTCCTGATATTTTTTCAATGTTTCATAGCTTAATAATTCATTTTTCTCAGCGCGATCGACAATCTCATCTAATTTTTTATCAATTTTCTCCAGATCATTAAAAAGTTTTTTTTGCGATTCCAGGGCGTCTTCAATATTTTTTTTCTCTTCCCAGCTTACCTTTGGATCTTTTTTAAGCTCTTCAACAATTTCATCGATTTTTTCTTTTAATTCCTGACTTTGCGATTGGACTTTCTCTAACTCATCATCCACCGCTTGCTGAGTCTGCTCAACTTCAGTATACATTTCATCCATCGAAGGATAACGCAACATGAAAGTCAAACTGCGGGCGGATTTCGGACCTGTAATTTGATCGTTATCCAAAATTTCTATATAATACTGAACCATGTCCGATGGATTCAGATTCAGCGTTGCCAGATCCCATTCATACTCCATTGAAATTTTTTCCACAGAAGGATTTTTAAGCGGAATATTAATGGCCGTCAGTGGTTCCGGCTCCGGCTGGTTATTGCGAATGATTTGATATTTTAATTTTGCTTCGGTGAAACCAAAATCATCTTCGGCTTCAGCAAGCAGGATAATTCGCGTATCCTGATTAATATCTAAATCCATCGCCGGTGCCACAATTTTAATAATAGGCGATTGATCCGGGATCGCTTCTATTTTATAGGTAATGGGATCAATGCTTTTCAATTTTTCATTATCGGTCAAATCAATGTAATAGGTCTGATTTTTATTGACAAAGAAATCCCCACTCGCATCGGTTCCATTAATTCGTAATTCTTTTTTCGGATCATCACTAAAAACCAGTTCAGCCTTTTCAAGGGGCTTGTTTCCATTAACAACAATCCGGGCATGCGTCCCATTTATGGCAATAATATCACCATTATTTTCATCCAGATATTGCGCCGGCATTTTTGTATAATCGGGATATGTCAATTGAACCTGAATTTTCCGAATCAAGGGCAATTCCACGACTGCTATTTTGTAAAACGCACTTGTTTGATCTCCAACCCGAAAAGCATAACGGAGTGAGTCCGTTACATTCTCCAATTGATATTTAAATTCACCGCCAGTTCCGGGATGTAAAAACCACTCATTTTGCTGCGATTTCGCTAAATTTTCCAGCAGGAGAAAGGCGCCATCGACATATTCCTCACTTTTGATTTGCGCCGAAATCGTGACATCATCGCCTTTTTGAACTTTTACGTCGCCCGGCTTAATATCAAATTCAAATTTCACCATCGAAGTATATGAAACAGCCGGATGACTCAGATAAAATACGGCTTTCTGGAATTCAACCTGGAAAATAAATAATGGAATAAAGATGCAGACGAAGACGATACCTGCAAATTTACCTGCCCTTTTTATGTCCGTGTGATCAACTACCGTCTGTAAATTAACGGTCTTAATATCCTCATCAATTTTCACGAGTGCGGATTCAATTAATGCCGTGGAATAGCCTTCTGCATTATTTTTTAAATTTCTAAATAATTGGAGTGCATTCGAAAGACGGTCTTTAAGTTCAGGAAATTTGGCGCCCACACCGAGTGCAAGCATCTCAAGGTTGGGATAATGTCTTCGAATCAGAATATTATAAAGTGGAAAAAAGATAAACCGAAAGCAGACGGCCCCAAAAATAAGCCCCAGCGAGAAGAGTAAAATAATTCTCGCTGCTGGTTTAAAATGAAAAATAGCTTCCAGGCCTAAACCGATTAGCAGCAAAATCAGAAAAATACCAACCGAAAAAATAACCCCGGCAAATAAAGTCAGCCGCTTCTGTTTAAAGCGGATCGATTTGAGTTCTTGCAGTAAATGACTATTTATATTTTCAAATTTTTCCATAACGATCACTTTTCAATTTTTTATTGCGTTAAAGCATAGACAATTATGTTAACCCCCATTTTCAAGGCTTCAGTACGAATTTTTTCGCTGTCGCCATGAACATTTGGATCAGCCCAGCCATCGGAAATATTTGTATTAAATGTGTAGCAGACCACCATTCGGCCTTCATGGAAAATACCGAAGACCTGGCCGGGGCCGGGATCATGCTCATGCGTTTTAGGAACACCATTCGGAAAATCAAAATGGCTATGAAAAACCGGGTGCGAAATTGGAAGCTCTGTTAAATTTCGGTCGGGAAATATCCTTTTTATCTCCCGCCGAAAAAATTTATCCATTCCATAATCATCATCAACATATAAAAATCCACCGTTTAGCAAATATTGCCGGAGCCGGGCTATCTCGTCTTCTGAAAATTGAATTCGCCCATGGCCGGTCATATAAAGGATTGGCAGGGAAAAAAGCTCTTCATCCATAATCTGGACTTTTTTTTCATCACCGGTCACCTGTATGTTGGTATTATCTTTGATGAACGCCATCAAATTCGGAATACAGGAAGGATCATTGTACCAATCTCCACCACCACTATATTTCAATCGCCCAATTACAAGTCCGGATGAACCTGCTTCGGTTTGAGTGAAACCCGCTGCGAACCACAAACAAAAAAGACTAACAAGCAAACACATTTTTTTTAAATTCATTGAATAACCTTTATTTTTAGGAGAAGCCGGCAATAAATTTAAAGCTTAAAATTATACTCACACCTGAGAACAGTGGTTCCTGTCAGATTTTTCATGAAACTGAATTTTAATTTTTTAAAAAATAGCTATTATATTTTTTATAAAAATAAAATTTTTGTTATTTCTTTTAATTCTATGGAAAGATGATAACGGAAGTATATTGAATTCATTTCTGGAATACATCAATTTATTATTAAACAGGAAGGTAAAATGCAAAATTAATGCCCACAGGCAAGAAAAGCAGGATGTTTTGCGAAGCATTGAATTAATATGATAAATTTAGCGGCTGACAATAATCTCTTTTTTCGAAATATAAACATTTTCTTTTAACTTATCAACCCACCGTTTCATTTCTCGCTGCCGTTTCATCTGAAGGGCAAAGTTTTCAATGCGCTCCCAATCCTGCGATATATCTAATGGTCGGGACTCCTGAATTTCGAGAAGTTTTAGAATATGGTAGCCCAGTTGTGTCTTAACTGGTTCAGAGACTTCACCGGCCTTTAAGTTTCTTAAAACATATCGAAATTCTTTCAATTGGACCATGTCTTTTTCCCACCAGCCCAAATCACCGTTGTTGTCTTTCGAGGTTTCATCTTCGGAATATTGTTTCACCATTTCCTCGAAAGTTGCCTGTCCGGTACTTAATTTTTGATGAATTTCTTTTATCAGGTTCACTGTTTTTAGTTCATCTTCTTTGGTTGGCTCAGGTTTGGCTAAGATATGTCGGCAATTAATTTTATCACCCTGCCGTTCAATGAGTTGAATGATATGATAACCATGACTTGATTCAACAATTTCCGATAATTCACCCGGCTGAAGTTGATAGGCGACTTCCTCAAACTCTTTTACCAGTTCGCCGCGTTGAAAGAAACCAAGTTCACCACCAGCGGCGGCAGAACCGGGATCATCAGAATATTCGCGCGCCATTTTTTGGAAATCCGCACCATTTTTTATCTGCTCATAAATACTTTCAATGCGGGCTTTCGCTTTAGACTTTGATTCTGCGCCAGGTTGAATTTTTATTAATAAATTAGCGATATGCAAGGATTCCGGCAGATCAGGTATGCTGTCTTTATTATTCTTAAAAAAATCTATTACTTCCCGCCGGTTCACCTGAATATTCATCTCTTTCTTTTCGCGCACCATCTTGGCCATCAGACTCTGACGTGCAATATCCTCCCAATCGCGCTTAATCTTTTCAATCGGCGATCCCATGACTTCTTTGACTTTTTCTCGGGAGCCGTATTGCATCACCAATTGGTTGACCTGCTGATTTAACAAATCTTCCACATGCCGATTTTCAACCACCACTGAATCTTCAATTCCTTTGACATATAAAACTTTTTGAATAATCAATTGCTCTAAAACCTGATCCATCAATTTTAAAAATTCCGGCATATTTTCACGAGGATTAATCCCCATCTGGGCAGCATATTGAAGCGTGTTGCTACGCAAATCAGAAAGCAAGATGATTTCATTATCCACCACCGCGACAATCCAATCATCCAGCATGGAATTTCCCTGACTATAAAGCGATCCCATGAAAGTAATCAGAACGATAATGAGCCATTTTAAAAATAAGAATTTTCGCATATCAAAAATCCAATCTTTTATGATTATTTGGTTAGAATACTGGTAGTATCTTGTTGAAATTCTTTGAGCGGTTCAAAATTAATTTCGAGTGATTTCTGCTCTTCCGCTTTGGTTCGTAATTTTGCCAGATAAGTGCTATAGGCTTCTTTATGTTTTTCAACTTTTAATTTTTCTGTGATTTGATCTCGTACTTCATCGATATTTTTCATGCTACCTTTTGGCTGACGATCCAAGATTTTAAAAAAATGAAACCCAAAATCAGATTTGATCCCTTTTTTAGTGGTTTCATTTGTTTTTAAGCCAGTTAATGCTTTTTTAATTTCAACTGGCAGTACATCTTCCGGAAAAAAGTCCAGATCACCATTTGGCCAAAATACATTCTGTTCAGCATAAACCGGCGCCAGTTCCTCAATACTTTTTCCGTCGCGCAAAAGATTGGCAATCGTTTCGGATAATTCTTCAGATCGCACTAACAAATGAAAAGCTCTGATTTCCACCGTATTGCGAATAAATTGTTCCTTATTCCGATTGTAATAAGTCTCTATTTCTTCATCGGTGACTTTTATTTTTCGATAAATATCACGTTCGACCAACTTATTTGCCAGAAATTCAATTTCAAATTTTTTTAATTCTGCCTGTAATTCTTCATTTAAGGTATTGTGCAATCCTGTTCGATACGCTTGCTGATAAACCAATTGCGTATTTATCCATTGTTCGATGATGCCTTTAATTTGCGTGAGCGTGGTTTTCTTAACCAGATCCTCAGGAATCCGCTCTTTAAGCTGGTCAATACTTAACACTTCACTACCAACTCGTGCAACAATTTTATTCTCATTCTTCGAATCCTGACCACACGAAGAGATTAAAATCAGCAATAACAGAAAAAGAACCATTTTTTTCATCATAATACATCCATGATTTTAGTTAATTAAAAAATTTATTCCTGAATACAATTCCTGACTATCACTTTAAAACATTCGATGCCTGAAAGTTCCATAAAAAAGATGAGCAGTTCAAAGTTCACGGTTTAGTATTTTAACATCGCATCAACCGTGAACTATGAACCATCGAACTGCTCAATTAAATAAATGTACAACTCATAGGTATTATTTCTCAGTATCTTCTTTAAAGCACCCTGCCAATAACTTTTCATCAATTTTGATAGAATATTCTTTCCGTAACTGTTCGATCCATTCCCGTTCCCGGTTAGCTAATTGTTCCTTTCGCAGTTCATTTTCGACCTGGAAACGAACCTGTTCAAAGGGTTGAATTGATTCCGGCTGAATTTCAAGCAATTTGATGATTGAAAAATTAGGTCCCATCTTGATAAGATCAGAAATTTCGCCGATTTCCATTTTAAAAGCCTCCTTGCCCAGGTCGGCGTATTGATTATCCCGAATAAAGCCTAACATACCACCATTTGCTTTAGTCGTGGCGCGTTCATTATATTTTTTCGCAACGGCGGTAAAATCCTTTTTGGCTCGGACTTCTTTTAAAGCCATTTGTGCTTTCGCTGGATCAGTAATCCAGATTTCCTGAATGTTTCGCTGTTCGGGTTGTTTATACTTTTCTTTATTGGCTTCATAATAGGCTAAAATTTCAGCTTCAGTCGGTTTTACTTTATCCTGAACCTCCTGCTTGAAAATAGTTTTTAGCATATTACTTTCTTTAATGCCAGTAATTTCTTTAACGATCGCTTTATCCTGATTATATTTCCGGTCATAGCCTTCATAAGCGAATAGGGGAAATAGCAGCATTCGCTTGACAAGGTTTTGCAAATCAGCGTCCGTACTTAATGGCGGACGGCGCATGGGATCGACACCACGCATGAGTCGCGAAACATATCCAATTGTGATTTTTTGATCTTTTGCATACGTAAAAAGGGCCTTTGAGGTGTCATCATCCGTCAGCTTCGAAAATACATCATATCGTGGTGGCACCCGGGTTGAATCGGCCAATGAATCGGGAGTATTGATTTTTTTTATCATCAATGTAACATTTTCATTGCTAAAGCCGCCGTTAAATTTTTTAATTAAATTATCCATGACCAGGTTTTTCTGTTCTTCAACCTTTGCCGCTTGTTGCGAGAGTAAATTACCAATTATTCGTTGTTTTTCATTTTCAAATTTTGTCTTTGTTGGCAAGGTTGTAATCTGTTCGGCTTTTATAATATGATATTCATTTCTCAGTTTAAATGGAGCTGAAATCGCCCCTTCTTTTAAATTAAAAGCAACCTGATTCAATTCATCGTTAGGACCCCACGAATTCCAGCGAACAACTCCCCGCTCGCCGCCTTTACTGGCGGTTTTCCGATCCTGAGAATAACGTTTCGCCAGCGAGTCAAATGCTGCTCCTTTTTTTAAGTAACGATGGATTTTTTGAATCATCTCTTTGACATCGGGTTCGGTGTCAACACTATCATTTTTGACAAATCGTAAAACGAGATCGCGTATTTTAACTTCCTTCTGGCTCTTTTCAAAAATTTCCCGTAATTGTTTTTCGGTAACCAGTTTATTGGTTACGTCCATTTCCCAGACTTTTCTGGCAACCCGATCTTTTTCAATATTTGCAATTTGAAGCTGCAGCATACTGTCCTTATCCACGCCTTTTTGATAAGCCGCTAATACTTTCAATTTATTATCAATCATCTGATTCAGAAAAACCAATTTTGCTGAATCCGTGGCAGCGGCTAAACTATTTTCAGCCTTACCATTTGAAAAGTCGTGTTTAAAATCAGCAAGCGTAATAATTTTGTTGCCAACTGTCGCCACAGCTTTTTCGTCATTTGAGCCACAGTTCAAAAAAAGGCTAATTAACATCAGTAACAATAATCCCATTGAATAGATACGCATTTTTCCCTCCAGATTTAGATTATTCAGGTTTAAAAAAACGGTGAAATTTAAATATTTAGAGTAAAGATTGCAAGAAATTTTTTACAAATTCATGCTTATCATTAACTTCTTTTAGATTGACTCTCATTTTAAGTCCTTCGCGCTGTACAAATTCAAAACGAGTAGTTGCTTTGGAAACCAAAGCCAATACCCATTGATGAAAATTTTCCCGCTGGATTTCATAGATTTCTGGTATAAAATCAGCTAGCATGAAATTATCATTCACGTTGATTTTATTAATTCCTAACCGGGCACCTAAAATTTTATAAGCGAGCACATTCATTAAATTTTTTACTTCATCCGGCAGGCGGCCAAAACGATCCTGTAATTCCGTCCGGATTGCTTCGATATCTTCAAGGTTTCGCAAATCCGCCAGCCGTCGATAATAATCGAGGCGCATATCGCCACGTTCAATATAAGATGCCGGGATATAAATATCGGCATTCACTTCCACTTGAACGTCTGAAATATCAACCAAAGTTGCTTGTTGTTTGGTCTTATCGGTACCATATAATTCCTGAACTGCTTCATCTAAAATTTTACAATATAACTCAAACCCCAGGGCCGCAATAAATCCGCTTTGTTCAGCACCCAATAAATTACCAGCCCCGCGTATTTCCAGATCACGCAACGCCACCTGATAGCCAGCCCCCAGATCAGTAAATTCCTCAATTGTTTGGAGTCGTTTCAATGCAATCGAATTCATTTTTTGTATCGGTGGAATTAATAAATAAGCAAACGCATGGATGTTCGTACGTCCCACGCGACCTCGCAATTGATATAACTCTGCCAATCCAAAACGATCGGCGCGATGAATGATAATCGTATTGACATTCGGAATGTCCAATCCACTTTGAACGATTGTCGTACAAACCAGCACATCATATTTTTTATCCAGAAAACGCAACATAACACGTTCCAGCTCGTGTTCAGCCATTTGGCCATGCGCCACAGCAATTCTGGCCTCCGGGACAATACGATGAATCAAACCCGCCATGGCATCAATCGATTTTACACGATTATAAAGGAAAAAAACCTGGCCACCACGCTGCATCTCTCTTAAAATCGCCTCCCGAATCAATTCCTGGTCAAACATCGCCACTTCAGTCACCACTGGTAATCGATCTTTTGGTGGCGTATTGATATTGGACATATCCCGTGCCCCCATCAACGATAGATGGAGTGTGCGCGGTATTGGTGTTGCTGTTAAGGTTAATACGTCAACAGTTTTATGTCGTTCCTTTAATTTTTCTTTTTGTTTGACACCAAATCGTTGTTCTTCATCAACAACTAACAAGCCTAAGTTATTGAATTTTATATCCTTAGATAATAATCGATGAGTCCCGATGATAATGTCAACCTTGCCATTTTCAATACCACTGGCAATAAGAGCCTGTTCGGTTTTGCTACGAAAACGAGAAAGAACCTCCACTTTGACTGGAAACTGAGAAAGTCGTGATCGAAAAGTTCGGTAATGTTGTTCGGCTAATATTGTTGTCGGAACAAGTACAGCGACCTGGCGATTATCATTCACACTTTTGAATGCAGCCCGAATCGCCAACTCAGTCTTTCCAAAACCGACATCACCACAAATCAGCCGATCCATTGGACGCGGGCTCTCCATGTCCTTCTTTATGGCGCTGATAGCCGTAATCTGGTCGGGAGTATCTTCATAAGGAAATGAGGCTTCCAGTTCTTTCTGCCATAAGGTGTCTTTTGGAAACGCATATCCTTTAAGTGCCTTGCGCGCAGCATAAATGTCAATCAAATCTTTGGCAATATCTTTAATTTTTTTTTTAGTGCGTGCTTTTAATTTTTCCCAGTCAGTTCCTCCTAATTTGTTAATCTGGGGAGCCATGCCTTCTTTCGCCGAATATTTTTGAACTCGGCTCATCCGGTCAAGCGGGACATATACAACATCATTATTTTGATACTTAATCTGAATACATTCCCGTTCATTCTTGCCGATCTTGATTTTTTTCAATCCCTGATAAATACCAATCCCATAATCTTCATGCACCACAAAGTCACCGGTATGGAGCATTTTTAATTGATTCAGGTTTAGACCCTTGGTGAATTTTTTCTTTAGTCGTAATTTTCGCTGGCGGCCATAGAATTGATGATCGGTATAAAGGATAAGATTGGCATCGCGATTTTCAAAACCTTCAAATAAACTGCATATCTCAACTTTAATCCGTTTTTCATCCAGGCCCAGATCATCAAAGACATTGACCATCCGCGCTGCCTGGTCCGGATAATCACAAAGAAAAAAAACGGGTTCATTGATAACATTTTTTCGCTTCCCATATAGGTCATTAACGGTTTCTTTTAAAAGCTTCAAATTTCCCTGCAAAGGCGTCTGTTCAATTGAAGTAAAAGTAATACAAGGAAGGGCGTTTGATTTTACTGTGATGTTATAAATTTTTTTAAATTTCTGAATTTGTGATTCAATTTCAGACCATTTGAAATTAGGACTTTTTCGATCATTTACCAGGTCAATTTTTGTTTCACCAAGGTGATAAAGCTTTTCCATTTCGATGAGATAATTATCCAGTTCCTGGCCAATTAATGTCGGCTCATCAAAAATTACCAGCGTATTCGATGGAAGTAAATCAACAAAGCAAGTGCCTTCACCTGGGGATGAATTATTTTTTCCATTGATTTCATCTTTTTCAATTGGAAAAATAGGTGTATTATCAATTTCTTTTATGGAACGCTGATTTTCCAGATCAAATTCGCGAATGGATTCTACCTGATCACCCCAAAATTCAATTCTGATTGGATTTTCTTTCGAAAAAGGAAAAATATCAATAATTCCGCCGCGTACGCTTAATTCCCCCATTCGATCCACCACTGGTTGACGCTCAAATCCGATTTCTATCAAACGGGCAATCAGATCATCAAACTTATACGATTTACCCTTTTGTATTAAGATGCGCTGTCGATTTAATTCATGAATCGATGGTACCTGACGCGCGATTCCTTTAGCCGAGGTTGTAATTAATAGTTTTCGATTCTCAGCCAATTTTTCCAGTGTATCCATCCGATAACTACGCACTAAATTATCAGAAAAAACTTTTCGATGTGGAAAATAATCCGATGGCGGAAAAAAGACAACTGCTTCATTATTGACCAATAAGGCCAAATCTTCCTTCACATGCTCAGCGATGTCCTCATTGTAAGTGATAAATAGAATGGGAACATCCAGTTTTTCAAATAACAATGCAATGATAATTGATTTTAATGAACCCAGGGCACCCTTCATCTCAATCGCATTTTTATTTGATAAAGTCGCTAAGAGCTCATCAAAAATTTCCGTATCACGTAATCTTCCCTTGATATAATCTGTAAAAGCCTGCATCCTGTATCACCTTTATCAATTATTCATTTTGAGCAATCGCCTGCCGAACAAATCCTTCACTGGCCGCTAATCGACGTTCGGCTTCTTTTCGGTTCACATTCGCCAAGATCATCACCAGGGCTGTTTTGACATGCCCATTCGCTTCTTTTAAATACTTTTCCGCCGTTTCATAGTCAAGCCCGGTAACAATCATAACTGTTCGTTTTGATCGCTCCTCAAGCTTTTTATTCGTCATCATGAGATCAACCATCATATTATGATAAACTTTTCCCAGTCGAATCATTGCCGTGGTCGTAAGCATATTTAAAACCAATTTTTGGGCGGTACCGGACTTCATTCGGGTGGAACCCATGACTACTTCCGGACCAACAACGGGACATATTGCCACATCAACCTTAAAATTCATCTCTTCTCTTGGCGTACAGGTGACAAAGAGCGTTTTGGCACCCAATTTATGTGCCTGTTCGATAGCACCGATCACATAAGGAGTCCGCCGACTGGCGGCAAGTCCACAGGCCACATCCTTCGCCGTAAAACCACGATTCATCAAGTCGCGCGCACCATTTTCGGGAAAGTCCTCCGCTCCCTCCTGCGCTTGTGTCAAAGCCGCATATCCACCAGCAATGATACCCTGTACCATCTCCGTACTTACGCCAAAAGTTGGCGGACATTCAGAAGCATCCAATACCCCCAGCCGACCACTTGTCCCAGCACCGATATAGAATAAGCGTCCACCGTTTTTAAAACATTCGACAACAATTTCAACCGCCCTGGCGATGTATGGTATTTCTTTTTCTACCGCCAGTGGAATGGTTTTATCTTCATTATTGATAATTTTTAATATTTCCGGAATCGATTTCGAATCAATATCCATTGAAGCAGGATTTCTTTTTTCTGTCACCAGACCGGCTAATTCTTTGAATAATGCATTTTCCAACTCAATTCCTCCTTCATTTTATTCAACATCAAATTCGTTTGTAATTTGAACAAGTTTTCTATCTAATTCATTTAACTCAAGCATTTCAGGGTATTTAGAAACTTGAAGTTTATTTCCAGGATAATTTTGATGAAATTTGGCAAACTCAATCGTCAGTTCACCACCTTTCATTGCCAATAATTTACCATTTTTTTTGAGATATTTGGCACTCCAGTTCCATAGTTCCGAAAGGGTTGCTACCGCACGACAAACAATGAAATCAAAATGATTGATAAAAGTTAAATTCAAAGACTCTACTCGTGTACAGAATACTTCTGCCCTATTCAAATTTAACTGACGAATAACCTCTTTTAAAAACAGATATTTCATCCGCTTCGAGTCAATAAGTGTTATTTCAATGTCGGGACGAAGTATTTTCAGTGGAATTCCCGGAAAACCAGCTCCACTCCCCAGGTCCATAACAATAGAATGCAAAGGAATATCAGATGCGGTCACCACCGCAAACGATTCTAAAATATGACGCTCAAGCAAATGCGGGATATCATTTTTAGAAACCAGATTCGTACGCTCATTCCAGGTTACTAATAAATTGAGATACTGATACAGCAAGGCTATCTGCTCAGTAGATAGCTGAATATTCACAGCACGAAGCTGTGTTTTGAGCCTGTTTAATTGCTCAATCCAGGATTTTGTCATTAAAATGTTCCACGTGAAACATTTTTAGTGTTCATTAAACACCAAATTTTTTTAAATAAACCAAAAGGACTGAAATATCTGCCGGGCTGATTCCCGAGATTCGGGCGGCCTGACCTACCGTTCGAGGCCGAATTTCATTCAACTTTTCTTTAGCCTCAGCTGAAAGTGCCGGAATTTTTGAATAGTCCAAAAATTCAGGTATAAATTTATTTTCAAAATCATCATTCCGATGAATGTGTTCATATTCCCGCTTAATAAAGCCTTCGTATTTCACCTGAATCTCAATTTGCTCAGCAACTTGCTGCAATAACCGGGAATTAAGATTCATTAATGGATGCTCAATGACACCTTTCAACTTCGCCAGGGTAATTTCAGGCCGTTTCAAAAGATTTAAAACACTTTCTTTGACCTGAATTTCGCTTGTTTGTAATTCTCGGAGACGTTCATTAATCTTTTCCGGTTCAACTTTCAATTGTTTGAAGTCTTCCAGATATTTTTTAATTAAATTTTCTTTTTCAACTTTAGTTTGATATAATGGTTCAGGAATAAGTCCTAATTTATAACCATAATCCATCAACCGCAAATCAGCATTATCCTGTCGCAGTACCAGTCGATATTCTGCCAACGAAGTGAACATTCGATACGGCTCTTCTGTTCCTTTGGTGACAAGATCATCGATTAAAACACCAATTAACGCTTCGGAGCGTTTTAAAATAAAAGGCGGTTTGTTTTGAATTTTCAGCACGGCATTGATTCCAGCCATCAAGCCTTGTGCCGCGGCTTCTTCATAGCCCGAAGTTCCGTTAATTTGTCCAGCGAAAAATAAATTCTGAATATTTTTCACTTCCAGGGAGTGATATAACTGAACCGGCGGAAAATAATCATATTCAATCGCATATCCCAACCGGGTTATTTCAGCTTTTTCAAGACCGGTGATGGATCTGATTGCATTTATTTGAACATCCGGCGTGAGGCTGGTAGCGAAACCATTTACATAATATTCGGTTGTCTCACGTCCTTCTGGCTCCAGAAAAATCTGATGCTTTTCTTTGTCCTCAAACCTTACAATTTTGGTTTCAATCGAAGGGCAATAGCGCGGGCCAATTCCAACAATTATCCCGGTAAAAATCGGTGAGCGATCTAATCCACCTTTAATATACTCGTGGGTCATTAAATTGGTATACGTCAAATAACAAGGAACCTGGGACTGAGTAATCGCCGATGTCCGCACAGAAAAAGGAACGGGATTTTCATCACCCGGCTGAATTTGTAACGAAGAAAAATCAATTGTCCTGCCATCAACGCGTGGTGGCGTTCCAGTTTTAAGCCGGCCTTTTTTTAAACCGGCCTGTTCCAATTTT
Source organism: Caldithrix sp. (assembly GCA_020722815.1). Taxonomy (GTDB): domain Bacteria; phylum Zhuqueibacterota; class Zhuqueibacteria; order Thermofontimicrobiales; family Sulfurfontimicrobiaceae; genus DYKB01. The sequence continues at coordinate 160,225 of DYKB01000001.1, read as the reverse complement.
TCAGAAATCCCCGTTGAAGCAAATTCCCCCGCCCGGCCAGAAGCGTAGTGGATTAATCCAACATGAATTAATCCATTTAAGAACGTACCATTCGTTAAAATAACCGATCGCGAGCGATAGATAATTCCTAATTGCGTAATAACCCCCTTCACAGTGCCATTCTCAATAATCAGATCGATGACGTTCTCCTGTTTAAGCGCAAGATTGGATTGCAATTCGATTATCTGCCGCATTCGAATCGAATAGCGCTGCCGATCAACCTGGGCACGAGGGGACCAAACCGCAGGGCCTTTCGATTTATTGAGCATACGAAATTGAATCCCCTCTTTATCGGTAACGAATCCCATTTCCCCACCAAGAGCATCAATCTCTTTAACCAGATGTCCTTTCGCCAAACCACCGATGGCCGGATTACACGACATCTGGGCAATATTACCAATATTCATCGTTAATAAAAGTGTAGCCGCCCCCATCCGGGCACTGGCAAGGGCAGCTTCACAACCAGCATGCCCCGCACCGACAACGATGACATCATAAGTTTTTTCATGTTCAATCATCATAATTCCGGATCCAATGTTTCACGTGAAACATTTTTTATTTTCCAATGCAAAAATTTGAAAAAATATTGTTTAAAATTTCTTCCGAAGTAATAACTCCAGTCAATTCACCCAAATAATCAAACGCAATTTTTAAATCGCTGACTACAAATTCACCTGATAATTTATTAACGATCGAATTTTTAGCATGCTGAATACTGGCCAATCCTTTTTCCAGTGCATTTTTATGACGAATATTGGTCAAAATAAATTCGTCCGTGACTTGAGATTTCAGGTCATCCAGATAGCTTACTAATAACGTCGATAAATCCTCCAAACCGGATGAATTTAAGGCAGATATTTTTAACAAGTCTATTGTTGAATCAAATTCTTTAAAATCGATTTTATCGATCGCATTGGGCAAATCACTTTTATTTATCACAATAACAATTTTTTTTGAATCCCTGAACTGACGAATTAGTTGAAAAATAGCTTCATCCTCAGCAGTCAGGTTTTGCGAACCATCAAAAATCATCACCAGAATATCAGCATCCTGAATATTCATTTTTGTCCGGCGAATGCCTTCAATTTCAACCGGATCCCGACTTTCGATAATACCGGCGGTATCAAAAAGTCGAAAATTAATTCCATGGATATTGACCGTTTCTTCCAGAACATCACGTGTTGTTCCCGGAATGTCGGTTACAATCGCCCGATTTTCACTTAACATAGCATTTAAAACGCTCGATTTACCAACATTAGGTTTTCCGGCTAAGACCACCTTAACGCCCTGACGAACCAATTTTTCACGACTGAAACTGCCGATAAGTTTCTGAATTGATTGTATAATTTCATTTAAAAGTTCTAAAATTTTATCACGGCTGGTAAATTCCAGATCCTCTTCGGCAAAATCCAGTTCAACTTCCAATAATGAAATCGTCTCAACTAATCGGTTCCGAAAATTTTCGATCATCGTTGAAAGAAAACCTTCCAATTGCCGATTCGAATTTTGTAAAGCTAAATCATTCTGCGATTTAATCAAATCAGCTACGGCCTCGGCCTGTACAAGATCAATTCGACCATTGATAAATGCGCGTAAGGTAAATTCACCGGGCATTGCAAGTCGTGCCCCTCCCTGGATAAGGCTCCTCAAAATTGATTCAGCAATATACTCGCCACCATGACAACTGATTTCAACAATGTCTTCTTTGGTATACGAATTCGGTGCACGAAATATCGTGATCAAAACTTGATCATAGGTTGACTGCTGCTGCTCTGCAAGTTTTTCTCCAGAAAAATAAAACTTACCCAGATAGACCCGCCAGGATTTTGCGCGCGGCAGCGGGATGTTACACTGACAGAATTGAGCGGCAATATCGATCGCTGCACCACCGCTTATTCGAATAATAGCAATTCCTCCGCTCCCCTTTGGTGTAGAGATGGCAGCAATCGTATCATTAAAATTAATATTCATGATTTTGATTGTAAAATAAAACGCCCTATTTGAATTATCCAATAGGGCGCCAGTTTATTTACTAAACTTCCTGTTTTATTTTTTCTTCTTTTTTGATGCTTTTTTAATTGATGGTTGCGATAACGTGGCAACTTTTTCTGGCGTAATTTTAGCAGTTGCACTTGAATCGACAGTAATATCCGTTTTCGTCATCATTTGCTGTGCCAGCGAAAGAACATTAAATAATGTATAGTATAAATTTAATCCTGCGGAAAGTTTATTAAAAAACATCAACATCATAACTGGCATCAGATAAATCATCGCCTTCTGCTTCGGATCCTGGGTCGTCATTTTTTGCTGAATAAACATCACCGCACACATGACAATCGGCAAAACATTAAACTTGTCGCCATAAAATGGTATTGAAAACGGTAATGTAAAAATAGTATCAGGCATGGATAAATCTTTAATCCACCAGATAAAAGGTTCGCCTCTCAATGAAATGGTATTGCGAAAAACCTGATACAGCGCAAAAAGCAACGGGAGTTGTAATAGGGTTGGCAAACATCCTCCCAGTGGATTGATGCCTTTTTCTTTATACAACTTCATTTGTGCTGTTTGCAGTTTTTTAGCATCATTCCCATATTGTTCTTTCAATTTGGCAAGTTCCGGTTGGAGCTCCTGCATCTTTTTCATTGAAACATAACTTTTCTTGGTCAAAGGATGCAGTACAATTTTAATTAAAATTGAAAAAATAATCAGAACGACACCATAGTTCGAAATATATTTATGAAGTCCTTCAAATAAATAAAGTATCCCGATACAAATTTGACGCAACCACTTTCCAAGGTCCACTAATCTTTCGAGTTCCAGATGATAATCTTTCAAAATAAAATAGTCCAACGGACCCAGATAAACCTTGTATTGATGCGAAATCATATCCCCGGTGAAACTTTTTACTTTAAAACCAACATCAAATTTTCGCCAAACTAGGTTTTTCGGTGCATTAAGTGGAATATCTTCACCAATCACTAAAGCTTCGGTGGAAACTGAATCAGCATTTTCAGGGAAATGCGGTACCAGGCTAAGACCAAAGTATTTGGTGGTCGTTCCAATCCAGCGAAATTTTCCGATAATCGGCTTGGCTTTCTCTTCCGCATCGTCAGATACTTCAAAGGTAATAATTTCTTTTCGGGGAAGTGCATACCCTTTGGTATAGCTTAAATCTTCAGCCAGATTTTCCTCTGTGGGACTCAGGCCAGATCGCCAGTTAAGTTGATAATTGGATTGACTGAGATGCTGACTGATTTTCTTAAGTTCCAATTTCAAATCAAAATCGTAACTTTTATTATTAAAGATAAATTTTTTACGGAGAGTTCCGCCATCAGCTAATTTTAAAACAAATATTAATGAATCAACTGGATTTGTTTTTGATAAAGATAATGCCTGGATATCGCCTTCAACCTGAAAAGGCAACTTATCGGTTTCACCATTACCGAATTTTGTGGGTAACGATATCGCCAGATTTCCATAATTATAATTTTCTAGATCATCAGTAACATTTTTACCAAAATATTTTGGAAAATCCTGATTCGGTCCAATTAATTCTACCCAATTTTGTTCAAGAATTTTGCCGTCAACTTTTTTGGTATTCGGTTTGGCATAATTCTTTAGACGCCAACTTTTAATAACCGCACCACGCGTGCTAATAATCCCGCGAAAAAAATCAGACTCAACGATAATATCCCGGGGTACATCATCCGTATTGACTAAAAACGGATAAAATTTATCTTCTGATTTCTGGGTTGAATCGGAAACTATCTCAATCTTGTCCGATTCAACTTTTTTCGTGATTTGGACAGTATCGGGTGGTGTCTCATGTGTTATTTGTTGATCTTCAATTGGCCGTTGTTCAACTTTTGGAGAAAAATACATCCAATAAGCAATTAAAACCAAAAAAATGAGGACAAAGGCCAAAATTGTATTTTTGTCATAATCCATAGTAATCCCTTAAGTTTGAAAATAAAATAGAGAGCGGAAATTTTATTTAACAGGATCATATCCACCTTTATTAAAGGGGTTACAACGCAAGATACGATAGATGGCAAGAACCAAACCCTTAAAAACTCCATATTTTTCAATTGCCTGAATAGCATAAGTTGAACAAGTTGGATAAAACCGACATGCAGGAGGAAAGAAGGGCGAGATAAAAATTTTATAAAATTTAATCAATTTTATTAATAAAATTCGAACCAAGGCCGCTCATTTGGTTAATAATTTGTTGTAAATCTTCGTTTAATGCTTGATAATTTAATTTTTCGTATACTTTCGCGTGGAATACAATAATCCCCTGTCCAAAAAGCTCTTTATGGTGTCGGTATAATTCTCGCAATAATCGTTTCAAGCGGTTTCTTTTTACGGCACCTCGACAATGTTTCGTTACCGTAAAACCTACTAATTTTTTGTCATAATTTGCAACGGTAACTTTAATAAATTTTCCACTAAAATGTGAACCGTTCTTAAAAGCGAAATGAAATAATTCATTTTTCTTTAAAATTTCATTTCGCTTTAAGGTCTTTTTCATCGCACTCAAAAATTAAAAGGCGGGATCACTTACTGTTAATCGTTTACGCCCCTTGGCACGCCTTCTTTTTAAAACCAGTCGGCCGTTCTTGGTCTTCATTCTTTCTCGAAAACCATGTTTATTAACTCGTTTACGATTATGTGGTTGATAAGTTCGTTTCATTTTGCCTCCATTAAAAAATTTAGAACTCTTAAACTTATGAATCTTTTAGATAAAAGTCAAGAGAATTTTAATAAGAATTTCATTTTAAAAGTTTTCCTTGACATTATGATTTTTTTTTTCTTATTTTAATGGCTTATCCCAATAGTGACGCATTACTTGTGGAAACTTACTTAAATCGGACTGATCGGATAGACAATCGCTTAGGCTCTTTTTCAATTCGGCTAAAATTAGTGTGGATAACTTGAGGTAAAAAATATATATGTGATTGTAATTTCTATTATTAACAAATTTTCCAGTATGTGGATAAAAATGTGGATAAGTCAGATAAAAAGTTCAGGGAGGTAGATTTTAATAGTAGCGAAACAGGGAAGTTATTGAGACAATTCATCTAATAACTTTTATAAAATGGAGTTCTGCTATGGTTCAGGATTACGATGCAATGTGGACTAAATGTCTGGAGCTAATTCAGCCTAAAATTAGCACCCAGACATTTATTACCTGGTTCAAACCAATTCAACCAGTGAAACTTGAATTGAAAACGCTCACGCTTCAACTTCCCAGTCAATTCTTCTACGAATTTTTAGATGGGCATTATGGCAATCTTATCGGACAAACTTTAAGTAGCGTAATGGGAGAAGGCGCAGGTGTCAAATTTACTATTAAGAATAACCCTCCCGATGAGGTGGATGAAAAACCGGTACAACAACCAATCAAGAAAATTAAAGGCGATAATGGATTCGATTCCCAATTGAATGAACGGTATAATTTTGGTAATTTTGTTGAAGGTAACTGTAACCAATTTGCTCGTGCCGCGGCGATTGCTGTTGCTGAGGCACCTGGTGAAACGACATTCAACCCATTGGTCGTTTACGGAGGGGTTGGCTTGGGAAAAACACATCTTATCCAGGCGATTGGTAATTACGCCAAATCAGAAGGGATTGTTAATCGCGTCTTATATGTGTCCAGTGAGAAATTTACGATTGAATTTATTGAATCGATCCAAAAAAACAAAACAACTGAATTCAGCAATATCTATCGAAATGTTGATATCCTGTTGGTGGATGATATTCATTTCTTTATCGACAAAGAACGGACCCAGGAAGAATTTTTTCATACTTTTAATGCGCTCCATCAAAAAGGGAAGCAAATCGTTCTCAGTTCCGACCGGCCCCCTAAGGAATTGAAAGGAATGGAAGAACGGCTGATTTCACGTTTTCAATGGGGACTGGTGGTTGATATTCATCCACCGGAACTCGAAACACGAATTGCAATTCTACAAAAGAAATCCGAGGAGAATGGAATTGATATCCCTTTTGAAGTTATTAATTATATTGCCAGTAATGTCACTTCAAATATCCGTGAATTGGAAGGAACACTAATTCGCTTATTAGCACGCTCATCATTGCAGGGTGAAGACATTACCCTGGACCTGGCAAAAAATGTTTTAAAAGATCTGGGACTTTCAAAGAAAAAAACTTATACGATTGAGACAATTCAAAAAATTGTTTGTGATCACTATAGTATTCCCGATGATATGGTAAGAGCAAAATCACGGAAAAAAGAAATCGCGATGGCCCGCCAGGTTGCAATGTTTATGGTGAAGCGATTTACTGGCTATTCCTTAAAAACAATTGGATTACATTTTGGTGGACGCGATCACAGTACCGTCATCCATGCGATTAATACCATCAACGATTTAGTACAAAAGGATGTAACCACGCAGGAAACGATAGCCCAACTCCATCGAAAAATCGAATTATTTAATCCCTGATATTTTTCCACAGGGTTATTCACAAAATCCCGATTTTTATGTGAATTAATGTGAATTCAGCGTGCAAAACTCACCCAAAATCATATCGGAATAAAAGAAAGCGAAAGACGTCTGAATAAATTAAGACTTCTGAACAAGTTTTCCACCATGAATCCACATAAAATATATAAAATTACTAAAAAATAGAAGTCCTTATCTTATTAATTATATTAGAAATAGCAGAAAGGCTGTTAACAATTATTCACATATCCACATTGTCTATAATTATTACTTATTTTATAGTTCTCTGTATTATCTTTTTATAAACTTAAGATGTCAAAATTTCCCTTGAATATTATAAAAAGATTCCTTATCTTAAAGTTGATCCAAAATTAATGTTTTCATATCTTAAATGAAAATAGCGGATTAATACCAATCCATTATAAGCCAGCGGGAGGAATTATGCATTTTAATGTAAATCAAACTGTTTTTTTGAATGCATTACAAAAAGTTATTGGAGTGATTCCTTCAAAAACTTCGATACCCATTTTAAGCAATATTTTGCTTGAGTTAAATGAAAACATTTTAAGAATAACCGGTACCGATCTTGAAATATCCATTTCAACCGAAATTACGGTTCAACCAGTTGAAAGCGGTGCTTTAACGATTCCTGCTAAATTAATTGTCGATATTGTTCGTGAATTACCCGATATACCCATAGAGATCAATTCTGATGAAAAAGACAATATAACGCTTAAAACTGAAAAGGGCGTTTATCGATTAGCTGGTGAAAATCGCGATGAATTTCCGAATATCATTGTTGATGAGAATGAAGGGGAAATTTCCGTTAATAGTAAACAATTATCAAGGATGATTAATAAAACAATTTTTGCGGTAACCACGGATGAATTACGTACAACGCTCATGGGCGTTTACTTTCAGATATTTGAACATGAACTGCGATTGGTGGCAACCGATGGCCATCGATTATCAAAAATAATTAATCAGAATTTTCAATCACCCGGTTTTGAAAAATCGATTATCGTGCCAACCAAATCGCTCAGTTTATTACTTAAAAATTTCGACGACATCCCTTTAAAAGAAGGCCTGGATATCAAAATTACCATCGGTGAAAATCATGCCACGTTTAAATGGGAAGGGACTTCAATTTATACGAAACTAATTGAAGGCAAATATCCAAAATATGAAAGTGTCATTCCGCTGGATAACGATTTAAAATTGACAGTGGATAAAGATAGTCTTCTTTCATCAACAAAACGGGTGTCAATTTTTTCGAATTCGATTACGCATCAGGTGCGATTTATTATTAATGCCAATCAGATGGATATTCGTTCTGAAGACATTGATTTTGGTGGCGAAGCGGTGGAAAGTATGCCGGTTGAATTTTCGGGAGAAAGTTTTGAAATCGGCTATAATGCAGTTTATATTCTGGATATCATAAAAAATATCGATACAAAGGATGTGATTTTTCTTTTAAAATCACCCAAAAACGCGGCATTGATTCATCCTGGAGAACAGCTCAAGGGTGAAAATTTACAGATGCTTCTGATGCCCATTCGCTTAACCGATGATTAGTTTCATGGTATGTATTTAAAAAAATTAGAGTTACTCAATTTTAGAAATTATGAAAAAGCGAAATTAGAATTTAATCCTGGTTGTAATATTTTTTACGGAGATAATGCTCAGGGGAAAACGAATATCATAGAAGCCATTTTTTTATTATGTTTTTCTAAAGGCTTTCGTACCCAATCTGAACGTGAAATAATACAATTTAATAAGGCTTTTGCCCGGATAGAAGGCCATTTTGTTTTTGATCGCCATATTGAACAAAAAGTTATCTTTTTATATTCCGAATCTGAAGGTAAATCCATTTATCTGGAAGAAAAGAAAATTACCAGATATTCAGTACTGATTGGCAAGTTTCCAGTCGTGTTATTAAGTCCTGATGATTATAATATCATCAGTGGCGGGCCTGATGGAAGACGACGTCTTTTTGATATGTTACTTTCACAGGAAGATGCAACCTATCTTAATACTTTGCAGCAATATAATCGGATTCTTAAACAACGAAATAAAATATTACTGGATTTTATTCGACAGAAACAATATAATGCAGCGATTTTAGAGCCCTGGAATAAAAATTTAATAGAATATGGTAGTTTCGTAATAAAATTCAGACAGGCTTTCGTCTCCGAATTCTGTCCTCTCCTGGCGCGGATCTACAAGGAATTGAATTTCGCGAATGAATCAATCGATTTTTCTTATCGACCTTCAATTCCGTTTCAAGATGAAAAAGATATCCAGACGATATTCACCTCGATTTTAAATCATAATCTAAAGTATGAACTCAAGCGGGGTATTACACTAAAAGGTCCACATCGGGATGATTATGATTTTAAAATTGATAATAATGCGCTTAAAACTTACGGTTCCCGAGGACAGCATAAATCTTTACTGGTCGCTTTGAAACTGGCAGAATTTTATTATTTAAAGAAAAAGCGCGAAGAAACACCGATTATTTTACTGGATGATCTGTTTTCAGATCTTGATCGGAATCGTGAAAGAACAATTCTGGCCATTTTACAAAATACCGGTCAGACATTTGTTACAAACGCTAAGAAATTGGAGTTTATTAATTCCTTGAGTCAAAAAAAGGAGTATTTAATCAAACAGAACACAATTCTGAATAGTATTTAGTATAAAAGCTGTCGAGGTCTATCTGAAACGCGGTGGAAAAATTAATACAATTGGCGAGCTTATCGATAAACTCGCTCGCCTTTATCATTTTGACAAAAAAATAAAAGAAAATGAAGTTATTGTCAAATGGCACGAAATTGCGGGAAGTACCATTTCCGCAGCGACTGAACCGATTCGGGTAAAAGATGGCGTTCTTTATTTAAAAGTTAAAAATGATGTTTGGCGGAATGAGCTTCACTATCAAAAGCTGAATCTGCTAAAGAATATCCAAAAGACTTTAAAAGAGCGGATTATTACAGAAATTATTTTTTTATAATTGATATGAAGGTTGAATTTAAGGTGTAATGAATTATGACAAAAAAAGATATGAATGAGGATTTTAACCAATCTTATAATTCCAGTAATATTCAAGTTTTAAAAGGACTGGAAGCCGTTCGAAAAAGACCGGCGATGTATATTGGCGACACGACAGTTCGTGGCTTTCATCATCTTGTTTCGGAAGTAATTGATAACAGCATCGATGAAGCCCTGGCCGGTTATTGCTCTCAGATCGATTTAATTTTAGAAGAAGATAATGTCGTGACCGTTAAAGATAATGGTCGCGGTATTCCGGTTGACATCCATCCTGATGAAAAACGTTCGGCGCTTGAAGTCGTAATGACGGTTTTACATGCTGGTGGAAAGTTTGATAAAAAATCATATAAAGTATCCGGTGGATTACATGGCGTTGGCGTTTCTGTTGTGAATGCACTCTCGGAATGGTGTGAAGTAAAAGTTTTGCGTGATGGTAACATTTATTTTCAAAGATATGAACGAGGAATTCCAATTTCAGAAGTGAAAGTAATTGGAAAGCGAAAGGGAACGGGGACTATTACAACTTTTAAACCAGATTCTGAAGTTTTTGGTAAAATAAAATTTAATTATGAAACATTATCGGAACGACTTCGTGAATTAGCGTTTTTAAATTCTGGTATAAAACTCACGATTACAGATGATCGGAAAGATGAGAAAAAGTCAGATACATTCTATTTTAAAGGTGGATTAAGTTCCTTTGTCGAATATATTGATCAAAACCGGGTTTGTATTCATAAAAAATGTATATACATTGAAGGTGAACGTGAGGGCATCCCCATTGAAATTGCTTTTCAATATAATGATCAGTATAATGAAAATGTCTATTCTTACGTAAATAATATTCATACTGTTGAAGGCGGAACTCATCTTTCGGGCTTTCGAACGGCGCTCACGCGAACGTTGAATAATTATGGTGTAAAGAATAATCTTTTCAAAAAAGATGACGCACCGTTTCAAGGGGAAGATGTACGTGAAGGGCTGACCGCGGTTGTGAGTGTGAAACATTCCGATCCGCAATTTGAAGGCCAAACAAAAACTAAATTAGGGAACAGTGAAGTTAAAGGAATTGTCGAATCACTGCTTGGTGAAAAATTAGCATTATATCTGGAAGAAAATCCAGCCGTTGCTAAAAAAATCATAGAAAAATGTCAATTAAGTTCCCGGGCGCGCCTGGCTGCGCGTAAAGCGAAAGAATTGACAAGACGAAAAAGTGCCTTAAATGGAAGCGGCTTACCTGGAAAGCTGGCGGATTGTTCTGAGAAAGAGCCTGATATGAGTGAAATTTACCTGGTTGAGGGTGACTCGGCCGGTGGTTCCGCCAAACAAGGACGGGATCGTCGTTTTCAGGCGATTTTGCCGTTAAAAGGTAAAATTTTGAATGTTGAAAAAGCCCGCATCGATAAGATTTTATCAAACGATGAAATCCGAACTATTGTCGCCGCCCTGGGGACTGGCATTGGATTGGATGAATTTGATTCGGAAAAATTACGCTATGGCAAAATTATTATTATGACAGATGCTGATGTGGATGGATCGCATATTCGTACCTTAATTTTGACTTTCTTCTTTCGCTATATGCGGGAGTTGGTAGAAACCGGTAAAGTCTATATCGCCCAACCGCCTCTCTATCGCGTGAAAAAAGGAAAACATGAAGAATATGCTTATAATGACGATGAACTTGATAGCATCACAGAAAGGCTTGGCAAAACCGGTATCGCCATTCAGCGCTACAAAGGACTTGGGGAGATGAATCCAGAGCAACTCTGGCAGACGACCATGAATCCAGAAAATCGAACTATTCTGCAAGTAACAATTGATGAAGCTTATGAAGCGGATCGTATTTTTTCAATCCTGATGGGTGATGAGGTTGAACCCCGACGTGAATTTATCCAAAAATATGCGAAAACTGTTCGCAATCTGGATATTTAAATAGACTGTTCAGTTAACGATTTATAAATACTGAACCTGTGAAAGGATTATTTATTCTTATAATCTTTCATTTTACCTGCGACTTGAGATTTGATGCTTAATATATTGTGAAAGGGTAGTATGTATTCAGAAAATGAAAAAGTAGTTCCTGTGATTCTCGAAGAGGAGATGAAAAATTCATATATTGATTACTCCATGTCAGTTATTGTTGGGCGAGCGTTGCCTGATGTTCGTGATGGTTTGAAACCGGTTCATCGGCGGATTTTATTTGGAATGCGCGAACTCGGCCTCCGGTTCAATACCGCTTATAAAAAAAGTGCGCGTATTGTTGGAGAGGTATTAGGTAAATATCACCCGCATGGCGATAGCGCGGTCTACGATGCCATGGTGCGCATGGTACAGGATTTTTCATTACGCTATCCATTGGTCGACGGACAGGGTAATTTCGGTTCTGTTGATGGGGATGCACCAGCGGCTATGCGTTACACTGAAGCCCGATTAGCAAAAATTGCAGAGGAAGTTTTACGCGATATTGAAAAGGAAACAATTACTTTTGTCCCCAATTTTGATGAATCACTTGAAGAGCCGACCGTTCTGCCTTCCCGCTTACCAAACTTGTTGGTAAATGGTTCTTCAGGAATCGCGGTCGGGATGGCGACGAATATACCCCCGCATAATCTCACTGAAATTGTCGATGCACTGATTGCATTAATTGAAAAGCCTGGCCTGACAATCCAGGAATTGGGACATTATGTGTCAGGACCTGATTTTCCGACAGGTGCCATTATATATGGAAGAGAAGGCATTAAGGAAGCGTATGAAACCGGCCGTGGCCGTTTAGTCATTCGTGCACGGGCCAATACCGAAATTCTTCGCAATGGTAAAGAAAATATTGTCGTTACTGAAATTCCCTATCAAGTAAATAAAGCGAATTTAATAGAAAAAATTGCAGGCCTCATCAATGAGAAGAAAATCGAAGGAATTGCCGATATTCGGGATGAAAGTGACCGTGATGGCACAAGAATTGTATTCGAGTTAAAGCGTGATGCCAGGGCTGAAGTTATTTTAAATTCTTTATATCGACTTTCACCGATGCAGGTTACCTTTGGCGTGATCATGTTGGCATTAGTGGATAACAAGCCCAAAGTTCTGAATCTGAAAGAGATGCTCAATTATTTCCTGGAATTTCGGCATGAAATTGTATTAAAACGAACACAATATGAACTCAAAGTTGCCGAAAAGCGGGCCCATATTCTCGAAGGTTTAAAAATAGCCCTGGACAATATTGATGAAGTGATTGAGATAATTAAAAAATCGATAAATCCGGAATCCGCCCGACAAAAATTGATGAGCCGTTTTAAGTTATCAGAAATTCAGGCGCAGGCAATTTTGGATATGCGCTTGCAGCAATTAACAAACTTAGAAAAGCAAAAAATTATCGATGAATATCGCGAACTTTTAAAATTAATTGAAAAGTTAAAAGGTATCCTGGAAAGCCGACCCCAACGAATGCAAATTGTTAAGGAAGAATTGCTGGAACTGAAAGAAAATTTTGGGGATGCACGTCGAACAGAAATTGTCGGCGAAACCGAAGAAATCAAGTTAGAAGATATGATTGCGGAAGAGAACATGGTCATTACCATTTCTCACAGTGGCTTTATTAAGCGTTTGCCCTCCTCACAGTATCGTCGTCAAATACGGGGTGGAAAAGGAGTTACGGCGGCGAAAGCCAGTGAAGAAGATTTTGCGGAGCATCTTTTTATTGCTTCGACCCATCACTATATTTTATTCTTTTCCAATACAGGCCGTTGTTACTGGCTAAAAGTTTATGAAATTCCACAAGCAGGCAAAGGTTCAAAAGGCCGGGCGATTATTAATTTGCTCGATATTGAAACGGGTGAGAAAATAGCTGCATTTGTGCCGGTTCGGAGTTTTGATGATAAGCATTATGTTATTATGGCAACTGCCAATGGTATCGTAAAAAAGACTATTCTTTCCGCCTATGGAAATCCCCGAAAAGGTGGAATCAATGCCATTAATATTCGTCCTGAAGATCGGCTGATTAGTGCCCAAATTACCAATGGAAACCATGAAATTATTCTCGGAACCCAAATGGGGAAAGCTATTCGATTTCATGAGAGCCATGTGCGGGATATGGGACGTACAGCTACTGGTGTTACAGGAATCAATCTCAGCAAGGGCGATAAAGTGGTCGGAATGGTTACGATTACTCGGGAAGCCTCAATACTTGTTGTTACCGACAAGGGTTTTGGTAAACGGAGCCTTTTGGATGATTATCGGATCACAAACCGTGGTGGTAAAGGGATTATCACCATGAAATTAACCGATCGAACTGGCAAAATGGTGGCAATTATGGATGTTACGGATGAAGAAGATTTAATGATTGTTTCAACCGGTGGCATGATAATTCGACAAAAATCATCCGCAATTAAAATAAGTAGTCGAAATACACAAGGAATTCGCCTCATCAATCTGAAAAAAGGCGATCAAATAGCCGATGTGGCTAAAGTTCCGAAAGAAACCGAAGAAAATGGTGAAAATCATCAGCCGAATACACCGGGGCCGGATAATTTGTTAGAAACTGGTGATCTTTTTGATAAAGAAAGTTAAGGAGAGTTAATTTTATAAAACTTCAGGAAGAAGAAAAATGGAATCTTATAATCTGGATTTGACAAAAAAGGAGTTATGTTCAGATCTCAAAAAGCGTTTATTGGGGGATAGGGACCAATTGATTTTTGCAAAAGCAATTCAACTGGACCTGCCAAAATTTTTTAAGTACTATTTAAAAATACAGGTTAAAAAAATATATCTGTCTGAAAATCCTATTTCAATTGCCAATAATGAACGTTATTATTTAAATACACGAGAAATTAAAGCGGCGCTGGCGAATCTGGAAAATGCTTTCCAGAACGCGATTATTTTATCTGGCAAAGAATTGGAAGAATTAATCGAAAAAACGATTAGTTTGGAGTTTGATTTTTTAATTAAACCCCGTCAAACATTGCAACAGATTATTTTTAAAAATAAAGCTTCTTGTTCTTTGGAGCAATTTTTACAGGTGATCCTCAGTTTCGATGACAACCGACCCTACATCCGGAATATGATGAAAATGGCAAAAGATATGGATATCAAAGTGCTTACACCGGATACTTTTGCCCGAATTGCATTTAAAGCAGAAGAAGGCGTTTATGGTAAAAATGCCGCAACCAGTTTTCTGGATGATGTGGCAACTGTGGCTGAATTTTTTAAATTGGTTCGGGGATCTCAGACAACACAGATTGCGCTTAAATTAATCTTGTTAATGCTACAGGAACGTAATTTAAATTCCTTTATCAAAAGGTTTAAAATTACATATAAAAATAACCATAAATCAGAATTTGAAATTCCAGAAATTCAGGCAATTCTGGAACGGAAGCCGAAAAGTCGTCCGCCAAAGTCTGATAATAATATTGGCGTCAATGATTCTCGGAATGAGAAATCGATGCCTTCAAAAATAAGTGTTACCAAACCTGAAGCACCGAAACCAGAGCCAACAAAAACGTATGAGGCTCCCGCTTTTCATTTAAATAATCTGAAATCCGAATTTGAAATTGCGTTTGGTTCGGAGGATCTGGAAGAAAAAATATTTTCAAAAGCGGCAAAACTGGCCAATCCTAAGGGTGAGCATTCAGAAAATTGGGTGCTCTACGGCACTCAAAAATCAAATGTCGTTGGACGTGAAAATATTGGCCGAATTGAAAAAAAGGAACCAGAACCAGTTCAATTTAGTAAGCCAAATGTGAATTATCGAAAGTCTGAATCATCGCTATCAACCCGAAATGTAAAAGCCGAAGAACGATGGGATGGTCTTGGTGATTTGGGGATTCGATTCGATACACCGGAGAATAATCATCATGATGTACTCCCGGACCTGGTGAATTTGATTGACTTAAAAAATAAAAAGCTATTCGTCCGAAATATCTTTCATAAAGATGAAAACGCTTATGATAAATTTATTTATGAATTGCAGGCGTTACAAAATTGGCGGGAAGCAAAATTACGAATTGACCAGGAGCTGGCGAAACGGAAAATTGATCCATTTTCCAAAGAAGCTATCCGGCTGGGAGATATTGTTTTTGGTCGCTATTTTCCGAAAAAGGAATAGCTTTTCGCGTTAAGGATGTGAATTTTTAAACTCCTTGAAAACTCAGGAATTTTCTTATCAATAGTGATCCGGAGATACCTGATTTTTCAAGTAACCCATTAAAAATGATTCCTTAACAGGTATATTTCATATAAAGTAAGGAGAGATTCGCCATGAAAAATATTTTGCCTTCCAAATCAACATTTTATCGAATTATTGTTTTCAGTTCGTTAGCCTTCTTTATTTTTATCGCTCTTTATGCGGGTACTCCGACGACTTCAAAGCAAGGCTTAGTCACTTATGTCGATGGCAGTGTTAAAAAAAGAGCTGGTGAGGTTACTGAATGGACACCAGCTCCCAAAAACACCCGTATCCTGAGTGGTGATAAGGTGCGAACCTATCAAAAATCCCGTGCTGAATTACAACTTGAAGAACTGGAAGTAATCCGTATGGCACCCCAAACGACCATCGATGTCATTCAATTATATGAGGAAACAAAGGAAAAGCGCCGCGAAACCAAAATCAATCTGGTTGAGGGAGATATCTGGGCGAAAGTCAATAAGAAAAAAGGTGAAGAAAAATTTAGCATTTCTACTCCGTTGACAGTCTCTGCTATTACCGGAACAACCTTGCGATTGCGTTTTGATGAGGATTCAACCACACAATTAAAAGTATACAATGGTGAAGTCCAGATTACCAATAGCACCGATATTCCACCGGTGACACCGAAAACTATCCAGCCGCAACAGGTACCCGGTCCACACCAGGTCCCTGGCCCGCATCAGGTTTCCGTGGAAGAATGGCTTTATATTGTAAAAAGCATGCAGCAAATAACGATTGATAACAAAGGAAAAGTTCTCAATCAAGGTTCCTTTAGTCCAAATGATGTAGATGAAAAACAAGATTGGATCAAATGGAATATTCAACGTGACCGGATTCAGAAATAGCTTAAATAAATCGACATGATTTTCCATCACTAAATAATGATAATTCAGTAATTTAATTTTCAAAGGTATAAATTTTGCATTTTGATGCCCGGGGGAATAATTTATTTGCTTGAATTGGCAAATGCCCGGGCATCTGGATTTCATCCTCACCGTAGAGAAAAAAGACGACTGAAAAAATATGCCAGAAAATCATTTTATTCAACATCGGAATTCTTTGATTTACCCAAAAAGTCAGTTCATCTTTATCAAAAGTATTCAAATTTTAATTCTGGTATTCTCGCTCTATTTTTTATATTGTGCGAGTTCCAGATCAACCAGGCCAGCCGATTCAAATAATTTTCCCGGCCAATTGCAAAAAATACTTAATGAAGTCCAACAAAAATACTGTCCCGATAAGCGTTTGGCAGTTTTTGATATCCAGGGAACTTTAAAGGGCAATTTAATACAATTGAAAGGCGAAACCAGTTTGCGGGCAGCTTTTCATGAATTAAATTCTCAATTTAAACAACAGATGGAATATGCTTTGCAGAATCAAGTTGAAATTTTGCCCGCAAAAGCCCTGGGCAAGGATACCTGTGCTATCGTCCGCATCAGCGTTGCGAATCTTCATGAGGAGACTTTGATTACGACGAATTTAGTCAATCAGGCACTCATGGGAAGTAAAGTTAAAATCCTTAAGAAAAAAGGAGGCTCCTATCTCGGACAGCTTGAAGATGGTTATTTGGGCTGGATCGACACGGTTGTATTGACGACAGGAACCGATTCGATTTATCAGGTATGGGATCGTTTTGAAAAAGTTGTCGTAACAGCATTTTGGGGGCTTGTTTATTCAGAAAAAAATGAAAAATCGCCAGTCATTACTGATATTGTTTTTGGTGGTGAATTAGCTTTATTAGAGAAAGATACTGAATGGGTAAAAATTCAACTGCCGGATGGGCGGACTGGCTACGTTAAAAATAATCTGGTAATGGATAAGAAAAAATGGCAGAATCAGCCAGCCGCTACTTCGGAAAGTATTGTCCAGAGTGCACTCATGCTAAAGGGTTTTCCCTATCTTTGGGGGGGAACTTCAATTAAAGCTATGGATTGCTCCGGCTTTACCGGTACGGTTTATCGCATGAATCGCATAATTTTACCACGCGATGCGAATATGCAGGTAAATGTTGGTTCGGAAGTTGAGATTACAAAAAATTTTGAAAACTTAAAACCAGCCGATTTATTATTCTTTGGTTCAAAAAAAGAGCGAATTACGCATGTGGGAATTTATCTGGGTAATTTTCAATTTATTCATTCAGAAGGTCTGGTGCGACAGGATAGTTTTCGTGCGGATGATCCGAACTTTTATCCATTTCGTCTGCGAACCTTGCAACGTGTTAAGCGAATAATAAATTAATTTTTTATAAATAACTCCTGAGTCCGGGGGTTAAATTTAAACATAGGAGATGTGTGAAATGGACATGGATGACATTTTTAAAAAGTACCAAAAAGGACTAAAAGAACTTTTGGTGTTATTAAATGAGAATCCTGAAATCCGGGAAAAAGTTGAACAAATCCAGGCAAAATTAATTGAAAATATCGAGAGTGTTCAAACCTTTGGAGATAAGGATAATTTAAAATTAGAGCGAAAACCCTTGCTTGACGAATTAAATCGTCTGGCTTATGAAACACTGGGGCGTAGTTTTAATAAAATATGTGCATTAAGCGAAGTCGATATCAACGATTATCGGACCTATTTTCGTGAAAAAGTATTTAACCTGTATAAATATCTGGGTTTCGATATCAATCGGGAATTTGCCAACGAAGAAATTCGGGCCGATTTTGTTATTAATTACACCATGCCCTTAAAAAAAGCGTATTCGTCTCTTGTCAAAACGGTAGTGAGCGTTGAAGATTTAATTAATGAAGAATTTATTGTTCGTTTTCAGGAAACGCTCAACCTGGCACGCCAGGAAGGAATTGCCGTAACCGGTGAAGTTATTACTGATATTGGTTTTACGGCTGAAGCCTATAATTATGCACGTAAAAACAATATCCAACTGTTAACTTATTCAGAATGTTTAAATACATTAATCGATTTTAATCGTTATCTCGATCAGTTTATTTATGATTTTGAACATCATGAAGATTTTAAGAAGGGCCTGCGACAATCGCGATTTGATATTCTTGAAAATTGCGATCTGGCCAAAGAGTATATCAGTCCCCGCGTAGCCAATATTGATGGGACTATTTTCAATTCATGTGATGAGTATATTGATACCTGGTTAAAAGATGATACAAAGGATGTGCTGGTAATTCTTGGTGAACCGGGCTATGGTAAAACCAGTGTGATTTTACATGTTGCCTATCAACTGGCATTACGATATAAAAAAGATCCCGCGCGGAATCGAATTCCAATTCTGGTTTCTTTAAAGGATAATGGAACCGTGATAAATCCGCCGCAGATGATTACGAATTTATTGATTAATAAATATAATCTTACATTTAGCAACTTTTCTGCTTTTGAAATGCTGTTGCAGAATCAAAAATTAGTCTTGCTTTTTGATGGCTGGGATGAAGTGCTGGTCGATAGTGACCCCAAACGGGCAACGGAAAATTTTATCGAACTGAATAAATTAATAGTTGACGGTGGTAAAATGATTATCACCAGCGATACCAGACATCTATTGCGGCAGCGCTATGCGCACCACATTTTTTCAGAACGGGAAGACAGGGCACCCGGAACTTATGTCAGAAAATTTGAACTGCTCTTTTTACAGGATTTTGATCCGAAGCAGATATCTGATTTTCTGAAAGTGCGTACTCAGAATTGGCAGGCATTTTATATTAAAATTAAGTCAATTCCTGAACTGGAAACACTCTCTCGTCATCCATTTGTTCTTGAAATGATGTGGCGAACGCTGGTTCGGGTGATTCGGGAAAAGAAGCCATTTAATCCCAGCAGCTTCTATGACATTTATACCATGACCTGGATTGAGCAGGATGATGATGATTCTATCATGATGGCTGAAGACCGGATGCTTTTTGTGGAAGAAATCGCCCTGGAGATGTTACGAAAAGGACGTCTTTTCTTACATAACACTGAATTACCCAATAAAATTCACGAACGCTTCATCGATTATTTGCGGGATTATAAACCGGCAGAAGTCTTTGCCTATGACGTCGGAACCTGTCCCTTCTTAATGGAAGATCTGGAAGGCAATTATAAATTTAAACATAAGTCATTGGTAGATTTTTTTATTGCAAAAAAATATATTAAATCGTTATTAAATAAAGATTTAACTGATTTTAATGATATTGCTTTACCTATCGAAGTGAAACATTTTATTGTAGAGTTGTTACCCAAAAAATATAATGATCCCGAAGACTTACGTAAAAATATGGTCAAAATTCCTTCGGGTAAAGCATCACGTCCGTTTTTATTGGATAAATATCCGGTAACAAATCAAGATTACTTCGAGTTCATTCAAAATACGAAATTTGAAGCCCCAAAACATTGGAAAAATGGGATGATTCCTGATGGCAAAGAGCAACATCCTGTCACCAATATCAGTTGGTATGAAGCTGAATTATTTGCCAAATGGGCAGGAAAAAGGCTGCCCACCGAGAACGAGTGGGAAAAAGCATCCGGTTTTGAGGATGGTTTGGAGTATGCCTGGGGAAATGAATTTAGTAAAGAAAAATGTAATTCGATTGAATCCGGTCGCTTCGATACTGTACCGATAAATTCATTTTCTGACAATGTCAGTCCATGTGGCTGTTTTGATATGACCGGCAATGTCTGGGAATGGACCTGTAGCTGGGTTGAAGAAAAACGCAAGGATAAAGGTTATGTCGCCAAAGGTGGCTCTTATCTCAGTGACGCCGAAAATCTGACCAGTAGAAATCGCCTAAATTACAGCGAATTGAATGTAAATATCCTCGAAGCGGTTGGTTTTCGTTGTGCATCCTGATTTAATTTTGCCTGATGATAACACCTGTGTTTTGTTCATAAGCCCGACATTGCTGATAGATAAAATTAATCGACATTTTATTATAGTTGAGGTCCCTTATGAATCGAAAAAATTTTTTAAAACTAACAGGAAAAAGTCTGCTTTTGGCTGGTGTTCCTGCATTTGGTTTTAATGGATTAGCATTTAACGCGAGGAGGAATATGAGTCATCAAAACACAGGTGCGAGTTTAACTTATAAAGTCCATAAACTGCTATTAAAACATACCTGGACAATCTCGAGAAACTCCACTGATTTCAAAAATAATGTTTTTGTAAAAATTAAAAGAGACGGCATCGAAGGCCTGGGTGAGGCCGCCCCGAATATTCGGTACGATGAGACACCTGAAAGCACGGTCGCGACAATTGAAAGCGCCATTCCATTATTTAATAAGTATGACTTATGGCATTTTGTCGATTTAGGCTATGCCATTAAAGCGTTGGGAACCGGCCAGACTGCTGCCAAAGCAGCGCTGGATATTGCCATTATGGATTGGATTGCTAAAAAACAGAATATGCCATTATATCAATATCTCGGCCTAAATAAGGAAAAGGTTCCCCTGACGACTTTTTCCATAGGAATTGATACTCCTGAAGTGATCCGTCAAAAAGTGAAAGAAGCTGAACCTTATCCCATTTTAAAGATTAAAGTCGGTTTAGGAAATGATCATGAGATTATTGGGGCTGTGCGGTCCGTAACGGACAAGCCACTGCGTGTTGATGCCAATGAAGGCTGGAAAAATAAAGAAGAAGCGCTGGAGAAAATCAAGTGGCTCGAGAAGGAAGGCGTGGAATTTATTGAGCAACCAATGCCAGCCGCGATGCATGATGATATCCGCTGGTTACGCGAACGTGTAGAAATACCGATTGTCGCGGATGAAGCGGTTAAAACTGCTGCGGATATTCCAAGGTTGGCCGATGCGTATGATGGCATTAATATTAAACTCATGAAAAGCGCCGGATTGCAGGAAGCGTTGCGAATGATTGCCATGGCGCGTTCATTAGGCTTAAAAATTATGCTCGGTTGTATGATTGAAAGTTCGTTGGCCATTGCAGCGGCTGCCCAAATCTCACCGCTCGTCGATTGGCTTGATTTGGATGGAAATCTGTTAATTTCCAACGATCCAATGAAAGGGCATCCCGTGGTGGATGGTAAAATCATCCTGAACGATAAGCCGGGGCTGGGTGTGATCAGCGAAATTGAATTTTAATTTTCCTGAAGTTAAGAATTGAATATAAGCTCTCTGGCATTTTCACCGGGGAGCTTTTTTTATCTATTGCATTCCTGAACAGTTATGAAACCCATTTTGTGCAATTATTATCTGACGTATCGATGTAATAGCCGGTGTCAGTTTTGTGAAATCTGGCAAAATCCGGAATTTACGCAAATCCCGGATGCCAATTTTGATGATGTGATTGCGAATCTTTCTCATTTAAAAAAAATTGGTGTCCGATTTATTGACTTTACCGGGGGCGAGCCGTTGTTATATGCAAAACTTCCCGAAGTTTTAAGCGATGCCAAAAAAATGGGATTTTATACCAGCATTACCACAAATTGCATCCTTTATCCAAAAAAAGCAGCATCACTTCGGGGATTAGTTCATTTTTTACATTTCTCACTCGATGCAATGCAACCCGAAATACATAATAAATTAAGAGGAATACCGAGTTTTCATCAGGTGATGGAAAGTATCGCACTTGCCAAAGCGTTAAAGGAACGACCTGATATTTTATTTACCGTGACGAACCAGAATTATTTGCAGATTGGAGAGTTATGGAAGTTTTGTAAATCGAACCAATTGATGCTCATCGTGAATCCAGCTTTCAGCTATGGCAATATCGATAAAATGCCTGATTCATTGCTGGCTTATCTGGAACAATTTCAAAACAAGCCTTTTATTTATATTAATCGAGCACTTCACGCTTTCCGAAAAAAGGGGGGGAATAAAATCGACAACCCTCGCTGCAAAGCCGTCAGTTCAACAATAACCATCTCTCCGGATAATAAGCTGATATTGCCCTGTTTTCATCAGAAAATTGATATGATATTAATTTATCCTGATTTATTAACTGTAATGAATTCATCGAAGTATCAAGACTATAAAAAGTCAGAAGGACGTTTTTCTTTTTGTGCGGGGTGTTCAATTAATTGCTATTTTGATCCGTCGTTTATGCACCAGCTTGATAAATATTTTCTGCTCAGTATCCTCTCAAAAGCAAAATACGTTTTCGATAAGCATATTTTTTCAAAATATTACTCAATCCTGGGCCAGGAATTAAAAAAATGATGATGCTACCATTCAATTATTCAATGATACCTGTGCTCTATGCAGAGACCCACTATTCATTTAAGGGCGTTTATAGCCGCTTGAAAAAAAACGAACCAGAAATCATTCTGGATGTTCCATTTCGAATTGAACCTGATCAACCTGTTCCAATTTTGCTTTTGTGTAAGGATGCTGATATTTTTCCTGTTTTGTTGAAGCATTTATCAATCAAAGTATTTCATCAGAATGAAATTATTTCTACTCATGCCGTTATAATTAATACCCTGGTCACTCAAAGATTTTGGTTTCAAATTTTTGATATTGAATTAAAGTCCCGTCCGATTGGGGAGGTATTAATTGATGCAACTATTGAAATTGAAATAAACGGATACGTCAAACAGTATTCAAATGATAATTATCGAATTAGCAGCCATAAACCATTCGCTGTCTATCTGGCAGAACAATCATTACCGGATCTGAATCGCGTTGTTTGGGGTGATTTACATTATCATAGTAATTATACAAGGGATCAGGTCGAATTTGGTGCGCCTTTACCGGCTACCATGCAACTGGCTAAACGATTGGGATTAAAATTTTTTGCCGTAACCGATCATTCCTATGATCTGGATGATGATGAAAAGGATATGTTAAAGAATGATCCCGAATTAAAAAAATGGCAAAATATGCAAGCTGAAGTTGAATCACTAAATGCAAACCATGATTTTGTTATTATCCCGGGAGAAGAAGTTTCTGCTGGCAATCATCGCGGCAAAAATGTCCATTTTTTAATTCTAAATAACAAAAAATTCATTCCTGGTAAAGGGGATGGCGCCGAAAAATGGTTTCATACCAAACCTGATTTGTCGATTACTGAAATTTTGCAAAATTTGGAATCATCCGCACTTGCTTTTGCCGGCCATCCGGAAATACAACCGCCATTTTTACAAAAGCTTCTGGTTCGGCGCGGGAAATGGGCGGCAAACGATTATGTGCATGAACGACTTAATGGTCTGCAAATCTGGAATGGCAAAAATGATGATTTTTTTCAACAAGGGCTTAGTCAATGGCGAAAACAGTTATTAAGCGGCCGGAAATTAATAATTATAGCGGGAAATGATGCTCATGGCAATTTTAATCGTTTTCGGCAAATCGGTTTTCCTTTTTTTACTTTTCGCGAGACGGATTGGGAAATTTTTGGAAAGATGCGAACCGGGGTGATACGAGATCATGAAGAACTCTCATCATCCTCACTTCTTGAGTGTTTACGGCAAGGCCGATGTGTTATTTCGGACGGTCCTCTGCTGCTTTTTTATGGATCAACAGGCGTTTCGAATTCATTTCAGATTGGAGATATTTATCGATCTGGCAGGATTGATTTGACCATTCAGGCTCAATCTACCAGAGAATTTGGAAGTTTAAAAAAATTATCCATTTATGTTGGAGATATTTTAAAAAAGGAAGAATATATTTTGTGGGAGGAGCAGAATTTTTCTTTTAAATTTCAATATCAAAAGGAAATTAAAATCCCCTCACTCCCGCGAATTGGTTATATTCGAGGTGAATTGCATACTGGAAATGTGGGCCAGGATTATCACTGTTACACAAATCCACTCTGGATTGAATCAGAAACGTAGTTTTTTAAAGGAATTTAATTTTTTTAATAATTTTCTTCAAAGTTCTGCCAAATTTTTTGGGAACGATTTCGATATGCCGTTCTTCATTTTCGCCCTGGCTGAAGGTTTCAATATCTTCCGTGCCTTTTAAATGATCATGGATAATAAATCGCTCAAAATTTCCCATAGGCGGAAGCTTTATCGTTTCGCCTTTTTCTAACGCTTCGTTTACTTTTTGATCGGCAAATTTTTTCAGATTTCCCACCGGATAAACCCGAAAAATATAACCATCATTATCATCCCGATAGGTTCGGGTTTTAAAATCGGGTTTATTATCAAAAAAGGCGTGGATTCGCTTCCGTTCAAAGGGACTTAAATCATTCAGCTCTATTGGCGTGATACTTTCACGTAATTTTCTTTGAATATCGATGATAATCCGATCGATTTTACCCATCTGATTATCCTGCCGGTCGTGATGATCACGGCGATCACGACGGAATCTGTCATTATTATTTCTTGGTCTCATTTTGCTGCCTATTCCAATGCCTTAATTAACTTCTCATGTATTCGATCAAATGCCCCGTTACTCATAAATAAAACGACATCACCTGGCTTCAGGTTCATTTTTAAAAAATCGACAATCTTTAAATTATGATCAAAATAGTGTGCCGAAATCGATCTTACCTTAAATTCTTCAAAAAGTTCATTAATTTTTAGTAAATCTTCCGCTTTTACCTTATCGGGGCGATGAATTGGCCCCCACAACACTTCATCGGCTGCGCTAAAGGCATTTAAATAGCTTTCAAAAAACAGATTTCGTTTGGCCGTTGAAGTTCGTGGTTCAAAAACAGCCCAAATTCGACGGGAAGGAAAGCGTTGCCGCATGCCATTCACTGTTTCCCGAACCTCGGTTGGATGATGAGCAAAATCATCAAAAATGAGAATGTCATTTATTTTAGCTTTTAATTGCAAGCGTTTTCGGACACCTTTGAATCCAGAAAAAGCCGTTTGTATTTGTATTTTCGATAAACCCAGCCAGGTACCGGTGATGGCCGTTGCTGTGGCGTTTCTTGCATTGTGGCGGCCAAACAACGGCAATTCAAAGTTTTCATATAATTTATTTTGATGAAAAATTTCGAACTTCATGCCGGTCTCAAGCGTCTGCATAGTCCCAATTCGCCACTCGGCTTCGGGACTCAATCCAAAAGTTGCCACCGGGCAATGCGCATATTTTAATAATTCTGCAACATTTGGATCATCAATATTGGCGACCAGCAGACCGTTGCGTGGAATCAGATTGATGAGCCGTCGAAAATTGAGTTTAATTTCATCAATATTATGATAAATATCTGCATGATCGAATTCAATATTATTAATAACAACCAAATCTGGCAAATAGTGAAAAAATTTTGGCCCTTTATCAAAAAAGGCAGTATCATATTCATCACCTTCGAGCACGATATATTTTCCTGTACCCACTCTGGATCCCTCTCCAAAATTTTCCGGTATCCCACCAATTAAAAAACTGGGATGAAAATTATTGCTCGCCAGCATCCAGGCCACCAGCGAACTGGTGGTGGTTTTACCATGAGTACCGGTGATAACAAGAGAAGTCTTCCCCTGAATAAAAAATTCTTTTAAAACAACCGGTAATGAACGATAGGGGATTTTTTGTTCCAGTACATATTCAACTTCGGGATTGCCGCGCGACATCGCATTTCCAATAACAACTAAATCCGGATGGGGTTCCAGATGGGATTCGTGAAATCCTTCCAGGATGGTGATATTTTGTGCTTGGAGAAAATCGCTCATCGGGGGATAGATATTTTCATCCGACCCATAAACTTCATGCCCCTGTGATTTTAACATGCTGGCCAAGGAAGCCATGGCAGTGCCACAAATTGCAATAAAATAGATCCGCATATTTTTTTGTTATCCTTTTTCCTTGAATTAATGTGTAAAATTGAGTGTTCTTGTTTTATTGTAGTGCATAAATTTATAAAAGTCCAGTAAAAATTCAGTCACAATTTATTTGACTTTGACGAGAATGATGGAACCGGCGACCAGGAAGACAAAATTTCCAAGCCAGGCTGCTATGAGTGGTGGAAGGACACCATTATGCCCCAGTGTTTGACCCGTTTTTACAAATCCAAAAAAGAAAAACGCGACAAACAGGCTGATCCCAAATCCGAGTGCCTTCCCACTTCTATTTTTGTTCGCGGCCAGCGGGGCGCCAAATAATAAAATGATGAAATTGGCAAATGGAAAAGAAATTTTAAGATAAAGATCAACCAGCCAGGTTTGTGGTTCCCCGCCATTTTGTGCCACTTCTTCAATAAACTTTTTTAATTCGGCATAGGTCATTTCTTCATGTTTTTTTTGAACTTTGGCGAAATCTTCCGGCAGGAAGGAAATCTGGCTATAGCGAAGACTATCAAATTTTTCATAATCAAATTCATTTTTAGCAACCAGTTTTCGCTCTGTTCCATTGATAAATACCCAGCTACTGTCTTTCCAGATCATTTGTTGCGCATCAATTCGGGAGAGCAGGCGATTGTTATTAATCTCCTGAATGCTGACCCGATTGGCTTTATGTAAGCGGGGATCATAATGATTAATAAAAATCCAGTGCTGAAATTTGGGATCGCGAAAATAGATATTATTACGCCGCATTTCCAGATGCGTATGTTTGCCAAGATTTTCGCGTTCTATATTAAACATCCGTTGATTGGTGAAAGGAACCACCCGTTCTCCAAAATATATCATAAAAATACTCAGCAGAAATCCAAATAAGAATAAGGGCAAAAGAATTCGTTTGATAGATAATCCAGCACTTTTCATGGCCGTTACTTCATTGAATCGTGCTAATTTTCCCACACTGAGCAGGGCAGAAAGTAGAATCGTAATTGGCAGAATAAGCGTGATAATATATGGAACATAAAATAAATAGTAATTTAAAATAATAGACCGGGGAACCTCGTGGTTTAAAAATTCACGCAATCGATCAACCAGATCGACAATAACAAAAATACAAATAAAAGCAAAAAGCGTGAAAAGCAAAGTTGAGACGAATGTTTGTAATAAATATTTATCAAGAATTTTCATGATTCGATTCTGCTTTTTCATTTTGAAATAGTTGTATAAGTGGTTGAAAGAGTGGTTTAATACCTAAATTCGTGAAAATTAAAGGCGTTTCTTTCACGATAGCAAATGTCAAATAAACGCCCAATATGCCCACAATTACATTGGGTGACCACATCGCCACCGCGGGGGAAATAATCTGTCTATCCGCCAACTCTTCGCCACCAATTAAAAAAGTCCAGTACAATAAGAAAAAGAAAAGTCCCACTCCACTACTGGCGGCCATATTCCCGCGTTTTGAGATGATTCCTAAAGCCGAACCAACCAAAACGAAAATGATACACGCAATCGGAATGGAATATTTTTTATGTATTTCGACCAATAATGAGTATGAGCCACGTTCATCAATTCTCATGATGTTATTTTCGGTCCGGATTTTATAGTAAAGATTTTGATACGTCGAAAGCAAATGGAGGATATTCACCTCCTGGTGATTATTTTCTAGCATCTTTTTTTTCTTTAAAAAGGTGCTTTTTTGAACATTTGCATCATTTTCCAATTCATTTGGTAAATAAAAGGTATCCAATTTACCTTCAGTTGGTAAATTTAATTTTAAATCGTTCGTAACCTGGGGCAATACCGCCTGAAGAATACGCTCGCGAGATTGTTCCATATTTTTATATTTTTCATGAACTTTTTTTAACATCAGTTTTGAGCTCATCTCGCGATCGCTATAATATTCATCTTCCCGCCGAATTAATTTCATACCAGGCATTTCGATGGTAATAAGATGCTCCGGAAATTTAAGTACCTGATAATCAATTAAATTTTCCCAGTCAATTTTGTGAACTTCACCATCGAAGAGGCGTAAAAGAAGACGATCGTTATTCTCATCAACTCGAATTTCACCTTTTTTCGCTGTGATGATTTGATTATACTGTTGGCTTTCTTTTGAAAATATCGTAACACCGGCGACGAGTGAGACATTTTCTTTTTCTTCCAGAATTTTTTGTACCAAAATATTAAATTCTTCCTGTTGGAAAAGAACCCCTGGCTCCAGTTTCAGGGTGGGGCGTTTTGCATTGATATCGGTACCCAACAGTCGCGCCCGATGATTAAAATTCGGTAGTACCGAATTATTAAACCAGATGAGTTCTGCGGCTAAAAAAGAAGCGATGATAAGATTAAAACCGATTATTCGCATTAAATTGACGCCACTGGCCTTTAACGCTGTTATTTCGTTATCAGCCGAAAGGGTTCCAAATGCCATTAATGCGGCGGTGAGTACGGCCATCGGCACAGCCATGGCAATTATCCAGGCTAAATTGAGTATAAAAAATTCAATAATCACCGCCAAATCCAAACCCTTACTCAGAATTCGCCCAAGGATTCTAAATACCAGGTTTAACAGGAACAGAAGTGTAATTATTAATAAACCGAAAATAAATGGTCCAAAATGTCTTTTCAGAATGTATCTTTGTATTATTAAAAAGTTTAGAATCATAAATGAATCAGCTTTTTATATGATTTATGCAATTTGTAGGGAACGAAATTTAATTTTTAAAGGTAATATATAGGACATTAATATACAACAAATTTTTACATTTCAAAGATAAATTTTCAAGTTTACGGGTTTGGCTTCACTTTTGCTTTTTTAAAATGGATTTTTTAATTCCTCGGTTGATATTGGGTTAACAATTTTTCCGAAGCAAATGCAATAACGCATCATCGTTGAAGTTTATATACTGTATTGATGAAAGTGGTGAATTGTTCTATCAATAAAGATGGAGGATGACTATCGAATAAATATGATACTGGTTCAAAAAACTAATTACAGCAAATCTCTTTGAACTGTGTTGGTAACGCTTGAGGGATTTGCAAAGAGTTCAATCATAAGGTTAGATATAATTCGTATGGTTCACTTGAAGCTGAATAAATTGAATTCAAAGTGCATTTTTCCGTTCATCTTAATACTTTTTTTACTGTTATTAAATGCTCAGATTTTTAGTAAGTATAATCCTCGACTTGAATTGGGAAAAGTTAGCTCGCCATTAGCTCCTTTTTCAATTGCGAAATTAAATAATCTCGAATACACCAATGGTCGTCTGGCGCCTGATTTTGAATTAATGCCGCGTGGTTTTCGACGAACCGTCCAGTTCGATTCGACCGGTGCCAATATGGTAATTAGCGAGAATTTATATAACGATCCATTTACCATTAGTTATGAGATACCAATTAAAGAATATATTCGACATGAAAAATTAAATCGGTTGACGGTTTTCTGGAATACGCAGACCCAGCGGTATTTATCAGGTGAATTGCAGCCACGCGAACGCGGTCGGGGCGGTCTGGAAATTCAAGTGCCCATGAAAATTAAATCGAAAGCCTTCCAGCAGATATTTGGTGGTGATCGGGTGTCGCTGTCGGTTACCGGAAATATCAATATTAAAGGTGGATTCCGACACGAGAAACGCGATCAGGTGAAAACCTCGATTACGCGTGGTTCTGATTATAATTTTAAAATGGAGCAGACGCAGCAATTTCAGGTTCAGGGACATGTGGGTGAAAAAGTTACCGTTAGTGTGGATCAGAATAGTGAACGTGCTTTTGATTTTGAAAATACAATTAAATTAAAATACACCGGTTTCGAAGACGAAATCATTCAAAATATTGAAGCCGGTAATATTGCCCTTTCCTTACCAGCCACCCGGTTTGTCACCTTTAGTGGAAAAAGTTCCGGCCTGTTTGGTATCAAAACCGAAGCCAAGTTGGGAAATCTGAGTTTCACGTCGGTGATGAGTCAGGAAAAAGGCGAAAATAAAAAGATGAGCATCTCTGGCGGTGCCACCGATGATGTTAAAAAAATAGAAGATTGGCAATATATTAAAAATCGTCACTACTTCTTAAGCCTCGAATATCGTAAAAAATATTGGGGAAATTACAAGAATGGCGTTCATCAATATGCGCCGGAAGATCAAATTCTGGATATCGAAGTTTATAAATCAGGTATCAATTATCAGGCATCCCCACAGGTCGTTTATGCCTGGGCATTAAGTGATTCAATCGCTTTGGCCCAACGTGATACCATTAATTTTCGTCGCGAGTTTGAATATGAAAAAGGCTGGTTCAAGCGATTGGATAAAAGCGAATATGTCGTCGATCCTTATACCGGTAAGCTTACTTTACGAAATACCCTGCAGGATGAAGAAATTTTGGCCGTCGCCTATAAGACCGGCAGCAATATTAACGATCCCAACGTGATGGAAATTGGTCAATTAACCTACACCAAAATTCCCGTTTTGAAATTAATTAAACCGAAAAATCCACGTCCACAGCACAAAACCTGGGATTTAATGCTTCGAAACATCTATTCGATTGGCCGTGATGTTCCCGAAGATGAATTTGAGGTCAAAATATTTTATAAATCACCTTCAGGAACTGATCAGGAAATTGGTACGGTACGCGGTTCCACCGATAAAAAAAATTATCTGGAAATATTTGGATTAGACCTGAAAGCGAATAGTGGTGCTGGTGAGCCGGATGGTTTTATTGATCGGAATCCGAATCTGCTACGGTTCAAAGAAGGTGAACTGGAATTCCCGTTCCATAAACCATTTGATCCGGATACGGGCAAATTCGTTATGAAGTACTTGAATCAACCTAATATAACCGGTGAAAATTTTGTGCTTTTAGAAGATGATAAACGTTGTAAAATTTATGATAAAGTAAATCAATCGGAAATTAATAAAGAAAGCAAATTTTACATTGAAGTGAAAGCCAAGACCCGGTCCGCAAATTATATGCTGGGTTTCAATGTCATCGAAAATTCGGAAGAAGTCTATTTAAATGGTGGTCGGTTGGTTTCCGGGAAAGATTATATCATTGATTATCAAACCGGTAGTTTGACAATTTTACGTGACGATGCCACCAGCCCCTCCGCAAATATTGAAATTTCTTATCAACGGAATGAGTTCTTTCAATTAGAAAAGAAAACGTTGTTAGGACTCCATGCGAAATATGATTTATGGGATAATTCTTTTATTGGCGGAACCTTTCTCTATCTGAATCAACGAACGCTGGATCAAAAGGTGCGGGTTGGTCAGGGACCCATGCGGAACATCATTTGGGATTTGAACACCAAATTAAGTTTTCAACCCAACTTTTTGACCAAAGCTGTAGATGCCCTGCCTTTTATTCGAACCAAAGCTGAATCGCAGGTCGATTTTGAAGCTGAAATTGCCCAGAGTATTCCCAATCCCAATACGCTTAATAATGAAGGAACTGGTGATAATGACGGCGTGGCTTATATCGATGATTTTGAAGGATCCAATCGAACCACACCGCTGGGTGTAATCAGACGCTCCTGGGTTCTAGCTTCAACGCCTGAGGAATCTCTTTTTACCGAAATTGGGCGTTCCCGTGCCTCACGGTTAGGTGCACTTTACTGGTACAATCCATATAATCAGATTGCGATTCAGGAAATCTGGCCCAATCGTGATGTCAATGCGAATGTTCCGCAGACAATGCCGGTTCTCACTATTTATTTTGATCCCTCAAAAGCATTGGAGCCTGATAATCGCGCCCAGAATTGGGGCGGGATTATGCGAGCCCTGTCGGCGGGATATGCCAATCAGAGTGAGAGCAAATACCTGGAAATCTGGCTAAAATGTCCCAAACTTAAAGGCCGGGTTCATGTTGATTTGGGACAAATCTCTGAAGATGTGATTCCTAATTATCGAAAAGGCTCAACCGATTTTAACCAGGAAAAAAATTCCTATTTTCCAGCGTTAAACACCGAAGATAGAAAATATGGCATTGCCAATGGTCTTTTGGATGATGGCGAAGATATCGGTCTCGATGAGATGCCGGGTGCTGACGACTGGTGGGATCTTAATAGTGACGGTATTCGTCAGGAGGATGCGGAACCTGTTAGTAATGATGACTGGGCGTATCAGGAACGCACGGGTAATTATGAGCGAATCAACGGAACCGAAAATAATGAAAAGGACGATGTTTCGGTTCGAACACCGGATACCGAAGATATTAATGGAAACGGTGATATCGATATTGAAAATTCGTACTTTGAATATACATTTGATTTAGATCCACAGATCGATCAGAACACTAAAAAATATATTCAGGGTGGTTCGAACGAACAGGATAAATGGCGATTATATCGAATCCCGCTAAATGATTATGTCAAAAAAATTGGAAATCCAACATTTGACCTGATTGAATATTTTCGAATCTGGTTTGATGGGATGGAAGAACCGACCCGGATTTCATTCGCGGAAATCAATATTGTTGGTAACCAATGGATTGAAAAAGGTCTTTATACACGGGATAAATTAAAAGATATCCTGAATGATTCTACGGATCTTCGCGGTTTCATTTATGATGAAAGCAATGATACCACCGTAGCTGTTTCGGTGATGAATACACATGAGAATGAAGATTACATTCCACCGCCAGGTGTTTCGGGGGTGGTTGATCGAATTACACGTGTCATCGCCAAAGAACAGGCATTGGTTTTAAGCGTGACTAGCGATTTGCCGCGGGATGCCGAAGGTATTGCGCAGAAAAATTTACCCCAGCCGTTAGATTTCTTAACCTATAACAAAATGAAAATGTTTGTTCATGGCGGTGATGGGAGTCCCTCCGGTGCCTACTATGAAGTATTTGATCCAGATAGTATGGGCCTGGAGTTTTTTATCCGCTTTGGTTCCGATGATGAGAATTATTATGAATATCGCGCCCCGGTCAAGGGCGGTTGGGACGGTAATGATATGGAAATCGATCTCGGACAACTGGCCAGCCTGAAAGAGAATATCAAAGATACCTATATAACAAGTGTTTTTGATAGCATAAAAAATGTAGAGAAAAAGGTAGAAACCCGGGAATATGTTGAGTGGATCAATGAAAAAAGTTATCAATATATTTTAAGAGTTGGTGGCGAACCCTCGTTAACCAACATCCGTCAAATAACTTTAGGCTTAAAGAACCGTTCACGCCATACGATTAGACCAGACAAAGAAATACAGGTATGGTTGAACGAGTTACGCTTATCAGAGGTTAAAAAGGAGCAGGGGATTGCCATGCGCGCCCGGTTGGATTTACGGTTGGCTGATTTGCTAACCTTAAATGCCGAGATTGAACGCCGTGATGCCGATTTTCATACTATCGAGCAACGTTTCGGTCAGGGACAAAATGAAATTCGTAACACGGTGGGAACAAATATAAATTTCGGAAAATTTTTCCCAACAGAATGGGGGCTGTCACTTCCGGTTAATGTGAGTTTTTCCGAATCAGAAGGCTTCCCGAAATATCTGGCACAGAGTGACATTCTTTATAAAGATGTTGCGGATCCACTCCGGAAAGAGGCTGAAGTCAATTATATGAGAAATCAAGGCTTGAGTGTCTCGTTCAAAAAAGGGATGCGGTCGAAAAATTTTCTCATTCAACATACATTGGATAATATTAGCTTGAATTATAGTACTCGCCGGGCAGATGGCCATAATTCATCCTTAAAAGCGCAAAATAATGAATCTCATGCGGGCGGGGTTTCATACAGTATTAATTTTGGAAAAAGAAATTATTTTGAGCCATTTAAATGGTTAGGCAAAAGTTCTTTTGTAAAGCCTTTAAGTCAATTAAAAATTTATTATCTTCCTTCACAAATTTCGACCAGTATGAATGGAACTTACTCAAGAGATTTTCGCGAAACCCGTCTCAAGGAAGATTTGGCGGCCGAAGGGAAAAAAAGTTATAAGCGACAATTTAATATTAAACGTCAAATTCAGGGTGGATATAATTTATTTGAAAGTTTAGGTTTTAATTATACGCGAAGCTGGGATTCGGATTTGGAAAATGCGATGAATGCGGATTCCACACTTAAAATAACCGATATTTTTAATGGGAAATTTGGCACGAAAACCGGTGATGCTCAAAGTTTCAGCGTGAGATACAATCCGAATTTTGTCCGCTGGCTGACAACGACGGTGAATTATAGCGCAAACTTTCGTTGGAGTAATAATATTATGCAGGAGTCATTGGGTCGGAGTGCGAATAGCAGTTCGTCAATTTCTGGAAATGTGAATTTTAATCCGAACCAGATGGTGTCCTCAATTTTTAAAATCACTTCTAGTAGTGCCGCTCCTGCTGCCCGAAGACGTCCAACGCCGGCACCAACAGAAGATGATAAAGATAAACCAAAAGCGAAAGTAAAGAAAGAAAAGACGGGGCCTGGATTTTTTGTTTCCAGCCTTAATTTTATTACAAAAAAATTTCAGCAGATCACAGTCAGTTATGGCCGTAATGAAAATAGTAATTTATCCGGTTTACAGGAAGGGATGCCCAGTTGGGCTTATCGCCTCTCACCGAGAAGCGATCCAGGCATCTCACTCGAAGAAAGTGCTGGTGATAGAAATAGCTCATTTTCCCAGAGTGAAAACTATTCAATACAGTCGGGATTGGATATTTCCACGAATATGAAATTGACATTTGCCTATAAATTTAATAGTGATGTTCAGAATGCTGCCCAGAAAACGGGAGGTTCTTCGCATAATAATTTTAATGGAAATCCCTTCCCGGATTGGACATTTCGATGGAGTGGTCTGGAAAAAATTCCTTTGATTAATAAATTTGCAACACGGGTGAGTTTAGATCATGCCTATAGTGGTGAGACGCGTGATAAATGGACTAATTCAAGTTCAGAAATTAACAATGTGACAACAACATCAAATTGGCGGCCTTTAGTCGGCATGAACATGACATTAAAAAAGAATATCACGGTTAATATCCGATATAACATGAGTGAATCAATTGATGATAATAAAAAATATGCAACTGGTGCGAACAAAAGAGTGTCTTCTGATCTTTCACTAACGGCAAATTATTCAAAACGAGGTGGCTTTCGAATTCCTTTGCCAATTTGGCCATTTAAAAATAAAGAATTGAAAAATAATATCGACCTGTCGTTGACGCTTTCTTCGACAAGTAATGAATCGTTCATGACCCGTGAAGGAAAATGGATTCCAAAAGATAGTAATGAAAAATGGGAATTTAAGCCAACCATGCGCTATTCGTTTAGTGATCGCGTAACTGGCGGTATGTTTTTTACCGTTGGAAAAACAAAAAATAAGATGATTGGTGATACATCTCTTCAGGAATTTGGTATCGATGTCAATATTTCAATCCGGGGGAATTAAATCACACTTATTTAAGCTGACTTGAAAAATGAAAATTAAAATTTTTTTAATTATTTTGATTGCTGTGTTATCAAACGTGGGTTTTAGCCGTACACCGGTATTTAATAAGACAAGAGCTTTTGATTATCTCAAAAAGCAGTGCACATTTGGACCACGCGTTCCCGGTTCCGTTGGCCATCAAAATTGTCTGAAATTTTTCGAACAGGAACTTTCCAGATTTGCCGCCAAAGTCTCTTTACAGGAATTTCAATACCTTTTGCCCGGAACCATGAAAAATATGCGTGGTGTCAATGTCATTGCTAAATTTAATCCAGCGGCTAAAAGAAAAGTGGTATTATGTGCTCATTGGGACACACGTCCCCAGTCAGATATGGATGAAGATAAGGCAAAAAGGACTGAACCGGTCATGGGAGCGAATGATGGCGCTTCGGGAGTGGCTGTTTTACTGGAAATCGCCAATCATTTTAAGCTGAACCCCCCCCCTTATCAGGTTGATATAGTTTTATTCGATGCAGAAGATGCCGGGCTCTATCAGCAGAATGATAGTTGGGCCTTGGGCTCGAAAGTGTATGCGCAATCACTAACGATGCAAAACATGCCTGATTTCGGCATTTTACTGGATATGATCGGGGATCGAAATCTGGAGATATATACTGAAATAAACTCCGAAATATTTGCATCGCGTTTGGTGAAATATGTCTGGAAAGTGGCGGCGCAATTAGGAATTTCTGAATTCATCTCGCAATCACAATATCAGGTACAGGACGATCATTTGCGCGTGATTGAAGTTGGGGTGCCCTGTATCGATATTATCGATTTTGATTATCCATACTGGCACACTACCCATGACACACCGGATAAATGTAGTCCGGAAAGTCTTGCAAAGGTTGGTCAGGTTGTATTAGAAATCATCTACCGTGGAGAATACTAATGCCCTGGATTGAAGTACGCGTTCCCGTTAATTCCGAAAATGCAGAGAGTATTACCAACTTTTTATTTGAATCAGGTGCTGATGGCTGTATTGAAGGAAATGAAGAGGTCATTGCATACATACCAGGTCAGCTTTTCTCCGATGATTTTAAAATTAAGGTTGCAATTTATTTAAAGGAACTTGAATCACTTGGTTTTAAGAATGTTTCGACCGAAGTAAAATATCAACCTGTCGAAGATCAGGACTGGAATCGTAAATGGCAGGATCAATTTCGGCCAATCAAAATTTCCCCGAAATTTGTGGTAACGCCACCATGGATTGAATATCAACCACAAAAATCCGAACAGGTGATTATTATTCATCCGAAAATGGCATTTGGGACAGGTTCGCATGAGACTACCCAATTGGTTATTCAGCTTATGGAAGAAATTTCGCTGGATAAAAAAATAGTGATGGATGTTGGTACAGGTACAGCGATTCTGGCAATTGTTGCCGCTTTTATGGGGGCACAATCCATTTACGCCATCGATAATGATCCCATCGCTACCGAATGTGCCGTAGAAAATCTAAGTTTGAATAAATGTTCCGATAAAATTATTTTAAAGACGGGTACGATTGATATTTTGTGCAACAAAAACCTGAAATTTGACGTTATTTTAGCTAATATACAAAAGTCAACCATTCTCGAAATCGGGCATTTTATTCCTGATCTTTTAAATGGTCAGGGATTTTTTATTACTTCCGGGATTCTTGAAAATCAGTATCAGGAAATAATCGATTATTTCCTGCAATTAAAATTTTGTTTGATTCGTAAAAAACAGATGGGGGAGTGGGTCGCACTAACTTTCCAGAAATAAATTGACTTGTTCAACTCAGATTCATGGGATTAAATAAGAGATTATTTATCGATGGGACGCTGGTTTAAAAATATTTTTTTAATAATTTTCTGCCTGGGGTTATTGAATAATATCGCCCAACCAGCGGATAAACAGATCGTTATTGACAGTCTGGTGATAGTCGATTCGAGTCTGGTTATCGATTTTCGGGCTGAAGGGATCATTGATGATGCCATGATCGAGCGCCTGAGAAGTGGTTTCACTTCTACGATGGAGTTTCAAATTGAAATCTGGAAAAAACGGCCATTTTTATTCAGCCAGTTCATCCATCAAAAAAGTTTTCAAATAAAACTCGCGTATGATACCTGGGATAATCGCTACCAGATTGTGTCGTCAGATGAAGATCGCAAAACGTCATCCATTCAGCGCGTGCGGGAAATATGTTCCAATTATCAAAAAATTACGATTTGTGCTAACGAAAAAATCCATAAAAATGCAAACTATTTCGCCACGGTCCGGCTTATTGTCCGACCAATGTCCATTGAAAATTTAGCAGAAATAGAACGGGCGTTAAAGGGTAATAAAAGCCCGAATAACAAAATTGAAAAGTATCCCACGCCACAAGCCAGTTCAAAAAACCGGTTTCTCAAATTTATTCTGGCAGTTACCGGTTTTGGCGATCAGGTACTGAGCAGTCGTAATGTCGAATTCAGGTTGAATGATAAAAATAAAATTATTTGGCTAAATTAGCCCTTGTTTAATGCGATAAAATTTATTTTATCCAGTTTTAGACCTATGGAAACTACCTGTAAGAATCATCCCGACCAGCCAACCAAACGAAAGTGCTTTTATTGCGAAGAATATATTTGCGCCGCCTGTCAGCATTTCATTCGTAATCATCTTTATTGCAGCTATAGCTGTTTTCTACGACAAACGCAGGCCAATTTTAAACACGGGATGAAACAATTCTTTTACAAAGTTAAAAACTATTTTTCAAAAAAGCCAGCATCGGAAAATGAAGCGGACAGTCATGTTCGATCTGTAAAAAATTCACGCCTCATTATTTTGACAAAATTAGTTGTTATTATGAGTTTGATATTGAATTTCTTTTTTTATTATCAAATCAAAACGCAAGCCCGACTGATCCCCCCCCTTCCTTCAACTATTAAAACCGATATTGAACAACCACAAAGTATAAAATTAACACCGGCAATTCCGGCAATGGTAACCAAAAATACAATTACTTTAGAAGGTGAAGCTCCGGATAATACAGTCATTTGTTTGCTTCAGGATGAAAAAATCCAGGCGGTTACACTTTCCCAAAATGGAAAATTTATTTTTAAAAATGTCGTATTGTCCAGAAATTTAAATAAAATTATTATCAAAGCCCTGAGTGACTCTGGTCGCACGATTGCGCTGGAAGAACTGGCGATAACTTTTAATTCTCCAACCCTTGATTATTTAGCACATGATTTTACTCGTGGTGAAATTTCTTTTAAAAAAGTTGCTTTAACGTTTGACGGGGATTTTTTAGATAACAATGCGTTACCGATTCTGGATACTTTGAAGGCCAAAAACATTAAGGTGACATTTTTTCTGACAGGTCGATTTATCCAGAATTATGCGCATATAATTTTGCGAATGCTACAGGATGGCCATGAAATTGGTAATCATACCCGGCACCATCCGCATTTAACTACTTTTGAGCAGAACCGGCGGCATGATTTACGACCAGAGGTCACCCGGGAATTGGTTCATCGTGAACTTGAAGAAACCGCGGTTATCTTTAAAAAAGTGACGGGTTCTGAAATTTCGCCTCTCTGGCGCGCACCTTATGGGGAACACAATGAGCTTATCCGGAAATGGGCTGCTGAATTGGGTTATCGTCAGATTGGCTGGACGATTGATAAAAAACTAAAATTAAGCCTCGATACTTTCGACTGGGTGGCGGATAAAAATTCCAAACTTTATCGAACCCCCAAGCAAATGTTAAATCAGATTATTCATTTTGATGATAGAAGTGAATTTGGACTGAATGGCGGGATTATTTTAATGCATCTGGGATCAGAAAGAAATGGTGAATTCCCATATCAAATTCTCAGCCAGATGATTGATAGTCTTCAGGTACGTGGATATGAATTTACGAAAATCAGTTCAATGCCATTTTAAAAAAATTATGAATGAACTACTCAAGTAAGATTATGACCTGTCATTCAGAGTGAAGCAAAGAATCTCTTGAGGTATCAAAAACAAGAGTTTCTTCACTTCGACTCGCTCCGTTCAGAATGATAAAATTGACTTTTTAAAGTGGACTCATCAATATTGGGAGCGTAAATGCCCGAACTTCCAGAACTTGAGGTGCTAAAAAATTTCCTGGAACAACGAATTCTTAATTTGAAAATTCAGGAAGTTATAGTTAAAAAGCCGCTGGTTTTTCGATGCCTGCTGGATTCATTTCGATTCGCTCTGGTGGGAAATAAAATCACTCAGATTACCAGAAGTGGAAAATTTTTGGTTTTCAAAAATTCATCCAATCAATTTTTAATAATCAACCTTATGCTTTCAGGTCGACTTCAATACACCGAAATGAGGACGAAAACAAATGCTGTTACCTGTTTTCAGATACGTTTTGAGAATGATCAGGAATTGCGCTATTTAGATCAGAAACTCATGGGACGGATTTATCTTGTTACTGAAACTGAATTATCGACTGTTCCGCAATTTATGGAACTGGGTTTGGAACCGCTGAGTGATGATTTTTCATTGATGCAATTGCAGGATGGGCTACAACGCTACCAGGGAATGGTTAAAAATACTTTGCGAAATCAGCATTTCATCGCTGGTATTGGCAATGCATATTCTGATGAAATTTTGTTCCATGCCGGCATCAATCCACTTCGAAAAAGTAGTGATCTTTCGCCCGAAGAGGTCAATCGATTGTATGACTCAATAAAAATCGTCTTAAAAAGTTCAATCAAACAAATTCAGGAAAATATTGGTGATGATATCCACATTGAAAACCGGGAATTTATGAAAGTTCATAACCGGGGTGGTAAACCCTGTTTGATTTGCGGAACAAAGATTTCTGAACTGACTCCAGAGGGCAAGCTGACCAATTTTTGCCGTCATTATCAAAAATAAATGTAAATGATTAAGCAAAATAATATTTTTATACTGATAATTCACCTGTTGAAGCGGCTAATTGCCCACACGCAGCCTGAATATCCTGCCCTTTGCTCCAGCGAATTGAAACGACTGCGGGAAAATTCAGAAAATACGAATAAAATTTCTCAACTTCTTCAATTGTCGGCTGCCAGTTGGAGTCGGGAATGGCATTGTAAGGAATCAGGTTGATTTTACAGGGAATTCCGCTTAACAATTTTTTTAACTGGTCGGCATCTTCTTGGCGGGTATTCACATTTTTTAGTAAAACATATTCAAAAGTGATGCGCTGGCGCGATTTTTTGGCGTAATATCGGGCCGCTTCGATGAGGCGCTCCAGGGGGTGATGTTTATTAATTGGCATAATTGATGAACGTTGGTTATCAAAAGGTGAATTCAATGAAATTGCCAATTTAAAAGGCTGTTTTTCATCAGTAAAACGATAAATTTGTGGAATGATACCGCTGGTAGAAATCACAATTCTCCGATTTCCAATCGCGGTTCCATCTGGATGATTGAACAAATGACAGGCTTTCAGAACGGCCTCGTAATTTAAAAATGGTTCTCCCATTCCCATAATGACAATATTGGAAATATCAACACCGGTAAGGCGCTGGATGGCCAAAAACTGGTCAATTATTTCCCAGGTTTCCAGATTCCTTTTAAATCCAAGGGTACCGGTAGCGCAAAAAGTACATCCCAGGGCGCAGCCGACCTGTGAGGAAAGGCAAACTGTACGGCGTTTTTCTTCCACCATCAGTACACTTTCAACGAATAAACCATCATTGAGTTGAAAAAGAAATTTCTGGGTTTCTGAAAGAGTCGATTTTTGGATATTACTGGCGGTTAATTGACCAATATAGGCCATATTTTCCAATTTTTCACGTAAAGATTTCGACATATCCGTCATCACATCAAATGACAGTACATTTCGCCGGTAAATCCATGCAAAAAGCTGAGCGGCCCGAAATTTTTTTTCTTTAATTGATAGAACAAATTGTTCCAGTTCTTCGAGGGTTAAACCTTTTAAATTAATTTTTTCCATATAAATGCCTGTGCAGAATTATTTTAAAAGACCATCCAATGTTTCAGGGTAATATGAACTTTTCGGAATTCCAAAAGTTCATAAAAAGATATTTATAGCATCGGGTTGAATAAAAATTATAAATACAACTTCTCAAGTTATAAATATTTAAAATATGAAGCAAGGAAAAAGGTTGACTTTTGGCCAAAAATTGGTTATTTTTGTAATTCTTACACGCTGTTTTTCTTACAAAAAACGAATTTATCAATTATGAGTAAATGGAGGATTTATGCCAAAGACGGCAGATCTCGATACGGTAAAGAAATTAAAAGAAGCACATGATAAAATTACATCCGAGATAAGCAAAGTTATTGTTGGTCAAAATCAGGTCATAGATGAACTCCTCATCTCGATGTTATCACGCGGGCATAGTTTATTAATCGGTGTTCCGGGCCTGGCAAAAACGTTATTAATCAGCACGCTGGCGCGGTTTCTCAATTTGAAATTTCGTCGAATTCAGTTCACACCGGATTTAATGCCATCAGATATCACCGGCACCGAAGTCATCGAAGAAAATATTTCAACCGGACGAAAAGATTTTAAATTTATCAAAGGGCCAATTTTTTCGAATATTGTGCTGGCCGATGAAATCAACCGAACGCCACCCAAAACGCAGGCTGCGCTTTTACAGGCCATGCAGGAGCATGAAGTTTCGGCAGCCGGCGTGACATATAAGCTGGAAGAACCCTTTTTTGTTCTTGCTACCCAGAATCCGATTGAGCAGGAAGGAACCTATCCCCTGCCGGAAGCGCAACTGGATCGGTTCATGTTTAATTTATGGGTTGATTATCCTTCGGAAGCTGATGAAATTCAGATTGTCAAATCGACAACCAGTGCCTATCAGGCTGATTTGAATGTCATTTTAAACAGTCAGGAGATAATTGAATTACAGGATCTGGTTCGACGTGTCCCCGTGGCCGACAATGTCATTGAATATGCTGTAAAATTGGTTCGCAAAACGCGTCCGGAACATGAATTGGCACCTGATTTTGTTAAAAAATGGATTAGTTGGGGTGCCGGGCCGCGGGCCTCGCAGTATTTAATATTGGGTGCCAAGACACGCGCCATCCTGGAAGGACGTCCCACGCCGGATATCGATGACGTGCGCGCTGTCGCGAAGCCCGTATTGCGTCATCGTTTAGTGACGAATTTTAATGCGGAAGCGGAAGGTGTTTCGGCGGTTAAAATCGTAACGATGCTTCTGGAATAGGTTGTATTTCAATATGTTTAACTTGATGTGAAAGATGATGATTCATGTTGGAAGATAAATTTAAAAATGAGTATTTAACCTATTTAAAACCAGATGTCATTTCCCGTTTGGGAAATATGGAATTACGCGCCCGACTGGTTGTGGAAGGTTTTATTACCGGTCTCCATCGCAGTCCGTATCATGGTTTTAGCGTTGAATTTGCAGAACATCGTCAATATATGCCGGGTGATGAAATCAAGCGTGTCGATTGGAAAGTATACGGTAAGACAAATCGGTTTTATGTCAAGCAATTTGAAGAAGAGACGAACTTAAAAGCGTATATTTTGTTGGATAGCTCAGCATCAATGGGTTATAAATCCAGCAAAATCAGTAAATTTGAATATGGCTGCTATCTTTCAGCGGCCTTAAGCTATTTGATGATCAAACAGCGGGATGCGGTTGGACTATTGACTTTTGATGAAAAAATACGAAATTATTTACCGCCCCGTTCACTTAAAAGTTATCTGTTTCCGATTCTACAGCAGTTGGAAAATACGAAAACCGGCGCGCCGACAAACATCAGTCAGATTTTACATGAAATGGCGGAACGGATTAAAAGAAGAGG
Organism: Caldithrix sp.; assembly: GCA_020722815.1. Lineage (GTDB taxonomy): Bacteria > Zhuqueibacterota > Zhuqueibacteria > Thermofontimicrobiales > Sulfurfontimicrobiaceae > DYKB01. The sequence continues at coordinate 116,667 of DYKB01000001.1, read as the reverse complement.
TTTGATCATTTTGATTTCGGATTTATTCGATGACCCGGCGACCGTTCTTTCCGGTTTGAAACATTTTCGCCATCGCAATCATGATGTTATCCTTTTTCATCTGCTCGATCCCATGGAACGGACTTTTAATTTTAAAAAGGATGCGATTTTTGTCGATCTGGAGACCGACGAAGAAATATCCACCCAGCCCTGGCATATTTCCCGTGAATATCAGGGGAAAATGGACGATTTTATTAAAAATTACAAAAATGGTTGTCGCGAAAATAATATCGAATATGTCCTCCTGGATACCTCTATGCCGTTTGATAATGCATTGTTCCAATATTTGGTGAAAAGAAAACGAATCGGTGGATAATCATGAATATTTATTTAAAGTGGGTATTCGCCATTACTATTATTCTGGCTGTTTATGCCACCTATATCTGGAAACATCCGACGAAGCGCTTTCGATTCCAGGCCCGACTGACGATTATTTTTCTTTTATTTATATTGGTTCCAGCGATTCCACTGACGCTCTTTTTGAGCGCGTTTGTTATTGAAAATCGCGATTTTTTGATGTTACCCGGCATCGAGTCTACCCTGGAAAATTCGTTAATTACTATTCGTTCTCTGGTCGAAAAACAGGCTGATTTCTTTTATGAAAGACACCCGGACGTTTTAAAGATTACACCGGGAATATTATCCTCGCACCATATTGCCTTTGTAGGTCTGTATGAAAATCAGAATGGTAATTTAATCGAAAAATTATCGGTTACAACGAAAGGGGACTCTTTTAATTTCTCACCCGAATTTAATCCAGATGATTTTGATGAAATCATGACTCGTAAAATTCGGAATATAATTCGTTATATCGATCAACGGCCATATTTTGAAGTTTATCACCCCCTGACTGATAAATTATTACGGGTAACCGGCTTCTGGATGCAGGATGAAATTGTTGCTGCACGAAATCAGATCGTCACGTTACAACGAATTTATAGTTTCCGGCAAAAAATAATTGATCCTAATTTAATCTGGGCTTTTGCAACGCTCTTTATCATTCTTCTGGCATTCATCGCCATTTATGCAGCCAAAAAATTTTCGCAGGGCATCAGTGAACCGATTCGTGAATTGTCAAATGGGATGCAAAAAGTTGCCGCGGGTGATTTCAGTCATGTGGTTCAAACACAGGCCAAAGATGAAATTAAGTTTCTGGTAGAGTCGTTTAATAAAATGACCCGGGATTTGCTCGAAATTCAGGAAAAACTCGTTCAGGCCGAACGCCTGGCGGCCTGGCGGGATATTGCGCGTCGGGTATCGCATGAAATCAAAAATCCACTTACCCCGATTCAATTGGCACTTTATCAATTGCGAACCCGGATCAAAATAGCCGACCCGGATAAAGAAAAATTTGAGCAATCGCTGATTACAATTCATGAGGAGTTGGATTCCCTCCGAATTTTGGCAGACGAATTTTCACAATTTGCCCGAATGCCCCAGCCAAAGTTGGCGGAAATTGATTTAAATGAGATTATTCAAACGACAATTTTATTATTTGATGCTGAACCGCATCTTGTGAAATTTAAGGTTGATCTGGATAAAAATCTCCCCAAACTTCGGCTGGATCGCGAACAGATAAAACGGGTTCTGAATAATTTAATCAAAAATAGTGTCGAGGCTTCACCGAATGGTGGCTCAATCACTATCAAAACCGAATTGTTAAATGAAAAGAATCGTAATGCCCGATTAACTATTATTGATCAGGGTGAAGGAATTACACCAGAAGAATTAAATAAAGTTTTTGATCCCTATTTTTCCACGAAAAAAGGTGGACACGGGCTTGGATTAGCTATTGTAAAGCAGATAATTGAAGATCATAATGCTGAAATTATCCTGAATAGTCGAAAGGGTATTGGAACTGAAGTTCAGATTTTATTCTAATCATGAAATTCCATTAATAAAAATATGTCAAAATATATTATCATCATCACCTTTTTTATCATCATATCAAGGCATTTAATCGGGGCGCAAACGAATCCTGTTTCGCATGATTTGATGAAATGGGAATATTCGATTTCCTACATGAATATTCCAAACACCAATTTAACTTTTTTAATAGATGATTCATTCATCCAGGATGATCAAAGGCTTTTACGCGTTGAAATCACGGCTCAAACTTATGGTATACTTTCGCGATTTTTTTGGGTCGATAATCAATATGAAGCTTTGATTGAACCAGAAAGTTTTTTGCCGGTTTTGCTGTCAAAACAAATTAATCAAAAAAATATTCAGCAAAACTGGACAATTAATTATGATCATAAAAGAAATTTAGCCCGTCTGGATTCGAACACTTTCTGGATTCTTCCACCAGCCTGTCATAATTTTTTTTCGATGCTTTTTTATTTAAGAGTTCAATCTTTAACGATTGGTGAAAAATATCAACTTAATCTTGATGTTGAAAAATTGGATTGGCTGGCTAATGCTTCTGTAAAAAAAAAAGATTATTTAAAAGTTGGAGATCAGCGCTATTCAGCAATTCAGGTGGAAATTATCTATAAACCGCTCGAATTAAATCCAGGGCGTTCCTGGAAAACAGATATTTTAACCAATCGATTTGCCGGGGCATCAAATGTTACGTCTGTTTGGTATCGAGACAACGCCGGTCGCACAATTTTAAGAGTGGATTATGATTCACAAACAAAGATGATTTTAAAACAGGAAAGTTTTCTTAAGGCTAAGTAAGGATTCATGGTTACATTGTTACAAATAATGCTCGTTTTACTCGTATTTGCCTATATTTCTCAAATTCTTTATCTTCTTTATGGAACCCGTAAAATTAAATATCCGCGCCAGTTTAATTTTGAGCCTGTTGTATCGATCATTGTTGCCGCCCGAAATGAAATTTTAAATCTCCCCATCTGTCTGGATTCATTATTAAAACTGGATTATCCACGAGATAAATTGGAAATTATTCTGGTCAATGATCATTCAATCGATAGTACACTTGACATTATGAATGCTTATGCGCAGCAAAATTCAATTTTCCGGGTTTATTCGGTTGATCAAGTTTCGTCAAAATTATCGGGAAAAGCAAATGCTGTCGCTTTTGGAATTTCGAAAAGCCGTGGTGCGATTGTCATTTTGACTGATGCCGATTGTCAGGTTCCGACAGAATGGGTTCGTGAATATGTTTCCTATTTCGATCAGGACATCGGTTTGGTAGCGGGCATTACTTTATTGGATTCCCGTGAAGATAAGGGAAAAATTTCCGGTAAAATTCAATCGCTGGATTGGCTTTATCTTTTGAGTATTGGCATCAGTTCCGCCCGGAACCGTATTCCATTAAGTTGTGTGGGAAATAATGTCGCTTTCCGGCGGAATGTTTATGATCAAATTGGCGGCTTTACGCAATTGGGATTTAGTATTACTGAGGATTTTGCCCTATTAAATGCCATCATCAAACTTTCCAATTGGAAAGTTCGTTTTTCTTTCAGTCGAAAATTATTAGTTTTAAGTAAACCTGTTTATCAAATCCGTGAACTTTTTCATCAAAGAAAAAGATGGGCAAGTGGCAGTCAGTTTGTTCGTTTTTTCGGAAAAGTGTTAATCTTGATAGGGGGCCTGGCGCACATTTTTTTACCACTATCGCTTTTTGCGTCGAATTTCGTATCGCTAGGATTAGGGGGTATTCTCACCATCTTATTATTTGATTTTCTCTTTTTGTGGCGAACCACAAATTTATTGGGTCGTAAAGATTTATTAAAATTTTTCCCATTGTTTGAAATTTACTTCTTCCTTTACACAACTTTTTTTGCTTTTGCCTTGTTATTGAGCCGAAAAGTTCAATGGAAAGGCATTGTTTATGATTTAAAGAAAAGAAAAATGAATAAATCAGATGTTAATTCTTCTTCAACTGTTAAAAATTGAATTAGATTGCCTTTCGATTGCTTCCAGATGCTAACCTAATATTATTTAAACAGTTGATGATGTGTAAATATGAAAAGAAATGATCCAGCAAGGGAACCATTGGCTGTTTTTGGTGGTTAAAGGGGATTGATTTGGAGATTTTAAACTTTTCTTAATCTTTCCATACCTTATCATTCTATTAGTAGTCAATTTTTAAATAATTCTTAATTAAAATTGAAGTAATACTGAGGGTCATTGTATGATTGAACTAAAAAATGTTACCAAAACATACGGACTCACGAAAGCATTAAAAGATGTATCCTTCAAAATCGAAAAAGGTGAAATTATCGGATTTGTAGGACCGAACGGAGCTGGTAAATCCACGGCGATGAAGATTATCACGACTTATACCGCCCCGACTTCGGGTACTGCAACGGTTGGTGGGTACGATGTGCTGGAAAATCCTTATGAAGTCCGTAAAATTCTTGGTTACTTACCGGAAACAGTTCCACTTTATTATGACATGCTGGTCTATGACTATCTGGAATTTGTCGGTGAGGCACGCCATTTGAATGGCCAATTGAAATCCCGATTAGGCTGGGTAGTGGAAGCCTGCCATCTGGAATCGGTGCTTCATCGTCAGATTGGTGTACTTTCCAAGGGTTTTAAGCAGCGTGTCTGTTTGGCGCAGGCGTTGATTCATGATCCAGATATTTTAATTCTTGATGAACCAACTTCTGGTCTGGATCCACTTCAAATTATCGGTATTCGCAATTTGATTAAAGATTTAGCGCACGAAAAAACAATCATGGTCAGTACGCACATTTTGCAGGAAGTGGCTTCGATTGCAGACCGAATATTGGTCATCAATGAAGGTCGAATTGTGGCGGTTGATACTTATGACGCCTTAAGAGCGAAAATCGGTGCCGATAAAATTATCTATCTCGATGTGAATGTCGATAAAGCAACCTTGAAATCAAGTTTAAATGCGATTAAAGGAATTGAACAGTTAGAATTCCTTTCCGCAACAGACCATTCACAAATCCGGGTAAGAATTCATTATCGGAGTGAGTCCGTACCATCTGAACTTGATCAAATGATTAAAACACAAAATTGGCCTCTCAACGAATTTCACAAAGAAGGCCTCTCTCTGGAAGAAACCTTCATCAGACTGATTTCTCAGGGTAAAGAAGTTCAGGAAAAAGCCGTAGAAGGAGGTAACGCATGAAATTAGGAATCAAGGATATCCTCATCATTTTTTGGCGCGAGCTAAAAGCTTATTTTTACTCACCGATTGCTTACGTTTTCAGTGTTATTTTTATTATTTTAAATTCGGGTATCTACATGTTCCATTTTTTCTTTTATGGAAATGCTGATATGCGCGAATTTTTTTCGGTTTTACCCATTACCTTGGCACTGATTTTTATCCCGGCCATTTCCATGCGGCTCTGGTCTGAAGAAAAAAAATTAGGAACCATTGAACTGCTGTTAACTTTGCCAATGCGTTCTTCTGATATCGTGATTGGTAAATTTTTAGCCAGTTTCGTTTTTTATCTGATTGCCCTGGCCGGAACGCTGGTTATTCCGATTATGCTTGTTATTTTAGGTAAGCCAGATTTCGGACCGATTATCGGTGGGTATTTTGGGGCAATTTTACTGGGTGCTTTTTTCCTGGCATTGGGAATTTTTATTTCCGGCTTTTTTAAAGATCAAATTGTCTCCCTTATCATTACCAGTCTGAGCTGTGGCATTCTCGCTTTAATTGGCTGGCAATATGTTCCCATGGTAATTGATGGCTGGATTGGTGGTTTGGGTGAATTCCTGTACAATTATATAGGTATTACCCGTCATTTTAATGATATTGAACGTGGTGTAATTGATTTACGAAGTATTGTTTATTTCCTTTCATTTACGGCCTTGTTTTTAACCTTAAATATTAAATATTTAGATGGGAGGAAGTATTAACATGAAGGATTTAAAAAAGAATTTTATTACAACTTTTACAATTGGTGGCGTTCTGCTGGTGGGTATTATTATCCTGGTAAACATGATTTTTGATAATATTAATTTCGGACGTTTTGATTTTACGTCTGGTCGTGTTTATAGTATCTCCCCCGCAACGGAGAACATTCTGGCATCCCTGGAAGCACCAATTGATATTACGTATTATGTTTCCTCTTCCGAGAAGATGCCAACCAAATGGAAAAATCTTGAACGTGACGTCATTGATATTTTGAAGGAATTAAAATTAGCCTCGAAAGGTCGATTGGAATATACGGTTTTTGATCCATCGGTTGAAGAAGAAAAAGAGGCGGTCGAAGCGGAACGCGAAGAAGAAGCGAAAAAAGAGGAAAATAAAGACGAAAAAGGGCTGACCACCCAGAAAAAACAGGAAACCCAGAAGAAGATTGCCCAGCGTCTGTATGAAAAAGGTGTTATTCCTTTTGGCGTGCAGAGTACTGAACGGGATGAGTTTGCGGTGAAACGCGTCTATTCATCTATCGTTTTATCATACCTCGATCGAAAGGAAGATGTAATTGAAGAGGTTCGTCCGGAAACTTTTGGGAGTCTGGAATATGAAATCATGTCCAGAATCTACAAACTGGTTTCCCCAAAACGGCCGAAAATCGCCTTTTATCCTGGTAAGCCGGAGATACCGCCATATATGCGACAGCAATATATGATGCGTCAACAGGAGCCGCCGGATTTTTATGAGATGCCGGTACAACTTCTCAAAGAAGCCGGGTATGACGTTACCCGGATAAACATTAAAAAAGAGGAACCCATTCCAGAGGATATTACCACGCTTATTCTGATGGTGGATCAGTCAATCAGTGAGCGGCAACGCTATGAAATTGAAAAAGCGCTCCATCGTGGTGTCAATATAATTATGGCAGCACAAAATTTCAATTTTAGCATTCAGCCATCCTCCAATCCACCGAATACCTATAATGTTATGCCTCAAAATCTCTATCTGAATGTCAGTGATATGACACGCAACTGGGGTTTTGAGATTGATAACAAAATCTTTATGGATCGGAATGCCGGTTTTATTTCTGTACCTGTCTATCAAATGCGGAATATGGGTATTTTTCAGGTTCGAGAACAACGCATGGAGCCGGTTTCCAAGCCGGTTATCATTCGGGTTTCGCCGGCGAATATCAATTCAGAAGTTTCAATTTCCAATAAAATCAACGAGCTTTTTTACCTCTATGGCAGTAAAATCAATTTAATTGATGACGTGATCAATGGTGAGAAAGTTGATAAGTCCACTATCCTTTTCACTTCAAGTCAGCATAGCTGGACTCGGGATGCACAGGGGTATGGTCCGGTGAATACGCAAGAACCAGATGAAGATTCCATGCTGAAATATCAGCCGCTGTCAATTTATCTGGAAGGCAAATTTCCATCAACGTTCGCGAATATGGCGAAACCAGACTGGCAGAAGGATCCATCGTCACCGGATAGTGAAAACGAAGCCAGTGCACCGGATACTTTACGGGAGAACCTCGGTGAAGCAAAAACAGCAAAGATTATTGCTTTTGGCTGTTCAAATCTTTTCAAATCACAGGTTCTGGAGAATATCACCAGTCATCGCGCGTTATTGTTGAATGCGGTTGATGCCGTGTCTTTGGGTGAGGACCTGATTAACATCCGGTCGAAAAATATTTCACTCCGGAAAATCGAACCGACGACTACTGGTGAAAAATTTTGGGCAAAATTTCTGGTTATCTGGTTAATGCCTTTGGTTTTCATTGGTTTGGGAATTTATCTGGCAATCGTCCGTAAAAATATTGTTAAACAAAAAATTAATGCGATGAAAGTGAGGGGATGATAATGAAACAAAAAACATTATATTATCTGGTTGGAACTTTTTTTGTTTTATTCATCATTTACATCATTTCTAAGCCCAGTATGACCTCAACGAACATCGATGAAATTGTCCAGAGCATCGTGATTGGCGTTGATTTGGAAAGTGTGGGCAATATCGAGATTTATAAAGAAAGCGGCGATAAAAAAATAGAAATGAAATTTGCAAAAAATGGTGATATCTGGCGGATGCCAACTTTATTCAATGCAAAAGCCCGAAAAAGTGATGTTGAATTGATCATCAAAGATGTCCTGGAAATGCAGGGAAAAGTTCGCGCGACAGGTGCCAACTACTTTGACCAATTCAAAGTGAACGACAATCAGGGTATTCATGTATTGCTGAAAGACGAAGCCGGAAAGAACCTGGCCAATTTGATTATTGGAAAGAAGGGTGAAGAATATAGTTCCAGTTTTCTGCGCTTCGCTGATAAAGACAAAATATTTTTTGCTGATAAAAATATTCTGAATTCCATCAAATTTTATGGCGAACCGGATACGCTCACGACATTTAAACAGAGCAATTTTGCTGATTTAACCGCCATCGATTATAATAAAGATGAGCTGGAGACGGTTGTGCTTGTGAAAGGTGGCCAGGAACTCGTCGTTCGCAAAATTGAAAAAGTCGTCGAAAAAGCCGCGACAGATACGATTCCTGCTTCGACTGAAAAAGAGTTCGAATGGGTGATTGAGCGGAATGGCAAGCAAATTAGTCTGGATCAAACTGAAGCCAATAAATTCATCGATGATATTCGAAAAATCAATGCACAAAAAGTTGTTGATCGGATTGGCGAAACGTTGGGTGATATGAATAAAAACGCAAAATATGGATTTAACAACAATTTTGCCGGTGGCATTATCTATATTAAAAAAGGAAATGCCCGTATTCAATGCCTTTTTGGTAAAGAGTTTGAGAAGGATAAGGGCTATTATTTCCAGAGTGGCGACGATGGTCTGGTTTATGAAGTCAATAAAACCAATTTCGATCGCTATTTTAAATGGATTGAAGAATTACCCAAAAAGATTAAAACTTCCTAGTTCTTGTCTCTTAAATAAAATATTATAAACTAAAGCGTAAATTCTGGATACATGGGTTATTCAGAATTTACGCTTTTTTGTTGGATTTCTTTTTAAAAAATCATTTGACTTTATCGTTATTTTTTCATATCCTTAATGGTTTATTTGGCGTACAATCATCATAATACTATTTCAGGTACACTCAATGAATTTAAAAACGAATCAATTACTTGATAATGATATAAAAGAACTCATTACGGAATTTAACGATAGAAATCCGTCGCTTATCCCGATTCTGGATGATATTTTAGCGGTTTATCAGGCGCTTGTTCACTGTTATGAAGCGGATCGGGTATTATATATCTGTGGAAATGGCGGCAGTTATGCCGATTCAATTCATATTGCTGGCGAATTGATGAAATCGTTTGCGCGTAAAAGGCCAGTTCCGGAAATTGAGCAGCAAATTTTAAAAAAAATGCCCCTTGGTGAAGAACTCAGCAGGTCACTGGAGGCGGGTTTTCGGGCAATTCCACTCGGTTTAAATATTTCCCTGACCAGCGCATTGGAAAACGATATTTCGCAGCGTTACCTCACTTTTGCTCAGGAATTATACATTCTCGGACGTAAAGGCGATGTATTGATGGGAATCAGCACCAGTGGAAATGCAAAAAATGTGGCAATGGCGATGACCGTTGCCAAACTTAAAGAAATGACTACCATTGGCTTGACCGGCATGAATGGCGGGACCCTGGCGAAAATGGCTGATCTGACAATAAAAGTTCCAGCCTCTCAAACGCCATTCGTTCAGGAATTTCATCTGGCGATTTATCATCTGTTATGCGCCATGGTCGAAGCCAATTGGTATAAAATAAAAAAATAAAGGGAGTGTCTGTGGAAAGATTTGAGCGAATTGTCAATAATTTTGGAAAAAAAGATATATTAGTTATCGGTGATATCTACCTGGAAGAATATATATCCGGGAAGATGACCGGGATAGCATCTGAAGTACCACATCCGGTTATCGAATTACGTGAACGAAAATATTATCTGGGGGCTGCCGGGCATGTGGCAGCAACCTTACGCACATTAGGTTTTAATTCGCATATCATTGGTTTGATCGGACACGATTCCAGTGGTAAAATCCTCTTTGATCAATTACAGGCGCAGAAAATCAATATCGATGGTGTTTATATTCATGAGGAAATGAAAAATAACACCCATTTACGAATCATTGTTCATCAACCCAATAGCTACAACCAGGAAATTTTACGCATCGATACACCGGAACCTTCTCATTTTAATAGTGAATGGCAGACGAAGCTGTTAAATATCGTCAAAGAAAAAATTGAAGACGTTGCCGCGGTTATTGTTCTGGACAAGCAAGCCAAATTATTGAATGAAAAGTTTGTTAGACAAATTCATGAATTAGCCCGAACACATAAAAAGTTAATTATTGGTGATTCCGATAAAAGCCGGGAATTATTTGAAAAGTTTGATGTTATCGTTTGTAATGAACACGAAGCCGCAGAAACAACAAAGATTCTAATCGATAACCTTGAAAATCTTGAACAGGCAGGAAAAAAATTACTTGATAATCTGCAAGTATCAAATGTGGTTATTACCCGCGGTTTACAAGGGATGAGCATTTTTACCAATACGAATCATCCGGTTCACCTTTCAACCCATCCGCAAGAAATTTATGATGTGACGGGTGCTGGAGAAACAGTCACGGCGACCATTGCGGCCGCACTGGTGAGTGGTGCCTCAATTGTAGAAGCCGGCCGATTGGCAAATTATGCTGCGGGCTATGCTGTTAGCCATCCAGGACTCACGCTGGTTTCGAAAAATGACTTATTGCATCAAATTCGCCTGGAAAGAGCTCAATTGGATGCCGAAAAAGTCGTTTCCGTGGATGAATTAAAAAAAATTATTGAAAAATTGAAAAAACAGGGTAAATCAGTTGCCTGGACGAATGGTTGCTTTGATTTAATGCATGTCGGCCATATTTTATACTTAAAAGATGCCCGTGCGCAGGGTGATCTGCTCGTTGTTGGATTGAATAGTGATGAATCGGTTCGAATGCTAAAAGGTCCAAACCGTCCGATTGTTGAAGAAACCCAGCGGGCAAAATTATTGGCATCCCTCTGGTGTGTCGACTATGTTGTGATATTTTTCGACAAGTCACCGTATAAAGTTATCCAATATTTGCAGCCAGACGTATATATCAAAGGTGGTGATTACACCATCGATACGATTAATCAGGAAGAACGCCGGCTGGTGGAAGGTTATGGTGGCCGGATTGCGATTGTACCGGGTATTGATGGGATGTCCACAACTAATTTGATCCAACGAATCCTGGAAGTTGGCTCTGCAGAAAAAACAGAAAAGCATTAACTTTTTGTTACGGGTGGCTGGTTCCATGGTTCACGGTGAGAAATCTTCGTTTTTCATATTTTTTAACCCTGAACTCGGGACTATTGAACCCCAATTGTGATAACTTGTTAATAAAGTAACATTGAATCTATCATAAGGCCAGATTATGAATAAAAAATTGACTTTTCATCATGTTTTAGGATCGGTCTTAATTATTCTCGGTGGATTTTTAATTTTATATTTCTTCTTCCAGCCATGGATCGAAGTTAACCTTAAGGTTAAAAATATCGCATATTCTGGATTACAGTTGGCCAGATCCGAATCGGTCATCATTTTTATTGTGCCGGTATTAGCTATTTTAACTATTATTTTTAATTTATACTTTTTGGCCAGGAAAAAGGTTTTCTTTAAATTTTTGAGCAGTGTCGCATCCATTCTCGGCCTCATTTTTATGATTCTGCTCTTCACACAGATGAACAGTCGGGTTATTCATCTCCTGGAAAAAATGAGAATTTTTAAATATACCTGGGGGATTATTACGGTACTGATGGGATTTTTAATTCAACTAATTGGTAATTTTATTACCAATCTGAGTAAAGAATATTCTTCAATTGAATCTCATATTAAAAAATAATGCTTCACCCATATTTTTACAATGCCTGTCCAAAATGGACGGAAAAAGTCCACTGATATATCTGATAGTTTCCTGAAATATGTTGTTCAGATGTATTCAAAAAGGAGTACTTGATGAAAAAATCAATAATTTTTCTACTAATTTCATTGGCTTTACTTTTATCCTGTAGCAAATCCATAGAAAAAGCCGTATTTTGGACGCCTGAGATGCCGGCTGCGGGGGAACTGGTGGAAATTTCATACAATACCAATTCAAAGGAAAGCAAAATAACCACGCCCCAAGGAAATATCAATATTATTATTGAGTCTTTTTTTGCCGACCAGAACCAGGTTAAAGTTTTTCAGATGGAACATCGAAAAGATCTGTTTTCTTTCAAATATCAAATTCCCACCGATGCTCTTTTGCTCAGTTTCAAATTTGAAGATGATCGGGGTCTGACCGATATGAACGATGGACGGGGCTGGAATATTGTAATCAAAAGCAAGAATACTTCATTCAATTCCAATGCGAACTTGTATCTGGGAAAGATGTGGGATGGACGCCTGCGACCCGATGCAAATCCGGATTTTTCACAGGCCCTTTCATACTATGAAAAGGCCTTAAAAGAAGATCCTCAAAACCTGAAAGTCTGGAACTCAATCTGGTACGTGCAATTAACGCAGTCGAAACATCCGGAGCAATTAGGTCCACAAATTGAGCAAAAATTGGATAGCCTGATAAAGGCCAATCCTGATAATGAAGAGGCCGTTAATTTGGCTTTTCATACTTATCGGGTGCTGGTTCCGGATATGCCCAAAGCAGTTTATTATGGAAATCGCTATTTAAATGAATTTCCCAAAGGGACCGAAAGTGCTACAATTGCGTTAATGCTGACGTATCTCCGAGAAAATCAGAATCCAGAAAATATGGTGCAGAAATTAGATGAATTTTTAAATTCCTATCCGGATTATAAAGACAAAAAATATGTATACCGGAATTTATTAAATTATTACTATCGAATAAATGACCGGGCGAATTGTTATCGGATACTGGATGAAATGATAAAAATTGATCCGGAAGATTTTTCAAATTATTCGTTAAAAGCTCGTAAACTGGCCGAAGATACACGCTTCGACGAAGCTGAGGCCACTGTTAACCTGGCCTTTGAAAAATGTAATTTAAATCAATCCCGAATCAATAATCCCTGGATCGATGGTTTCGCGCGAATTATTCAAAATAAAATTGATCTGGCTGGAATTTATTCAACCCAGGCGCAGATATATACTTATGAAAGAAAATTTGATAAATCAATTGAAGCTCGAAAAAATGCAATTGAACTGGGCTCGCCCTTTCCGGCGTATGAATGGGAAAATATCGGCCAGGTATATCTGGAAATGAAGAACCTCGAGGCTGCGAAACATGCTTTTGCTGCTGCGCTGTCAATTTCCTCGGAACAGGAGGGTGCACTGCAGGGACTTTCCAAAATATTTATGAGCGAAAAAAATCCATCGGCGCAAAAATTTGATGAATATGTGCAGATTGTGTTAGATAATTATTATAAAGAAGTACAAACACCAATGCCTGATTTTGAACTCCAGGATTTAGATCTCGCTACTGTACAATCGTCCCAGGCAAAAGGTAAAATACTGGTTCTCTATTTTGGTGCGACAGTTTTATGGGAAAATAATGCAATACTCGCTGAATTAAATAAATTGGCAGATGGATTTAGAAATAATGATGAGATAAATTTTTGGGCGATTTCCATTGAAGGCCAATATAAATTAGTAGACTATTTAAAAAACAACCCTTTTCATTTTAAAGTTTTTTGTAATGGTGACGCGGTAATGGAAAAGCTGAAAGTTGCCGGATTTCCAACCTATATTATTTTTGATCAGAATGGGGTTGAGCGTTTCCGCCAGACGGGTGAGATAGATAATATCGCCAAATTAATGGAACAAAAAATTAAAATATTACTCGAAAAAACGGTTAGCTAGCCTGTCATGTACCTCAAAATCGAAAAACTCTTTTTTAAATATCAGAATCCTGGTATCGAATCACGTTTTATCCTGAAAAATATCAATTTTCAAATCCATGGGAATGAAATTATTGGTTTGGCAGGCCAGAGTGGATCTGGTAAAACAACCTTGATTCAGCATCTGAACGGATTGTTGAAACCAACGCAAGGTCATATTTATTATGATGATAAGGAGCTTTTTTCAAAGCAAATTTCTTTAAATGAAATTCGTAGCCAGGTTGGAATTGCCTTTCAATTTCCTGAATCTCAATTTTTTAATGAAACTGTTGAAGAAGAATTGGCCTTTGGCCCAAAGAATTTAAAAAAATTTTCCCCAAGTGAAATTCAGCAACAGATTCAGGATGCTTTAGAACTGATGGGACTGGATTTTGAAAAATTTCGCCACCGGAATCCCTATTATTTGAGCGGTGGTGAAAAGCGGCGTGTGGCACTTGCTTCTGTCATCGCGATGAATCCGGCATTATTAGTTCTGGATGAACCCACCGCGGGTTTGGACCATTCTGGTATTCTTTTATTGGAAAATTTAATTCGTCAATATCGCATCAGGCGAAAAAGTCTATTTATTGTCTCCCACAATATTGACAGTTTATTGGAGTTTGTCGATCGAATCATGATTTTACACCAGGGAGAAATTGTATTTGATAAACCGAAACACGACTTTATCTTCTCAGAAGAAAAAATTTTGCAGTGGGGATTAAAACCGCCTCCCTTTATGAACTATGTTCAGCCACTGAAAAAATATTTTATCAACAATCAAAATCGAATTACTTCGCGAACTGAATTGTTTAATGCATTGACATTGCGTTCTGTCTTGTAATTTGAAATAAATTCATGCCGTGAAACCGCACAATTACTAATGTTGGATTGACCACTTTCTTGCCAATGACCTTTCTGTTTTAATCGTCATACTCGGAATCATCGACAACATATAAAAAAAATTACGTATTATTCTCTCCTGGAGAGATGGCGTACAGGTAAAGTATAGAATACGAATGTGTACTTACAAATTGTAAATTTGTAAGATGGCATAGTATTTGCCTTTAATAAGCACTATTTGGGATGTCGGCGAGGTTCTTGTATATTCTGGGTATATGGTGATTAGGTTATTTATGACAAGTGAAAACAATTGGATATGAGAATTATATGAAAGAAGAGAAAAACGATTCATTTGATGTATTACGTTTAAAAGCTGATGATTTAGGAGATATGACTGGTACGCTGGGTAAGAATTTCGGTTTTGATTATCATTATCCGCTGGTCAGTCGGAGTCCTGAAATAAAAGAGATTCTCACATTAATCAAAAAGGTGGCGAAGAGTAACGCCAGTATTTTAATTCAAGGCGAAACAGGAACTGGCAAAGAATTGATCGCTGGACTCATCCAGTTTATTAGTTCGCGCGCGGACAAACCTTTTGTAAAAGTAAATTGTGCGGCACTCCCGGAAAATTTATTGGAAAGTGAACTTTTTGGACATGAAAAAGGCGCTTTTACCGGTGCCTACCAGACAAGAATCGGGAAATTTGAATTAGCGAATAATGGAACGCTCTTCCTGGATGAAATTGGTGATATGCACCTGTCGACACAGGCAAAAATTTTACGTGTCTTGCAAGACCAGGAATTTTATCGGCTGGGTGGAAATAGAACAATTAGTGTTGATGTCCGAATTATTGCCGCCACGAATAAAGATTTATGGCGCGAAATTGAATTAGGTAACTTCCGCGTTGATCTTTTTTATCGATTAAATGTTGTGAATATTAATATTCCACCACTCCGCAAAAGGAAAGAAGATATCCCTTTAATTGCTGAATTTTTTCGACGAAAATTTTCCAAAGAACTTCGTAAAAATACCAAAGGTTTTGCCGATGAAACCATTAAATTATTTATCAACCATCGCTGGCCTGGCAACATTCGGGAGTTGAAAAATATCGTTGAACGGGCTGTCCTAGTCGCTGGCGAAGGTAAATATGTCGAACCCGACGATATCGTCATGAGTGGTAAAGATTATTTTGCGGCTGGTGGCAAAGATCGCCGAAAAACTGAATTTGAAACTCCCGTGACAAATACGCTGGATCTGATGGAAGTTGAAAAAGCCACGATTGTTAAGGCATTGGAAATTACAAAGTGGGTTCAAAAGGACGCTGCAAAGTTGCTGAATATTTCCCCGCGTGCCCTAAACTACAAAATTAAATATCATCAGATTACGCATCCCAACTGGAAGAAAAATATTTAATTTCATCATTCCGATTATCTCATCTTCGGTTTCCTTTTATCGCTTTCACATTTTCGTACATGAATTCATATCATAAACCGCTAAATTTGATTTACATTCCTGTATAATCTCATTTAAACAAAATTGTTTTTAATTTACGTTATTGAATTTCATAAATAAAGCTTCCTTCAATTAATTACCAAAATGATATATAATTAAATGGATATAATGCATTTATTTTATTGTACTTATATTAATAAAAATTTGAAGCCCTCACCTGGCATATTCCTTGCGTAAAGTCAAAATGGCAAGTGATCTCTATTTATTTGATAAGATAAGAAAGGGTAAGGATATGGCAAGGCTTAAAGTTTCCATTATGGAGATTTTGATTTTACTTTTTATTTTTGTTTTTTCAGGGGTTAATACGTTACTCAACGCAGAATCACTGAAATTACTCTGGGACCAAAATAGTGAAAAAGATTTGAAGGGGTATAAAATTTATTATGGTACGGCTACCGGTAAATATCCTAATAATATTGATGTCGGTAAGATTACGACTTACACCTTAAATAATTTAAATTCAAATACGACATATTACTTTGTTTTGACTGCTTATGATTCAGCCGGCAATGAGAGTGCTTACTCAAGAGAAGTATCGGGAACCACTCGTTCGGTCGATACAACTCCGCCCAAAATACAATTATGCAGAATCAATTCTTCCACGCAGCTTGATGTTACCTTTAGTGAAGCCGTCACAAAAGAATCGGCTGAGATGGTGGCGAATTATGCCATTAATAATGGAATTCTGGTTTTAAAAGCGCAGTTAGATGAAAGTCAATTCCAACTTGTTCATCTGACGACGAGTGCCCACCAGATTGAAGGTGATTATACACTCACGATCAATAATATAAAGGATAGATATAATCCCCCGAATACCATTGCTGCAAATTCAACTGTAGTTTATAATTTTATTTTACCAGATACCACCCGGCCAACAATTGTCAAACTGGAGGTGTTACAGGCAACTCAATTACAAATTACTTTTAGCGAAAAAGTGAATCGGAACATCGCACAGAATATAAAAAATTATTCGATCTCCAATGGCGTGACAATTAGCGCGGCATTGCTTGAAAGCGATGAAAAGAGCGTGACTTTAACCACCAGTGAACATCCGAATAATCGGGAATATAGTTTAACTGTTAATAATATTGCGGACTTGGCCCCGAAAGCGAATATTATAAAGCCGAATACGATTCTCAATTATGTTGTGGGCAAATTAGATAAAGAACCGCCCCAGATTACTTCGGTGCTATTGGTAGCTTTGACACAGGTGGAAATTAATTTTTCTGAGAAAGTATCCAAAAGTACCGCTGAAGATGCTGAAAATTATCAGATAGATGATGGCATTCAGATTATCAGCGCCAGTTTGTCCGCCGATGAGCAACGCGTGACTTTGACAACGACACAGCACGCGTATAATCATCTCTACACAATTTTGATGAATGGAATTCAGGATTTAGCATATCCGCCCAATTCAATTCCGGCCAACAGCACTAAAACCTATAAATTGGAACAAGCGGATATTGTTCCGCCAACGATTGCAAAGGTGGAATTACTGACTCCCAGTCTGGTTGAAGTTGTTTTCAGCGAAGGTGTGACAAAGGCTTCGGCAGAAACCGTTCAAAATTTTTCAATTAGTGATGGGATTGTTGTTCACCTGGTGAAATTGCAATCTGATAATAAAACAGTTTATTTAAATACATCAGAACATACGCCTGGCCATATTTATACGATTACGATTCGTAATATTAAAGATCGATCCGTGAATGGGAATGTTATTACACCAAATTCCCAGATGACTTATTTTAAAGAAGCCGTTGATGTGACCCCACCGGTGCTGGAAAAAGTCATCCCATTAAATTTAACAGAAATCAAAGTCGAATTTAGTGAATTGATTACTCAGGAATCGGCTGAAAACAAAAATAACTATTCCATCGATCAGGGGGTCGTCGTTCAAAGTGCCCGGTTGCAAACTGAATTGAAGTCAGTTATTTTAACGACATCGGAACATGCAGGAAATCGCAATTATAAACTTACGGTGAATAATATAGCAGATCGTGCGAAATCGCCAAATCTGATTGCCGCGAATAGTCAGTTAGCCTATTTTATGGAGGCACCTGATAGCGAACCGCCGATACTTTCCACTATCAATAAAAAGAGTTTAACAGAAATAGAACTCGTTTTTACCGAAGCGCTGGAAAAAAATTCAGCAGAATTGGCCACCAACTATCGTATTGATAATGGGATCAAAATTGAAGCGGCCAAATTAGATGAATCTGAAATGAAGGTTACATTAACCACGACTGCTCATGAACGCGGAAAGACATACGCCATTACGGTTAAAAATATACAAGATAAGGCAAATCCGCCCAATTTGATAGCAGCCAATAGCGTAATGAATTATATTTTTGAAATTATTGACACGGAACCCCCGAAGATTGAGGCCGTTCTTATTTTAGATGCGAAAAAAGTAGAAATAGTATTTAGTGAACAGGTGACACGCGAATCGGCGGAAAATATTGCCAATTATCATATTGATAATGGAATTGAAGTGGTGAGCGCGACGCTTCGTGATAATTTAAAAATTGTTTGGCTGACAACTTCCACCCATGATGCCGAAGTGACTTATAAAATTACCATCAATAACATTCAAGATCGGGCAACGCCGGGGAATATCATCGCTGTAAATAGTCAACAGACTTATGTCTTGCAGGCGACGGATACGACGCCGCCCCAAATCACTTCGGTTGAGATTTTAAGTGCCACGAAAATCGATATTCTGTTTAGTGAACCTGTAGAAAAAATATCGGCGGAAAAAGTAACAAATTATTCGATTGATAAAGGTATTCGGATATTGAGTGCCGAGCTTGATGCCAATATGCGACTGGTTCACCTGACGACTTCTGAACATAGTCGGGGGACAAACTATTCCGTCACAATCAATTATGTTTTGGATCGGGCAATCCCGCCAAATGTAATTGTGGTGAATAGTACTGCTTCATACTATTTTAAAATCGTGGATATGATTGCGCCGGAGATTTCCATTTTCCGAATTAATTCTGAAAGCGAAATTGAAATCACTTTTACAGAACCATTGGATAAAATTTCTGCGGAAAAAATATCGAATTATTCAATCGATAAAGGGATTCAGATTCAAAAAGCGACGCTGCAATCGAATAATTTGGTGGTTGTTCTCAAGACATCACGCCATCAACGAGGTGAAGTCTATACAATTACCTTAAATAAAATATATGATCTGGCCGTTGTTCCGAATGAAATAAAACAAAATACTTCCTATTCCTATTCATTATCAACGATTGATACCATAAAACCGGCAATTGTGGTGGTAAATCTGGAAAGTGAAACGGTTCTGAAGGTTGTTTTTTCAGAACAAGTTGAAAAGAGTTCGGCTGAGAATACCAATAATTATTTTATCAATAACGGAATTTTTATTTCCTCCGCCACTTTATTTCATGATCAAAGAACCGTTCGAATACAAACCAGTGCTCATAAACGCGGGCGTGACTATTTGATTCAGGTCAATCGAATTCATGACCTGGCACAGCCGCCCAATGAAATATGGCCGAATTCAAGTTATAGCTACTATTTTGAGTTGATTGATCAGGAAGGCCCCCAGGTATTGGGTGTCAAAGTGCATTCGGAGGTGCATCTCGAAGTGGTCTTTAATGAACAGATAGATCATATATCCGGTGAAAAAACGACCAATTACTTTATTGATAAAGGGATTGAAGTCCGGAAAGCACAGGTTGAGAATAATTTAACCTCGGTGAGCTTAACAACATCACCCCATACACCGGGGACTTCATACAGGCTTCAATTAAATAATATTTTTGACCGGGCAGATACGCCGAATTCAATTTTACCGAACACTTCGCTGGACTATTTTATAGAATCGGTTGATGCTGTCGCACCAGCACTGGATTCGGTAAAAATCATTGGTGAAAATCAGGTTGTTGCCTATTTTAATGAAAGCCTGGAACAATCATCGGCTGAGACGAAAGAAAATTATTCAATCGATAATGGTATTCAGATTTATAATGTCAAGCTCGATCAAAATCAGCGGGTTGTACATTTAAAAACATCAGGGCATACACGTGGTCGAACTTATCGGCTAATTGTCAATAAATTGTTTGATTTGGCAGCAAAAGCCAATGAAATACCTTCGAATACCAATAAAACATATTATTTTGAATCGGTTGATAATACATCGCCGCAAATTACTACTGCGAAATTAATCGATCCGAAAATGGTTTATGTTGAATTTAGTGAAAAAATTGACAGATTGACTGCTGAACAGGTGGAAAACTTTAAAATTTCAAATGATATTGAAGTTCTGACTGCGAAAGTAGACTCCTCCCGGGCGGGCGTCTTCCTGACAACCACCCAGCACTTTGAGCGAGGACGATATATCATCACGGTGAGCAATATTAAAGACCTGGCAGCGAATCCGAATGTTATTAAACAAAATAGTGCATTTTCATACATTTATCAGGCAAATTCATTCTTAAAGAATATAAGTTTAAATCATTACCTTGTTGATTCCCTGGAAGTTGGCGATAAATATTTTATTGACAGGGCGTATAAATTGACCATTTTGCCGAAAGAAAATCAAAATTTATTATGGTTGATGACAGCCAATACAGATCGTTGGCGTACGGATGAACGATTTCTCACATTCCAGGTTGAAACCAACGTTCGTATTTGTATTGGCTATGATTCGCGTGCTTTGACAGTTCCTTATTGGCTGGAACAAAACTTCAATAAGACCAACCAGGTTATTCAGGTGAGTGATTTATCCCATCAATACATTGTTTGGGAACGGATACAACCCGCTGGTGAGATTGTTTTAGGTGGTAATCTGTCAGCTGGCGGAAACGGTGCCAAATCGATGTATCTGGTAATGGTACAGGAAATTAAAGATGAAGAAGAGATGAAAAATAATCTGACTTTAGTGCCAGAAAATTTTAAACTCTATCAAAACTACCCCAATCCGTTTAATGGCGGTACACAGATTCGCTTTGATTTACCCCAAAAATATCGCGTGAAGCTCATTATTTATAATATATTGGGTCAGGAAGTAAAAGTTTTGACAGATGAATTGCTCGAAGCCGGGAAATACAATATCCACTGGGATGCAACGGACGAATTTGGAACGCATATTGCCAATGGTGTTTACCTGGCAAGCTTGCAAATTAATCCGGTGGATAAAGAAAAATCTGGTGGCCAATCAGTTGTTTATAATGAGGTTAAAAAATTATTATATCTCAAGTAAATAAAAATCAATTTGGTGTTTAATAGATTTATTTGGATAAATTCAGGCAATCCCTTAATCGCAAGTTTAAGGGATTGTTTGTTTTATGAGGTAAGGTTGGCAGCCTTGTCTAATTTCTGGGGATTGTTAAAAAACAGGAATTCAATAAACAGGAGCACCATTCCGACTGTTACATAAGCGTCCGCCAGGTTAAAAACAGGCCAGTGAAAACTTTGATAATACCAGTGAATAAAATCAACGACAAAACCATTATGAATTCGATCTATTAAATTGCCGATTGCGCCGGAAATGATAACAGTGGCACTGGTGTAGAGCAGGATAGATTTGGGAGCCTGCCGCATAAAAATCAGTAAAAAGACCAGCGCCAGAATATTCGTTGCCAAAATAATGGGTTGTTTAAACGATTCAGGGAGTTGTGTCCCGATTCCGAAAGCAATATTGTGATTTTCAACATAATCAAAACGCCAGAATCCGTCGATGACATCGAAACCATAGGTGGTTTTTAGATTTTTAACAGCCCACTCTTTGGTTATCAGATCAAGGCTTACCAGAACAATGATAGCCAGAACGATGATGATGATTTTTTTCAATTTTTGCTCCTAGACTGATGAGATTTTTCGCTTCGCGCAGAAAGACAGGATTTTACCTTTTTAGCGCAGGTGCGTAAAACAGAATAAAAATAATTTTATGTAAAAAAGCAAGCTAATTTTCCACTTTTTCCAATTAATGGGGATTAAGGAGATCATGCCAATTTTCGCGCAATTATGGGCAAAGCAGAATTATTTTACTTGACATTTTATCAAGAAAAGTATATTTTGAAATAGGGATAAAAATAACCCTTCCAAAGGAGCATAAATTATTACGACCATTTACAAAGGATGCGGAACATGACATCTAAAAATCAAAAGACAGAACATTCAGCGAACGAAATAAATAACAGTCAACTTCCTGTTATTTATGAAATAAATCACGAAATTATCGAAAAAGCACGGCAGGTCAGGAATGAGTTTAATATTATTTTAGAGCGATTAGTGAAATTGGATGAGCATCAGTCTGAGGTCAGTGATGTTGTTTATCAAAAATTGAAGAAAGAATATTTACAAAAGCGAAGTGAAATTTCATCAGTTTTTGAAAATTGTAAGACTGAAATTCGCGATGAATTAAAAAAATTGGTTGATATCGAAAAAAAAAATTCAAACCAGCTAAAAAATCATCAACTTTCATTGGAAGAGGTGAAATTACGGGGAATTTTGGGCGAGTTTGATGATGAAAAGGTTCGTGAAATCGAAACAGTTGAGAATAAAATAATTGAAGATTTTGAACAGGCGATAACAAAAATCAAGAATGATATCTTAATGCTCGAAGAAATATCAGGAGAATCTTTTGAATTGTCCCGTTTGAACGATTCAGATAAAGTTCCTCCAATTCATGAAAATAATGAAGAATTGATTGCTGGTCCGAATATTCAAACAGGAGTTCTGTTTGAGTCCGGCTTATCAAGCGAACTTCAGGGTGAAGAAAATAAAATGCCGGATAGTGAGGCCGATAAAAGTACTGACGAAAATATAATCAATCTTAATGATGCCACAATCGCTGTCGTCGCTGATGAAAATCAGCGTTCCATAGAGGATTTGAGTACCGGCCAACATATCGATGTTGAAGAAGAAGCAACCGTATGCGTACAGGGGCCATCAATGGATAGTGAGGATCAAACCCTTGAAGATGAATCTGATCAATCTCCTGCCACGATTATTATTTATGAGCAGGAAAAAGTAATCGGTGAACATCGATTTAAATCGGAATGTCGGATTGGCCGAACGAAAACAGCGGATATATTTTTAAAAGACGATACAGTAAGCCGAAATCATGCCCTCATCGTTCGGAAAGGAGAAGAATATCGGATATTTGATCAGAATAGTGCCAATGGTGTGATTGTCAATGGGGAACGCGTTTCCGAGGCGCTCCTGAAAAATGACGATTTAATCTCGATTGGAATTTTTACGCTTATTATCAAGATAAGTTGATCTATTCTGTGTCTGTTTTTAGTTTAATTGGCAAGGTTGCGATGATTTGTTTTGAATCTTTATCTTTAAACATAACCAGACCAAATGAATGAAATCCTTCAGGCGTGATTTTCGGGGCTTCGCTAAGGGTGTAATTCAAAAGCGTGTTGATCTGCGGAAATAAAACGAAAGTACTTTTTGAATTTTGCTGAATTTCCAGTTTGATTCTTTCCGAGGTTGGTTGATAATAGTATTCGGTGAGAAATAATGACCAGCTTTCATCGTCATGCGTATATGTTCGCGCACCTAATATTTCGAGAGTATATACGCCTTCGCTCGGATTTTCAAAAGAAATGGTTCGATTTGAATAGGTCATACCATCCTGAACGAGATAATTGCCCTCTTTGTCTTTAATATTGATCGCAATATTGGTAAATTTTTGAAATGACCCGGTTGGTAACTCGATTTTAAAGACAACTTTTTCCAACTTTTGGTTTATTCGAAAATTATAGGAAAAATTATCATTGCCCTCATAAAGTGTTTTTTTAAACCTCCGACTGTAACCAGCAATAATGCCTTCTGCGAAACATTCCACTGGCTGATTAAAATTATTGATAATATTGAAAACTCCGGTTGGATTCTGGCCATTCGAATATGTAAATGATGATAAATTTGAAGGTGTATATTGGAGACCGGTAAAATGAACATGAAATGAAAATTGGGATACTTTCTGTTCGATAAAGGGAGAATAAACGACAACTTCCCAGATCCCAGGCAATAAATCTTCATCATTTATTAATTTGGAAACACTATTTCGTTCACGACTGCTACATTTCTCTAAAAGTGCGAAACGCTTTCCTTCCGGATCAAAAATAATGGGATAGACTGAACAATATTGAGATTGATGGGGCAAAAATTCTAACGCCATCGCACTCGCTTCCGGCGGAACTTGTAAAAAATAGCGTTTAACGGTACCGGGTTCGATTTGCTGCTCGAAAAATTTATTCTGATAATTATTTAAGGTATGAAATTGGTAGGGAATAATAATTGTATTGAGTAATTCAAATTCGATATTTTCAGGTCGATGTGGTTTATTCTTTTGATAACCAATAATTTTTCCGGTATAGAGCCCTGGCTGCTGAAGCTGTTCGGGTTGATAAAAAACTTTAAGTGTCGTCCCCTCATCACCTTTGACATAAATCATTTGTTGGTTAAATTTGATCCAGGGGGCTGTCGTTTCTAAATCATAACCCTCAAAAAATTGGCACATCTGATCAGCGGTTGTCCCTTTTGCAAAAATTGGTTTAATGAGAAAAGTTTGTGGCGCATCAATGGTAGGAAAATAACCCCCTGTACGCCAATAAGCCGTTGACCCGGTATGTCTGCTAAAAACAGGACATTCGGTTCGAATTTCATAATCCAGCACGGTTATTTTATCATTTTTATTGAGATAGCTTTTTAATATCTGGAATGAATTATTGATATTAACAATACCATTCCCCTGATCTAAAAAAGAATATGCTTTTAATGGAATGGCCCCCAACTTTAATGACCGATAAATCCAGGAGTTTTTTATTACTAATTCAGAATTCTGTTGCTGAATTCCACTTAATAAAATAGCAGCCGCCCCGGCGGCTTGTGGTGATGCCATACTGGTCCCAAATTTTTTTTCATCAGCTTCGAAAGGTGGAACCGTTGAAGCCGCAACTCCCGGGGCCACTGCGTCCGGTTTCGGTACTTCTCCGCCTCTCGAACTAAAGTAAAATATTTTGTCGGCAGATAAATTGAGGCCGTACAACTCCCGTGCACTTTTCCTATCCAGCAGGGCGCCGGTTGAAAAAGTGCGATTTGAACCGGCCGGTTTACCAATGGATGAAATCCCCGGCCCAATATTCCCTCCGCTTAAAAAAATCATGAGATGATCATATTCAGTAGCCAGAGCCTGAATGAAACGTTCAATCTGGCTTTCACCGGCAATTTCAACGCCCATTCCGTAACTCAAATTAAAAATAACCGGTATTCCCGGATGTCGTTGGGACCAGCGCGCTCCGGACATAAAGGCTTCGCGAATACTTCCCGTAACGGTTGCATTACCGGCCAGGGTATTATTCCCGATTTTGAGACTGATAATCTGGGCTCCCGGCGCAATTCCATTATAGCCTGGCTGATCGAATAGTTGAAAACCGGCGGCGATACCGGCAACATGCGTTCCATGTCCCCCATCATCGAAGTGAAAAGAGACTTGCATATTATCGACATCGATTTTCAGTGCAAAATTCAGTAAATTTTTCTGCTTTAATGGGTCCCGACCGCGAAATTGAAAATATTCCTGTTTCACACCATAGTCATGAATCGGCGTTTCATCATCAACCTGGCCATCAGCATCTGTATCGATATAGGCAATATACTCATATTTTCCAGCATTTTCGATTTCAAAAACAAGAATCCCGAATTCTTCATCGATAATTTGATTATTGTTTATATCATCGACTTTTGAATTTTTAAAGCGAGATTCATCCAAAAAGCCAATAAGATATTCGTTATTCGCTGGTTTATAATCCAATTTATGATAATCATAGAGGCGAAAACCTTCCGGATGTTCGATGAATTGCTCGAGACTGTCCTTTTTTTCAATGCCAACTTCCAGTGCTACATCTCCCTGGCCTGAGAAATCGAACACGTCAACGATTTTTACTTTTCCATCAGAAGTCTTTTGTAATCCTGGTACACCCACATCAATTCCCGAATCCAGAATAAAAATGACCGTCCCGCGCCCGTCATAGGTCGGATGCTGTTGGATGAATTGTCGCGCACCAATCACTTCAGTTGATAATAATGGCCATGGATTATCATCTTTTGCAAGCAATTGTGATGATGTATTCAATATTAACAATGATAATATGATAAGAAGCGAAGCATTCATTCGATTAAATTTCATAAAACCTCCTGAAATAATATTGATATAAAATATAAGGCTTTAAAAATTATAATGAAAGTGAAAAATTGTTGATTACAAAATTTTTATAAAATTAGCGCATCTAACAAGGCTTTCAATTGACGGGGTCGTTTTGGCAATATAAATTGAACAACCGAATCAAAGTTATCATAATTAAAGATGACGCAGAAATGAATGGCCACAGAAAAGAATCAATGAGTTGAACGAGGAATTAAATCTAGAATTATTTATCTTTTTCATTCAATGACCAGAGTTTAATTTTTTTTTAAACGTTGCTGACGATTGCTCGCTTGATTCTGTATTTTTAAAATATAAGCAGATAATCCTTTTCATGAGGGAATGCTAAAATATTGAGTATGATTTCAGAATTTTGAAAATCGAATCAAATACTAAAACAAAAATCTTGCTTTTTAAGAAATATCATTGTATAATATACACCTTTTTTAATTTTAAGGAGAGTTTTATGAAAATTGGCTTCGCTTTATACCTTGATGTGCTGCTTGGATTAGAATTTTCCCCTAAAAAATCTATGTGGGAGCGTGCGTGTACTTCCAGCCGGGAGTTATTGAATTGGCTTAAAAAAGAAGGGATCAAGAATATCGAATTGAAGCTTCCTGTTGAATTAGGATCTAACAGAATTCGAATGGCGCTCCAATTATTGCAGGATAACGGTTTTTATTACTCCTTCCATGCTCCTGGTATGACTGATTTTCCGGGTGGTATGGATAACTATTTACGCTATTTAAATCAACTATTAAATATTTCGCGAGAATTTAACCAGCAATCTATCTTCGTGGTGCTTCACGGCTTAAGCGGAACTGTTTCAAATCGAAAAGAACTGGTTGCTGAATCAAAGGAACGGTTGCGAAAAATTGTAACCCAAGTAAATGATTCACATTTTAGGTATGTTTTGGAAAATTTGCGGGATATAAATTCGAACGGTAAAAGAAAGTGTGGTACCAGCTATACTGAAGTCCTGGAAATTCAAAAGGATGTGGGACGTGAACATATTGGTATTTGTTGGGATTTCGGACATGGCTATTCGCAGGCTGAACATGGGGTTCATGAACGTATCCCGCCTCTTGAATTTTTGGAACAAGTCTGGCACACGCATATTCATGACTATCGCGATAATGTTACCCATCTTCCATTGGGGCATGGAGTCGTTCCTTATCAATTATATATTCAAAAATTACTCGAAGCAGGTTTTGATGGAATTTATAATCTCGAATTAAATCCGTCGCGCGTGAATGATCCTGAGAATTTTCTAAAATATAGTACTAAAAGTATTCGGCTCCTGAAATTGATTTTGATGGGAGTTGAATCAGAAAATGAAAATTTTTAAGGAAAACCAGGCCGGAAGATGAAATTTGATTATTCTGGTGTCGTTCGATATTCCCGTAAAAGCTCTTTCGAAGCTTCAATAGAAGTTACAAAACGTAATTGAGCCAGTTCATAAACTGATTTCATGGTGGCACTGGCGGTGCAAATATTCCCCAAATTCGCCTGAAGTATTACTCCTTTTTTTTCCAACACTTTTTTATGCGCCTCACTTAATTCATCATTGATTTTGAACATAATTTGAATTTTTTTTTCGGTTTGAGAATTTTCCACTATATTTTCAAAAATCACCTTCAGATAGGGATCGATTTTTCGATTGGCATTTGGATCATTACAATCCATAAAAATAAATCCCAGAAGCAAGGCAATTAAAGGTTTTCTCAGCATAAAATATTTAAATTTTAATTGAATAAATTATTCCATTTGTAATACTTTTTTAAATCTGGGTAATGCCCAGTCAATTTCTTCTTTTGTAATGATAAGCGGGGGCGCGATCCGAATGATATTCTGATGCGTTTCTTTGCACAGGATGTGTTCTTTCGCCAATGCTTCACAAAATCGGCGAGCGCCACCAGCTTCGGGGTATAACTCTATTCCAATCCAGAGACCCCTCCCACGATATTCCTTAACATGTGGGCTTTTGATTTTCTTTAATTCATTAAGAAAATATTGTCCCATTTTATCAGAATTTTCGGGAAGCTGCTCCTCCAGAATCACCTTAAGTGCTTCAATGGCCACAGCAGCACAGAAGGGATTCCCACCAAAAGTACTTCCATGATCACCTGGCTGGAAAACGTCCATGATTTTTGAATCACAAACTACAGCACTAAGCGGGAAACCACCGCCCAAAGCTTTGCCCAGCACGTAGACATCAGGGATCACATTTTCCCAATCACATGCAAAGAGCTTGCCAGTCCGGCCCAAACCGCATTGAATACAATCGGCGACAAAAACGACATTGTGGCGTTCGCAAATCTCTTTTGATTTTTTAAGATACCCTTCGGGAGGGATAATGATGCCGGCTTCACCCTGTATTGGCTCGACCAGAAAAGCGACTGTATTGTCATCGATAGCCTGCTCCAGTGCCTGTACATCGCCATAGGGAATTAGCTTAAATCCAGGCGTATAAGGGGCAAAACCATCCCGATACTGCGACTCGGAAGAAAAGCTGATGGCCGTTAATGTTCGTCCATGAAAATTATTTGCACAAACGATAATATTGGCCTGATTCGCGGCTACTTTTTTCTTTTGATAGCCCCATTTACGTGTTAATTTTATAGCGGATTCGATAGCTTCTACACCGGTATTCATTAAAAGGACTTTTTCTTTTTTACAAATTTCTGCTAATAACTTTGATAAATGCGCCATAGGGGCACTTAAAAATGCTCGAGAGGTGACGGTCACACCTGTTGAAAGTTGGCGCATTGCCGCATTGATAAGTCTGGGGTGATTATATCCCTGATTTAAAGCACTATATGCCGCCAGGCAGTCCAGGTATTTCGATTCTTCTTTCTGTTCATTATCTGTCCAAACCCAAACCCCCTGGGCACTGGTAATATTAATTGGTAATGGATGATAATTTTTTGCTGCATATTTATCCATTAAATATTCAATCTCAGAAATCTGAGGCATTACATTCTCCTTTTTATTTGCAATTATGAGTACAAATGCGTAAATTTATTTGATTAATGAGAACATGTCATTTTATTGGTTGACTTTGTCAGCTTTTAATTGACGGCACAGTTTGCCGGTTATTGTGGGAATATTATAAATAGCTTTTTAAGTACTGATAAGCCGGTGTTAATTCGCCGCGATAAACGATTGTTGCAGTTTGGAGTGCCGTAGAAAGCCCTGATTGCGCGAACGGTTTTGAGAAATCGGCCAAAATCAGATTTGGGATAAACTGTTTTAATTGATTACTAAAAAAAAGGGAAGCATCATAAGGAAGTTCAGCCGGCAAATTATCTACTGCCAGAATGACAATTCCATCTCCCTTGTGCCCATCGATTATATCATCCGCTTTGGGCTGGTAGAGATAGGCGGGTGCCCCCGGATTCGTTGTTTTTACATTGCATTCGATGGACCCATTTACATCACATGTGATATCCGCGATACCTGCCAGTTTGGGTGATTTGGTTGAAGCCCATAATTTTTTTAGTGCCTCGCTGGTTACGAATTTGGGGTATCGTTTATCCCAATAAATTGCATTCATAATAATCGAAAGATGAGGCAGATACTTTTCGAATTGCGATTCATAATTTTCTGGATGAGCATAATATTCAGCCAGATTAAACGAATGATTCGATTTCGGTTTTACGAGATGCTCTTCCTTAAAAATGACCACGTTCAGGTAATTGGAAAAAGATTTATTAGGCGCCACTTTTTCCAGTTCATCAGGTGGAATCATTTTTATTGGCAGACATTCAAGAATTTCCTGAACCCCTTTCGCCACATTTCCATATCCGAGTACCGCAACGGTTAGCGGCGAAATCTCTGCTGGAAAACCATTTTTTTTGATTTCTTCGCCAACAGTGGTCAGTATTTTTTGGGCCGTTTGTAAAGAATCGTAATGCAATGCCTGTTTAATTTTTAAAAAAGGTGTCTCAAATCCCAAATTTTGCCAGTACTCGCCCATCAGCCATAAAATATCGATGGCACCGGCATGTCCGGCATAGTTTCCAAAATAGACCAGCCTTTTACCGGCAGCATCGACGATTCGTTCATAATCTATTAGGGTTGAACCTCCTGAAATTATTTTTTTCAGCATGGGCATATTGGATTTTTGTCCCTTGATGGTATGTGAAAAAAAAAGATAAACTTTCTTTTCAGCTATTTTTTCAAGGGGTATTTCTTTGATACCCAGGATGACATCACCAGGATGTGCCGTATCACAAACTTTTATACCAACATCAACATATTGTTTTTCAGTAAAAATCCTTTTCGCACATTTTTGTACAAAAGCCTCTGCCCGGGTTTGAGCTAAAATGTCTTTCAGGTCAATTGGCACCAGCGGTGTTCGGCGTTCCCATATATTTTTATCTTCAGCTCGAATTAGAATAGAATTCATCGGTTTACCTTATTTAAGATTATTTTTCCAATTGTGTCGTATGTTCAACAAGTTTGATATTTAATTTTTCTAACTCTTCTAAAACTGGATTGTAAATTTCTGGTAAGACGGGAATTTGAACACCGGTGAGTTTTATCTTTCCATTAGCAACCAATTTAGTAGCAATCGCTGCTGGCAGACCGACGGTTCGGGACATAGAACTGTCGCCACCTGGTATTCCCAGGTCCACCATCGTTGAAGTGATTTTTTCTTTCTTCGATGGATATTCGGCCATGAATTCATGATGCTGAACCAGTAAATCCTGTTCGTCTGGCCGAAAAACCAGCTTTTCCTGTAAAATATGTGCGAACATGTCAAATGCAGTCCCCTGTTCGAGCGGCAGATGCTGGTCGCTTAACAATCCCAACCATTTCATTTTTTGTATGGTCACAGCATGCTCCGGGACCGCCAAATAATTCGCGATATCGGCAATCAAATTCTTTCCGTTACTTTTAATAAGTGCTGCGATAACCTGTCGGGGCGTGGTTTGCTGATAATTAAAAGTCACTTCGCGGTTCAATAATCCCAGTTTTTTGAAATAATTCCACGTTTCACAATGACCAATATTTCTTAGCGTTCCACGATACATGGATTTGGTTTCAGGAATATTATAGAGCGAGATGTATGGTAAGGCGTCACGATTGACGTACGCTTCAAAAACGCCCGCGCCAGGTACATCTAAAAACCAGTAATGTTCAAAAAGTTTTTCGGGCGGTACCTGAACAATTTTTCCATCTGCCAGATATTGTCCTGAATTTGTGGCGGCCAGCATTACACCGACCGGACTCCAGGAAAATTTATATCCCAATGGATTATTATTCGCGGCCAGGGCCGGTAAACCACCACAGTAAGAATAAAAACTGGTAATTTTGCCGCCATTCTTTTTTACATTATTGATGATCCGCATTGCTGCCATGTGGTCGATACCGGGATCAACACCAATTTCATTTAAAAAGAGGATACCGCGTTTTTTGGCTTCCGAATCTAGTGCCTGCATTTCGGGCTTCACATAAGATGTTGTCACCATATTTTTTGAAAATTCAATACAATATTTCGCAACTTTCAGGTGATGAATCCAGGGAAGTAAACTGATCACAATATCAGCGGGCTTGATACATTTTTTAAGGGCTTCTTCATTTTCCACGTTGACTTCTTCGGCTTTTCCGCGTGGATGATTTTCGATTAATTTTTCGGCTTTCGATACTGTTCGGGAAGCAACGGTTACCTGTAAATTTTGCTGATCGAGCAAATAGCGAACTAATGGTCTCGAAACCAATCCAGCACCCAATACTAATATCTGTTTCATGCCTGACTCCATAATTTATTCTTTTCTATGTTGGTTTGGTGTGAAAAAAATTACGAAAAGGTAATAGCATACCTAAAATTCTAAAATGGAAATTTTTGATGTTCAGAATCAAGGTAGTACCCCCTCCTGCCTCCCCCAAATTCCAAAAAGCGGAATTTGGGGGAAATAAAGCGGGATTCTCTCTCCCATTTTCGCTTGTTGAAAATGGGGGAGATACAGAAGGGGTCAAGACTTCAGAGAAAACGATTCATTTTAGAATTTCAGGTCATATATTATGAAAAAGTTCGGTCGAAAGCAAGAAAAAAGAGAAGAATTTTTTTAATCCAGCTCTATTCCAACTGAATTAATAATTGGCCCATTTGAGATGAGTTTATGCCTAATTAACTGATAACTGGTATTTTTCAAACTGAATTTTGGAATTATTCACTGGAATTTTTAATAGGGTTCCATTTGATAATTTTTCCCAATTTCTGAACTCAAAGCCAGGCAAAACTTCCGAGCTGACGATCAAAGAATTTTCGTCGCTCGAAGATTTCATCGCATAATAATTGGGATTGATCTGAAAGCGATTGACGACGAGAGCGTACTGACTATTACCAAAAATTGAATTAATAGCAGAAAATTTAGTGATATTTTTGAAAATAGCACTAAAAGAGTCTATCGGTTTTTCTGGTTGAAAATGAGTTAAAATATGATAGAAAAACATTTCCGAATCGGTAGTGCCCCCGCGAATAAATTGAGGCGAAAATGAAAGTTCCTCATAGATTGTCCCATTATGAAAAAAAAAATAGTGATCATTTTTATAATTAGTTGAAAAAGGATGGGAGTTTTGTTCACTAATGCTGCCTTTTGAAGCACGGCGGGCATGTAAGACCAGAAATTGTGTTGAAATTTTGGCAAAAGCTTCAAACTGTGGATCATCATAACAAGGTTTGGCGGATTTGAAAGATTGTAGCGTATTGTGATGAAGAAAAATTATTCCCCACCCATCACCATGCTGGCATAATTCTTTTTCATTCTCTTCATGGCGTTCATTCTCATCAAGCGCCATGCGTTTTAAGCCTTTAAAAAGGAGGGGAGTATCAAATTTTCCAGCAGCCAGCAACATACGACACATAAAGCGGATTCCTTAATAATTTTTTATCTCCGAATGAACAAATAAATAATATATAAAATGTATTGAATTAGTAATATTGCACCCATCCAGCGTTCAAGAACCATTTTTTGTATCCGCTCAATATCTGTGGGTGAAAAAACCTGTCATTGCGAGGCGTTTTTTGCCGAAGCAATCTCCTGATGTCGTGTGAGGGGATTGCTTCGTCGCAAAAAACGCTCCTCGCAATGACAGGACGTAGCATTACCCTCATTTATTGAACGGATACCATTTTTTTCCGAATCCAGAAAAAGGCCAGTAGCAGTCCCGAACAGAAAACGAGTAATCCGGCATCCCAATTCAGTACCACATCATCGGGTAGAGGAGTGCTGCCCGCCGAAACTGCCAGAACAAAAAAGATATTAAAAATATTTGATCCAACGACATTGCCTACCGCCATATCAACTTTATTCTTTTTTGACGCCACAATAGAGGTCACTAAATCGGGAAGTGAGGTACCACCTGCAACCAGTGTTAATCCAATAAATTTATGACTGAGATTTAAATAGATTGCGACCGTTACTGAATATTTCACTCCCCAATGCCCACCGCTTGCCAGGCCAAATATTCCCAGGAAAATATAGAGCACTGTTTTCCATAACGGGAGATCAATAATTGTATATTTTTCGCGATTGTTGTCTCTGGGCAGTTTGAAGACATACCATAGAAATGCCCAGAAAAGAATAAAAAGAATAATGGCTTCTGAACAAGTGCGTTCTTTTCTGATTTATTATTGATAAAACTATCATTGGCAAACACGAGGAAGATTAAAATTGCAATAAGTAATAAAGGAATTTCTTTAAGGAAGGTGTTCTTTTTAATCGTCCATGGTTGAATAATCGCTGAAGCGCCAAGAACCAGCAGCAAATTCATTAAATTACTGCCGATCATATTACCGAAAACAATTTCACTTTCGTTTTTGAATACAGCTAAGACATTGACAGTCAGCTCAGGCGCGGAGGTTCCGAAGGAGATAACGGTTAATCCAATAGCGATTTCTGATACTGAGAATTGACGCGCCAGAGAGGAAGAGCCTTCAACCAGGCGATCAGCACTGTAAATTAGAGCGCCAAGGCCAACTAAAATCATGAAAAAAGAGAACAATAATTCCATAATACGTTTTATTTTACCATTTTATAAGATAATTCGCTGTCAACACTTTTAATAAAAATAATGAATAATTTAATAAAAATCAATGATATTTTGATTGTAGTTGAGTTGGCGTCATCAGTTCGGAAAGGAAATACAAAAAGCCTCTGAAATATTTTTCAGAGGCTTATAAAATTAATCAAGTTGATAGACAGTCAGGTATGAAATTCGTGCATTTTCTTTAATTTCAATCCCCACATGGCCAACTTGCAACAAAATTTCAACGAATGGGGCTGACTTTTCAATGATAATCGGTGCATGGTGTGCACCATTTTGGGTAATGCGATCCAGTGGCAGAATAATTCCGACACAGTTTGGCGGTAGATTAATCGCTTCATTCAGACGAATAATATATTCGCCGCTTGCCAGCTTCCACCACCCAAAAGGATCACCCGGCGTCACCCGCTTCGGACTTAAAATCGTCCGTTGTCCCCACTCGAATTCCTTGCCGCTAAAATCGACTTTTCCGGTTCCTTCCAGCTCAGTTACCGATTTTGCGGTTAAATCATACGAGAATTCGTGGCGCTGCTTCTCTTTATCTACGGATTTTTCGACCAGAGCCGCGATTTCTTCGGCGGTTAGGGTTTTCATATTAAAACTCCTCTCCCAAATAAGTTTTAAATAATGAATTACTCATTTTAATTTAATCTATTTTCAATTCATAATCAAGTATTTTTTTTTAAAATTAACATCATTTATTGCTTTACTTCTCCAAATTTTTGAGGGAAGACGGAGACCAAATTTAATGGTTCATACGCTGAAAAAAAATGATTTTTTCCCATGGAAATGGCAATATTAGGACCCTGATGTAAACACCAGGCAAAATCGATTCGAATCATACCGGCGTTATTGGTTTTCGGGCTACCAAATCTGAAGCCAAATCCAATGGCGGTAAAAGGGGGCTGATTATTGAATGATTCTGAATTATCCCAGATATAGCCTGTATCCAGAAAAAGAGTGGTTCCGAGACTAAAGGAATAAAAATTTAATTTTGAATAGAATCGCTCCTCAAGATTTAAAATAATCCGATTCTGACCAGTTTTAAAATAAGTCTTAAAGCCTCTTAATCCCTGATTTTCACCTAAAAAAAGTTGTTTTTGAATCGGCATATTTTTTGAAGTGGTAAATTCACCATTTATTGCCAGGAGATTTTTTGCAGGCAAATTTATAAAAGATTTCAACTTAATCGTATTAACAAATTGTTTGAAGTGTTGATCAAAATAGGTGTATCCTTCATATTGACCAAACAGGTAAAAGTTATTCAAAAAAAATTTCGATTGTGAGAATTTTCCATAGAGATATAATTTATTATCATGCTCCCCATCGATTTCAACGGCTTTACCAATATAAAAACTCGTTAATCGCCCCAGCGCAATATCTTCAATAACGCCAAATTTATCAACAAATTGTTTCTTTAAATACGATAATTTAATCCAGTCGATACCAATACCAACATTTTGATTTTCGACTGGATATTCAGGAAGAAGGCTTTGCGAGGGCGGATCCGTAAAATCTTTCAAATCAATCTGGTTTAAATAATAGACGGCTGAAAAGCGGGCACTTTGCAAACCCTGCCGGAAAATTAAAGAGGATAATCGACCATTAAAATCGGTTTCATTAAGATGGAAGGAAGATAATTTATTTTCATTTTCATAAACTCCCTGCCAGCCCCGATAATTATGATAGTTAAATTCAAATGACATTTTACTGCGAATAGAGTAAAATGGACGACCTAATGATATAAAATTGGACCGACCCGCCTCATAATTTTTTAAATGATAAGTGAATTGAAGATGGCTATTCAGAACCCGATTTTCATTAAAGTAAAATTCTTTTTGAATACCGTCTACGGTTTTCGCCCAACTAAATTTGATGGCCTGGCCAAAACCAAGCATGTTATAATCCATTAAATATAAACCATAAACTGATTGATTGGCCTGAATTGAATACTTGGTTCCTAAAATAGTTGTCCATTGTTCGACTGCAATAATTTCCAGGTCGATGGTATCCGGTGAAACCGGCTGGATTTTAGTCGCGATTTCATCAAAGAAAGGAAGTGCCCGAATATTACGAATACTCTCGTCAAGTAATTCAATTTCAAATGGTGCACCTTCTTTAAAGAGAAGTTCGCGTTTGATAACATGAGCTTTGGTATCAAAATGAATTTTGTTGATGAGTGGAAAAGGAAATTTGCGATATTTTGTATCCGATGAATCAAATATATCTAATGTATGAATCGCGATTTTTCGAATGATTGGTCGTTTTGATCCATTTCGAATATGATTGATGAGAAGGTCGTTTGGGATGGTATATCCAATTTCAAAACAAATTAACAAAGAAAAAAGGAAAAAATGTATTTTTCTCCATTTGGGCATTTTTTGATCATCCTGACTATGATTGATAATTGGTCATTTTAAGAATCGGCATTACCGGGTGTTGACGATTTACTTTTTAAAGGTAACGATTGTAACACCGGCGGCCCCTGCATTCCAGGCGGCCTCTCGATATTCACGCACCTGGGGATGTTTTCTTAAAAATTGAGAAATGATGTCTTTTAAAGCGCCAGTTCCTTTCCCGTGAATAATACGAACTTCTTCAAATCCAGCCAGAAGCGCCTGGTCGAGATATTTGTCAACTTCGATTAACGCATCTTCTGCTCTTTGGCCGCGAATATCGATTTCTGACGAAATTCGTTCGGGCATTTGATAATTTGTTAGCGCCGAATGCGGATATTTTCTTTTCTTTTTTCCCGATAATTGTACAAGCTCCTCAAGGGGTACCCGTATTTTCAGATGACCGGCTTCGATGAGAACCCGGTCTGAATTATCGGTTATGTCAACTATTCTGACCAGTTGATTAAATTTTTTCCAGAGAACTTCCTGGCCGGGTTCCAGTTGATTTAACTCAATGGTTCTATACTCAGGCGACTGATCCGGCGTGGCTAAATTTTTATTTTCCTGGTGAAGAGCCTGGCGTTGTTGTCCAAGCATTTCCTGGGCTTGTTTTATCGCAGCCTTTGAGGCATTTTGTTCCCGAATTTCTTTAACGGTTTTTTCAATGAGAGCACTGGCCCGGGCGATCATCTCCTCTGCTTCGGCTACGGCTTTTTTCTTCAGTTTTTTCTCTTCTCGCTGAATCTCGTTTGTTTTTTCCTGATAAAGTTTGAGCAATGCATCGACTTTTGATTGTTTAATATTAAGATCTTTTAATAACTGGCGCTGTTCCTGAATACGGTGGTCCAGATCAATAATTAAATTTTCAATTTTTCGTTTTTCAGCACCCAGAAAATGACGCGCTTCATCAATAATTTTTCCAGGTATCCCAAAACGCTGCGCAATTTCAAACGCGTAGCTGGAACCCGGGATTCCCAGGCGAAAATTATAGGTGGGTTTTAATGAATCGGTGTTGAATTCCATCGAGCCATTTTCTACACCATGGGTTTCGAACGCAAAAGCTTTTAATGATCCATGATGCGTCGTGGAAATGGTTAAAGAGCCAAGTTGGGTCAAATATTTTAATATCGCGGAAGCCAGCGCACTTCCCTCTTCGGGATCCGTTCCGGAACCGATTTCATCCAGAATGATCAGCGATTCTGGAGTTGCTTCATTTATGATCAGATTTAGTTTTTGAATATGCGATGAAAAGGTGGAAAGATCATTTTCTAGGGATTGAGAATCACCAATATCGGCAAAAATATTTTTAAAAATTGGAAGTTCTGAATCCGGAAAAACCGGCACATGCAGACCACTTTGAAACATCAGGGCTATCAATCCGATGGTCTTGAGGGCAACCGTTTTCCCACCTGCGTTAGGGCCACTGATGAGTAACGTATTAAAACTTTTTCCAATATTTAAATTTAAAGGAATAACCTGAGAACTACTTCCATATTTGAGAATGAGCAGCGGGTGACGGGCTGAAAGGAGATTGAGTTGATGATTTAAATTAAGGAGGGGCTCACAGCCGTCAATGGAACGTGAGAATAATGCCCGGGCATAAAAATCATCAAAAAGGAGCAGCGTTTCAAAATTTTGCTGAATCTGTATTTCGTTCCCACGAATTGAATCAGTTAAATTAATCAATATCTGCTCGATTTCTCTTTTTTCAGCCAGAAAAAGCTGGCGGAGTTGATTGTTGTATTCAACGGTTTCGAGCGGTTCAATATAAAGCGAAGCACCACTGGCACTCTGGTCGTGGACGATTCCACGGGCACGATGCCGGGATTGTTCCTTGATAATCAACACATAACGTTCATCTCGGGTGGTAATGATAGCTTCCTGGAGGAAACCCTCCTGTCCCCATTGGCGTTGAATAGCTTCAATTTTTTTTCGAATTCGCTCACGAGTCGTTTCGATTTCATGTCTGATTTTCGCTAGTCTGGGGCTGGCGTCGGTACGAACGGATCGACTCCTTTCATCGATTGTTTTCAGAATACGTTCCTCGATTTGCGGAAGAGGTTCAATCTGTTTGGAATCCGCCAATAGTAAAGGCAAGCTATCGCTTTGTTCCTGAAAAAATTTGAATATTCGTCGGGTGATGAAAAGAATATTTTTTATTTCAAGTAATTCAATCGGTTCTAAATAATTTCCAACCATGGCGGCTTTTTTCAGCGCGTGCTGAATATTTTCAAATCGACTTATTGGAAAATATTCATTCGCATCTAAAATTTTACGAAATTCGGATACTCTGCCAAGTTGATTTTTTATTACTTCTGGATCAGTGGAAGGTTCTAACTCAAGCAGCAGGTTCCGGGTCATTTCAGAGTGGGTTTTTTCGGCCAGAATTTCTAATATCCGATCAAATTCAAGAATTTGTAAAGTTTCGGGATTCACTTGAGTCTACTCTCTCCTTGGAGGTCCATAGTATCCTTCACCGTTATCCGACTGGTATGGTGGTTGAGTTTGCGGCGTTGTATCTTGTCCATCGAGGACTTTTAAAAGTTGCTGGGCATCATCGCTTTTATGGGCATCTTCACCAAAGCTTGTTCGCAATTGTTCGACAAAGGATTTTGCATTTGGGAAGAAAACTGAAAAAACATTAAAAACATAAGGTGCGGCTTTAATCGTTGGCCGCAAAAAAATTGAACGTTCTTGTTGTTTTTTGATACTTTCAAAGGGCAAAAATGATATCATCATACCAAAAACACTGACCAGCATAATGCCCTGGATGACTCCCATTAAGCCGCCAGCGACTTTATCGGCTTGTTTCCACTTGTCGGGCGGATTGATATGTGTTTGTAATTTGGCAACCACTTTTTCGACAAAAAACCATCCACCACCTGCCAATATTAAAAATGCAATAAATGTCAAAGTAATCTGGTTGGTGGGGATTGTATTATGCAATAATTTGGTGAAACGATCCATATTCTGAACCGCGATAAATAATACAAATAATAATCCACTGAAACCAATTACATTATCAATGAAACCAAGCCCATAGCCTTTAAATGCCAGAGCAGCAATGGCACCAAAAATAATTAAGTCTAAAAGTGTTAATTGCATTATTTAATCCTTCCGAATTTGTTCACATAAAAGAAAAAAGTGAATAAAGCGACGTATTGCGTGCTTCACTCACTTCTTCTCCGTGCACAGGATTCGGGATTTCTCATTATCCCAATTTTTGCCGAACCAATTCTTGCACCTTTTTTCCATCTACCTGGTTTTTAAAATCTTTCATGACTGCAGCCATTACTTTTCCGAGATCTTTGATGGTTTGGGCGCCAACCCTTTTGATAGTATCATTAATGGCAGCGTTCAGTTCTTCATCAGAAATCTTTTGGGGTAAATAGAGGGAAATAATATCCAACTCCTGTTGCTCTTTAAGTTTCAAATCTGGGCGATTTCCCTTTTCATACAGATCAATCGCTTCCTGCCGTTTTTTAGCAGCATTCATCAATATTGAAATCACTTCATCATCATTGAGGTCGGCATTCTTATCGATTTGAGCATATTTAATCTGTGAAATTAACAAACGCAATGTGTCTCGTTTAAAGGTATCACCAGATTTCATGGCCAATTTCATGTCATCGGATATTTGATCTCGAATTGTCATCGGCTTTCTCCTTATTGACCTTCAATTATCATCAGACGCCGTTGTTTCCTGCGAGCCACATTCATCTTTCTTTTACGCTTTTCACTGGGTTTTTCAAAATGTTGGTGTTTCTTTATCTCGGACATCAAACCAGCTTTCTCACAGGCTTTAGTAAAGCGTCGAAAGGCTCTTTCAAAAGCTTCGCCGTCTCGTACTTTAACGCTCGGCATAAATCTCCAAAACCTCCTTTCGTTTTTATTTATACATACCAATGGATCACGAATATAATGAATTAACTTATAAGAATCAAGCACTTTTTAATATTTTTTAACCTGGTGGCCAGTGCATTTGTCGTCCGCCAAGCAGGTGTAAATGAATATGAAAGACCGATTGTCCACCCTGTCGGTTACAATTTATTGTCAGCCGATAGCCTTTCTCCTGTATTCCCAATTTCGCAGCAATTTTTTGTGCTTTCATGATCATTTTACCCATCAGTTCAGTATGAGTTGGCTCCAGATCGTTAAGTGTGGAAATGTGTTCTTTGGGAATAATCAACACGTGTATTGGTGCCTGAGGTGCAATATCGTGGAAGGCAAGCAGATGCGCATCCTCGTCGATAATTGCTGCAGGGATTTTTTTCGCGACAATCTGGCAAAAAAGACATGAATCCATTTTCAGGTTTGATTCTCCTAAATTTCACCCATTTTATCCAAAATAAGGGTTGAAAGCACAATTCCGGCCGTTTCTGCGCGTAGCCTTCTCTTTCCCAGCGAAACGAAATCAATTTGATGTTTTTCCGCTAGATGGATTTCAGCCAGATTGAATCCCCCTTCCGGCCCGACGATAGCAATTCCATTTCGATTTTGAACCGGATGATTTGTTATCGGGCGATTCTTCAGGAGTAAACTGGTCGGAAGCGCATTTTGATGCGGATGTGCTATCATCTTTAGTTGATATTGTCCGGTTTCTGACATCAAATCTTCAAATTTCAGCGCTGGCGTAATTTCGGGAATAATGCTCCGGCAACACTGTTTCATCGATTCTAAAGCAATTCTACGCCAGCGAATTAATTTTTGTTCATTTATATCCGGAATTGAATGTTCAGTTAATAGCGGAATGAATCGGCTGATACCGATTTCAGTCCCCTTTTCGATAACCCAATCAAAATGATTTCCTTTCAGGATTGCCTGAGCGAGGGTTAATTGAAAAAAAGGCTCGCCTGGCTTGCGAAGTTTTTTTTGGATGGTACCTCGAACAGACTCACTGGTTATTTCCGTTATGAAAAAATCATAAGCATTACCCTGACCATCAGTTGCGGTTGCGGAATCACCTGCTTTTTTCCGGAGGACCTGAACGAGATGTTTATATTCCTGATTTTTTAAAACGATATAATCCGAATGGACATTTTCTGGCTCGACATAAAAAAATTCCTGATGTTTCAAAAGGCGACTCCTAAATCAAAAAGGATAGCTTCACCACGTAAATTTTCATTAAAGGCATATTCCAACCGGGCAAGGTCCACATACGGCAAGTGGAAAAAGATACCTACGCCAATGCCGGATAATAATTTTTTGGCTGATAATTTCTCATTTTGGAACCAGACCGTCCCAAAATCCCAGAAAAGGCCCCCGCTGATACCAAATGGAAAATTGCGATAGTATTCAGCAAACGGTGAATTCTGGAAAAATGAGTGATAAGTGATTTTCCGAATCGGAAAACGGAAGGCCAGACTTCCAACGAAACGGTTATGGGCTTCATATTCCTCGAAAAAATGCCCGCGAATTCGTTCGGAGTAACCCAAATAACTATGATCATAAAGCGGAACCTGGCCGCGGGTCAAATCGATGGCGCTTCGAATTGCAAAAGTTGTCTGGTAAGGTAATGGTATATAGGTTCGAAAGTCTCCACCATAGCGTGAGTAATTGATAATATTTCCTTTTTCGCCTGATTTTCGCCAATATAAATTGAAAAAGACACCTCGATGGGGAAATTCTTTCAGATCGCGATGATCGTACTTAAAATGGATCTGGTAGATCATCCATTTATCTTTACCCGAGGGCGAGAGGGTTAATCTGGCTTCTGGTAAAGCGGTACTCAATTGACGATATCCAAGTGTAAAATTTAGAAATGCAAAATAGCCAAACCGCTTG
This sequence comes from Caldithrix sp., assembly GCA_020722815.1. Lineage (GTDB taxonomy): Bacteria > Zhuqueibacterota > Zhuqueibacteria > Thermofontimicrobiales > Sulfurfontimicrobiaceae > DYKB01. The sequence continues at coordinate 74,125 of DYKB01000001.1, read as the reverse complement.
CCAATTAAGTAGCCAATACCCTGTCGTCGTTCCTTATATTTTGAAATGTTTAAATTCTGGCTTTGATATTCCGAGGTGGAAAGCTCGAATGCTGATGCGAGATTCCATTTTGGAAAGAGCCAGGGAATGTTATATGAAAAACTGGCCTTTTTGTTATAGCCCAAATAGAGCATAAAACCAAGCGTTTCATTTCGTCCGCGAAAATTAAGCTGATAAAGACCCAGCCCATAAGATAATTTATTCCAATCTTTATCATTTCGGGTCAGAATCGGATAGGGAATCAAATACCATCGTTCGGTGACATCGATATAAAGGTTTATTCCCTCGTCTTTAACTTCAGTTAAAATTTCAACCCGGTTAAATAGTCCCAGATTTTGGATTCGTTTACGATCATTCTCGATCATTTCAGCGGATACAGAGTCCCCTTTTTTTATTTTCATTTCCCGCTCGAAAACGAATTTTTTGGTTTTAATTCCTTCTGGAAAATAAATTTCTACTACTTTATAATGCTTTTCAATTGCCGTCTTTAAACTATCAGATTTAAAAGCATGAACATTGTCTTTTAAAATACATAAAGTCAAAATGATTGTCGTAAATATCAATACTAAAATTTTCATAAGCAACCTTACTCAAAAGTTTGGAAATGCTAAAATACTTTGGTGAAATTAAGCAATTTCTTTAATTTAAGCAAGTGGAAATTGATATGTTTAAATTAATTAAAAGACAGGTGACTCAAAAAAATGAAATATTCATTGACTTTAAGGAAAAAATTCATTAAAATTGATCTATTTATAAGCAAAAGACTGGTTTGATTTCGTACATGTGGAGGGTGATTGGACTGGGTTTATTCTGGAATTTTTTTTATCGCATTGTTCTTTGTCATTTTGCTGGCAGAAGGGCTACGAAAATTATTCAACTGGATACCTGATACGACCCGAAAGTTAGTACATCTCGTGACTGGCATTTTTATTAGTTCAGTTCCATTTTTATTTCACTCTAAAATACCAATATTAACTATTACCATCTTTTTTACCATTTTAAATTATTTCGCAATTCAATTTGGTATGTTAAAAGCGATGCATGGTACCGTTCGTAAAAGTTACGGGACTGTTTTTTATCCTTTATCTTTAGTTGTTTTATTAATATTTTTTTGGGAAAAATATCAGCTCATCCTGGTTATCTCGATGCTCGTGTTAGCCTTTGGTGATGCCCTGGCTGCTCTTTTTGGTGAAAATCTTAAAAATTTGCATTATTATCAACTCGCCCGCGATCGTAAAACGTTTGAGGGATCGCTTGTTATGTTCATTACCACGTTCCTCATCGTTTTTGGCGGGCTCTTTCTGGGTTCAAATTATATTCCGGGTGGATTTCAGATCTCATTAATCGAGACACTCTGGGTGACGATTATCGTGAGCATTATTGCCACCGTCTGTGAAGCAATATCCTCACGTGGATCAGATAATTTGACAGTTCCCCTCGGGACAGCCTTTTTTTTACATTTTATGTTAAGTCGTTTTAGCATTGGAAATCCGGCAGAAAATATTCAACTGTCCATTGGATTATTTTTAGCTTTCATTGTTGCTTTCATATCCTTGCGGCTACGTTTTTTATCGGTCAATGGATCTGTGGCGACTTTTTTATTAGGAACGGTCGTTTTTGGAATTGGTGGCTGGGCGTTTAGCCTTCCCATTCTGGCTTTTTTCATTCTTTCCAGTTTATTATCCAAAATGGGTGGTCGTCGTAAGAAAAAGCTGGACCAAACTTTTGAAAAATCAAGCCAACGGGATATATGGCAGGTGGCGGCGAATGGCGGCCTTCCATTTGTCCTGGTGCTTATCTGGAATTTTTATCGGATCGATTTCATTTTTTATCTTTACCTGGTTGCGTTAAGTGCTGTCACCGCCGATACCTGGGGAACCGAGATTGGCTTTTTCTCCAAAAAACGCCCTCGTTCGATTCTAAATTTTAAAGAAGTGCCAGCCGGGACATCCGGTGGAATTACATTATTGGGAACTTCGGGGGGGGCTATTGGTGCCATGATAATTGCCCTGGTTGGCTGGTTAAGTCATTTTTCAGGATTTTCATTTAAAATATTTCTACTGATAATTTTTAGTGGAGTCCTGGCCAGTTTTGTCGATAGTATCCTAGGGGCGACGCTTCAGGCGCAATTTCAATGTCCCAATTGTCAGAAAATAACAGAAAAGGTATTGCATTGTAACAATATTCCAACGGTGATGATTTCCGGTATACGATGGGTCAGAAATGATCTGGTCAATTTTTTAGCGGCAATTTCGGGGCTTGTCTGGTTATGGGTTCTTAATTTGATGATTTAATTATCGTAACGATAAATTGAAAGTATGTGTTCACAGGTTTAACGTTCCGGTTTTAAATAGTTTGCCTGGGATATTTCTGACGGAATCAGGCGCTTTTTGCGACTGCCGTTTGATGAAAAACAGTATTAATCCAACTACTGGGAATGGTGAACGCTGAACCTGTGAATGGTTACAATTGAAAAAAAACAGTTCCTATAAAAATTGGTTTTAAAAATAGATGATATTATCCTTTAGCTTGTTAAAGTGGATGCAATTAATTAATTTTAATTTTTTTTCCAGGAGAAATACTTGCAAATGAAGGCAAAAGAAGAATTTATCGAATATATTGATAAAATATATCTGGAAAATCCAATTAAAAGTTATCGGAAAATTTTAAGTCCAATTAAATCACTCGGACTCCCTGCAATTTATACCCTACTCGAATTAGCCGAAACCAGTGATGTTGATAAAAAATTATTTCTCTTTAATATCATTTCCGAACTCGGTAATCGCAAGGCCATTCCGCTGCTTTCCAAAATTTTGCATAATCAACTACGCGATGACGATACCCGGATTTTGGCGCTAATGGCGACCACGCGTCTTGGTGGAAAGGTCGATTTTGACTCGTTTTATGCGACGATTAACAACTTCGAAATGCTGGGTCGTTTTTTTGTATTAAATGCCCTGAATGAAATTGATAATCCATTGGCTATAGAAGAATTAACCGAACAATTTACGGGAATTACCCGTGAGGGAAAAATTTCCATTTTAATGGAATTTGTTAAAATTAAGGATGATGAACGGATTCTTCCCACTATTTCTGCCTGGATCGATCGGGTGGATGATGATCTTCAGGAATATATTATTGTTGCTTTTTTAAATAGTCGTAGCAAGGTTGCATATCATTATTTACAAGCGATAATTCAACGCGTAAAAAATCCAACGATTCAAGAAAAAGCTCGTGAAGCAATTTTTAAACTGGGGCGTGCACCGTTGATTTCGCCAAATTCTGAGTTGATGTATAAATTTCATAAAGGCTTTATCACCAGCAGTGATGGCTCCGGCAGCTCAATTTATGTTTTTGCGGTAAAAACACCTCGAAATACGATTAAAATGCTGGATTTTATCGTTAATGACATCACCGGAATCAATGATGCTTTCGGGCTGGAATTTAATCTGAATGATTTTAAATCATTTTATGAAAAATTGATCAACGAAAATTTTTATATTATTGGTGAAGTTGATGCCCCGTTCTTGCTCAAACGAATTAAGGACGCTGAGAACCGAACAATTTTGAAGGGAGGTCGCCTTCCTTTACCCTATTTATCGCATCGATATATTTTTAACAGTCTTTTTCCGGTTTCCAATAATGAATCAGAGAACAAATTTAATGAATTTATCGCTGAAATTAAAAATAAAAGTCATGAATTATTACCTCGGTCGCCTGAACTCTACAACCAAAATGAAATCAATTTAAGCTGGTTTATTGAGTTTGATGAAATGCCAAATATCAGCTTTGAGCTGAACGAATTGATAGAACAGATTATGAATAATAATCCAGCGTCTGAGGCTCTTTACTGGAAGATATTTTATCAAATTTTCACCGGTGAATTTATCAAATTAATTGAAATGCGGCTCCAGCAGTATGCCTTCATCTCTTTCCTGAATAACAATTTACTGAATGCAGAATTGGCGATTGCTGCGGCGATTGAATTAACACATATAAGACCTGAGCAACATATTTTTCTTAAAAAGATGTTCGATTTTTCGATTGAAATTTTTCAAAATCGCGGACGCAACTCGAATATTGAAAAGTTAATTCAGGAAGAATTTCCCCAATTCAATGAAGATCATCTTAAAACCTGGATTCAGTCGGCAAAAAATGACAATGAAGACTGGATGGAAGAAGAATGGTGGGGGGAGAATATTCCGGAGCTGAACTCGGTTTCAGCTTTTGAGGCGTTTTTAACGGATAAAACGCCACTGTTATTGCCCAAAAATAATACAATGACCTATATCGAGAAATTATTCTTCTTGAAAGAAAAGTTCCCCGACACCCGTTTTAGTCGAACCGTTCCCAGAAGCATTAAAGGGATGAAGCCAAAAGATTTAATTCGTTTATTGAATTTTTGGGAAACTGCGCATGATTCATATCTTTATAGTTTGATTGGTGCAATCGATTGGAAAAATTTGCGGCAGGAATTGGGATTATATATTGATCGAAAAATCATTCGGGGAAATTTTAAAGATGTTGAATACATTCTGGCTAATCGGATGCCCACCCGCGGCTACGAGGATGTCCATATCGATCTCGCAAAACGATTATGGACAGAATATGTCTTCTTGAACGATGGTCAGGTGGAACCGATGAACAAGCCAGCAACCTGGGCGGCTGGTCTGGAATATTTGGTTGGTTCCATGATTTATGCTAAAGATCCGCAAATTGAATTAGCGCGGGACTATGGCATTAGCCCGGCCAGTGTTAGGGCCCGTTATCGAATGCTCAAAGATACCTTAAATTTACATATTTTTAATAATGAAATCCAAAAAGTAACCGAACAAATGGATGAACTATTGTATACCATTTATAAAACCTTAGAGGAGGATGTATGACCACTATTGTTGAAGTTAAAGCTCGTGAAATATTGGATTCACGAGGTAATCCAACGATTGAAGTTGATGTATTATTAGAAAGTGGCATTTCCGGCCGCGTGGCGATTCCATCTGGTGCATCGACCGGTGTCCATGAAGCTGTAGAATTACGCGATGGTGATAAAAGTCGCTATCTGGGAAAAGGCGTCACCAAGGCGGTCAATAATGTGAATGAAGTTATTGCCAAAGAGATTTGTGGTTATGATGCGACCAAACAAGTGCTCGTTGATAAAAAATTAATTGAACTCGACGGAACCCCGAATAAAGGTAAACTTGGCGCAAACGCAATTTTGGGTGTTTCTGCTGCAGTCTGTAAAGCCGCTGCCAAAGTTTTTGAGCTGCCACTGTATCAATATATTGGTGGTGTTAATGCGAAAGTTCTGCCGGTCCCGATGATGAATATTTTAAATGGGGGTGCGCATGCCGATAATAATGTTGATTTGCAGGAATTTATGGTAATGCCCGCCGGCGCCAAAAATTTTCGTGAAGCATTACGGATGGGAGCTGAAACATTTCACGCTTTGAAAAGCGTATTAAAAGGAAAAGGTTTGAATACGTCTGTTGGTGATGAAGGTGGTTTTGCCCCCAATTTACGCTCGAATGAAGAAGCATTGCAAGTAATTATGGAAGCAATTGCGAAAGCCGGTTACAAAGCTGGTGAAGATATTTTTATCGCCTTAGATCCGGCTTCCAGCGGCTTTTTTGATACCGAGAAAGTAAAATACATTTTAAAATCGGAGAAAGCGGAGTTGACACCGGCTCAGATGGTGGATTATTATGCCAACCTCGTTAAAAAATATCCAATCGTGTCAATTGAAGATGGTATGGCAGAGGATGACTGGGATGGCTGGAAGCTAATGACTGACAAGCTGGGCAAATCAATCCAGATCGTTGGCGATGACCTGTTTGTTACCAATACCGCGAGACTCCAAATGGGTATTGAAAAAGGCGTATGCAATTCAATTTTGATTAAAATTAATCAGATCGGCTCCATCACCGAGACATTGGATGCAATTGAAATGGCAAAACGCGCTTCGTATACGTCTGTTATTTCTCACCGTTCGGGTGAAACCGAAGACGCGACGATTGCGGATATCGCTGTCGGTACCAATGTTGGTCAGATTAAGACTGGTTCAACTTCTCGTTCGGATCGGATTGCAAAATACAATCAACTCTTAAGAATTGAGGAAGAACTGGGAGATGCTGCCGAATTTGCTGGTAAAAGTATCATTAAAAGAAAATAATTATTGAAACATCAGGGACAGCGGATAAAACAAGTTCGTTGTCCCTACTTTTTTTAAAGGTAACTTATCGCTGGTTTAGAATTTGTGAATAAATTATCACTTGATTTTCAAAAATATACCGGGAGGAAAAATCATCAACGCTGGCCCTATTATCTGGCAATAATTGGCCTGTTTTTTCTTCTTTATGCTTTTCTTCAGGGTGAACATGGATTGATTCATTATTGGAAATTAACACGAGAAAAAAATCAAATCCAGAAGGAGATTACACAGCTTAAAAAAGAACAGGAACAGCTTAAGCAAGAGATCGATTTGTTGCTAAAGAACAAGCACTACATAGAAAAGGTTGCCCGTGAAAAATATAAAATGGGCCGTAATGGTGAAAAAGTTTATGTTGTTTTAGAGGAAACAACGGCACCATAATATATTTTCCCTCCGGGGGAAATTATGAATACAATGACGATCAGAAAAACGCAACCGCGCCCTGCTGATCGAATCCCAATACAATTATTTCGTTTCCTTTCAAACAAAATTATCATTATTATAATAAGCTATAATCCGGGTCTACAAATTTCAAAAATGTGAAATCACCACGATACAATATTTTTTTATTCAGTGTCTGCTATTGTTTATTTAATAAATGGTATAACTGTCATTTTGGCGGCAGCCGAATTTCTGTTTATCTAAATTTATTTCTTTTAAGAGGTATTGTTTTTTTATTTATTTGGTTCTTTACTTCCGTACCGGGTTACTCACAAGGGAGAAAGGCAATCGCATCCGATTCAGTACAACAAAAAACGATTAAATTTAATCAGGAATTTTATTCGTACCAGTGGCAACTATTCTTTCGGCATCAATGGGTTATTCAACCGCGTTTTCGAATAAATTTAAATGAATCTTATACGTCTTCGCTGCTGAATTTAAGTACGCAAAATAGAAAGTGGAAAGATAGCCAGACGTTGAATACGCACTTTGAATATCAACTTTTACAGGATGTTGTATTAAAATCGATTTTATCTTCAGTTATTTTTGTTGATGGTCAAAGTGGTTTTAGTAATGATTTGAATATACATTCAATGCTGTTTGGATTCGATTATCATCCTAAACAGCTTAGAAAGGCAAGCTATTTTCAGTTAGCGCCAGTTGTTGGAATAAAAGCCGATAAGCGATTTGATTTTTTAGACGTTGGACCGAATTATAATCTCAATTTTCGGTTGGCTGATTATCAGATCGCTGATTATCAAAATAATCTTTATATGCATTTCAATTATGACTTTTTGAACGATCGGCGAAATGAGGACGCAACGATTCAATATCGAATTCATCGCAAATTTTACGAAGAAACAGCAGATACGCTCTCTTTTTTGATTGATCAAAAATATCGCGATTATTATATTTCAAGTGAAGGCGAACTGGAAAATTTTGATGAAAAGGCATACCTTTTCCAAAACAAACTTTGGTACCAAATTCAAAATGGTGTGGGCTTGAATTGGACCAATGAATTTAAAAATCGAACAGTGAAAATTACTCAGGAGTTACCAGCTTCAACTCAGGCAAGTGAAGAAACTCGCCGTCGCTCTGATTTTCGAGTTGATAATCAACTGAATTTCTTTGTCAAAAAAGATAGATATGCTGGATTTTTTAAAATTTTATACTGGACACAGGAGCAACTTTATCAAACACCAGCCGCTTCACTCCAATTGCCTGTTTCTTATCGGATTGCTTTTATTGCACCAGACAATAAAAGCAGTTTCTTTGGTACGGAACTGGGGTTGGGACACCGGTTCCTTAAAAGTGATTCTATCGGTTTTGGAACCAGCCTGAGTCGACTCCAGTATGATACACCAGATACCAGCAATTTTGATGATCGTGATGAATTTCGTTGTGATGTTAAATTAGCTGAATTTCATCAATTCTCACCAACCTGTCGATTAAGGATCGATGCCGCCGTAAATTTGCATCACCTGGTCTATATTTTTGGTGAAAGAAGTGCTGATAACAACTGGAATCGGATCTTTCGTTTAAGTCCGGTGATTGATTATTCTTTTCGGTCGCGAGTTTTTTTTCAACAGGCATTTGAAGTACTGGCAAATTACGTCGATTATGATTTTGAATTTGATACCGGAGATGTCAAAAGCTTTGTTTATCGAAAATTTTTAAGCAAAAGCCTTATCGATTATCAAATTACAAGCGCCATGAAACTCGGGTTTAGTTATCGCCTGGAATATGAAGAAAATGGTAAATTATTTTGGGAAAAATGGAAAGAACAGCCATTGTTATTGCGTGAAAATAATTGGATTCGATTCACCTTGACTTATTTTCCCAAACCAAGTATTCGTATTATTCCCGGCATTAATTTTTTTCAGCGAAATGAGTGGAGATATACTTTTACGCGTGAGGGAGAATTAAAGCAAGAAAAGTATCAGGATTTTTTAAGCTTGGGACCATTATTTAATCTTGTTTATGAACCACATTCGAAGTTAAAATTCGTTTGTTCTCTGACAAGAAATCAAATTCAGCGGACCCAACGAAAAAATTACTATATCACAAATATTGATGTTGAGCTAAACTGGAATTTTTAATGATCGGATTCTGTGATGAATCGAAAATGGCGTGAAGATTTTGAATTGATCATCCCCAGTCAGATTGACCAGATTCGGAAAGTAGAAGATTTCACTGAAAAAGTAGCGATAAAAACCTCACTTACTGATGAGGAACGAGATAGTCTGGCAATTGCGGTTACAGAAATTGTTAATAATGCCATGATTCACGGCAATAAGTTGAACCCCGAAAAGAACGTTACGATACATTATACCGTAACCCCAGGTGAATTAATTATTTCAATTCAGGATGAAGGGACTGGTTTTGATCCTGAAAAACTGGATGATCCCTGCAAACCGGAAAATTTATTAAAAGATTGTGGACGCGGTGTCTTTATCGTCCGCTCTTTGCTGGATGAAGTTGGTTTTCACCAGGAACCAACGGGAATGAAAGTCACATTAGTAAAAGCATTAAAATAAATGGTAAATTTTGAGATGAGTGAATACAGGAGACTTAAATATGCAAGTTCAGGGACAGCCACAGCAGATTAATGTCGAACTGGGTGAAAAAGAATCTGAAGGTATTTATTCAAATTTAGCCGTGATCACCCATTCAAACGCTGAATTTATAATTGATTTTACCCGCGTCATGCCAAATGTTCCGAAAGCAAAGGTTTATGCACGAATCGTCATGACCCCGCAGCACGCAAAAGCCCTTTTAAAAGCGCTGGAGGAAAATATCGGTAAATTTGAAAAACAATTTGGTGAAATTAAGCTTTTTATCGATCAAAAAGCAAGCGAAATTGGTTTTAAGCCGCAGCCAGATGAAAAATAAGGTTGCCATTCCACATCAATTGATAATTGATAAAAATGAGGGAGACCGAGTATGGTGATGATTAAAGCTGAAAAGATTTTTTTCGTCCTGTTTTTCTTGTTAACTATACATTATCTTTACCCACAACCTCTCCCGGTTGTAAAACCCGCGGTTGTTGGAATGCATTCGGAAAAATTGGATCAGATTGATAAAATTATTATCGCTGCCATTTCAAAAAAACAGATTCCGGGTGCTGCCATTGTCATTGGTCGTCATGGTAAAATTGTAAAACGACAGGCATTCGGCAAGGCGCAAATAGTCCCTACCGAAAAACCAATGACGATAGACCATATTTTTGATCTGGCATCCATGACCAAACCCATCGCCACGGCAACTGCCATCATGATACTGGTTGAAGAAGGAAAGTTGCGGCTGCTGGATCGCGTCAATGAATATATATCGGAATTTTCTACTTATTTTGATAGCGCAAAGAATGAAAAGGAACCCGCGCGAATTTTCCATCTTTTGACGCATACCTCCGGTTTACCTGCCTATACGGATGCGGCAAAATTAAAAGCTAAATTTGGGGCAACCTGTCCTGATTCCCTAGTTCAACATATCGCCCGATTAAAGAAAATAGCAGCACCCGGAACAAAATTTACATATAGCTGTCTGGGTTACATAACTTTAGCGGAAATAGTTAAACGAGTGTCCGGGATGCCACTTGACAAATTTTCGGCTCAAAAAATTTTTGCTCCATTGAAAATGGAACATACCGGATTTTGCCCACCCGAATCCTGGAATTCGCAAATTGTCCCGACACAGGTAGTTGACGGAAAGCCTTTAATCGGGGTTGTACACGATCCATTAGCTCAATTGATGGGGGGAATTTCCGGAAATGCCGGCCTTTTTTCCACCGTGGATGATCTGGCGATTTTTTCTCAGATGATGTTGCAGGAAGGTACTTTTGGGATGATTCAGGTACTCAATCCGGCCACCGTGAAAGTGATGACCAGCGTTTATCCTGAAGTCTCATTTTCCGGCCGGGGATTAGGTTGGGATATTCAATCCGATTATGCCTCTCAGCGTGGTGATCTGTTTTCTATCGGGGGATATGGTCATACTGGCTATACCGGAACTTCAATCTGGATTGATCCAGCCACTCAAACATTCATAATCTTTTTAACCAATCGGGTGCATCCGGATGATAAAGGAAGTATCGTTCGGTTACGATCATGTCTCGCCAACATGGTTGCCGCTGCTATAATTAAATAAAGCAAAAATTGTTTTAATTCAAATGGAGTTCAAATGAAAAAATTTATTCTGCTGAGCGGCTTATTGCTCCTTTTCGCTCTGTTTTTTACTTGCGAAAAACCACAAACGAATAAGAATTCCTCACAAAACGAAATATTTAATCCTGATGCGAATGCCAAATTGGATATTCAGCAGGCAATTCAAAAGGCCAATCTCGAAAATAAAAATGTTTTATTAATGTTTGGCGGCAATTGGTGTCCCTGGAGTCATCGGCTTTATACCCTTTTTAGTCAAAATGATTCGGTAAAAACCACGCTGGATTCAAATTATGTCGTTGTTCTGGTTGATCTGGGGCGGCGGAATAAAAATATGGATATTGATTCACTCTATGGTCAACCGAATAAATTGGGTTTTCCAGCGCTGGTGGTTTTGGATGGGGCAGGTCAGCAGATCCACACACAGGAAACAGGTGCGCTTGAGTTGACTGAGGAAAATGTGAAAGGGCATGATCCGCAGAAAGTAATTGCTTTTTTGAGAAAATGGCGTCCGACAGAATTATCAAAAATATTTTATTAACCGGCCCACGAGGAGTTGGCAAAAGTCATCTGATTCAGCGAGTGCTCGGAAATTTTCCCTCAGCTTCAATTGATGGCTTTATCACCGAACCAGTTTATGATGAAAAAAAATTGATTTCGGGGTATCGAATTCGCCATTTCAATCAGAAGAATTCCGGCTGGATTTTCGCCGACAAAAGATGGAATGATCTACCGCAATATTTTGATTTTGGGGTGGATCCGGCTGTTTTTGATGAGTATGGCAGCTTAATTCTGGAGGAGGCTCGCAGAGACCGTCGGATGATTGTTATGGATGAATTGGGATTCATGGAAGAAAACGCTTTTGTTTTCCAGCATACGGTTTTTCGATGTTTAGCGGCTGAAGCAATTGTGTTGGGAGTTATTAAGCCAATTCGGACTGATTTTCTACAAAAAATTCGTGAGCGTTCTGATGTGGTGGTAATTGAAATCCAATTGGAAAATCGGGATAAAATTTATCAAAAACTGGCTGAAGATATTGAGAAACTTTTAAATGAAAATCTGGTTTATTTGGATGAATGAAGATTGAGTAAACTCCCTTTTCGACCTGAATTTGTATCTGGATTAATTTTAAAATAACTTGCCCGACAGAATCCATTATCCCACTGGCCGCCCAATTCCACTGAAATGTGATGTTTACACGCCCAATTTAAATCCGCATTTAAATCGATAAATTTATCGCGATCCTTGCCTCGACCAGAGAAAACGACATCCAGCCGCGGGGTGGTGCTCCCCGGCGATGAAACAATGCATCCAAGCAGAACCTACGCATAATCCGATCCTAAACCGGACACCCCTAAAATTTGAGCCGGAAAACGAATGAGTTTTTCCTGAATATTTGATGAAAATAGAGCTGGAATATGAATTTCTGTCAAATCTTTATAAATTAATTTTTTCTCAACGTGATCCGGTGTCTCATCTGCGTCAAGAAAATTATAAAGTGTGTTCTCAATTTTAAAAAAAATGGCATAAAATATACCATCATGACGATAACTTCCCCCAACTGAAACGGGAATTTTCTTCTTTGCGGCGAATGATAATTGAGCACTTACCTGAACAAAAAGATCGCGATTTTCAAATTTGCTTTTAAATCGCACATGTAGTCCATTCTCTGCCCGAAAACCCAATAAAACGCCCCGATTAACTTCGGCCAGATCAGAGATACCTTCGATATGAATATTTTCCAGTCGAATATTATCGATGTTTTGTTCATTTTTCTCTAATTCAGCCGGTGAAGTAATGGACATTTCGGAAAATGGTGCCCAGCTTATTTTCCGAACGTCGAAATTTTTATTATGTTTTTGCCTGTTTATCGTGATTATAGGATTTTTTTAATCTGTGCAATACGATAATTTGATTGAATCAATAACATTAATACAAATTATTCGCATTAATTTCAATGCCGCCCGTGCATCAGCCGCGCATAAATTCGATCCGGAATCAAACGTCCTAGTTTCGCGATAAGTGAAAGTGAATATGGAAAATGAATCTCGGTTTTTTCTTTTTCAAGGCCGCGAATTATTATTTGAGCCGCTTTTTCGGGTGTCATGAGAAATGGCATAAATTTATTTTTATGGGCTGTCATTGGTGTCAGTACAAACCCGGGCGAGATGAGAGTAAATTTAACACCGGTTTTTAGATAATCAATTCGTAAACTTTCAAGAAATGTTGCCATCGCCGATTTACTGGCTGAATAGGGTGCCGCTGTCGGCATTCCACGATAGCCTGCCAGACTGCCGGTAGCCGCAATTAACCCTTCATTTTTTTGACGCATCCCGGGTAACAGGCGTTCGATAACATTAATTACACCAAAAAAATTGATATTAATAACCTGCTGAATTCGTTCAATCGACATATTAAATGGATCGAACGAAATGCTAATTCCAGCATTCAGGATTGCGACATCAATTTGTACCTTTTGGTCAGTCAGTATTTGAAAAATATTTTTCACCGATTCATAATCACCTACGTCACATTTAAAATGTAAATGATCGCGTTTCGGTAATTTATTAATGAGATCGGTTAGTAGTTCCTCACGCCGGGCAATTAAAACAAGTCGATTCGTCGCCGCAAGTTGAATGGCTAATTCGTATCCAATTCCGGAAGAAGCCCCTGTAATAAGAATTGTTTTGTTATTCAGTTTCATTTGCGGAGAGTCTTTTTTATTAATACTTCCCATAACGATGTGCTGTCTCATACATCGCTACAATTTTTTCCGTTGAAGTAATTGGCTGGATATTATGACACGGTGCCAGAATGTAGCCACCTTTTTGGCCTAAAACATCGATATTTTCTTTGACTTCGGCTATTACATCATCGATTGAGCCATAGGGCAAGGTGAATTGATTATCAACGGCACCGTGAAAAATTAATTTTTCTCCGAAATTATCTTTTAATTGCTGCCGTTCCATGCCTGGACATCGCCATTGAATCGGATTTAAAAAATCGATACCAATGGCCAACATTCCAGGAATGAGAGGACTGACCGCTCCATCGCTGTGATGAAAGGCTCTGGCACCAAAAGCATGCGCGAGATCGATCATCTTTTTCATGTTCGGTTTCAGAAATTCGTCTATTAATTCTTCGCTCATGAGTAAGCCGGTTTGTGTTCCCAGGTCTTCGGCAATATAACAGATTTCGACATTTCCATGGCCGGCGCTTTCCAATTGACGCTCGATGTGGGTGTAATAAAAATCAAAGATTCTCTTCAGGAGTGCATGCGCCAATTCGGGATTCAGAACCAAATCCATGAATGATTGTTCCATCCCGCGGAGCTGACAATAGAGGAGGAATGGCTCGAATGAACCGCAACGAACGGGCCAGCCAGCCTGATGAAAGGCTTCGGCCTCCTTGCGCAGATGAGAATAATCATACCAATCCGGACTTGGCCAGTCAAATTGGTCCAGGTCCGCAATCGTTTGGGCAAAAGCCAGTGGATGTGAAACGACTTCTTTATAAATCCCCTCTTCGTTGGCATACGGGACTTCTCGATATTCCAGATTCCAGAGGTCTGGTTTGGCCGGCCCGATATATTTTGCTTCAATGTCATGTAATTTATCAATATTTAATTTTCGCCACAGGTCATCCTCCTGAGGACATTTTAGCTCTTTTAATAAACGAACCAACACTTCATCAGTAGACCAGAAGTCCGTCGGAACGCGGTCTGGTATTTCATGATTAATAACTGCCAACCAACGGTCAAGCGAATTCATCATTTGGATATTCCTCAATTTTTTAAAATAACAACAAAATAATTTTTTTTTGTTATCAACGCTTATAAACTTAAAAAGTTCAGTTCATTTTTAATGTTTAAATATAGAAATATTGTCGATTTTGTGCGACCTGTTGGCGTCCTTCGATATACCGGCGATCAATCAGATGGGGATCATAAAATTTAGTGTGCTGTGAATTAGCCGTAGATTTTAATAATGCTGTCATTAGCCCATCAAAAACGCCACTGATATGATAATATTGGCTGCAGGTGAAAATTTGTCTTAAAATGTTCTCCTCAAAATAAAAGGCATCGCCTTCGATTGTGGTCATAAATGGCTGAATTTCATTCAAAAAATATTGATAGGTGAGTTCAAAAAATTCACTTGCGGGCAATGGGCGCTGGAGAAATTCAAAATATTGTTGATAGAGCGTGATCATTTTTTGGTACAATTGAGGATTTTTATTAAATTGGATAAAATGGACTAATTCATGCCCGATCACGACTTTTAAAGTATCGATATTTTGATACTGCAATCTTTGTTTGTTAATATAAATTATCGCCTGAAACGGATCATACAAACCCAATAGCCGATGGTAAAATAATTTTCCAATTAACTTTAGTAACAAGGGAGGCAATTTGAAATTTGTGAGGCGAGTCGACATTGACTGGAAATAGGAACGCGCTATCTCACTTTGAGAAAGTGCTTTGATTGAAAAACGGTTTCGATCAATTTTGTATTTTATCGATTCCTCGATAATATTGATAACCGAATTCAGGCAATAGTCCAGAATTTCCGCGTTCTTAAAATTCAGACGTTTTGATTTTCCCCAGCTTCCAGGCAAGGCACTTAGCCCTGCGATTGGAATGAATTGAGAATCCAAAACAATATCCTGCAGATTAAGCTGCGCTTTAAATTGTTCCGGTTCAATGTCTATTTTTTTAATCGGGATATAACGCCTGGGGGAGGAGGTTGGATATGAGACGATTATCGACAGATCAGGCTCAGATTCGAATTCTGCAAATTGATGGCTAAAATCAGATGCGAGGTAGTGCGTCAGAAATTCACCTTTTTGATTTGTCAGTCCATAAGCGATCAGGTCATCCCAGATTAGATCACGATCGATTATTGCAACCAGAAATCCTGGTATCGGGATTTGGTGTTGATCAATTAAACGGCCAGAAACGCTAAATTCATGCATGGATAAGCCTTTGATTTTTTTAATACTTTGGTGTGCTTTGAATTATCAACCCGGCTGCTATCTCACGGCTGAAATTTATTTAACTCGATTAAGCTTTATTTTGATTCATTTGGGCGAAAGCTGATAAATTTTTTACTGGTAATAAAATTCTGACATCAGAAAGTAAAAAATTATCTTCTTCACGGGAATGAATGGCGCATTGAACTCTTTTATTTCCAAAACGCGAATTGAGACGATTATATGCCATCATTCCTTCATAAGAATTTAAATTCGCCGCGTTTTGCCCTTTTATGCGAATTTTTTCAATTGGTTGATAGGGATGCTGGTTATTATCCGCTACGTATTCCAGTTTTAAACTGAAAGAATCCCCTTTTAAAATATCCAGGACAATCCCCTGAATGACATCCAGATTTTCCATAGCAACTCCTTTCACTTTAGGCGATTATTTTTTATTGACAAGCCAGAAAAAAATTGCTATATTATAATAACGTTTTAAGTCAGAATTTTTTTCTGGCTGTTGGCTGATTGCCGGAACGGACATTCCGGCAATCACTTTTTTTTAAAAAAAAATTTTCAAAGCACACCAAATATATTGCATAATTTAATATAGTAATTTGTGCTTAAATTGTCAAGGGAAATTTTTAAAATTTTTTTATATATAACATTTTATTGTTAGTAAAAAGCATCAAATTTAACAATAAATTGTTATTTTTGATTAAAAAAATTTTATTTGGCAAGTGAAATCATGTAAATTTGGTGCTGTTGTGTGAGTTGATTGGAAATTTCAATTTCTTTTTGAAATTTTAAAGTTAGTTTTTTGCTCTCCCCGGGAATCAATACATTTTCTTTCGTGATAGGGGGGATTCTCGTTTGTGATACTTGCTCTCCCAAACCTGGATATTCCTAGCTATTTTCCCGATAAATTGGAAGTTTAATAGTGACGGTCGTTCCTTTATTCAGGACGCTGGAGATGGAAATCGAGCCGTTAAAATAGGTCACTGTTTGATAAGCCATCCAGAGTCCCAATCCTGCCTGGCCGGTGTCTTTTGTTGTAAAGAACGGTAGAAAGACTTTGGTTAAATCATCGGGCGCAATTCCGACTCCTGAATCAATGAAGGCAATTTCAATAAATTCACCGGTAGGATCGACATTGGCGGTAATGAGGATTTTATCATCGTCTCGGGACGCTTCGAAAGCGTTTTGGACAATATTCGTGAATACATTGGATATTCGCTCGCTTCCATTGGTCCATGGTAATTTCTCCGGATATTGAAAAATGATACGATTCAGGTCAAATTGCATTTTAATACTTACGAATGCTTCTTCGAGATCAAATGGTCGCATTTCTTTCCGGTTGAACAAACTAACGGTCATGCATAAATTATCCACGATTCGGGCCGCTTTATTGATACAGAGTGATGCATTTCGAAAACTTTCGAGAACATCCGGTTCTTTATCGTCACTAAAATATGTCCGGAGCATTTCATGATTGCCGGAAATGCCCGCCAATAAATTATTTAAAGTATCTGCCAGGCCGACCACCAGATCAAAAATAGCATCCTGGCGATTTTTTTCTTTGATAATCAAGCCAATTTTTTTTCGTTCCAGCCCGCGTTTGATTCGGATTTTTAATTCATCATCACTGCATGGTTTTAATAAATAGTCAAAGGCACCCAATCGCATGGCATGGATGACTGAATCCAGCGAGCCATAACCCGTGATCAAAATAACAATCGTTTCCGGCCACTTTCGTTTAATCTCGAGCAATAAATCAATACCAGATATTTCATCCATCACGATATCGGAAAGTACCAGATCATATTTTTCTTTTTTCATCAATTCAAGGGCGCTTTTTCCGCCATTGGTGGCGGTAATATCATATCCTTCCATTTCCAGGCTTAATTTCATTCCTTCTCGTGCAATCGCATCGTCTTCAACAATTAAGATCCTGTTTTTCATACATTATCCTTGTTTATCATTCTCAAAAATAACTACACCGACCTCATGAAACTACGCTAACCATTTTGAATAGGACTCTTAATTAAATTGATGAATAGCATTTCATCTTTTAAATAAGTTCGTTTTATGACTGTTCTTTGGATTTAATGGGCAAATAAATTGTAAATTCAGTACCTTTGTTGATTTCACTTTTGACCTCAATCCTGCCACCATGGCTTTCAATAGCGCCATGAACAATGGATAAACCCAAGCCTGTTCCCATCTTTTTCTTGGTGCTGAAGAAGGGATCAAATATTTTCGGTAAATCTTCCTTTTCAATACCTTTGCCCGTATCAATAATTTTGATTATTACTTCTTCATTTTTGGTTCTGGTGATAATTTTTATTTCACCATCAGTGTTAATCGATTCCTGGGCATTCAGTATTAAATTGAGCAAAATTTGATTCAATTGCTGCGAAGAGGCATAAATCGATGGCAGCGAATCGGAAAGATTTTTTTTCAGGGTGATTCGATTCATTGCTAATTGACTTTTGACGAGTGACACAACTTCTTCGACGACCTGATTTAAATCCGTCATGTGTTTTTCCTGACGTTCCGGTCGATGGAGGCTGAGTAACTGCTTAACGATATTACTGATTCGTTTCAGGCCAGTTTCGATAATGTCTAGTCCGGAGATATCAACTTCAATACCATTTAACTTAAGCTTGATGGCCGCCAGGCTGGCCATAATTCCCTGTAATGGATTATTTATTTCGTGGGCAATACTCGCCGCAAGTTTTCCGGTAGCTGCCAGTTTCTCGGATTGCACCAGCCGTTCATGCATGCGTTTTCGTTCAGTTATGTCACGTACCAGTACCAGTAACTCACTTTCACCATCGCTGTCCTCCTCGATTAGTGAAACCGAGCACTCAAAATCAAAAACTTCACCTGTTTTTCGTTTTCCTTTATTTTCACTCCGATAGTGACCATTTTGGGCTAATGCCAGGTATAATTCCTGTTCATAATTCAGAAAATAATTCTGATCAACGATTAACTTGGCGAAATACGAATTGGGCAATTCATCGACATCATAACCAAATATATTAGCTAATTGCTCATTGCACCAGATGATCTTATTGTTTTTCATCGTAAAAACACCATCACGAACATTGTCGATTAACGCACGATGATGCTCTTCGGATTTTTTTAATGATATTTCCAGCTTTTTTTTCTCGGTTATATCTCTGGCGACGATTTGAATGACTTCACGATCACCTAACTTTAATTTTTCCGCACTTAACAGGAGGTGTATTATATTTTTATCTCTTGAAAGATAACGACACTCCAGGTTTCGAATGGGATTACCGATTAGCAGGCTTTCGAATTGATCCCGCGTATTTAATAAATCTTCAGGATGAATTAAGGTGAGTGAACCAATTTCGGTTGCCTCCTCCTGATTATAATTAAGTTTTGAATAGAACGCGGCATTGCCATAGAGTGTTCTGGAATCCAGATCTTCGATTGAGATTAAATCCGGCGAATTTTCGATTATGCTTCGATATTTTGCCTCTGATTCGGAGAGTTCCCGCGTTCTTTCAGCAATCTTGATTTCCATCTCTTCTGCAAAATTGCTCACTTCGGAATAGAGCCGAACGTTTTCTAATGCAACGGCTGCCTGATCCGCGAACATGGTCACCAGTCGAATCGAATCCTCGTTAAAAGCATCGGGCGTCTTGCTGAACAGGTTAAAAACGCCCAATAATCTTTCTTCATAGATCACCGGCACCCAGAGAACCGATTTAAAAATATTCTGGGGGGTCATGAATTCGGTGGCAATTTTCATGTCAGCCGGCGTTAAGACGTTACGTTTGGCACCATGCCAATAAATCGACGGTGTTTGACTCTTGTTGATACTATAAAAATTTTCATGGATTGAATGTAAATGACGTTCTGTAAAGCCAATCGTCGTCGAAAGCTGATAAATATTGGTTTCGCGTGAGTAGCAGAAATAGGCACCGAATTCAGTGCCGGCCGCCATGGCCGCGCCCTTCAGGATGGATTCAATTAATGCTTGTGGCTCCCGAATTGAAACCATCGCCTGGGTCGCATCGTAGAGGGCGGTGAGTTCCCGATTGTGCCGTTCAATTTCATCTCTGGCTTTTGCATGTTCGGTGGTATCTTCATACAAACCGACAATATTCGCAATATTTTTCTTTTCATCCAGAATTGGAAAGAGAACAATACGCAAACATATTGAACGGTTTTCTTTGATCCGGTCATCCAGTTCGTTGAGATTGATCCAAAAGATTGAAGTTGAGACATTCTGTCCTTCATAGGCCGGGGTCAGCAGCTTCTGAAATTCCTGATTTTTTAAGAGCGGGAAATTGGCGCGATTATTATCAAAAATAATCGGTTCAAACATTTTTTCAAAAGCTTTATTATATCGGACGGATCTTCCTTCAGAATCTAAAATTTGCACGCCATAAGGATTCAGATCGATAATTTTTTCCAGAAATTGATTTTTTTTCTTTAACTCTTCTTCGATGATTTTCCGTTCGGTGATATCTTTACTGATGCCAACGGTACCCAGTTGGTTATTATGATCATCAAAAATTGGTGAAATAGTCAACAATATTGGGAAAATTTCACCTGAATTTCGAATTGCTTCCAGTTCCCCCGTCCAGCTTTTTCCGGCATAAACTGAAGGGAAAATATTATTCGATAGTTGTTCAAAACACTTAGAGGAATATAATTTTTCATTTGGCGTGGAAATCATTTCCTCACGTGATAGCCCGAACATCTGGGCGAGCGCTTCATTTACAAAGATTCGTTTTCCCGTTGTATCGGTAATAAAAACACCATCCTCCGAGGACGCCACGGCTGTCGAAAGAATTCGAATTTGATCTTCAGCCTTTTTTCGCTCGGAAATATCCCGAATATGAACCATGTCAATGGGTTTATTATGAATATTCACGGTTTTGATGGACAACTCGGCTATAACAATCGACGCATCCTTTTTTAAAATTTTAACTTCAATATTTCGTGGAATTTCTTTTTTCTGATGTCGATTGCGATTTATCTGCGCCAGAAACCGCTTTGATTTTGGCGTAATTAAGGACAGAAATTTTTTATTTAACAATTCGTTTCGTTTATAGCCCAGTAACTGACATAAGCCATCGTTAACGAACATTAAAGTTCCATTTTCGCGGATTAAAACAACCCCGTCGTTAGATTGCTCGACCAGTGTTGTATACAATTCTTTGGATTCTTTTAATTCTTGTTCTGCTTTCTTTCGTTCGCTTATGTCACGACAGATAGCCTGGAGTTCAGTAATTTTTCCATCTTTTGAAATCGGAACCACGGATACTTCAAGGGCAACTTCACGCCCATCCTTCCGATCAATATGAATTTCGTCTTTATAGGTAAATGCGCCTTTAAACGTCACATCGAAAAGCTTGTAAAGGTGTGTTTGCCATTTTTTGGTTACGATTTGCTTAAAAGGCATTCCAATCAGTTCTTCAAGAGAATATCCACTCATTTCCACCATCATCGGATTGGCGAATGAGAAAACACCCGATGCATCGACCCGGAAGATACCATCAAGTGCGGTTTCAAAAACTTCCCGATAGCGGCGTTCGGAAGCGACTAATTCGTTTTCGATTTCTTTATGGGCTGTCACATTTTCATGAATCGCCACGATATTCAGGATTCGGCCGTCTTTGCCGCGGATTGGGGAGAAGGTAATTTTCACATAAACGCGTTTATGCGGAATTCCATCGTACCCGGATTTTCGCGTATCGTACCAGAGAGGACCAATTGTGACGATTTTTCCAGAAAAGGCCTCTCGAATTTCTTCAAATACATTGGCTTCCTCAAATGCCAGATCATCGAAAACACAATAATTGACCAATCCCTTAAAACCATAAATCAAATCCGCGGCCGCGTTGTTGTGAATCATGTAGCCCTTGGTATCAAAAACTTCAACGCCGTACGGATTGAATTTAATGATGTTTTCCAGAAAATCCTTTTTGACCAGCAATTCACTTTCCATCTGTTTATGTCGCGTAATGTCACGACCAAAAGCAAATTTAATTTTTTTCCCCTGGACTTCAGATTCCGAGAATGACCACTCCATTGCAAACAGGGAACTCTGCTCACCAGGACTTATCTCAATTTCAATTTTATCATTTAGCGGGTGGGAATCTGGAAAATCATTAAAATGAAGCATTCGTTCAAAGATTGCCCGATATGCATCCGGGAGTGAACCCGTGAAATTGGAAATAGGCTGTCCGACCATATTTTTCATCTGCCAATTAAAGAGATTTTCGGCGGCTGAATTGATTAGCACAACCTGTTTTTCTTCATTGATGGCAACAATGGCATCCGAAGCGGAATCGATGATGGCACTGGCTTTAATTTCATTGGGTATTTCGGGATATTTTGCCTCATTTAATAATATATCGACACCGATAGTCTGATTGATGATGAATATCCCAACCGGATGATTTTCATTCTGTTTGATTGGAACCAGTGTTTCAAGGATAATTGTATGGTCCGGTTTAACCTGGCTATTCTGAATAATTTGACCACTATCCAATGCTGTTTTCAATTGGCAGGATTCACAATTTCGCTCGTTATTTTTATTAGTACAAAACGGGTAGCTTAGGTAGCATTGGGTCTTCGGTTTTAAAAATTGAACCTGTTCGCCTGAAATTTCTGTTGTCCTATTCGACCAGACCAATTCGAGCTTTTCGTTATAAAAATATATTGAAAAAGGGATATGATCGAACAGCAGTCGAAGGTTTGGATTTGAATCCATAAAATTTGTCAGCAAAGCCGGGCTAGCTGTCATTGAGCGAAGAACTCCCAGCATGGCGTTATGGCCCTGATACTGGAAAAAGATTGTATTTGCCTGGTCGGACGAATTTATCATTTCGTGATATTCTTTGAGATTCAGCTCTCCTGATGATTCCTTTTTGAAGTATTCATACAGCCAGGTATTATTCTCGCGCCGGTCATCAATTCGATTGCTGGTAATTTGCATCGATTCTTCAAGTGAATTTGCGGCTAAAAGATTGATATTCGACTCGGTTTCAGACGCTGATATTTTGGGAGCGTAGGCCAGCATAATAGCATCTTTGTCACCTTCGAGCAAGATTCGCGATTTTTCCTGTGATTGGATTAACTCCTGTTCAACCTGTTTTTGATACGTTATATCAATCACATTTCCCATGATGGCCGGTTTATTTTTATATTCAATAAAGGCGGCTTTCATCTCAAGCCACACTTTTTTATTTTCTTTATTTACGCCATTACACTCGTAATGCAGATCACCGGTTTTTTTCTTCTTTATTTCAATGTTTTTGCCCCGTGCACTCTGCAAATCCAGCGGCCATTCGAGTTTGCCGGCATCCAGGTGCAAAATTTCATCACGGGTATAGCCATGAATTCGGGCGAAACGTTCATTGGCATAGACAAATTTTCGATCCTGTAAAATAAAGGTGCCCGAAAGGGTATTGTTTAAAAGCAGGTCATGGCGATTATTTATATCCTCTAATTGGTGATTGAGTTTAAAAAGCTCGATTTGATTGGCTAAAAATTTACCAAATTTGGATAGATCATCTAACTCCGGCAGCGGAATTGATAATGGCTTTTCACTTCCCAGGCAAATTAATCCCCACAATTTTTCTAGTTTTCGAATTGCCACCATAATGATAGATTTGGTAATGGGATTGGGTTTGACAAATTGTTTCAGAATTGCATCGGATGTTGGTAAGATGGCAGACAGAACAGGTCCAATTTGAAAACGTGCCATCAGGTTTCGTTTAAGTTCCATTTGTTGGGACTCAATTCGATGGGAGAAATATTGGTTTAAATTTTGTTGATGAATTAACGCCAAATCCTCTGTGTGTTCTTCAAATAGATAAACTCCCCCCATCTCGAGTTTATATTCCTCTAATGTTACTTCCAGACAACTCGAGATTTTTTCTCCCAATGTCAATTCGACATCAGCCAATTTATCGAGATAATCGGATATACGAATCTTTCGTTCAATTCGCATTAATTGGCTTTCCTGCTTTTTATTAAGTTCAGTGCCCTTAATTCCGTCTGAGTTGGCTGCTATATTTCGTGAAAAACCACCTTGATTCATCGTCTCTTCCGTTATGAAATTATAGAACCGGTTAATCAGCAAATATGATTTAAAATAGATTTTAAAAATATGGTAAATGTGTTTTATTTTTTGAGACTGTTTTTGTAATAGAAGCTATATTAACTATAATTCAGCCTGGACAAAAAAGTAAAAGATTGAAGTATAGCCAATTTTTGCTAAATAATGAATTTAAGCGAGTGTTTTTCAGTGTCTCAAATTGAATTACCTGACCCTGTTTAAATTTACGCTTAATATATCTATTTGTGCATTTTAACCTTTTAATAATTAATGAGTTAATTATCGATTAATTTTTCTCTGAGTCATCTCTATAACTATCAATCTGATCAATAATATCAATTATTATACCAACAAAGTTACGTAAAGCGGAAAAAGAAATTTGAGAATTTGGCGAATTTCATTCAGCGTGGTAGCAAATTTTTGCTTCAAATTTTTGGAAATGATGATTAAGTGTGTGTAAAATTAGAAAACTCTGAAAGAAACTCTTGACATTGACGACGAAAAGTTTTATATTCCTAAATTCAAAAAAAGACAAATTTTGATGCTTGCGAACTAAATAGAGTATTTCAATGAATAAAACAGTTATTCAAATTAGTTATAGAGCAATTCGAATCATCATACAACGCCCTCGGTTGGCAGAGGGAACTTGATAATACGATTTAAGTTTTTCGGTTGATTACAGCGAAAACCCACTGCCAGCCCCTGATCGGTAGTGGTTTTTTTTTGCCTTGAGTTTTAGAAGATGTTATAACAATTTATTAATTATAAATTAAATTTAAATTTTGGGATTTTTATGTTTAAAAAAGTGTCAAACAAACTGGATTTTATTGAACTGGAGCATCAAATTTTAGATTTTTGGAAGGCGCAACATATATTTAAAAAATTAGTCGCCCAAAATCAGGGTAAGCCCAAATGGTCCTTCCTGGATGGACCAATTACCGCCAATAATCGGATGGGTGTGCATCACGCCTGGGGGAGAACTTATAAAGATACATTTCAGCGCTACTATGCCATGAATGGGCGTGAATTACGTTACCAGAATGGCTTTGATTGTCAGGGACTTTGGGTCGAAGTGGAAGTCGAGAAAGAATTAGGCTTCAAATCGAAGAAAGACATCGAAGCTTATGGGGTGGAAAATTTTGTTCAGAAGTGTAAAGATCGGGTAAAAAAGTTTTCGGCCATCCAAACTGAACAATCAATTCGTTTGGGTTATTGGATGGATTGGGATAATTCTTATTATACAATGGCTGATGTCAATAATTATACCATCTGGCAATTTTTAAAGAAATGTTATAATCGTGGCTGGATTTATAAAGGCCATGATGTCATGCCCTGGTGTATCGATTGTGGCGCGGCCATGTCCCAGCATGAAATCGCTACCGAAGGTTATAAAGAGATGAAACACCAGAGTATCTATGTCCGTTTTCCTCTGGTGGGGAAAGAAAAAGAATCGATTCTGGTCTGGACGACCACGCCGTGGACATTACCGGCTAATGTTGCTGCTGCTGTCCATCCGGATTTAACATATCTGAAAGTGCGACAGGGCGACGAGATTTTGTATCTTGTCAAAGAACGGCTCAGTGTTTTGCAATCAAAAGGGGAATATCAAATTTTGGAAGAATTTCCTGGCAAAAAAATGCTCGGCTGGGAATATTCGGCGCCTTTTGAAGAATTACCCGTACAACAGGGGCTGGTTCATCGTGTTATCGAATGGAATGAAGTCGCCGCGACAGATGGATCCGGAATTGTACACATTGCGCCCGGTTGTGGAAAAGAAGATTTTGCATTGGGAAAAGAATTTAATTTGCCGGCTATTGCCCCACTGGATGAGTTTGGTAATTTTATCGATGGATTCGATTGGTTAACCGGTCGTAATGTAATGCAGGTGGGCGTACCCATTATCGATAATCTAAAAGGAAAGCAGCGCCTTTTTTCCAAAGAAACAATTACACACCGTTATCCGGTTTGTTGGCGTCATGGTTCTGAACTGGTATTTCGGCTGGTGGATGAATGGTTTATTCGCATGGATGAGTTACGCTATGAAATCATGGAAGTGACTAAAAAAATCAACTGGCTGCCTGATTATGGAATGCAACTGGAACTGGACTGGTTGAAGAATATGAGCGATTGGATGATCTCCAAAAAACGTTACTGGGGATTAGCCTTACCGATTTATGAATGTGAATCCTGCGGACATTTTGAAGTTCTTGGCAGTAAAGAAGAACTCAAGGCGCGTGCCATTGAAGGTTGGGACGAATTTGAAGGACATTCGCCGCATAAACCCTACATTGATCTGGTTAAAATTGCCTGTGCCAAATGTGGTGCAAAAGTATCGCGAATAAAAGATGTTGGTAACCCCTGGCTCGATGCGGGAATTGTTCCCTATTCCACCATGAAATATACTGAAGATCGGGCTTATTGGGAAAAGTGGTTCCCGGCTGATTTTATCACTGAATGTTTCCCCGGACAATTTCGAAACTGGTTCTACGCCATTTTGGCCATGAGTACGGTGATGGAAAATCGCGAACCATTTAAAACTATTCTGGGACATGCCCTGGTTCGGGATGAAAAAGGCGAGGAGATGCATAAAAGTGCTGGAAACGCTATCTGGTTTGATGACGCAGCCGAGAAAATGGGAGTTGATGTCATGCGGTGGCTTTTCACGCGCGCAAATCCTTTTAATAATATTAATTTCGGCTATCATATTGCCGATGAAGTCCGTAAAAATTTGGTGACACTCTGGAATACTTATGCTTTTTGGACCAATTACGCTATCTGTGATGAAATTGATCCGTCAAAATTATCCTTTTCCAAAAAAGACCTGAGTGAACTGGATTTATGGATTTTTGCCCGGCTGCAGGATTTAATTCAATGTGCCAGAACCAATTTTGAAGCTTATAATGTTATGGGATTCATTAAAGAGGTCGAAAGATTTATCGATGATCTTTCAAACTGGTACGTCCGTCGCGGGCGCCGTCGTTTCTGGCGAAGTGAGAAGGATAATGATAAGAAAATCGCTTATTTTACCCTTCACAAGGTTCTGGTTAATTTAATTAAATTACTGGCACCGGTCATTCCGTTTGTTACCGAAGAAATGTATCAAAATTTAGTCGTTAGCAACAATCCAGCCGCACCGGAAAGTATTCATTTGTCATCATATCCGGAAGTTGAACCAGAATTTGTTAATAAAGAATTAGTGCAGGAAGTGGATTATATCATTCAATTAGTCAGTGCCGGACGGGCATTGCGAAATAAAAGTAATATTAAAGTCCGCCAGCCCCTGACTGAATTTGTCGTTCGCCCCCTGGCGGAAATAGATCAAAAAGTTATTAAAAAATATGAACGACATATCCTGGATGAATTGAATGTTAAAAAATTGAAGTTGATTCAGGATGATGCTGAACTGGTTAAATATGTCATTAAACTTGATTTTAAAAAACTGGGTCCGAAATACGGCAAAACCGTTCCTAAAATCCAGCAGCGACTCGGTGATATTCCAGTTGAGGAAGTCGCAAAACGCGTTCGACAGAAATTACCAGTGCCAGTGGTATTAAATGGAACTTCAGTGACCCTTGAACCAGATGAAATTATCCTGGAAACTGTATCGGACGAACGATATGTGACGATGGATAGCGATGGCAATCTGGCTGGTTTGAATATCCAATTAACTGAGGAATTGATTTTAGAAGGATTGGCCCGTGATTTCGTTCGCCATATTCAGGAACTCCGTAAAGAGGCTGATTTCGAAATGAATGATCGGATCAATTTATATTATCAAAGCGCTGATAAAATAAAATCAGTTATTGAACAGCATGGTGATTATATCAAATCGGAAATTCTGGCAGTCGAATTGATTCCAAATTTAAATAATAATGCTCCCGTGAAAGAGATTAAAATTGGTGGGGAATTAATTCAGGTCGGTGTGCAGAAAGTATCTTAAGATTCAGGATATAAATAAATTAGAAAAGGCGTATCTTTCGGATACGCCTTTTTTATTGCAGTTTTTGTAATATAAAATTGTACCATGATTTCTGGGTATCAGTCGGATGGACAAGCGGAACGGCCGTTCGACCGGGGAAATGTTGTTTCAGCACAAACATGCCGGATCCGTGGTCAATTACGTTCAATGAATCAAATAATGCTCGATTGATTTTTATCTGATACGCATTCACTTTTGATTGAACAAAATTTTCTAAAATTTTATTCATCTGCTGTGTTTGATATGCCTTTTGAATTTCATCCTTAATGTCCTGATAGGGCTGGGGTTGCCGCTCTTTTTTGTCGAGAAGTTTAAAAATTGAATATTGATTTTCTTCTGTTTTCACTGGTCCATCTAATTTCCCAATTTCAGAACGAAAAGCCGATTGACCAACTTTCCCAAGCGCGCTAACCGCAAAATAGCCCGAAATCCCCCCATTTTTTGCTGAAAGTGCTCTTTTTGAATACTTTTTAGCCAGTCGGGCGAAATCCTCACCGTTTTTTAATCGCTTTAAAAGCTGTTGCGCCAGAGTTGAATCATCAACCAGAATTTCCTGGATTTTAACCATTGCGGGCGCTAGATAAAATTTTTTATTTTTCTCATAAAAAGTTTGATAATCTTCTTCTGTTGGACGATATGCTGAATCGAGAATTGACTGCCGCAGTGCCGACGCTAAAATATGATCCTGCCATATTCGCGTTTCTTCCTTGACATACTGAGATTGATCCAGTTTCTTTTTTTGCGCCTCCTCGGCCAAGGCTTCTACTTCAAACATAAAACGTAACGCGCGATTTAAACTGGAACGTAAATTTTTTGAACTTTTCGTATTTAATGGATATGGGCCGTATTTTAATTTATTGAGAACCGTGCGATAACTCCAAGTTTTCCCATTGGAAAAGATAGCAAACGGCTCGTCCAGATTACCTTTTAATCGTTCCTGAAGATTTATAAAATCCTTCTCAGCCACATTTTGTGCATTAGGAATATTTTTTTCGGTTTCGGTGTTCTTAATTTCCAACGCCATTTCAATTTCTTCACATAAGTGATTGAATTTTTCCCGCGGTACGGTCACTTTTGTCCCATGCATTACATTTTGAAGAAATTCACCAAACAGGACGGACTTTTTGTGTCGTGAAATTCGCTTTTCGATAGAAGGTCGCCAATAGTTATAATCAGCCTCGGTAAAAAATACTTCAGATTTTTTGTTTACCAGCTTAAAAAAGAAAAATTCATTATCAACCTTAAAGGGTCCCGCATATTCATTCTGTTGCATGGTAAAGAGAGAATCCTCTATTTCTGGAAGAGCCTCTCCCCATTTTAATTTTCTATTGGGAACCGAATCAGCCCAAGCCGGATTGTGAAACAGATGCAATGCGGCAACATTTTCAAACGCTTCACCTTTGGCTAATTGATCCTGACAAATTTCAGCTTCTTCTGCTGAAGCGACCATAAAATATTTGATTTCCAATTCCTGTTTCGACCGAATATATCCCTGTCGAAGTTCTTTCTCTGAAATTTGAATTTTTTGGGCCACTTCCTGTTCAAATAGTGCTTCGACCAGGGCTTCCTTTTTAAGCTGCTCGCTCATTAATTGGATGTTTTTTAAGCTGTCAAGCTGTTCTTCACGTGCCAGTTGCGCCATCAGCTTTTCATGTAAAAGTGATGCGAAAAAATGTTTTTTATTTGCTTCATCATTTCCATAATGATATATTTTAGGAGTGAATTCAAAACGATTTTGAAATTCATCCCGCGTAATTTTCTGTTCGCCTAGCGTCGCCAAAGTTTCATACTTTTTGTCGCGCTCTTTTTTCGCGCAAAAACAGGCTAAAATTAATATCAGACATAATATAAGTTTCTGCTTCATCGCTGGTTTTCTTTCCGGATCGTTAGTTTTAAAAAATTTTCAAGTCTAAATATATTAAAAAAAATTAAAAATGTCAAGCTTGCAAGAATCGTTCACCGACAGATTGATTGGAAATTTTTTGGGTTTAACGGATGGGAGTATTGATATTGAGATTCAAATAGTGTGAATATTTCAATTGCTAAAATTGAAATTTCATTGCATAATATCAAGTGAATAAAACGTATTTCTCAGATCATGCGATTCTATGTTTCTATTTTTCAGATGGTTACTCATAATTATAGAATAAAGTGCTTGCATATCCTGAAAAAATAAGTTATATTATTAGAAATTTAAGCTATTTTCCTGAAGTCAAAAGTGCTAAAATTTTAAAAATAAGCTCCTGTTTTATACGATTTGACGGATTCAGGCGATTTGCAAAACAGGACGACCGGCAAAATTTGAATATGGCATAGTAATTGCCAATTTTTATTTGATTTATTCAAAATTACCTGGATTTATAAGGACTTGAGGTTGAGATACGGGTTAATATCAGATATTCATGGCAACCTGGAAGCATTGAATGCGGTTTTGGCGGACCTTCAAAATCACCAGATAGATCAACTTGTCTGCCTGGGAGATATTGTTGGTTATGGTGCAAATCCGAATGAGTGCATTGAAATTGTACGTGAAAAATGCCAGATTGTTTTAGCCGGAAATCACGACTATGCGGCGTTGAAAAAGGTTGACACTTCAACTTTTAATAATTATGCGCAGGATGCGATTGGTTGGACGATTAAAAATTTAAATCCGGCATCATTTGCCTTTCTGGAGACATTAGCGATATTTCATAAAGTTGACCAAATTTATTTTGTTCATTCAACCCCGCTGGACCCCACGGCGTGGAATTATATTTTATCAACTTTTGAGGCGTATGAAGCATTTCAGGATTTTAAGGAACAGATATGTTTTATCGGTCATTCTCATGTCCCAATTATTTTTATGAATCGCCCAAAACATCGCTACGATATTATTGAAAAAAAAGAATTGCATCTTGATCCAAAAAATCGTTATATTATAAATGTTGGAAGTGTCGGACAACCACGTGATCTGGATTCGCGGGCTGCGTATGGAATATTTGATGCTGATTCACATACTTTTAGCTTGTATCGCGTCAAATATGACATTGAAAAAGCGCAAGAGAAAATGCGGGCGACCGGATTACCCGAATTTTTGATCATACGACTTCAGTATGGTAAGTAATTTTTAAGAATTTGTATTTATTGGGAGGTTTTCTCATGGAAATGGGTTCTGGAGGGAATGGACATCAAATGATTTTGACAGGGGAGATGTATAAAACCATCACCGATATTTTGTCAGAATTATTAATAAAAACCCGGGCCAGAATTATTGTTTTTGCTGATATTGATGGGCATGCGATTACACAAAAAGGTTCGACGACCGGATTTAATGTGAATGCCCTGGCGGCACTGGCCGCTGGAAATTATTCAGCGACGAATGAAATTTCCAGAATCATCGGAGAACATCGTCAATTTAAATTTATTTTCCATGAAGGTACTGAAACGAATATGTATACCTGCAGCGTGGGCGATAATTTTCTGCTGGTCGTGGTTTTTGATGTTTCGATTGCATTGGGAATGATTCGAATTTTTACCGCCCGGACCATCCGGTCTCTGGAGGAATTGTTGGAAAAACACGAAAAAATTGATGATAAGACATCCGAATTCCTGGATATTGAATTTAGCACGTTATTAAATCAGGAATTTGATAAAACGTTAGATAAATATGACTTTTAGCTATGTTTATAAATTGGGCGCTGAATGAAATCCATTTAAAGATCGTCTATTATGGTCCCGGATTAAGTGGCAAAACAACGAATCTGGAATTTATCTATAAAAAAATTGATCCCAAAATAAGGAGCGAACTCGTTACCTTAAAAACCCGGGAAGAACGAACCATTTTTTTTGATTTTTTACAACTTGAGTTTGGAAAAATTCAAAATAAAATACCAAAATTTAGTTTGTACACAATTCCCGGCCAATCTTATTATGCTGAAAGTCGAAAAGTGATTCTGAATGGTGTTGATGGAATTGTATTTGTTGCAGATTCACAAAAATCCCGAATGATGAAAAATTTAGAATCGCTTTATGATCTGGAAATGAATCTCAGCGAATATCGGATAACACTCGATCAGTTTCCCTGGGTGATTCAGTACAACAAGCGTGATTTGAGAGATATTGAAAGTATTGAAACCATGCAGGATAAATTAAATATCTATCGAGTTCCCCATTTTGAAGCGGTTGCGACCAATGGTGCCGGGGTATTTGCAACCTTGAAAAGTATTCTTTCAACGGTCGTGTCTTCAATACAAAAACGAAAAGGTGTATCTGTTTGACATAGAAAGAGGTTTGATTTTATTCGGAAATAAATGTGAATGTTAATTGGATGATTTATGATGTACTTTTATTTAATTACTGTATCATGCTAAATTATTAGGGGATGCTTATGGAAAAAGAAAAACACGTATCACCACAAACCATGATTGAGGCGGAAATGGCCAAGGTGATCGAGTATGGAAACTTCGAATTAGCTCATCTTTTCTCGGAAGAAGGATTATTGCTGGCCGAAGCCCAACAAAGTGGCGCGATTGATCGGGACAGTCTGATTGAAGTCGCTTTACATTTTCAGGAACTTCGAAAAACATCGAATATTCTGGATGATGTCCTGAAGATTAAGGAAGTCGTTATGGAAGGCGAAAAAGCCCGAAAATTGGTTTTCCGATTTTTCAAAGCATTTGACCAATTGGTCGTGCTGGCGTTAATTATTCCACCGCGAAAATCGTATCGTAAATTTACAAATAATTTAGTCCGACTCATTCAGGAAGTATCAGAATAGGTAATTCCTGCTCTAATTCAACGACAGTTACCGAAAAATTTCTGGATTCTTTATGCAGCCTAAACCAACACCGCCTGGGAAAATAGCCGTTTTTTCCTGGATTCTTTATGATTTTGCTAATACTATCTATTCCATGAATGTCGTCAGTATCTATTTTTCACTGTGGATTACCGTAAATTTGGCCAAAGAAGATTTATGGGTGAGTGTTGGAAATTCGACTTCGATGTTACTGGTTGCGGTGTCAATGCCGATTTTAGGAACGCTTTCTGATTTTTTAAGACGACGGCTGTTTTTCCTTTTTATATTGACGACTTTATCGGTATTGGGCACCGCAGCCATTGGATTAAGTGGTTATCTGTTTGATGGGCTTCTTATTGCGCTGGTGGCGGTCATATCCTATACTGTTGCGAATTATGCCTACCAGGGCTCACTGGTTTTCTACAATGCTCTGCTGCCGCAATTGACAACGCCTGAAAAGATGGGAAAAATTTCTGGTTGGGGGGTTTCGGCAGGCTATCTCGGTGCAATTTTCGGATTGCTAATGGTAATGCCTTTCGCTGAAGGAAGAATTTCGTTTTTTAATCTCGAGTTTAAGCAACTTAACAAAGAATATGAATTAATCGCCCAGGTTCCGTCTGCACAAATTCGCTTCCTCGATAATTCAATTCAATCCAATCCCAACTATTCCTATAAATTACAACTGATAGATCAAAATAATGAACAGATCGATCACCAGCTAAAACTGAGCTATTCTGATACAGTGATTGTTCTCGATAATGGAACACGACAACGGGCGATTGTTTTAAAATGGCCGGAATCCAAAATTCAAAATGAAATAAAACAGATTCATGTTTTTCGTCGTGAGAGTGGTTGGGGACGTTTAGGAACATTCATTCCTACTGCTATTTTGTTTTTGCTTTTTGCCCTTCCAACTTTCATTTTTATTAAAGAGGAAAAAACGCCCCAAATGGAAGGGATGCATGTCGATCTGAGCTTAATACACGCTTTAAAAACAGTTTGGGATGGTCTTTCAAACACCCGGAAATACCCCGGTGTTCTTCGATTTTTAATTGCCAAGTTTTTTTATGAAGAAGGCATTGAAACCGCTATCATCTTCATGGGCGTCTATGCAGTAAAAGTAATGGGTTTTCCCAATAATGTCTTAATCTCGTTTTTCATTATTACGACCACAGCGGCGGTGATTGGTTCTTTCATTTTCGGGTATGTGACTGACTGGCTTGGATCCAAAAAAACGCTGCTAATTGTCATCGGTGGCTGGATTGCCTGCCTTGTTTTTCTTATCTATACCAATAATCAATCTCACTTCTGGATAATCGGCAGCCTGGTTGGTATTTTTATGGGTTCCACCTGGACCTCTGCTCGTCCGCTGCTATTGACACTCGTTCCGCCCCAGATGGCCGGTGAATTTTTTGGTCTCTATGCCTTCTCAGGGAAAGCCGCTTCTGTTGTTGGTCCACTTACCTGGGGAATTGTGGTTTATTTACTGCAGGATTTTGGTGATTTGGTACGTTATAAAGCGGCTGTTGGTGTTTTAACACTTTTTATGATAATGGGTTTTATTTTATTGATCAAAGTCCCTGTCAAAAAAATTGGTTCTCAGGCTGCCTGATAATTATTCCGGCTCTGTTTTTTTCTTCCAGATCGGTTTGAAACGGTTTTCTGTTCCAGCTATCAATCGTTTGATATTTGAACGATGGGTAAACACAATTAACAGCGCCAGTATAATGCTCAAGCCAAATAAAATCGAATTCACTTCCACCTGAAAATTATTTTTCATGATAAACAGCACGATTGGCAATGAAATAGCAGCGATCATGGAACCAACAGCTACAATTCGTGTCGTTAAAACCAATCCCAGCCAAATTGCAAAGCATATCAGGATTGCGATGGGATAGAGTGCAATAAAAACACCGGCTGCGGTTCCAACACCTTTTCCACCTTTAAAATTGGCAAAAATAGTCCAGATATGACCTGTGATTGCCGCCATGCCGGCAATTAATTGAACCAAAACCAGAACAGAAATCGGGATGGGATCAATCACAATTTTTGAGATGACCAGCGTTGCAAAGATACCCTTTGCAACATCGATTAACATCACAATAAGCCCAGGTTTCCAGCCCAGAACCCGAAAAACATTCGTTCCGCCGGCATTTTTGCTACCTCTGGTTCGAATATCGAAACCATAAAATGATTTACTGACAATAATAGCGGTTGGAATTGAACCAACCAGGTAACTGAGGACAATTATAACGAGTAATGAGAGCATTTTCGTCCCTTTTAATTTAAGAAGCGGTTTAAAAAAATATGAAAATTTTTAGATAGCATATTTAAATGTTTTCTTTTTGTTGATTAATCAGTCTGGTCATTTCGCGATGAACCAGTGTTTTAATTTCATCGATCTCAAGGTCCTGAATCGATTGATATGGAATAATTTTGCCGAAACGTAAAATAATTTTTCCGGGTCGGATTTTCAGGCTTCCTTTGCGCATAACTTGAAACGCATTTATCATCACGGTTGGGATAATATCCACCTTTGCCTGCTTCGCTAATAGAAATGAACCACGCTTAAAGGGTTTGAAGTGGCCATCGAGCGTCCGTCCCCCTTCTGGTAGAATGATAATGGACGTTCCTTTTTCGATGGCGTTTTGAGCAGCCACAATACTTTGCATGGCACGCCAGGGATTTTGATGACTGATTGGTATATGTCCCATTCGTTTCAGTACCAGACCATAGAGCGGCCAGGAAAAATGTTTATCCAGTTCAATGCCACGAACGTAATTTGGAATATGACCAAAAAGAATGAGAATATCCAGAATATTCACATGGTTGGCCATAAAAATAAATACTTTTTGGTGATCAAATTTTTCTAGTTCTTCAATCACGATTCGAATAAACATGCATCGCAAGATTAACCTGGTACAGGCCTTAATAAATTTATCAAAAGATCGGGAGGTGGTGATAAATGAACCCAGAATAATGATAATGGCGATTGGAATAAATAATCCAAGTCCAATTATCCAGATGCCTGCCGTGACTAGCCATTCAAAAAAATGTCTTATTTTTTTATTCATTAGATTATGCAAAAATTTTTATTTTTTGGGGCAAGACCGTAACGGTGATTGGGGTTTGGCCTTTGAATTCACCATCGGGAGTTAAGATTTTGGGAATTTCCGGTCGGGCGACAATTTTTTTAGCTTTCAAAGCTTCCGCCTCGGGTAATTCAAGATGAGTTCCTTTAAAAATTTTCGGAAAGGCGGCTAATAGCCGACGTCGGTTTATCTTATTTAAAATAATGACGTCGAGCAGACCATCATCTATTTTCGCCATTGGCGCCATCAACATGTCACCACCTGTTTTGGTTGAATTGCAAATTTCAACAAAACAATTATCACGTTCATATTTTTGACCATCTATTTCCAACTCCAGGTGATAACTGGAGAGTTTAGCGGTGATAATTAAAACCCCAATAACATAACTTAATGCCCCTAAGGATTTAAAATCATTGGCTTTATTGGCAACATCTGCAACAAAGCCGAACCCAAGCAGATTAATAAAATAAAAAAGTCCACCTGGAAATTCACATTTTCCCAGATCGACTTTTATGGTATTACCTGAAATAATCCGTTGAACTGTATCTTCAAGGCTTTTCAGCTTCAGCTCACGTGAGAATGAATTTCCCGTTCCGACCGGAATAATTCCAAGCGGAATGGGAAGTGATTCATCACCCTGCATCATCCCATTGATGATTTCAAATAAAGTACCATCACCACCGACAGCAATAATTCCATCCCAGCTTTCGTGAAGGGCATTTTGGCTGAGTTGAATCATTTCCCCCGGTTTTTGTGAATACTTTATTTCCGGCTTAATTCCTGAATTTTCAAAAATTATTGCTGCCTGTATGGCGGTTGCGGTCCCTTTTTTTTGACCAGCATTCGGATTCACCAGCATCAGAATTTTCATTTTTAATTTTCTATTTTATGATTGTATCACTTATAGGAGTGAATTGTAACCAGAATTTAACAAAAAATCAAGTAAAAAATGGTTCTGAAAATGTTTTTCATGATGAAAACGAAAAAATTTTTAGAATTCCACTTGCAATACAATGAAACAATCGATATATTCTATTAGTGATTTATTAAAACATTAGCCGTTCTTGTTTTCTAAACGATTTCAGCTCATATCGATTGTTCTGCCGGTTCTCCCATGAGAAAATATTTATTTTAATAATAAAATTAAGTTAAGATAGGGAGGTTTGACTATGGCAGTCATTACAATTTCAAGACAATTTGGTATTGGAGGAATTGAACTTACCCGTCGAATCGCTCAGAAATTAGGTTACTCCTTTTATGCCAAAGAAATTGCTGCAGCAGTGGCTAAAAAAATGTGTTTAGACTACCAGGTGGTGCTGGATTATCAGGAAAGGCTGGAGCATCGGAGCAACTGGATGGTCAGTAGTTTTGCTGGTCATCTATCTCTTTCCTCGAAACACTACATCAAAGAAGCTGAATACCAGCAAATTGTCACTGAAATTATCCGTAATCTGGCACAACAGGATAATGTTGTAATTCTGGGTAGTGGCGGGCAATGCATTCTCCGCAATTTTCCTGACACTTTTCATTTCCGAATCGTTGCCGAGCTGGCAGCACGGGTAGCTCACATCCGGTCTCATTACCGAAATCTTGAAGACATTCCACCCTTAAAAATGCTGGAGTATCGAATTCATCACATGGATGGTCTTCGGAAAAGATTTATTCAGATGAATTTTGGCGTCAATGTTG
Source organism: Caldithrix sp. (assembly GCA_020722815.1). Classification (GTDB taxonomy): domain Bacteria; phylum Zhuqueibacterota; class Zhuqueibacteria; order Thermofontimicrobiales; family Sulfurfontimicrobiaceae; genus DYKB01. Next base: position 36,665 of record DYKB01000001.1, on the reverse strand, counting down.
AAGATCCCACGCTTTATCATGCGATTCTTAATTTATCGAAATTGGGAAGAGAACAAACTTGCGCGATAATAATTAATATTATCGAAGGAAAGTATGCCACGAATTCGGAGCGTTCCGATCATCTGATTTGGCAATGATGGAATCATAACCCCAGAATCCGCCGGTTTAATCAATTCAGTTATATTATTTGTCCCATTTCAAGAGTTCGACCAACTCATCGCGGGTAAATTTTTTCATCATACTGGCTTCGTCGATGGTGATGATATCCTCCATCAAATTTTTCTTTTTAAAGATCAGGCGATCGATTTTTTCTTCCAATGTGCCTTCTGTGACTAATTTAAAAACCTGAACTCCGCGCTTTTGACCAATTCGATAAACACGGGCCGTTGCCTGATCTTCCCGGGCAGCATTCCACCAGCGATCATAATGGATAACGACCGAACCGCCTGTTAAATCGATTCCCAGACCGCCGGCCATAAGACTGGCAGTAAAAACCATACAATTGGGATCGTTATTGAATTTATTAATCATCTCTTCGCGATTTTTTGTACTTCCCTTAATTGTGGCAAATTGAATCTGATTGTCATTCAGGTATTTTTCGATGAGCGCGAGCATATTTAAAAATTGACTGAAAATGACGACTTTTAGCCCGCTATTTAAGCTTTCTTCCAGTAATTCACAAAACAGGTCCCATTTTCCAGATTTATATTTTTGATAATCCGTCTCATTTTCTTCCAATTGGGATGGATGATTGCAGATTTGCTTTAAATAATTCAGTACGGCAAAAATATGTAAATAGGGTATATTCGCATTTAGATTGGTCAAGGTGCTAAAAATTTCGCCTGATCGATTGTTAATGACATCCCGATATAATTTAATTTGATCATCACTTAACTCACAAGTTCGAATTTCCTCGATTTTAGGGGGCAATTCGGTTAGAACCTGTGATTTGGTGCGGCGTAATGTAAATGGATAAATCATTGAACGTAGCTTTTCCCGTGCTTCCTTATTATTTTCTTTTTCGAGGGCATCAACAAATTTTTTCTGAAAATAAAAATCACTTCCCAGGTAGCCTGGCAGAATCAAATCAAAAATTGCTTTCAACTCAATGATGTAATTTTCAATCGGGGTCCCAGTCAATCCCAGCCGCATGTTTGCTTTAATTTGCAAAGCGGCGGCAAAGGTCAGGCTGGTGCGATTTTTTACGGCCTGAACCTCATCAAAAATAGCCAGTTGAAAAGATAAGCGGCTCAAAATATCAATATCATTTCGTAAAGTCCCGTAAGATGTCAAAATTACCGCATACGGTTCCTGTCGCCATTCATCCAGATGGCGCTCTGAACCATGATAAGTATATATTTTTATTTCAGGTATGAGTGCTAATTTATTTTTCCAGTGATGAACTACTGAAGTCGGCGACACGATTAAAAATTTGGCCGATTTATTTTTTTGAACAATCCCACTCATTAAAGCCAAGCTCTGGAAGGTTTTTCCCAATCCCATATCATCGCATAAGAGTCCGGATAATCCATGCTGATGTAAAAACCAGAGCCAACCATAGCCAATGTTTTGATAATCCCGCAGCGAGATTTGATATTTTTCCAGTCCCGGTTGAATTTCTTCGGATTTCAAATTATCAAGATTTTCGATTCTTTTCTTTAAATCATCCGAAGTATAGCTCTTTACTTTTATTTGGTTTGATAAATTGATCTTGAGATAGTCCAGCGAACTGACTTTGGCAATTGGAATTAGTTCATCTTTTTCCTTAATAAAAGTGATGTCCGATTCGTTCAAAGAACCTATCCAGCTAAATTCTTCATTATTGAGATCTATCCAATCATGATTGCCGACAATGACATTTTTACCATTTTTAAGGGCCTGATAAATTTCATAAAACGAAAGTATTTCAGAACCAACGCCATATTTAATCGACAGGTAGAGCCAGCCAGATTTATAGCCTTCGTAATGGAGGCGGCGGGATTTTATTTTTTTGACAATGTGTCGATTCTTAAGTACGGGATTTACGGCAGAAAAATGGTCATTATCAAGATGTAATTTATATTTATCGATAAAATCGATGATGTCGTTACCTGGCAACAATGTCGGCGTCATCTGGAAATATTTGGGATCCAGATAAAAATCCTTATGCCGAAAAGGAATGAAACCATATTCCGGAATGTAAATAAACCGGCCAATTAGATTAGCGGGACGTAAATTTTTTTCATTCAATTCGATCTGATTATTCGTACCGGAATCTTCATTCAGAATCAGAAGCGGTTGAATCATGAGCTCATGCTGGGGAGTCATATCAATTTGATAATCCAGTCTGGCGGGTTCCGATATCTTGCTGATTTTTTTCCAGAGTTCCTTCTGGTTGAATAGCGTATTTAATGTGGTAGAAAGATCCTGAGATGGGAATAGAAAATAAAATTTTTCTTTATCATTTTTAATAATTAATGTTTTTTCTTCTATCTGATAGGCGATTTCAGATTGGGCAGCGTTTTGAAAGTTCAGATACCATAATTTCCCCAGATTGAACCAATAGCTATCATAATATTTTTGTTGTGGTGTTGTAAAGCCCGAAGATTGATAAAATTTTTTAATTTTCAGGGTTTCATTTTTTGAGAAAAAAGGAATTTCCCATACCGGATGCGAAAAATTCAATGAACAACTGTTTTCAGTCCCGGCTGGATTTTTTTTAATTGCGCCATATTTTCGGACAAGCCATTCCATGGTATCCTGCGTTAGGGTGAAATGAAAAACCTCTTTTTGAGCGTTATCCGTGAAAGAAAATTGATATGAATTGAGGTTTTTCAGATGCGTGATTTTGATGGAAACAGCATTTTTACCGTAAATTTCGCTGTATTTCTTACTGATTTGATACCAAATACTATGTTGAAAATCTTTATTCAGCGTATTGTTAATTAGCGATGGATCATCATTTTTTTCGTAAATTTTTGCCAATAGTGCGATAATATGGATACAGGATCCATGCTGATAAAAAGCCGAACAGGAACAATTTCCAAATACACTATCTGATTTATCATTGATTTCAAGCTGTGTTTCAGTGACAAGTGAGCCTGTTTTATAAATAATAAAATAAGTCTGTTCCTGAAAATCAAAAAAAAGCGGTTTCTGTGTTTGATAAAGCGCTTTTCCTTTATCTATAAAAGGCTTGGGGAGGTACCGAATATACCTTTGGGGAATTTGACCAGGATCTGTTTGATTCATAGCTGGTTTTTATTATTGTTTTACTTCATGACTGGAAATTTATTTCCAATAAAGAAAAGCCCTGAAGTAAAAATTTACTTCAAGGCTTATGAGCGTCCCCAAGGGGAGTTGAACCCCTGTTGCGGGATCGAAAATCCCGAGTCCTAACCACTAGACGATAGGGACAAAATATATATCTACATCGAGGGTGAATGACGGGACTTGAACCCGCAACCACCAGGACCACAACCTGGCGCTCTGCCAATTGAGCTACATCCACCATCTCCAATATATAGCATATTTGAATGTATGAATATAATTAAATTATGAGAAAAAAGCAAGAAAAAAATTGCAAAATTAAAAGTGGGAAAGAAAAATTTTCCGGACTTATATCGTTGGCCGAAAGCGAATGTCCTTTTCGAGACTGGGTTTGGCTGTTGGGTGAAGTTGCGTCCGAATGAGAAAAGCTGTCAGAAAAATAAAACAGGCGCCGGAAATAATCGCCGATGCTAAATTACCCTGCCAGGCAGCACCTCCTTTTTCATAAATAATGGGAATATTTGAAATAAGCATAAAAATAATATTGCCATAAATGCAATGCGTCATGGTATAAAGATAATTTAAAAACAATCCGATTATCAGCGAACTAAAGATGATTTCAATAATTATCGTCGCATCAATCACACCGCCGACAATAGAAGTCAAATCCTGGCCAACCGTGGCGATATTTATTAAAATATACGCTAAAGTCGAAAGTAAAATTGAATGAAGATTGGAAAAGGCTTTAGTAAAATTAAAAACAGTCCAGGCACGATAAATGATTTCATTGGCAATAATACAAAAAAGATTGCAAATATTAAAAAAAATGAGAGTTTTTAACGGCGGTAACAGTCGGCCGGGATGCGCGCCAAAATAAACAAAAAAGAAAAAAATGCCCCCCACGATCCCGAACACAATGCTGGATGTAGCCCGAACAACATCCGTCCGTAATCCAATTGCCTTAAATCGCCTTTTTTCTTTAATCAGGATTTGATAAAGTGCAATAGAACATAAAAAAAACCCCACCAGGGGCATAACGATTGTTAACCAGTGGCGATAGCGATTCAATCCCGAAAAATAACGTAATGAAAACACAAAAATTGCGATTGGAATAATGATTAAGAAGGGAAATAATGCACTGATTTTAGATTTTTTTTCCATTTTGATGAACCTGTTAATGATCTGACAAATTCGTATAATAAAAATATATCGAAAGTGTCGGCAATTGTCAAGATAATTATTGTGAGAATGGAAAGAAAGGTTATTTGCTTTATTTTTATGAAGGATTGACTCCCAAAACTATTGGATCGGGTATCTAACTTATTAAATTACAAATGAATAGCCATTTAAAAATTTGTGCAAGACCTTCAAGGTTTTTCTATTAAGATCCTGAAAAATTAATTGGATCTCAGGAAGGTCACGAGAAAAACCTCGAAAGTCTGAATAATTCCCGATATGATGGATACGAATATCTTTTTGGCATATTTAAATGCCGCGTATTGAAATTGAATCACCTGGTTGTTAACAATCCTTTTGCGATGAGAATTTCTGCATTTAGTATTGCACCACCTGCTGCGCCGCGAACGGTATTATGAGATAAAACGACAAATTTATAGTCAAAAAGTGGGCATTCTCGCAGCCGGCCGATACTGACTGCCATCCCATTCCCCAGGTCCCGATGCAGGCGCGGCTGCGGGTATTTTTCATTCGTAAAATAATAAATCAAGGGATTGGGTGCTGACGGCAGTTTCAATTGTTGGGGTTCTGCCTGATAATTTTGCCAGACTTGTATGATTGCGTCCAGTTTCGCTTTTGTTTTCAGTTTAATGTTTACACATTCCAGATGGCCATTCATTACGGCAACTCGATTGCATTGGGCACTTATTTTTATCGATGCATTTTTAAAGGCTTTATTTTCAATTTTCCCTAAAATTTTTACAGTCTCACTTTCCATCTTTTGCTCTTCGGACCCAATATATGGGATAACATTATCCAGAATATCCAGACTGGCCACACCGGGATAACCCGCCCCTGAAAGCGCCTGCATCGTTACAACATTGACCTGTTCAAGCCCCCACTGGTCATGCAATGGTTTTAGCGCGATGACCAGGCCTGTGGTAGAGCAGTTCGGATTGGTGACAATAAAGCCTTTACCAAATTTTTGTTCTTTCATCAGGCTCAAATGATCCGGATTCACCTCCGGAATCAGTAATGGAACATTGGGCGAAAATCGATGATTTCGTGAATTCGAAATAACCGGATAACCCGCCTGTGCAAAGCTGGTTTCAATTTCACCCGCCACCGAAGCATCCAGACCAGAAAAGACAAAATCACAATCCAGATTGGGGATACAATCCTGAACCTCCAGATTGGCGATCGATAGTGGGATGGGCGTACCGCTGAGCCAATTAGTTACATCGCCATATTTCTTCCCGGCCGATCGTTGTGAGGCGGCCACTGCCGTGATTTCAATCCACGGATGATTAGCCAATAATTCGATAAATTTTTGTCCAACTGCGCCTGTGGCACCTAAAATTCCGGCGCGTAATTTGGGTTTCATGTCGATTCCTCCCTATATTTTTTCTAATAAATTTTACAATTTAAATAAATCATGTAATTTAATAAAAATGCAATAAGAAGCAAGTTAAATTTTGAATTGATATAAGCTAAACCTGATAATTATAAAAAATGAGTCATTTTAGTAACAGTAAGAATGCCCCTTGACATTTAGTAAAAAATTCTCTATTTTATATTTACGTCCCGGATTGGGGAGATTTTTTTATGATGATAACTTTAGGAGGAAAGATGTTCAAATTATTTTTATCACGTATTTTGATAACCGTTCTTGCGGTAATGTTGCTCTTTAAATCTCCAGTGTTATTGGGAAGAGACATCGATTTTTCCAACAATCCCCAGAATGTCTCTAAACACGACGGAGACAAATATTTACCGGGGATTTTAATTGTCAAAGTAAAGCCATCCTTGGATCGTGAATTAGCAGCCGGTTCTTTTAAGATAGAGAATTTGAAAAAAAGTACCGCAACTTCAGTTTTTCAAAATGCCGGTGTCATGGCAATCGAAAAAATTTTTCCCCGGCAGGAACGACAAATTTCGATAGCTAAGATAGACCTTTCACGCATTTATCGGATTCGTGTAGCACAAAATATGAACATTCCATACCTTGCTCAAAAATGGCGAACTGATCCACAGATAGAATATGCTGAACCAGAATATTTACGTAAAATAAACTTTGTCCCCAACGATTCGCTTTACTATTTGCAATGGCATTTGCAAAAAGTTCAGGCCGATAAAGCCTGGGATCGCGAAAAAGGAAATTCTAAAATAATTATTGGAATTATTGATACCGGAACCGATATTTATCATCCGGATTTGCAATCAAAAATATGGAAAAACGAAGATGAAATTCCTAATAATGGAATCGATGATGATAATAATGGATATATCGATGATGTGAACGGGTGGGATTTTGCTGAAAAAGATAATAATCCAGTGAATACTTCGAGCAGTTCCAAGGCCGCGCATGGTTCACTGACGGCCGGCGTTGCGGCTGCAGCAACAAATAATCGTATTGGTGTAGCCGGAATTGGATATAATTCGAGTATCATGCCAATCAAGTGTTCCCTGGATTATCCAAAGGATGCTGAGCAGTATATTTTATCGGGATTTGAAGGTATTAAATATGCTGCAGATAATGGTGCCCAGATTATTAGCTGTAGCTGGGGTGGATCCAGTTTTAGTGATTTTGAGCTGGAAGTCGTTCGCTATGTTCATGAAAAAGGGGCGGTGATTGTCGCCGCGGCTGGTAACAGCTATGCAGAAAAAGTGGAATACCCGGCTTCATATCCGTATATAATATCTGTGGCCGCGACTGATCCAAAAGATCAGAAAACGGATTTTTCAACTTATGGAATTACCGTTGATCTGGCGGCTCCTGGCACCTCCATTTTCTCCACCTGGGGCTATAATGAAGGCTATGGCTCCGTTCAGGGGACATCTTTTTCAACACCATTGGTAGCGGGCGCAATTGCACTGGTGCTGGCAAATCATCCGGAATGGAACGCCGAACAAGCCGCTCAACAGGTTCGTATTTCAGCGGATGATATTTATCCTGTAAATCCAACATTTCGTTATAAACTTGGTAAAGGGCGCTTAAATGCATTTCAGGCACTTAATGTTGTCTCTCCTTCTATTCGACTGGATTCATTCGTCTATCGTGATCGGACTTATGGGGATAATGATGGCGTTATGGATCCGGGTGAAAAAATTGAACTCATTTTTCACCTGCATAATTATCTGGCCAATGCGACGAATGTTAGTATCAAGTTGACAACCGACGACCCTTATATTCAATGGGATCGCGATCAAATTACAATTAATCAAATTCCCTCTCAATCCATTCATGTCAATGAGGCTGCGCCATTTATATTCACGATTAAATCAGATGCCCCGCGGGGTTATCGGGCCGAGTTTTTTGTGAATCTAACCGCTGATGGGGGATATCAGGATTGGGAATTCATCAACCTGATTATTGCGCCACTATTTGCGACGCATAATATTGGCAATGTCGCTTTTACTTTAACCAGTTTTGGCGCTTTTGGTTATAAAAATTATGTTGAAAGCGATGAGCTCTATGGAGAAGGGTTTCAGTATCCCAAGGGCAGTATCAGCGCACTTTTTCATGGATCGCTGGTAGTTGGTGATGGACCGAATCGGGTTTCAGATTGTGCTTACGGAAATAGTTCTAAAAATTATATGGATTGGTCCACTACCGAACTCGGTAATCTTGTTTTTGGCTTGAAAGAAAAGTCTGATCAGGATAGCTATGCGCAATTTGATGATCAAAATGCCATCAATCCCATCGGTGTTACGGTTACTCAACGAAGTTACTCCTGGGCGACGGCACCGGATGATGATTATGTCATTCTCGAATTTGATGTTCAAAACACTCGTGCCGAATTGCTGGACAGTCTCTATGTAGGGCTTTACATGGATTGGGATATTGGTCCTTCGAATGACAATGAGGCCGATTTTGATGTGGCGAATGCGTTAGGCTATCAATATACGTCGGTTTCAAAATATTATGGGATTTCCCTGATTACACCAGAAAAACCGGCTTCTTTTCGGGCCGTGGAAAATGAGCGCTATGTCTGGCCGGATACATATCCCGATAGCCTCCGATGGCGATTTCTAACAGAGGGCTTTGTGGTGACGAAAAGTACTCGGCCGCATGATTGGTCCCAAATGCTGAGTGCCGGGCCGTTTCAACTGGAAAAATTTACCAAAACGACGGTCACATTTGCCGTACTGGGGGGTGAAAATCTGGACGATCTCATCTTAAATGCGCAGGCGGCCAAATCGAAATATCATCAAATCGCCGATGTAAATGATTTTCCAGCACATGAAAAATTGGAATACCAACTCTATTCAAATTATCCCAATCCTTTTAATCCATCGACAACGATTCGTTTTCAAATGGCGCAGGCGGGATTGATGCGTTTGAATATTTATAACATCAACGGGCAACTTGTTCGAAACCTTTTAAATCATGATTTTCCAGCCGGGATGCATTCTGTTCGGTGGGATGGTCGGGATGAATTGGGGAATAGCGCGGGTTCCGGTGTTTATTTGGTAAAATTTGAGAGTGCCAACTATCAGCAAACCCGGAAACTAATCCTGATTCGATAGCAAAAAAAAAAAAAGCGATGGCGAATCTTTTCCTTTGTCGCCATCGCTCCTTGGGGGTGGGTGGATTCAGAGTAGAGGTCAATTACTCTGGGGTAACAAAATTTTTGGGGTTAACAATTTTGTTATTGAAACCTGATTTTTTTATCACCAGATTTCAAAATTTTCATTTGGCTACTGGTAATATAGCAAGTTGCATACCAATTTTTTTGATTTGGATCACATTTTAGTTATTTCGGAGATTCTTTTTAAGTTACCAAATTGAATTCAACTGGTAAAATTTCTGTAATTGAAAAAATAGAGTGTTCCTGGATGGACAATTGTATCAAATTTGGGACATTGTGAAGTCGGATTTTTGTGCTGATGTGTATCGCCTGAACCGAGCGATTCTTTATGAGAAAATGTCGGACAAGTTGTTAATTTGTCCCATACCGGGTAAAATTAACTCCCCGACTATACCTGATTTTTTCGAACGAACCTCCTGCTGAAAAATTATCTTTAGTCAAGGTTATAAATGTCAAAAATGATTTAATTTTTCACTTGCTTTTTTAAAAAATATTTTGTAAATTTGTTCAACTTCAAATCACTCCGCAGTAGCTCAATCGGTAGAGCGGGTGGCTGTTAACCACTAGGTCGTAGGTTCGAGTCCTACCTGCGGAGCAAATCTTAAATACAGCTTTCGGGCTGTATTTTTTTTGCCCAAAATTGAATTCAAATGCTTCTCCCCCTCATTGGCTCATTTTGCATAACGCAATATTCTGCAAAAAATGTCAATTTAGTATCTTAACGATCAAAATAACATATTTGCAAAAATTATTTCAAAATTTTAACATTGATGTGACCCTCCTCACAATTTATAGTTTCTATTATGTTAAATTAATATTAGAAAAAATGAGATTTTCATTGAGAGAATTCCCCGTTTGGATTTTCGATTTTAGGGAATAGTAGCTTCAAGGTTGATTTTACAATGGTTATTGAATTAAGGGGTAATTGCCGAATGTTGATTCATTCCCCGGTGTACGAGGTGAAACGGATGCCGAAAATTGTGATTTTAATATGTGTTCTGTTGCTGATGCTGACGGATATAACACCTGGTCAGGGAAATGAATTTATTAAACCCGACATCGATGCCCAGCCCACTATTGGTTTCCCACCATTAGCCGTTCATTTTAATTGTAATAATCTGGAAGACCGTCTTCAAACGGCTGTCGAAATACTTTGGGATTTTGGGGATGGCACTACCAGTAGAGCACTCTACCCGACGCATATTTACGAAAAAACCGGCAAATATGCCGTAACAGTCCACTATACATCAAGTGGAATACCTGGAACGCAGATTTTTAAAAATTTAATTCAGGTCTATTCACCCGAAGAACAGGCTGGAATGCTAAAACTGGCTATCGTTGATGCGAGTCACACCTGGTTCAAAGAGGGGTGGGATAATTTAATTGATGATGATACCTTTGGCGCAAATGGAACGGTTTCGGCCGGGCAGGATTTTCCCTGGGTCGTTTTGCAATTTGATGATCAAAATATCCGGGCTATCAATAAAATTCGCATGTTGATTGATACCGGTATCGGCCATTACAGCCACTGGACCAGAAAATTTCATCTCGAAGCTTCAACAACCGGTGTTTATGAATCGGATTTTACGCCGTTTTTCGCTTATGATGACAAAAAAAGTGGCTGGGAAACCTTTGAATTTCCGACTGTTGATTTAAAATATCTGAAACTCGTAATCGATCAGCCCACCGGGGCATTTCGTCAGGTCGGCGAGTTACATGTCTATGAACCGGTCCCTCTGCTGGATTTAAAAAATTCCAGTTTTTCTTTACATCCACCTTTTATTGCCAGTGGAATCGATTCTTGTGTGGTGATGATTAATTTAGCCGACAGTACTGGCCACCCGGTATCGGGGCTGCCAGCTTCGGCTTTTCATCTCGCCGTATGGGGCGGTGAGAATTTTTGTTCTGATATTAAAGAGACCACCTCTCCTGGCCTTTATAGGGGAAAATTTTCTTCTTTCGAGGCGGGGGATAAGCCGGTTGAAGTCCGGGTGTATGGAAACCTGATTTCAGCCGATGCTCCGAACAGGGTTACTTTCGCGACGCCCCTCCTGGAAAAAGTCGCGCTCGAAGTTGTTGATGGCACGAAATGTTATGAAGGAATGAGCTGGGACAATGCCATCGATGGTGATTTTGCCGGGGATGATGGGACGACCATGGCCGGTCCCCTTTATGAAGATGCCTGGGTGATATTTAAGATTCAGGATGATGCGGCTAAAACGGTTAATCAATTTAGATTCCTGGCTGATTCAGGACATCGGTATCCGCAGGACTGGATTAAAGAATTCAAAATTCTCGTTTCGGGTACAAAACTGCTGGCTGATTCTTTTAAAGTTGTTTATCAGGGTCTTAAGGACGGCGGAGACTGGGAATCGATTTTTATAAAGCCAACACCAGTCAAATATATTAAAATAATTATACCCAAACCAAGAAAATGGAAGGTATTGGGGGAGTTCGAAGTTTATGCGCTTAATAAAACTATTGGTGCAAGGTCCTTACGTGAAGAAAGACGAACGTCCAAAACCATAGCTGCTGAATACAATCAGCCCGTGCAATTTGCACTTTACCAAAATTATCCAAATCCATTTTCGATAAACGGGATTTCACAATCGGGGACGATAATTCGCTACCAGTTACCGGAAGCATCCCGCGTGACGTTCAGTATTTTCAATATGCTGGGGCAGGAAATTAGCCAATTGGTGCAGGAAAATCAGGTCGCGGGTTATCATGAGCTGCGTTGGAATGGTGATCGGGGCACGAACCGGAAAATTTCAGCCGGAACCTATTTCTATCGGCTGCTGGCTGAACAAAACGGGAAAAAATTTCAAAAAGTAATGAAAATGGTAGTGGTTCATTAATAAAGTTTGTTTTACTTATCTTAGTATACTCGCCTGGATAATGCCACATATTCCGACAGGAGGTTAGAATGTGTGGCATTTTTTTTGAACAATGAAAATTAATTGGAGTTTAAATAATTTTATCTGGTGTTTTAAATAATTCAATACAAGGAGTTATCTTGTTAGAAAAAGTTCAAGCCGTGATCAATGAAATACGACCGCAACTTCAGGCAGATGGAGGCGATGTCGAGTTAATTACCGTCGTCGATAGTATTGTGAAAGTGAAGCTAAAAGGTGCCTGTGCGGGATGCCCGATGTCTCAGGTAACCTTGAAAATGGGGATTGAGCGCCTGTTAAAACAACGAATTCCGGAAGTGGTCCGGGTCGATTCTGTGGGCTAGCTGTTAGTTTTTATAAAATTAATTACTGCCTGAAATTCTAAAAATGACCAGCTCCTGCCTTCCCCAAATTCCAAAATGCGGAATTTGGGAGAGAGGAAGCCTGGTTTTCTCCCCATTTTCGCTTTTTTAAAATGGGGACATACAGAGGGGATCAATTTCCCTCCGAAAATGACTTCACCAGAGAAAAAATGTTTTATTTTAGAATTTCAGGTACTGATAAAATAAATTTGGAATATACCAATGCAAGAAATTTCCATCGCCGAAAGTCAAAAACTTGTTGATCAGTGGATCCAGGATATTGGGGTTCGTTATTTCGATGAGCTGACCAATTTAGGGATACTTATGGAAGAAGTCGGTGAAGTCGCCCGCCTGATGGTCCGGATCTATGGCGAACAAAGTTTCAAAAATTCCGACCAGGAAAAAGATTTGGCTGAAGAACTGGGAGATGTGTTTTTTGTTCTTCTCTGCATCGCCAATCAATGCCATATTGACCTCACGAATGCGTTTTTGAAAGGGATGGATAAACGAAATCAACGCGATAAAACGCGGCATCTTGAAAATGAAAAACTTTCCCCGCGAACCTGATTATTTTTATGTAATCATAATATCTATCGCAACAAAATCACCCGCACCGTCTGCCAATACTGACGGGTTTTAAATTGACAGAAATAAATCCCCGAAGTCACCGCTGCCTACTGGCTGTTTTTGCCATCCCAGACCACCTGCCAGGTTCCGCCGCCACGTATTACCCGGCACCGCTTTTAAGTAAACTTTATTCGCGCCATACTGACCATTGCTTCTTAGGTTGCCCCGTACCGTTACACGCGTATCCGGCGCAAAAAGTATCGTTTTAGCGGCTGGAATAGTTACTTCGCCGCTGGGATTGATCAAAACATCACAAACGACAGGAAAATTTGAATTCCAGGGATCACCGCTATTGATTTCAACCAGATCATTGCTGCTGGCAAATTCCATTGCTTTTTCTGTCCCAGGGAAAAAGCCTTTTTTAATGGTACCCTGTCGCAGACGGATGTCGGGATGAAAATGAGTGCTGCTATATTCCAGCAGGGTTCCACCAGTTGATTTTATATAATGGTTTTGAAGGTAAATATGGGCATTTTCGGCAAACTGCAATGTTATACCAGAACCAACGCTAACATCGGCATTTAATTGCAGCGTGCCACCGACCAATACCGTATCCCCTGTACTGGCGGCATTTAGCGCTGAATTCAAATCAGAATACAATCCTTTGATATATTGATACCTTAAATTGATATCTGGCGTAAGCGTTACATTGGCTTGCCGCACAATATAACCCGTCTGACTGGTTACTTTATACGAATTTAGATTAATATTTGCATTTTTCCAGAGGGTCAGGTAGATCGTTTCGGGAACCTGAACATCCCCCGTAAGGGTATGATTACCACCCCACCGTTCTTCCTGCGTTAAAGTCCCGCTGGTGGACATTCGGATTTCCTGGGTTACTTTTAAAAGATCAAATTTCGGACGACAGAGCGTATTGGTTTCATCAGCTTCATTGTTGGAATGAAATCCAGCGGCAGTCCAGGCTTCTTCCAGATTATATTCAACGTCCTGAAGAAAGGACATTGGTAAATCTTTTGGAGTATTAATACCTGAATCGGGAATTATGACTGAAAAATAAATATTATCATTCCCACAATCAGCGTACAATCCCTCTTTGGATAAACCCCGCGGATCATCGCGCATTGGTCGTGAATTGAGGGTAAAGGTTTGATATGGATTGGACTCTGTTTTAATTTGCATGGTTCCTGCGGTTACAAAAGCCCAATCGGCAATATCGATTGGATTCCAGGTATTAGCGGTTCGGTAAATAATTTTGCTGCCACTTTGCATTTCAACACCAACATAGTTAAAACCAGCCGTCGGACCAGTATAATTATTTGAAGTTGGAGCATACGTGACATAACGTTTATCCAAAAGCGGCAGCGTGATTTCAGTTGATTGAGGAAAAATACTATTATTAGTTAATAAAATTAATGTTAATATAAACATGATGATGAATTGCTTATTCATATTATTTTCCTTTCAAATTATCTTCAACAATAAAGTTTGGTGCAAAACCATAAAATTGGAATTGATTTGTATTTAGCGGATTTAAAATAAAGGAAGTTCCAACACGAATTTTTGTTTCAGTATTAGAATTATATATTAAAATCCAGAATGCTTGATCTTTTAATCGACTATAGGACTCAAGATCATTTGATTGGATAACTAATGGATCTTTTAATTCCCTATCCAAATGAATAGATTTTAAGGCTGCCCGTTCAGCATAATTTACCGTATTTATAGCGGCATCGACCCAGATTGTATCCAACAGTGATTCGGCTTTTATGATGACATAGCCAGTTCCATGATTATCATTATCCGTATCGAGGATAAAAATAAATCCCCGAACCGGGCCATAAATTGGCGCACCTTCAGCTACCATAATATTCAGTCCCTGATGATCGCCCACTGGATCAATCGCGATTTCACGTTCATGATTCGAATAAGGAGAACGATAATCACTCCAGATAAATATGCTATCCTGTACCCCATGAAAATCACCGAAAAACCAAAAGGTGACACCGTTGAGTTTAGTTAGTTCAAATGGAATCGCATTGGGAATATCGATCACATTATCTGTTTCACTTACATCCAACCGTTCAAGTTTTTTCCAGGTCAAATTCATTTTCGTCGAATCAAAAACCTGTTCCATAATATGAAAAGTAATAATTCCATCTTTTTCAGTTTTTTGAGATTGATCCGGCTCGACACTGAAATGATTTTTTTCACAGTGACACAGCAGGCATAAAAGTGTCAATAATAAACATTGGAAAAACAATTTGAACGGTTGTTGAGTTTTCGTTTGCATTAAAAGGACCTTTCTATTTAATTTGGAAGTTTTTGGTTAATATTCCAAAAATGGCGGGGAGCGATTTAATTTTATCAAATTAAACCGCAGACAATATAAAGAGTTACCATTAAACCAGCAGGATAGAAAGACGACGCAATCGCCAAATATTGCGATTATATTCAATATAATCACGAAAATAGGGTGGTGGTAAAATCAATAATTGCATTTGAATCTCTTTGAATGACATTTTAAATTTTTATCGAATTTCAAATATTTTATTCACAAAGCAAGCGAGTATTATATTCAGCGCAAGTTGGTTTTAAAAAAATCAACAATACCATTTTAATATACAGACATAAAATATATAAAAATAGTTCCTACTATTTTACAAATCGATCTATATATAAAAATATATTTTCATCTAACCATTTTTTAGTTTAATAAGTAATTTCATACAGAAAGCTAATCTGTCTACCGCAGCAAAATCACCCGCACCGTCTGCCAATACTGACGCGTCTTGAATTGGCAGAAATAAATCCCCGAAGTCACCGCTGCCTGCTGGCTGTTTTTGCCATCCCAAGATAGTTTTATGTCTCACAAACAGTGTATCCACTATGGTTTTAATTGAATAGTCTTTTGCCTTCAAACCGATAAAATGAAATCGGTCAGAGAAAATTTTTTATCACAGGCTTTTGTATTCGGGTGTACAGAATCTGGCCATTTGTATCATATTTGAACAATCAAATACACCACTCAACAAAAACGTAATAATGTTTCAATATCGTATTTATCCCTTTATTAATGCTATTCAGGGTTTTGCAGTAATGGCATAAGCTTTGCTTATGGGTTGGTAAAATTTGTTAATTTAAACTTGATGCAATATATTTTAACCTATTGAAATAAAACGAGTTATACAAATTTGTAAGTAGGCGGCTGCGGATTCCCGGTTAAAGGCCAACGGGTGACTGAAATTATTTTTTTATATGTTAAGATGCCAATGTATGAAAAATTTAACCTTCAGGACCAGGATTTATAAAGCATGAAGGGTGAATCCGGAATTTCTTTTTGGAGAAAATTCATCGGTGCGAGGGAGCGTTTTTTAATATGTCACTGTCAATAATAATTTTGCAATTCTGCATATTCAGAAAATTCAGATTTAATACATTAATATAAATGTTTATTTTTAAAGTACTTCCAACTAAAGTTCATTCGCTATTCATTCCAGCGCAGAATTCGAATCCGTAATTTTTGTTATAATGATCGTTTATTTCTTCATGGTAATAGCTTACATAAAATTAATTATACAATAGTGGATAATAATTTATTTTGGTATTGGAGTGATCCCTTGAAATCAAAAATTCCAATTTTAATTTTTTTGGTAATTATCGGAATTTATACCAGCGCAACGCAGGAGCTTCTGGCATATTCCGAGGCGAAAAAGATTCAACCGGGCGATGTGATCGAAATTCTGGTTTATGGTCAGGGTGATTTGTCACGGGTTGTTAAGGTTTCCACCGATGGGACCATTAATTTTCCCTTTTTAAATGATTTACCGGTAGATGGATTGACACTCAATGAATTACGTGATATCATCTCGGTTCAGCTTAGTAAATATGTTGAACGAAAGCCGATTGTAACCCTGAACTTTTTAAGCACTTACCTGATTGGTGTTACGGTACTCGGGCAGGTGCTTAAGCCGGGTACCTATCAAATTCCACAAAATGCTTCGATTCAGGGAGCAATCGGTCAGGCCGGCGGTTTTATTCCCGGCGCGAAAATCAAAGAATTGCAATTGATTCGGCAGTTGGATACGGAAAAACAAATTCTACCCGTTAATCTGGAAAAATTTATTATTGAGGCGGATTTATCCTTGCTTCCGACGCTTGAAGATGGAGATGTTATTTTTGTACCCGGTTGGCCTGGCGCCACAGCCGTCAAAATAGCTGGCGAAGTCAAAATTCCGGGTAATTATGAAGTTTTTGCTGACTTTCAAAACATCCTCGATGTCATTTTTAAAGCTGGTGGAGCTACGGATGACGCTGATCTGACAAAGGTTCTGCTGATTTCCTTTCACGAACAACAACAAAAAGAGCAGGAAATCAATATAAAGGAATGCCTGGAACATAAAAAATATGAGGCAATCCCGAAAGTGGTTCCGGGAGATGTCATTTTTGTCCCTGAAAAAAGTAATCGATGGAAACAATTTGTTCAAATAATGCGCGATATTACCAGTTTTGCCACGTTATATATCATTTTTCGTTATGGCAGACGACTTTAAATTTGAATTAACAAGAAACCGATGTGAATCATAAAAATTAGAAAAGTGATATGGAAAATAAAATCGAAATAAAAGAAGTTACGTTACGTGACTATATTGATTTGCTTTTAAGACGAAAATGGACGGTGATTTTTTCCTTTGTTTTGGTTTTTTCAATTGCTATTTATCATAATTTTACGCAACCACCAGTATATGAATCATTAGCCACCTTCATGATTGAGAATCAGGAGCCAATGATTCCGCTTATCAGTGGTGTCAAAATGAATGAACCAGCCCGTCCTTTTGAATTTTATAATGCTGTTGTGACCAGTCGTATTTTTCGTGTGCAGGCAGTGGAAGAAGTGCTGATTCAACTTCAGGATTCGGCCGGGATTAAATTACCCGTAGAAGAAGCCTGGGGATTATTAAGCAAGAATTTAACGGTTAAAAATCCGGAATATTCTGATTTTATTGAGCTTCATGCCAGGGCAAATGATCCCAAAATTGCGTACATTTTAGCAAATGTCGCGGCCAAAACATTGAAAGCCCGCTGTCAGGAAATTGATCGGGAAGAATCCATAAATGTGGTCAATTTTGTTAATGACCAAAAAATTGAAGCCTTGAAAGATTTAGAATCGGTTGAAAAAGCGCTTCAGGAATTTAAAGAAAAAAATGACGCGTTGATTGCTGGCGAAAATGGTGGCCTGGTCAAAGAATTGGTGGAAATGGAGGCTGAACTTATGAATGTGGAAACACAACGTGAGCTGGCCGAAAGTAATTTATTGGACTATACCTCCCGTCTTGAGAAAATGGATTCCAAAGTCAATCAATCCTTAAATCGTACGGAAAGTCCGGAAGTTAAAAAATTGCGGGATGAAATTGAAGATTTAGAAGATTTGCGAAATAGTCTCCTCCAGGTAACCGGGAAAAGCAGTGAAATTAAAAATCTTGAGCGTAAGATCGATTCGTTAAAACGCGATTTAATTAATACGATTATTCGTTCGGCGCTGAATCCGGGAATTGAATCGGGGAGTGATAAAATTCTCTGGGAAAAATTATTGGAGCAAAAGGTTACGGAAGAGCTGAGTGTTGCCACTTTAAAAAATCGTGAAACATTTTATCAAAATTTAATCGATAATTTTAAGAAACGACATCCAAATCTATTGGAAATGGCCATCACGCTGGAACAGCTTAAACGAGCGAAGGGGGTTCATGAAAAGCTTTATAGCTACCTCCTCGAAAAAGGTGAAGAGGCGAAAATTGAAGCTGCAACCGGAACCGGGGGCATCCGAATTGTTGATCCGCCAAATTGGCCGGATGAACCCAATCCCCGCGGCACCATGAAAAATCTGTTACTGGGGGCTTTGCTGGGTATGGGGCTGGGAATTGGTTTGGCATTCTTCCGGGACTATCTGGATAATACGGTTAGAACCCCGGACGATATTACCCGTGTTTTGAAGTTGCCGGTAATGGGAGTGATCCCAATGATTCGGGAGAAAAAGCAAAAAAGTTGGGCGGCCAGCACCACTGATAATTCGAATGGAAATTTGCCTGGTGAATATGCGGATTATGTTCGAACCGTGCGCTTGATTACGAATTTCAATCCCAAAGATCCGATTGTTGAAACTTATCGCGGCCTGCGAACCAACCTGCAATTTGCTGAAGTTGATAAAAAATTACGGTCACTCGTTATCACCAGTTCCAGTCCTCAGGAGGGTAAAACTGTCACCGCAGCGAATCTGGCCCTGGCTTATGCTGAAGTTGGCTTAAAAACACTCCTGGTGGATACTGACTTACGGAAACCAAAACAGCACCAACTGTTTAATTGTTCACGAGAACCGGGTTTGATGGAATTTCTGGTTGGCGAGAAAAATTGGCAGGAAATCTGTCATCCGGTAAAAAACTCAAATTTGAAAATAGTCCCTTCCGGTAAAATTCCGCCGAATCCAACACAGGTGCTTTCTTCTCAAAAAATGGAAAATTTCATCCAGTTGATGGAACAGGAACACGATATTGTTATCTTCGATTCACCGCCGCTGGCGGCTGTAACAGACCCGGTCCTGATTTCCCGAAAAGTTGGGGGAGTTGTTCTGGTCGTTCGCTTCCAGTTCACCGATTTAAATGTTGCGATGAATTCCCTGGAAGTTTTGCGGAAAGCGCATCGTAATGTTTTAGGCGTTGTGTTAAATTCGACCGAATTTTCAGCAGGTTATGGCCATTATTACCATTATTATAACGACTATCATGAATATGCATCGCATACTGATCAGGAATGAGTCGGCTTGACCGGTAATTGGTGAGTGAAATTAAAATGGTAGTGTAAAATTTCAGGGAGGAAAAAATTAGAAAATTATATTATCCCAAAACCTCCCGCTCATACATTCTTTTGTAGCTGGAATGTATCATAAATCTATCCTTGAAAAAATTAAAAGTGTGAATTTGATAAAATAGCATTTATTTCGAGAATCATTTTTATCGTGATAATAAACCCGCGAAGAGGCTCTTGAAATTGGTATCTTATTGTTTTATTTCAAGGTTTGTCTCTTCCTGGAATGTAAAATTTTTGGTTTGTTTTGTATTAATATTCAGAGATTGCGGAAAATTAATTAGCCGGTCGGTTCAAAAATGAAAATGGGACTGACCCGGCGGAGCTATGTCCAGAATTAACAATTAATTAGGTATAAATTATGTCTTTTGAAGCGAATGGTTCAATTTATGGTGTATTAAATGATGAAGTGCACTGGTATGCGCTGACCACTCAAAACCGGCATGAAAAAAAAGTTCATGAACGATTGCAGCAAAAGGGGATCAACAGTTATTTGCCAGTGTATACGACAGTTCGGCAATGGAGTGACCGAAAGAAGAAAGTTGAGGAGGTTCTATTTAGCTGTTATGTCTTTGTCAAGATTGCTTTAAAGGACCGGCTCCCCATTCTTCAAACGGATGGTGCTGCACGCCTGGTGGCTTTCAACCACAAACCCGTACCGATTCCGGAAGTACAGATTGAGGCGATTCGACAATTACTCAAAGAAAATATTCCAATGGAACGGGCGGATTACTGGACACAGGGACAACAGGTTGAGATTATTAATGGTCCTCTTGCCGGCCTAAAAGGGACCCTTCAAAAAGTAAAGGGTCAATCACGGCTGGTAGTTGCGATTGATGCAATCCAGCAAGCGATTTCAGTGGATATCGATGCTTATGCTATTAAAGCAATAAAATAAATTTTGTCATTTAGATGTGATTATCAATGAAAATAAAAAAACAGGTTGAAATTTATGAAAAAAGCCCTTATAACAGGAATCACCGGCCAGGACGGCTCGTATTTAACGGAATTTTTAATTGAAAAAGGCTATGAAGTGCATGGAATCATCCGCCGCAGCAGTTCGTTTAATACCGGTCGGATTGATCATCTCTACCGTGATCCGCAGACACTCAATGTCCGGATGTTTTTGCATTATGGGGATTTGTCCGATTCAAGCAATTTAAATCGCCTGTTGGAAAAAATCCGGCCTGATGAAATCTATAACCTGGCGGCGCAAAGTCATGTCAAGGTATCCTTTGAGGTACCGGAATATACCGCCGATGTCGATGGACTGGGCACTTTACGCTTGCTGGATGCAATTCGGGAAACGGGTATCAATACCCGGTTCTATCAGGCATCAACCAGCGAATTATATGGGAAAGTGCTGGAAATTCCCCAGTCTGAAAAAACACCATTTTATCCGCGCAGTCCTTATGGGGTGGCGAAACTTTATGCGTTCTGGATTGTAAAAAACTATCGTGAAGCGTATCATTTATTCGCCAGCAATGGGATTCTTTTCAATCATGAGTCGCCGCGGCGGGGTCAAACCTTTGTGACCCGTAAAATTTCTCAGGCCGTGGCGAAAATTCATCTGGGATTGCAGCAAAAATTATTTTTGGGTAACCTGGATGCAAAACGCGATTGGGGTTATGCACCGGACTATGTGGAAGGCATGTGGATGATATTACAGCACCATGAGCCCGATGACTTTGTTTTAGCTACTGGTAAGACTCATTCCGTTCGGGAATTTGCAGAAATTGCATTTCGGGAAATTGGAATTGAACTGGAATGGCAGGGAACAGGCAGCGACGAAAAGGGGATAGATATTCAGACCGGAAATGTTTTGGTAGAAGTTGATCCTCGTTATTTTCGACCAGCGGAGGTTGAGTTATTGATTGGAGATCCGAGGAAAGCCCTGGAAACCTTGAACTGGAAACCCAGGATGAGCTTCCCGGAACTGGTGAAAAAAATGGTCCAGGCTGATATTAATCAAATTGGAAAAAATATGGATGAGGGTAAGCAGAATTTATGAAATTTTGGAAGAATAAAAGAGTTGTCGTTACCGGGGGTGCCGGTTTTTTAGGATCATTCGTCCTGGAAAATTTAAAAAAACGAGGTTGTGAATCAATTTTTGTTCCCAAAGTGGAAAATTTTGATCTCCGTAACCTGGCTGATATTAAAGAAATGTATGACGTGGCACGACCCGATATTGTCATTCATCTGGCGGCGGTGGTAGGTGGTATTGGCGCGAATCGTGAAAATCCGGGAAAATTTTTTTATGATAATGCCATCATGGGATTGCAATTAATCGAACAGGCCCGGCTTTTTGGTATTCAAAAATTTGTCTGTATCGGCACAATCTGCGCTTATCCGAAATTTACCCCCGTGCCGTTTAAAGAAGATGATATCTGGAACGGCTATCCCGAAGAAACCAATGCCCCTTATGGACTGGCTAAAAAGATGCTCCTCGTTCAACTGCAGGCCTATCGTGAACAGTATGGGATGAATGGCATTTATTTATTGCCGGTGAATCTTTATGGCCCGCGCGATAATTTTGATCCCCGCTCCTCGCACGTCATTCCGGCATTGATTAAAAAATGCGTCGATGCGCAGCGTGAAGGAAAAGATAGTCTTGAAGTCTGGGGAACCGGTGAAGCTTCCCGGGAATTTATTTATGCGGATGATGCGGCGGAGGGGATCGTCCTGGCAACCGAAAAGTACGATAAACCGGCACCGGTTAATATTGGGGTTGGTTTTGAAATAAAAATAAAAGATTTGGTTCAATTAATTGTCAACTTGACCGGCTTCAAAGGGGAGATCATCTGGGATCCATCCAAACCCGATGGCCAACCCCGCCGGATGCTGGATACAAGCCGGGCACAGGCAGAATTTGGTTTTAAAGCAAAAACTTCATTTGAAGAAGGCTTAAAAAATACGATTGAATGGTATCGAAATCAGACGGCGAAATAATTTCCTTGATTTTGTGACAGAAGATTTATAAATTAGGCGGCTTCAATTTTAGCATCGGGAGTAGCCAGTTTTGGAAAAAATTTCAAAAAATCAATGGGAAATTGAACTGAATAAAATTATCCATTCCCTGATTGAATATGATCCGATTAAAATTATTTTATTTGGTTCCTTTGCCCGTGGTGATTATCATGCGGGTTCTGATGTTGACTTAATTATCGTCAAAGAGACGAAAAAACGTTTTACCGATAGAATTGGTGATGTTTTGGAACTCTGTGATACTGATTTAGTGGTTGAACCGCTGGTTTATACCCCTGCTGAAATCGAAAAAATGTTAAGTCGGGATAATGATTTTATCCAATCCGCTTTGCGGGAAGGCCTGACCATTTATGAAAAAAAATAATATCGATGAAGCCAGGCGCTGGTTTCGGCAGGGAAAAAGAGATTTGGATTCAGCCCAAATAAATAGTAATCAGCAGATTTATGAAGTCGCCTGTTTCCTGTGCCAACAGAGTGCTGAAAAATTATTGAAGGCTTTTCTTTATTACCAGGGAGAAAGAGAGATTTGGGGGCATTCGACCCTTAAAATGGCACATCTTTGTCAAAAATATAATGAAGAATTTTTATCAATTGAAAATGCGTGTCGCAATTTGGACAAATTATATTTTCCAACACGATATCCCAATGGTTTGCCAGAGCTGACGCCGGAAGATTTTTATACAAAGGAAGATGCTGATTTAGCACGTGAGCAGGTTGGAAAAATACTAAGCCTGGTGGAGCGTCATTTAAAATTTGATATAGATTGATTGTATGCGTTTACAGATTCGAAGTGAGAAGACCTTTTTGGCTTAAATGAATGCGCTTAAATTAAGCGCTTTTTACAGCAGATTTATGAAAACATGAAATAGAGCGATAGCCGGGAATTATGAACCTGGAACCTGTGAACGGTTACGATTGATTTGTTTTAAAATTAATCGATCACGATAACTTATCATGAAAACGCAATCAGTGTCCAATTCTCTGGTCGATGGGCTTAAAAAACGCCTTCAACCTGTTTTCAAAAAATATGAAAAACAGCTTGTTTTTGCTTATATTTTTGGTTCGGTGGTTACCGGTGGGTATAATATAGCAGAAAGCGACATCGACCTGGCGTTTTTTCTCGACTCTGATGAACTGGATTTGGATTTTCAACTCGGATTAATGGCGGATTGTGGCCGGGCGCTGAAAAGCGACCGGATAGATTTGGTTATTTTGAATCAGATTAAAAATCTTATGCTCGCCGAAGAAATTGTCCGGACGGGGCAGGTCATTTTCGAGCGGGACAAAGAAAAACGTGATCTTTTTGAAGTAAAAATTATTTATCAGGCGATTGATTTTCGGGAACATCGAAAAGTAATGATGGGTTTCTAATGTTCGAAAGAATTCGGCAAAAAATTGGACGAATTCGGCAATATCTGATGCTGCTGGAATCGCTGCAGGATAATTGCCAATATCGATTTAATAGTGATCCGCTTTATCAGGGCGCCTTGTTACATTTTTTTTATTTAATGGCGGATTCCTGTGTTTCATTGGCCGGGATGGTCATTAAAGAAATGGCATTACGACCACCTCAATCCTATTATGATGCTTTTGATATTCTTGGAGAGAGCGAAATACTAAATCGCGAATTTGCTTATCATTTTGCCCGAATCGCTGGATTTAGAAATTTTTTAGCACACGATTACGAAAAAGTTGATACATTAAAAATTTGCCAGGACGCATTTAATCAACTACCGGAGGTAAAAAGCTATTTACAACAAATTGAAGCCAAACTAAAACTTTTATAAATGAATATTCTCGGAATATCTGCCTACTATCACGATAGCGCGGCCTGCCTGGTTCAGGATGGTGACATTATTTCGGCGGCCCAGGAAGAACGTTTCACCCGGAAGAAGCATGATCATGCTTTTCCGACCAATGCGATTCAATTTTGTTTGAAAAATAGCAATTTAAATCCGGCGGATTTGGATTTTATCGCCTTTTATGACAAACCATTTTTAAAATTTGAAAGAATTTTAGAAACCTATTTGGCGTACGCCCCGAAAGGAATTCGGTCTTTTTTAAAAGCCATTCCCCTCTGGATGAAGCAAAAATTATGGATTAAAGAGCAGATCGCCGAACAACTTACCGGCTTTCAGGGGGAAATATTATTTCCCGAGCACCATGCCTCACACGCGGCCGCCGCTTTTTATCCCGCTCCATTTCAGGAAGCGGCTTTTTTGACAATCGATGGCGTCGGCGAATGGACCACCACCAGTTTCGGGATTGGTAAAGATAATCAACTTCAAATTCTGGCGGATATTCATTTTCCGCATTCTATTGGTCTGCTTTATTCGGCGTTTACCTATTACACCGGCTTCAAAGTTAATTCCGGCGAATATAAAGTCATGGGGCTGGCACCTTATGGCGAACCAAAGTATAAAGACCTGATTCTTACCGAATTGATTGATCTGAAATCCGATGGTTCTTTTCGCTTGAACCTTGATTATTTTGACTATTGCGCTGGCTTAAGAATGACCGGTGAAAAATTTCACCGGCTGTTTGGCGGGCCGCCGCGAAAACCCGAATCGAAGTTAACACAACGGGATATGGATTTAGCGCGCTCGGTTCAGGAGGCGGTGGAAGAAGTGGTTTTGCGGATGGCGCGGCATATTCGCCAGGAAACGGGACAAAAGAAACTTTGTCTCGCCGGTGGCGTGGCACTTAATTGCGTGGCCAATGGCCGAATTTTGCGCGAACAGATTTTTGATAACCTCTGGATTCAACCCGCCGCGGGGGATGCCGGCGGCGCCCTTGGTGCGGCGCTGATGGTCTGGTATCAATATCTGGGTAATCAGCGCCAGGCCGATGAGAAGAATGATTTCCAGAAAGGCTCATTTTTAGGGCCTCAATTTTCGAATCCGGAAATTGAAACCTATTTAAAAGAAAATTCAATTCCTTTCATCAAACTCGAATCCGGAGAGGTTCCTGAAAAAATTGCGGATTTAATCGCCAGCGAAAAAGTTATTGGCTGGTTTCAGGGACGGATGGAATTTGGGCCACGGGCATTGGGTGCGCGTTCGATTCTGGGGGATGCGAGAAGTTCCCAAATGCAGGAAACGATGAATCTGAAAATCAAATTTCGCGAGAGTTTCCGCCCGTTTGCCCCATCGGTTTTGGGGGAGAAAGTCAGTGAATATTTCGATATTGATCGATCCAGTCCTTATATGCTGCTGGTCGCTCAGGTGACCCCATCGCACCAGCGGGCCATGACACCGGACCAGGAAAAGCTTTTCGGTCTGGAAAAATTAAAAATTACCCGTTCCGATATTCCGGCGGTGACGCACGTGGATTATTCGGCCAGAATTCAAACGGTCCATCGCGATACCAATCCGATATACTGGGAACTTTTAAATAAATTTAACGAAAAATATGGCTGTCCGGTCATCATCAACACTTCATTTAATGTCCGCGGCGAGCCAATTGTTTGTACACCGGAAGATGCCTGGCGCTGCTTTATGCGGACGAATATGGATTATCTGGTGCTGGGGAATTTTTTGCTGGATAAGACAAGTCAACCCCCGTTAAAAGACGATAAAGACTGGAAAGCGGAATTCGAATTGGATTAATCTCTGCATGTTGAAAGAAGAATTTAAAAATATTACAAGCGGCCGGAACGAATTAAAACAGTTCGGGCTGATTATCGGTGGGATTCTGCTCGTTATTGGGAGCTATCGCTGGTGGAAAATTCATCCGGACTGTTTCTATTTTGTAATTTCCGGAGTGTTGATTATATTGGCCGGGCTGATTTTCCCGGTCATTCTGAAACCGTTCCAAAAAGTCTGGATGGTGATTGCGCTTGTTTTAGGCTGGTTTATGAGCCGATTGGTAGTTACGGTCCTTTTTTATCTAATTTTAACCCCTATCGGTTTAATCGCCAAATTAGCCGGAAAACAATTTTTGGAACTTAAGCCAAAAAAATCACAAAAATCATACTGGAACTATCGTCAATCGGCAACAATCACGAAGATTGATCTCGAAAAACAATTTTAATATCTAAAATTCTAAAATGGAAATTGATGATATGCTGAATCAATGAAGGACCCCCTCCTGCCTCCCCAAAATTCCCAAAAACGGAATTTGGGGGAGAGAAATCGCGGTTCTCTCCCCCATTTTCGCTTTTTGAAAATGGGGGAGATACAGATGGGGTCAATATTCAATCAGAAAGGACTCCACCAGTGAAAAAACGCTTATTTTAGAATTTTAGGTAATATCAGGAAGTTAAAACAGGAAATGGATTTCGGCTTTTTTTTTATGATAAAAGGAACACCAACAATGAGCAAATTATCCATATTAGCCGAATTCTGGGATTTTATAAAAGTCCGCAAAAAATGGTGGCTGGCACCCATCATTATTTTTTTGATTTTATTAAGTCTTTTAATTGTTCTCACCGAGGGAAGCGCTTTAGCGCCATTTATTTATACCCTTTTTTAGCCTCCATCCTGCCACCAATACTGATAAACATTTTGATGGCAAAATAACCGGAATCCTTCTCTTTCAACAAATTTTTGATGATTCCATAAATACGATTAATTACATATTGTTATTATTTTGATAATAACTATCAGTAAAATTTCGGACTTGGTTTAAAATCGATAACATCAAATCAATGTCAAATCAGCACATCAATTTAATTTTTTTGAGTAACATCTCCTATTCGTCTGAAATAGCGGTTGCCCGGCGGATTCACCATTTTATCGAATATCTCTCAAAATATCCTGATATCCACATTCAATGGCTTTATTTACCGCCGCAGAGACAAAGAATTTCGGCTGCCCGAAAAAGGATAAATCAGCGCATCTTCTCGCAGACTATTGAGCGTAATCATTTGCCCGGTTATGGCAATATTTTCAAATTTTTTAAATATTATTTTCAGGGAGTTCGTTTCTTAAAATCGAACTATTTACCTGGCCAAAAGAATATACTTTATATTCATCGCTACCCAGACCACGAAAATCTCTTCCTGATTTTATCTGCCAAATTGATTGGCTATAAAATCATTTTTGATATTGACGATAATTTTTATGCTGACATCGATTTTCAGAACTCATTTTTCAACGCGACGAATCAGTTTGTTTTGCGGCCCCAGAAATGGCTTCAACACCTGGCCAATCATATCATCGTCAGTTCCACCAGCTTTTTCAAAAAATTTTCAGGACAAAACTTGAAAAATCAAAAAGTTACCGTATTACCAGTTACTATTCAGGCGGATAAATTTCAATGGCAATTGCATGGCTTTTATGAACCTGTCAAAATTTTTTATAATGGCAACTTCCTGGAATCGGATAGAATTGAAAATCTCATCAATGCCTTTGAACAGATTGCGGGCCGCTACCCTGAATCCATGCTCTATCTCAGTGGCATGGGAGTATCGAAACGAATCGATTGGATTAAATCTCATATTAATGATTCTCCCTTTCACAGGCGAATTCAATATCTCGGCTATCTGACAGAAAACTCGATTTACCAATTCTTGAAAAGTTGTGATATGATATATGCCGTACAGGGGAATTATTCGGGTAATACCATAGGCTTTCCGGCAAAGTTGGCCGAATATCTGGCGACTGGAAAAAGTGTACTGGCGCCCAGGTCAGCTGAAATTCCGAAATATTTAGCTGATAAAAAAAATGTTATATTTGTTAATCCTGGTAACATTGATTCTATCTCCGCGGGGATTGAATATTTACTTAAAAATCGCGATCTAGCTGTGAAAATTGGTTTGGCAGGACAACGAGTGGCTTTACAAAATTTTGATATACAGGTTGTCGGCCAAAAATTTTACAAAATTCTTCAAATTGTTTAAATATTCGATAGTTAAAGTCGTTTGCGAGTATCCGCTCAATACTTAAGGAAAGTGACCACAGCCTGTCATTGCGAGGAGCGTTTTTTGCGATGAAGCAATCTCCTCACACGACATCAGGAGATTGCTTCGGCAAAAAACGCCTCGCAATAACCGGTTTTTTCACCCACAGTTTTTGAGGGGATACAATTTTTTTCAATCAAATTTTTAACATGGAAGTCAATAACTTAAGCTATGAAGATGGAACTGAATTCAGCACTGCCAAAGTTACTTAATTATTGTGTCGCTTTGGATTTTAAAGGATATGATCCTTATGATGGACTTTATCGGCAAAATAAAAACAGTCAAAATGCCAACAAATGGCAAAGACTTTTAAGGATTCATTTAAATAAACGCTCGCCGGTTAATTTTCGGTCGTTTCAATCGATTTCGCCCGCACATAATGCCAAGGGTCTTGCCTTGTTCCTGTCGGGAATGCTAAAATTATATCAACAGTCACCGAATGAAAAGTACCGAAAATATGCCTTACGTTTAATAGAACTCTTAACACACTATAAAATCGAAGGTTATGCTGGCGCCTGTTGGGGTTACTATTTCCCCTGGCAATCCCGGGCATTTTTTATTCCGGCCAATACGCCCTCGGTGGTCGTCACATCCTTCGTGGTAGACGCATTACTGGATGCTGCTGAAATTTTAAATGATAAAGATTGTTATCACCTCGCCAGTTCCAGTCAAAATTTTGTATTACAGAATTTAAATCGCTCTTACAAAAGTGAAGGATATTGTCTGAGTTATTCACCCCTGGACTGGACCCAAGTGTATAATGCTTCACTTTTAGGGGCTTCTTTGCTGGCGAGATTGTACAAAATAGAACAAAAACCGGAGCAAAAAGATGCAATTATTGCTATCCTGAACTATCTCCGGAGTGTTCAAAACCCGGATGGCTCCTGGTTTTATGGTGAGGCGGCCAATCAGAAATGGATTGATCATTATCATACGGCGTTTGTCCTCGATGCCTTGTTTACAATTCAGACTATTTTGCCGGATTTAAACAGCGAAAGCATGTTTCAAAAAGGCCTGGAATTTTATATAAAACATCTGTTTATTGATAATCGGATCCCCCAATTTTATGCTGATAAGACATTCCCGATTGAACCACACTGTGGCGCGGCGTCGATTATTTTACTGACCCGGATTTCAAGGGCTTATGGACCACAGTATCTTCAGCAAGCCTATCGAATTGCAGAATGGTTGGTTCAAAATATGCAGGATAAAAAAGGCTATTTCTATTTTCAAAAAAATAAACTATTTACCAACAAAGTATCCTATATGCGCTGGGTACAGGCCTGGATGTTTAAGGCGCTGAGTTACCTGATAAGTGAAATCACCAGCAATCAAAAAATTGAAATTGAATAAGCCGATAAAAATTTTTCAAAATTACGTTTTGGTAGTGTTTTTGCCCCCCTGTCAAACAACTTGCACTTTTAATTTTACAGGGGAAAGTTTATGACAATTGAAAATAATGGTCGTGTGAATATATTGGGTTTACCGGTTGATCGGCTTTCACTAAGTCAGACGATTGAAAAAATTGAAACTTTTATCGCTTCACGAAAACCGCATCGCCTGGTGGTGGTGAATGTTGCCAAGATTGTAAAAGCCCGGCAGGACGCTGATTTAAAAAAGGTTATTGAGACGGCAGATTTAATCAGGCCGGATGGTGTTCCCGTAGTCTGGCTTTCTCGTTTGTTGGGACGCAAGTTGCCTGGCCGTGTAAATGGGACCGATTTGATGGAAAAATTATTTGAGGTAGCGGCGCAAAAGAGTTATCGAATATTTTTCTTTGGTGCTACCGAGGAAGTTATACAAAATACCGTGAAAATTGTTCAGGAAAAATATTATGGCTTACAGGTAGCGGGTTTTCGAAATGGCGATTTCTCGGCGGAAGAAGAGCCGGAAATTATTCGTACTATTCGGCGATCGAAAGCTGATATTCTTTTGGTTGGATTTGGCTCCCCGAAAAAAGAATTCTGGATTGCCAAACATCTGAAAGACTTAAATGTACCCATCGTGCATGGTGTCGGTGGCAGTTTTGATGTGGTCGCCGGCAAAACGAAACGGGCCCCCGTCTGGATGCAAAACTATGGTCTGGAATGGTTCTTTCGTCTGCTGCAGGAACCGAAACGGATGTGGAAACGGTACCTCTTCACCAACTCCGTCTTTGTCTGGCTGAGTTTGCGGGAAATTTTATTATGCGATCTTTGCACTGGAAAGCCGGGGTTCATACATGGCGCGCGATCAGGTTTGAACTAAAATATGTTGCTGCAATAATATTTTCACCAAATTTAAAAAATGACGACCCTTTGATAACTCACCGGAATTATTCAAATCAACAAAAAAATGCTTGAAATTGATCTCAAATTGGTATATTATATTTTATGACTTCAGTCTAAAAACTACGAATTACACTAATTTTACGAATTTAAAGCGAATAATAACAATTGGTGTAATTTGTAAAATTAGTGGTTAAAGTTTTTTTAAAGTGAACTCATTTTATACAACCAATATTTGGTAATTGAATACGGAGATAATGAAACAAGCATTATTCAAAAGAATTGAAATAAATTCAGATATATGCTGGGGAAGCCTGTTATCAGGGGAACTCGTTTACCGGCGGCCATGATTGTCGAAAAAATAGCGTATGGCGCCACTTTTGATGAGATATTAAAACAGTATCCTTTTTTAGAAAGCAATGACATCCAGGCCACTTTGCTTTATGCCACTTTAGTTATGACGTCGGAAGAAATCATTACTTTTTAACAAATCCGGGCTTCCACTCTATATTCTCTTGGCTGAAACTATCCTTATTGATGCAAAATTTTTCCGAATCCTTTCAGCATTGCACTTTAAAAGACTTTTCTGATGGTAAACCACCGAATTTTCTCCTTGAGATTCTCGAAATTTGTTCGTATATTTTTATAAAATCCAGGAGTCTACGCTAAAAAGGTCGTTGTTGTCATTCTGCGCCCTTCGGGGGTGCTTAGGGTAAACGCTGCGAAGCGGCGTGAAGAATCTATATTTTTCAATGACTTACGAGATTCTTCGTTTTGCTCGGAATGACAGGTTTATACCTTTTTGAGAGAGTTTATTGATAAATACTGAAATTGAAGTTAGTGTTTAAGGTGGGTTTTCCAATGGCGAAAATAACTATCGGTGAAATTTTAGACGACTTGCGTGTCACAGAGGAAGTTTTGCATAAATTTGAGCGTCGTTATTGGATTACATCTGAACAGTTTTTTGAATTATATAATCAGGGGCTGCTCGATAACGGTGAACACACCGAAGATTTTAGTGAATGGGCCGGTTTCTACAAGATTAAGCAAAGAAGAATGCAGGCATTTAAAAAGTTGAGTGAAGAAAGATTAAAAATTTTGAATCGGGAAAAATCTACGGGAATTTTGCAGCTACAACCCCAAGAACCAGTTGTTGAGGTGGCATGAAATGTTCCCGTCTAAAATTGAATATGAAAATTTAATATATGCAATTTTAACAAAATCTAAATTTTTAGGCAAATCTATCATCATTCCTGATTATGATTAATAACGCTGTAAAAAATGTCTTTGAAATTTTCAGCCCATCCCTTTTCTGGGATACTAAAGATATATCGCTGGAACAGCATAAAGATTTTATCATCAGCCGAATCCTTAATGAGGGCACAACTGAAGATATCCGTAAATTATGGCAGCTTTATTCAGAAACGGATATTATTCAGGTTGTCAGGACCAGACGAAATTTAAATGCCAGAACTGCTTATTTCTGGTGTTATTATTTCAAAATTCCGGTGGAACAATGTCAATCTTTACAAATGCAATTACCCCAGAAATGAAAGAGCTCCTCCCGGAACTCGACATACTGAAAAACCAATTTTATCTTACCGGTGGAACGGCCCTGGCACTCCAGATTGGGCACCGTCTTTCGGTCGATCTCAATTTCTTTTCGACTGTTGAGTTTGATCCTGAAGAAATTTTAAAAAAACTCAGACCTTCGGAAATTAGTAGCATTCACAAAAATACACTGCATTGCGTTCTGAATAATGTCCGATTAACGTTTTTATATTATCCTCTTCCACTGGTATATCCGACGATTGAATGGAATCAAATTTCGCTGGCTCATTTTAACGATATCACTGCTGAAAAATTTCCTTCTCGTTCCAACGCTCTGGCGTTGGAATGCCTCATTTGACGCTTCGCCTTAGGGCATTATTAAATTAGAACGGGTGTAAATTTTATTGGTTGGAACTATTCTGAACCTGGACACAAAGAGTGCGAACGAGGGAAGTATATCGTTGGTGAATTGAATTTTTAGGTGGTACTTGATTGTATTTCAGGATTGTACACATTTATCTTCTCTTTGAAAACAATTCCATTTAATTTGTGATCTGAGCTGACAAAAGTATTAATTAATTTTTGCATGTATAATTCAGATGCTATTGAAAGTTGCAGCGCATCAATTGTATTAAGGCTATAAATTGCAGCATATTTATTAATTAAAGATATTGCATCATTATAGTGTTTTTCCCAATATTTAATAATTATAAAAATATCATCAACAATATCCCCAAAAAATGTTTTTTGGAATTTGGTAAAAGTTGATACTGAAATTTCATTATTTCTGACTTTTTTAGCAAAAGCAGAAATTGTCTCAATGATTGAAATGTCTGAAATGAAAATAGTGTTGTATTGATTTTGAATAAGTTCTACGATTTGGGTAGTGCCTTTTTCAACATGATAGAATTTAACAATCGCATTCGTATCAAGAAAATAGTTTCCCATCTATCTTTCTCCTCTCATCCGGATTACTTCGTCACTTAAGCTGTCTTTAATCACGGAGAGTGCTTCTCTAATGCTTTCAGTACTGAACTGATTGGATTTGTTTTGTTCAATATATTGCCCGAGTGGAGATTTAAGAAAATCTTTGTTTGTAGGCTTATTTTGAATGATAGTTTTTTCTTGCTTAATTGCTTGTTTCAAATGCTTAAAAACTTCTTGCTTTTTTACTAAAGGTAAATTATCCAATATTTCTAATAAATATGCTGGATCTATAGAAACTTTTAATTCCAGTAATTCCTGATCATTATTCATTTAGGACACCTCCCTTCAAAGTTACCGTATTATTTTAACTCAAAATATTTATGATTGTTTCTGTCGGATTGCTAAGTTATTTTAGTGAGTTTCCGACAAATTTGCAAGGTAATTTTTATTTTTTATGACGTAAGTGAGGGGATTCCCTCTTTAAGAATTGTAGAACGTGTCATCGGGATAAAAAATGGTCAGGAAAAATTCGGGTAACCTCTAATTCTTAAACATATCATGTTGAATATACTCAAAATAAAAACTCCGAGTCTCTTCAGCCCCGGCTATTTCTGCGATAATTTATTTATCCTGATTTAAAATAAAAATTCATTACCCTGGACCAGTAAAATTCCTTCTTCCCGGGCAACTTTTTCAAGGTCCGGTGCAAAGCCATTTTTACTTAATAGTATAAAATATTCTTTTCGGTCCTTTAAAAACCAATTCACTGCGGATACCTTTTGTTTCAAATTTTGCAAAACGTCCATTCCAACAGGCTTTTGCGTCCATTTACATTCACCAAATAGAATTTCGTGGGAATTGGTATTATAGGCGACCAGATCAATTTTCTGGTGATTGTCCCACCAGCGAAAAACGAAAAGTCAAGGATTTCTATTGATAAAGAAGTCTTTTTAGCATGACTGGTATAAATGAGACCACATTACATCTCGTTCCAACGCTCCGGCGTTGGAATGCCTCATTAACGCTTTGCGTCAGGATAGCATTAAATAAAAACGGTGGTAAATTTAATCTGTTAATACTTTTTTTAACCTGGACGCGAAGCGTCCCGGCTGCATTTCCACGCAAAGCGTGGGAACGAGGGGAACGAGGGAAAAAGTCATAAAACTTTTTTGATGCAGAGAAACGGGGATATTCTGGCAAAATTGATGTAAATCAGGCCGCTTTTATTAATTCAGATAATTGTGAATCGGTTAAATGAATCTGATTTTCGGTTAATCGGAAAAAGCGATTTAAAGGCGATTTTGAAAACAATTTCTGAACCCTTTCCTGTATGACTTCCGGCTGTTGCATTAACTCGGTGGTGGAAATTGCCGGCAATTTTAGTAATTTTGAATAAGAAAAAATAGTAAATCCCAGAACTTCGCTATATTCAGTATCACAAAAAAGGGTAATATGCTCTGAGATTCCAATTCCTGTTCGTTGATTGGCTAATCCAGACAAAAATTGAGTTTCCAGTAAATCACCTATGGAATCGTAATATATTTTCATCATTCAACTCCTAAAATATTCAAAAAATTTTTGATATGCTGTCAGAATAAAATTGTTGGGATTACTTTGATAATTCAGACCGAATTTAACAATTGCTACGATATGGTTAAATCCTCTTTCAAGAGATTTAAATGGATGATAGTAAATGTACAATGAATGATCGAGAGAATCCTGTTTACGCTGGCCTTTTTTAATAGTAAACAGAAGCTGTTTTCGATAATTTATCATCTCTGGATGAAATTTGGTTATATGCTCCCAACGTTCCATTGTCAAATAAATAATATTTCCATTTCGATCACGTACAAATTCTTTCATCATGATTTAATATCAAGTTGATAAAATAATTTTTTTAAATAAGCCAAAACTGAGCGATTCTATATCAAGTTTTAATAGTTTATTTATCAAAAAATGTAGGACAAATTGTTAATTTGTCCTATATTTGGCAAATTAATAATTAGCCTGCAGAACCCAAATTTTTTCAAATCATCCAATCGGCGAAAAACAGTATTGCTGTAAATCTAATTAAAAAATTAATAGCTAAAAGCCAGGCAACTCATTCAGGTATGAATTGAATTTTAAAACAAAATTTATAACCCCTGCAATTTGAGGTGTTACCATATAGCTCATAACTATCGCCAGATACAATTTATATATAATTTTTAGAAAAATCAAGGTTTCTTTAAATGAACTTGACATATTGTCAAAATTTTTGTAAATTTAATCCGTCGTCAAAATTGTTTCAACACTTCGTATTTTTAATTCATGATTAGGGGTTCGACTAAAATAATGAGTGATGAAAATATTGATAAAACCGCCTTGCAGGAATTTATTCAACAGCACAGCGCACTCTGGTGGTGGGTTCCTGAAGCGGCTAAACCAAATTTAAGCCTGAATTCGATTGTTGAGGCAATATTGAATTATGGTGAAATCGAGGATATTAAAAAATTATTTGAAATAATTGGTATCAAAAAAGTGGCTGAAATTTTCTTTGAAGCCACCGAAAATCGTCAACGGACCAATTATTCGCCGGTAATTCAAAACTTCTTTACACTTTATTTTAAACGCCATGCATGAAAAAGTACTAACAAATGAACAAATAGAATTATTAGCAATGATTCGCTTGTTTAAAAAATCGTTTTACCTGGTTGGGGGTACTGCAATTGCGCTGCATTTAGGACATCGTCAATCAATTGATTTTGACTTGTTTACGGGTCGGGCGTTTAATAGAAAAATTATACACCAGAAAATTTTAGCAAGCGGATACCATATTGATAAAACACTTTTTGCCTCAAATGAAGAATTCACCCTGCTTATCAACGGTGTAAAAGTTACATTTTTTAAGTATCCGTTTGATATTCCTCATGAAGTAATTTTCAATAAATTTATCAGCTTACCATCGTTAATCGATCTGGCTGCAATGAAAGCTTATGCTTTGGGAAGAAGGGCAAAATGGAAGGATTATGTTGATCTTTTTTTTATTATAAAAAATCATTACTCGCTGAATCAGATAACGACCAGAGCCAGTGATTTATTTGGTGATCTTTTTAGTGAAAAATTATTTCGTGCTCAGTTGTCTTTTTTTGAAGATATCGACTATACTGAAGAAATCAACTATATAGGTGATGGAATCAAGGATGAAGAAATAAAGATATTCCTGAACACGCTTGCCACGCAGCCTTTTTAGCTAAATATGTAGTACATCATATCAAGTAGAAAAAATTCATAAAACCTTTTTAACGCAGAGAAAAGGGGATATTCTGGCAAAATCG
>DYKB01000179.1 GCA_020722815.1 Caldithrix sp. | reverse complement strand
CCGCAGCCACCACAGAATTTAGCCCCAGCCTGGTTCGAAAATGAACAACTGCAAATCGATCCCAAGGCTGCGCCGTATTGTGTACAATAAGAACTCCAATCCAAGTTTTCTGAACCACACGTTTCACAAATCATTGATTAATCCTTTAAAACGAAGCCGCTGACATTTTTCAAAAAATGGAGTCAGTGATCAAATTAATTTTCAGACGAGACCTTTTCAAATTTGGTAAGAATTTCAGCTAATTTTTCTTTGGTAAACGGTTTCATAATGAACCAACTGGCTCCTGAATTCTTTGCTTCCTGAATATTTTGTTTGGTTATATATGAGCTTACCATGATGATTATTGAATTGGGGTCAATCGCTTTCAGCTCTTTAAGTAATTCCAGTCCAGATTTTTTGGGCATGACAATATCCAGAAAGGTGATCATGGGGCGGATCGCTCTGAATTTCTCCAGGCCTTCCACACCATCCATTGCAAAATATATTTCGTAGCCATTATTCTGCAAAAATGTTTTGAGAATGTGCCGATTGACCTCTGAATCGTCAATAATCAGCGCGCTCTTGTTTTTTTTAGCGCAACATTCTTAAATAACTTTTGCTCCCTCTCGAATAAAAAATTTGAATTCATGGTGTTACTCCATGTCTTAACGACAGCTTGGTGGTGCGCAAGAATGTAATATATTTTATCATTGAAAGAATTATTCAATATTTATTCCACAATTAAAAAATAATGATATTTTAAATTGCTGGATTTAATCGACCATTAAATAGCGAGTTAAGCGGCTACATTTTATCACAGTTTTTAGGGATGCTCAATTAGAATTAATAAAAAAATACAGTCTGAAATTGAACGAATTACAATTTGAAATTATAGCACTCAAACTAATATCGGCACTTTGGGCGAAGCTGTGCAAATTAGTTTTTCTTCATCACATCGTGCGCTTCAAAATACAAAGTGATCTCAATTTTATCATCAGTTAAACTGGTTCGAATCTGCCCCCCCATCTTTTCAGTCAATTCTTTGACAATAGCCAGTCCTAAACCTGAGCCGTTAACTTTTTCAGAAACATTAGGATGACGATAAAAGGGTTCAAACAATCTGTCTACCGGCACATCTAATTTGTTGGGCAAATAATTTAATATTTTTATTCCGACATATCCATTTTCGACAAATACCTGGGTCAAAATTGGAAAATTATGATCACCGTATTTCAGCGCGTTATGCCAAAGATTATCGAGAATTTGGGACAATCTTTCCGCGTCGGCGGACAATTCCACTTTTTCAGCGACTTTGTTTTCATAAATTGCTGTTACATGATGTGCCGAGGCTTTATGCACAAAGTGGCTGTGCTCTTCCAACAGAAAATCCAACAGATCAATTTTTGAAATCTCCAGCTGATACGCTGGATCTCGAATCCTGGCTAATTGCAGCATGTCATTGGTTATTTTAATGACACGGTGCAAATCCTTTTTCACTGCTGGCAGCAGATTCTGCTGTTGCTCTTCGGGAAGAACATTCAAAAATTCTAAAATATCCACAAAACCCTTGATGGAGGTAAGCGGCGATTTAATTTCATGCGAAGCATGGGCGATCAATCTCTGCCGAGCGGCGTTGCTTTCTTCTAAGCGTTCGACTAATTTTTTTATTTCACGGGACATGTGGTTAAAGCTTTTTGCTAAAAAAGCGATTTCATCTCGGCCTTTATCTTCCAGTTCAACATCAAATTCACCTTTGGAAATTTTGGCGACACCTTTCTTCAAACGATCCAATCTTCTATTCAAATAATAAACAAAGCGCCAGCCGACTGCGGCAGATACGAGAATTACAAAAACTCCCGAGAGCAAAAAATTGAGAAATACGCTGTGGAAGATTGGTGAATCAACAAATTTCAAATGAATCTTAATGGCATGAAATGGCGAAGTTTTATTATCATTATAAAAAATTTTCACAAAGCTGGCGAAACGATTTTTTTCATATAGAGTTTTTGAAGACTGTTTTTCAACGGACTTATCATTCAAATGTGATTGGGCGCCAGCTACCCACCTTCCATTTTTGTCATAAATATCGATATTATACTCAATGGACAAAGAATCTAACCTGGCGTTGATTAAATCCGGCGTGCTGTTGCTATTAAAATTTCTATCAAGCTCAGCAAATATCTGGCTAATACGAGGCTGCTCCAATTTACCGAATGATTCTAAAAATTTATTACGAAACAGGACCGTGTTAATAAGGGCAAGTATGATAAAAAGGGTCAGCGACATAATGGAAAGCACAAAAATAATTCTGGTATAAAATGATTTGAAGACCATGTTCATTTTCCTAATTTATAACCGATGCCAAAAACGGTAAAAATATAGTCGGGATGCTTCACATCCAGTTCGATTTTGCTGCGCAGCCTGGCAATGTGAGAATCCAGCGTCCGGCCATAGCCTTCATATTCATAGCCCATTACCAGCTCAAGCAATTTATCCCGGCTGAACACGACACCCGGCTTTTTAATCATGGTTGCTAAAATGGTAAATTCGGTTGGCGTTAATTCAATTTCTTCCCCATCCACTGCAACTTTGCGCGTCTGCAAATCAATGGAAAGCCCCTGGTATGTAAAAATTTTGCTTTCGTCCTTTTCATTTGAATTACCGGTTCTTCGGATCAACGCTTTGATGCGAGCAATCAACTCCATCATATCAAAGGGTTTGGTGAGGTAATCATCCGCGCCGGCATCGAAGCCCACTAATTTATCGATAATTTCAGAGCGGGCGGTCAACATCAAAATTGGCGCCTT
>DYKB01000035.1:7130-70069 GCA_020722815.1 Caldithrix sp. | reverse complement strand
CGCCATGCTCTATGCGCTTTGCATCTTAAATTACCCTCCTTTTTTGAGCGGATACGGAGAATATGTTTCACTGATGTTATATATAAAAAAAGCCCACCGATGTTAAAAGTGGGCTTTTTTTTGATGATAATGAATAGTACTGGTAAAATAAAAAAGACAGGTACCACCCAAAATTTGTATCGAGTAATAACCGCTATTTCTTACTGGCGTAAATTTCATTAACCTTTTGATAAGTTTCAGGATTTCCGACATCGTACCGTTGTCCCTTTATTTGATAGGCATACACCGGCCGTTGTTTATGGAGCCAGGAAATAAAATGTCCGGGAGCATCTGGATTATTGCCAGATTTCAGATAATCTTTCACCAGTCCCAATGTCGCTTGCTTAAAAAAATAGATCGGTGGGCAGGCAAAATTTGATTTCGGCTCGGCAGGTTTTTCTTCAAAACCAATGACCCGAAAATCTGAATCAACTTCTACCACACCTGTCCGTTTTAACTTTTCCGGTTCGTGAATTGGAATCACCGCGATACAATCACAATTTTTTTTCTGAAAAAACCGATAATATTCAAGCAGATCGAAATCATATAGGTTATCACCTGCGGTTATAATGACATCATCCTGAAAAGATACCGTATTCAGAACCAGTTGAATATCCCCAATTGCCCCTAAACGATTTTCATTGCAAGTCGAATGATCATTCAAAATATCAAGTGTAATATGGCCATTCCGATTGGCATGAAAATCCAACTCCCATTCTTTAAAAGATTGATAAAATTTTCCATTTGAAATAATATAGTAGTGCGTTATTGATTCAATTGGTGTTAATTTTTCAAAAAGATGTTCAACAATCGCTTTGCCGCCCACGGGTAAAAGTGGTTTTGGCGTATTTTTTGTCAATTCACCCATTCTGGTACCATATCCTGCTGCCAGTACAATCACCTTCATATAAATCTTACCCCTTCATCGCTATCACAAATAAATATCTCATAACTATCTTTTATATCAACATGTTTCTTTGGATACGTTTCTGCGACGGTAGCTTTAATTTGATCCGCATATTTCGGATCAATCAATCCAATGCAACTGCCACGAAAACCACCCCCACTAAATCTGGCACCATAGACGCCTGGTTGCGCTGCCAGAATTTCATAAATCGAAATCAAGTGGGGACTGCCAGCCTCATAATTTTCAATTGAACTTAATCCCGACGCATTGATCAACTGACCAAATTGAGCCAGATCCCCCTTTTTCCAGAGTTCGACACCCTGTTTAACCCGCCTGTTTTCAGAGAAGACGTGTTCCGCACGCTTCCGCAAATTGAGTGGCAGTTCATGTTTATATTTTTCGTAAATATCCTCAGGAACATCCTTCAGGACGCTGTCTGGCTGAACTTCCAGTCCCGCCTTTTGAAGAAGCATCTGGGTGGCCTCACGGCATTCCAATACCCGCCGGTTATATCCAGTTCCACTTAACGCAGCACTGAGCCCGGAATAAACTACGATAATTTTAAACTCCGGAATGTTCGAACCTGGATCAATAATATTGTATTTTGTCGTTTCACAATCCAGATAGAACAGTTTGCACTTATGACTCATTAAGATGGTGGACTGATCCAGAATCCCGTTATGCAGGCCGATAAACGCATTTTCAATCGCCTGATCAAGAAAAATGTTCTCATCACGGGAGACTGTCAACCCGTTTACATCCTCCAGCGCCATTAAGTAGGCTAATCCCACTGCTGCCGAGGAACTCAGCCCCCCGACCGGAAGATTCCCTTCAATGATTCCGTCAAAACCCGTCTCAATTTTAAAATTTTTCTGCAATGCAAATACCGCACCTTTGGCATAATTTCCCCAATGTTTTTCCTGCGGTTGACAACATTCTTCAAACGAAAAATGCGTTTTCCCCGCATAATTCAGACTTTCGAGTCGCATCTCCTGGCGATAATTGGGGGCATATACCATCAAGACACTCCGATCAATACACATTCCGGTGACAACGCCATGCTGATGATCCACATGTGCACCTAAGGGACAGATCCGATAGGGTGAACAGATAACACGAGCCGCTTCTGCTTCATGACCATAGGTGTTTTTTAAAATCTCTTTTAACCGTGAAATTCTCGTTTCCAGACACATGGGACACCTCTCTTTTTAATTTGTACAGAACCTGAACCAATAATGAATTATCGAATTTACTGTCTTTTGAGAAAATAAAATAAGATAACACGGAGAATATCGAAAAGCAAGTCTAAATAGCAATAAATATCAAAAATTTCAAAAAAATACCGGAGCAACAAAAAAAGCCTGGATTATGAATCAAAATCCGGGCTTTTTAGGTATCAGGATTGATGTTTATCTCTGAAAGTTCATTTTAAAAAAAAGACCTGCGAAATTTAAATTTCGCAGGTCTTTGAATTGGAGACCTGAGTATGTGCAAATCTTTTAGCCTTGTGTAACTGCTTGTTTTTGTAATTCTCTTATCACACCTGCCAGAACTGTTTGAACCGTTTTTCGGGTTTCATTCTGATAAGCATCTTTCAAGGTTGGAATTAATGTCTGATCGCCTAATTTCATCAATGCAACGGCTGCCACAATTCGTCCACGAAAATCCTTATCATTTTGTAACATTTGGACCAGCGGTTGAATCGCTTCAGTTACATTTCGCGGGGCTAATTGTTGAGCAGCATTGGCACGACGGGCAACATCTTCATCGTTTAGTGATTTAATCAGATATTCTTCATAGGTGATTTTGTCAGCAGCGACCAGCATGCTACCAAATGACAGGACCATTAACACAACGAGTGTTCCAACCAGACTGAGTTTAAATTTATTATTCATATTACGACCTCCTGAGTACTGAAAAAGTTAAGTATTGATTAAATTTTTTATTTTTAGTCTGAGTTTCAAATCTCGCTTCTACCGAAGGCAATAGGCGTGCCGTTTTTATTGCTAAAAAACTGCAATTTTTTAAAATAATTTAACTAATTAATAATTAAATACTTACAAATTAAAACCATGGTCTGTTTTATTTAATTGCCGATTTTTTTCACTGGTACGAAATCCCCAGAAATGGAACCAAAGGTATCACTAGCGGTACTTTTTGTACCGTTTCCCTGAATTTTATGCTCATCAAATTGATACGATATTGATAAAAATAAATCATGGTTTTTAAATTTATGTCGCGTCACGGATTACACGAATTTATAGCGCTGAAATCTTCAAATTTAGTGGAAATAAATTGTGGAATTATAATTCGTGGCAGATCTTGTAAAATTTTGAATTATGCCAATCCGAATTTTAGATAATAAAATGAGAAGAATATCAAATGAATTGGAATTTCAAGGCAGCTATGGTTGATTATTATGAAGCTTTTAATTGATATTTCTGAATTTTTTCCCGGAGAGTTTTTCGGGCAATCCCCAAAATTTTAGCAGCATGTGATTTATTATACCCAACGCTCGTTAGCACCGCTTCTATATGTTTTCTTTCGAGTTCTTCTAACGATGAACGGCTAGCCGTTTCACCAATATTTTGAACAGGCGGCGCATCCATTCCCCGTAAAAAGTCAAGCGTTAACAATTCACTTTTTTCCATGATGACAGCTCGTTCGATGATATTCTGGAGTTCTCGAATATTTCCAGGGAATGAATAGTTCAATATTTTTTGAGTGGCATAAGTAGAGAGTTTAACAGGTTTCTTATTATAATATTCCGTAAATTTATCAATAAAATAATTTGCCAGAAATAAGATGTCGTCTTTCCGTTCACGCAGCGGAGGCAAATGAATTTGAACAACATTTAATCGATAAAACAGATCTTGGCGAAAAGTGCCTTTTCGAATTTCATCTTCTAAATTTTTATTCGTCGCCGCAATAATTCGAACATTGGACTGAAGCGTTCGGGTTCCGCCAATACGCTGAAAAGTTCCATCCTGCAAAACCCGCAGGAGCTTCGCCTGGGTTTCCAGGCGCATTTCACCAATTTCATCCAGAAATAGTGTTGAATTATCAGCTAACTCAAACCGACCTTTTTTCTGGGCAAAGGCATTGGTGAATGAGCCTTTTTCATGGCCAAATAGCTCACTTTCAACCAGATTTTCAGGTAGCGCCGCACAATTCATCGTAACCATCGGAAAACGATTCCGAAGACTTCTTTGATGGATTTTTCGGGCG
This sequence comes from Caldithrix sp., assembly GCA_020722815.1. Taxonomy (GTDB): domain Bacteria; phylum Zhuqueibacterota; class Zhuqueibacteria; order Thermofontimicrobiales; family Sulfurfontimicrobiaceae; genus DYKB01. The sequence continues at coordinate 65,895 of DYKB01000035.1, read as the reverse complement.
ACCAACTCTTTCCCTGTTCCACTTTCACCAGTTATCAGGACGGTAACATCACTTCCAGCGACACGTTCGATAATTTCTTCTACCCGGCGAATAACTTCGCTTTCTCCCTGTAGCGCATCCGTATTTCTGGATTTTTTAATAATAATCGGTGAACCATTTTTCTGGACAGAACATTGCGTTGAAAGAAGGCCATTATTGGGGACTTTTGTATTTGTTGGAATCGGCACGGATTGGTTTAGCCGTTCTAAAGCGAGGATAAATATGTTGACTAAAATTTGCAGTAAATCGATATCTTTTTTGCTATATTCCATTCCAAGCGCTTTCGGGCCCAGGCTTAATACACCAAACAGATGCTTTTGAACAAAAAGTGGAATTCGCATTTCGCATTGAAAAAATGAGGCTTCATTCGGGTCCAATAAGATCAGAAATCTGTCACTTCCCTCTTCGGCCAATGCCAGGATTTCACCTTCTTTTGGAAGCCATTTACTCACCTCACTCGTAATTTCAACGCGTGGCGCCCGAACCAGGCTACTATCCACGCCATAGGTTTCTTCTACTTTCGTTTCATGTTTTTCAGATTGACATCGAATCAGAATCACTTGCAAGGAGCCTGTCAGATGAACCGTCGCGAGCACAAATTGTTTTACCAGTTGTTGATAATCTGTAATCCGTACAAACTTTTCGCTGAACCGTTTTAAAGTATCGAGTGTCGTCGCCATCCTGAATACCTGAGTTTTCGAAGTCCTTAACCCGTATTTATCGTTTTTTGGATAAAATATTACCATAAACGAATAAAATTGTGCCCCATCATCGTTTCACTTACTTGTTCATCATCAAACTTTATGTTTCATGCATCCCGATTGACACACGTCACCAGACATAACAGCGTCTGTATCTCCTGTAATTGATGAACCTGATAATCTTCATTTTGCCTTTTATAGTTTACTGAAAAGTATTGGAAAAGTTGCGGAAAAAAATAAAAAAGCCCCCAGCTAAACACCAGGGGCTTCGGAGGGAGGAAAAAATGAGATCATTATAAAAATCGATAGCCAGTACCATGTATGGTCTCGATGTATTGAGATGGGTACTTATATTCGCCTAATTTTTCACGTAATCTTTTAATATGCACATCTACCGTGCGATTGGTCACATAAACTTTACGACCCCAAACACGCTCCAGAATCTCTTTGCGCGAAAAAACATTATCGCGGCGCGAGGCTAATAAATAGAGCAATTTAAATTGAATATACGTCAAATCAATCGGTTTTCCTGCCTTTTTGACCTTGTGTTCATCCAGATCAATCTCAAGGTCTTTGACTTTAATCTTCTTGCTTGAACTGGTTTCAATTCGTCGGATAATCGCTTTCACGCGGGCGGACGTTTCGCGTTCAGTGAATTTATTGGATAAAAATTCATCTGCACCGGCTTCCAGCCCTTTAATTATCAATTCTTCATCAGCGCTTTCTGTATATAATACAATTGCTGCACGTCTGGTCTCGAAATTATCTTTCAGCTTGCGGCATAAATCAAAACCTTCATCACCATATTGCGTCAAATCAATAATAATCCCTTTGGGCTTTTCTTCACGCGACATTTCATTAATACTTTCGATACTATCCAGGTAGGTTACATTATAGCTATCATCCTTCAAAATCGCTTTTAAATTTTCTGACACTTTTTTCTCATCATTGAGAAGTACAATTTTACCTTTTTCCATTTTTTCCCTCTTCAACTTTTTGATGTTGTTAATACCATAGTTGAGTTAGCTCGCAGAACCCGTCAATTCTCTAATCAAATTTCACACCAGAGTTGTATGGCATGCACATACGCTAGCGTGCTCAGTCATCATATCTATCTAATCTTTTGAAAAGCTCTGCATGAATTAAAAGTAGAAGTTATTTATATTGTGATTAATTATTTGTTGCTTAAGCTATTTGAAATTAATGCAAATGATATACCAGAATTGTAATTATCGTATAAAAAATTATTCAAAAAGACATAAGTCATTATTTTTATGTTACTTAAAAATTATAAATTCTTAAACAAATCTCCCGGTTATGACTTTAGGCCAAAAATTACAAAATCGTCAATATTCAGAAATCGGCCAGATCGAATAATTAAGTGTACGGAATTTAATCATTGTTTCAGGATTTGATAATGTTAATAGCGTTTAATTTTAATGAGATTATGCTTATTTTTTATCAGAAATAACAGTTTTTGTTAATTATTTATTAAAATTGTTTGATATGAACTACGCTGTGGATTAAACCGGCGGAATAAACAAACGCATTTAATAAACTTAACTTCTAAAATTTCAATAGTTTAAAATAGTATATAAAATTTGGTTATAAAAATTTGTTAAAATATATTTCAAAACTGTTTCAATCAGATTCATCGTATCAAAATATTACAATATTGAAATGGTTATTACACTTCACTTAACGAATGGACTGAATCTTTAGCTCGTGGATCATCATGCTCCCAAAATTTTGAGTGAGTTTTAAGCCACAGGGATTTAAGGATTCGGGTTTAAAAGCCCGGTGATTATCGGGAGATGCTCATGGAACCACGCGCTAAAGTTCGTTGTAATTCAATGGTAACTTATTGAATTTCATGTTGTTATCATCTTGGCCTGACGACAATGCCATTTACCCCCCTATTATATAAGACGCCTGATTTTCAATTTTAGCCCAAATATTTTTTAAAATTTTAAAAAATTATCATATTTACATTTGAAAAGTGGTTGAAATTGTTTCAATCGAGAAACAAAACTGATCGGATTTCATCCACTATTGATAGGTAAAAGAATTCAAATGATTTTTCAGGCACAAGACTAAATTTGAAGAAAAAGAATATAGACGCTATAGGAGGTGAAAATTTAAAATAGCGGACTGGATTTAATTTCGATTGTACAATTTCAGAAATGTTATTCGGGTAATCGCTTAATCAGTTCACTCAACGAATACCGGGTGTACGGCTGCTGACAGGCAGGCTTGCGAGCGCCGGCATTGGCTACCCAGAATTCCTGAGATTGTGGAATAAACAGAACGTTATGGAGATTGCTTTTCATAGCTACGGGCCGATCCATCAAGCGAATGGCGGTTTCGACGGTAAATTTTCCATAATTTTCCTTAACCCGTTCGACCAATTTTTCATAACGATTGCCGGCAGAAAGTAACACCGCATCCTCCAGTGGATGGGGTAATAAAGCATGCGCCTGGTTGGGATAGACCACTTCGAACCTTTTGGGGGTGGTCGCCAATCCGCGTGCATCCGGAATTTTGCCATCAGAAATTACATAATAGTATTCACAGGTCCGCGGCGTTTCCTGAAAAATTTTTAATGCCTGATCAAGATTTTGCGCGCACTCCAGACCTTCACGCATGATAAATCCCATTGGCATACCGTCCCAATCACCTTCCCCACGACCGCCCATCTCTCCAAAGGCCACTTGATGCTCATTCATCCCCGAAACGGATCCAATAAAACCGGCATATCCAATATTGGCGAATGCATTAAAATTATTGGGTTTATAGATAAAAACCACAGCATGAAACTGTAATCCCATTTCTGTAATATAATCGAGCACCCGGCCATGATACAACCGGCCATCGACGGTGGCTTTCCCGTAAAGCGCAAATCCAGAACAATGGAATAATTCCGGAAAGACATTCGTCAATTTTATCTCTTCAAGTGAAAGGCCAGTTGCTGCCGCCAGACCAGCCATTTCTTCCTGATATTTCGCTGGAATAAATGGTTCAAGACGCTGGTACGCTTTTCGTAATTCATCGATGAACCAGACCTCTTTATCCAGCGTATAAACCCAACACATCGTATAGAGCGTGGCATCCACCATTTTTTGGACTTCTGGCTTCAACAAGGTCCCATGAATTTCGCCCAATTCCCGGTGTGTCCCGCGGGCAATTAAGACCCGATTTTTATCAATAAAAGTCAATTCCCCATTTGGGGTTGATTTATCTTCACCCACCGGAACAGGCTGCAAAATTTTCTCCAATATAATACCACTGGTTCGGACAGCACCACGATAAATTGCGCGATTTAATTCAGGCTGCTGGACAATTATTTTTTTGGACGCGACGGAATCAACCTTAAAATCTGGAAAATTTCTATCATTAAATTCAAGGGTAAATTCCATTGATTGGGTACTATCCACCCCGGTGAGTCGGATTGAATTTAATTCTTTGGTTTGATACCAGAAAGAAAGTGCTGGTGTCATTTTAAGTTGCGGAAAATCAATCACCTGGTACAAATTCTGATTAAATTTTTCATAATGGAAATTGCTTTTTAGTAAAGCCCAGAGCGAGAACAATAAACGTTGCGACCAGTTGATTTTCAGGATCGGCGCCAGTTGGGGATGATTTTCCAAAATTTCTTCCAGCAATATTAACGGATTACTTTTAAGGAATTCATTTCCCGCCCCTGAAATCAAAAGTGCAGGGTTGGAGGTGGCAACCAAAGTGGCGGCTGAGTCACTTAATATTGAATATTGTTTATCATTCAGTAAGAGATGAAAGTTGAATGCCAGGTCTTTTTGATATTTCAAATTGGCCGTTAGGGAATCGATCTGGTTTGATTTCTGAAGTTGGCCAGTCAATCGTAAATTCATTTCAGCGACATCGTTACCAATCAGTTCGATGAGTTGACCTGAAAGTTGGTAGAGGTTATAGGCACCCTGAAATCTTTCCCAAAAATAGATGAAAACAATCAACAGGATGAGGATAAGCCCGACGAGAACTCTTTTTAACCATTTTTGCATATTGACTCCTTTTCTGATCTGGTGATAACATTTTTAAATTAAACTACTTGCATTTATCAAATAAATCCCTTATTTTTATTTCAAAAAAATCATCGTTACCAGATAGTGCAATATTTACAAAAAACATTATCCGGCATTTCACGACCGTACACTTTTTGATTATATAAAATCTGCCCCCTCACCCCAACCCTCTCCCTTGGGGTGAGGGTCATTAGTGTGGTTTCAAGAAGATTTATAAAAAAGTGTACGGTAGAGAATAAATTTTTAGAGTACACGCATCAATATATCAAAAAATTTGAGTAATGTAAAGTATTTTTTCCAGGAAAATAGGTCATGAAACCTGTTACAATTGAACGGAAAACCAAAGAAACACAAATTTCATTAGAATTAAACCTGGATGGAACCGGCCAGGCACAAATTCAGTCAGGCATCGGTTTTTTTGATCATCTTCTCAGCTTGTTGACTTTTCATGCCCGATTTGACTTAAAATTAAGATGTCAGGGTGATTTGGAGGTTGACGAGCACCATTCCATCGAAGATATCGGAATTGTCCTGGGTCAGGCATTTCGTGAAGCGCTGTCGGAAAAAATGAATTTTCATCGCTATGGCTCCTGCTGGCTGCCAATGGATGAAATTCTGGCACATGCTTGTGTGGATATTTCCGGTCGACCCTTTTTTGTCCTCAACGCTGAATTTAAGCGTGAAAAAGTCGGCGAGTTTCCAACTGAAATGGTCAGTGAATTTTTTCGCGCTTTTGCGACCAATGCCCGGATGACACTCCATCTGAAAATTGAATATGGTTTGAATGAACATCACAAGATTGAAGCGTTATTTAAAGCAACGGCTTACGCCCTGCGGGAGGCACTGGAAATTGTACCGGGAAGAAATACGCCCAGTTCCACCAAGGGACTTCTTTGATTTCAATAAAATTTAAAAACTTACATCAAACTACAAATAATAAATCAGGGTAATGAGTCCATGAACAATATTAAAAAAATGTATAGCGAGATTTTAACGGATGCTTTTCCATCTACGATGACCATTTCTTTCGGTGAACAAAAATTAATTTATCAAAAGAAAACCTGGAAAATTAAAAAGGATGTCACAGGTGCGGTTGAAGAAAGAGGTTTGCGCTATGGAGAAAATCCGGATCAACCAGCCGCGCTTTATGAATTGGTGAATGGAAATCTGATACTGGGTGAGTGTCAGTTTATCGAGCCCGGAAATGGGCTGGTGAGTGCCATCACCGAAGCTGATCTCATTCAGTTCGGAAAGCATCCCGGGAAGATCAATTTAACCGATGTCGATGCGGCATTAAATATTCTTAAATTTTTGATGGATCGTCCAGCGGTTGCCATTATGAAGCATAATAATCCATCAGGGGTGGCGGCTGCAAATAAAATAAGCGATGCTTTTACAAAGGCTTTTATGGCCGATCGGTTAGCTGCGATGGGCGGCGCTGTTGTTTTCAATCAACCAGTTGATAAAACAACGGCAGAATTTTTTAGCCAACACTATTTTGAGGTTATCGCGGCGCCGGATTACGAAGCCGGAACCATTGAAATTCTGGCTAGTCGCAAAAATTTGAGAATTCTACAGATAAAACGAATTGATCAACTGGCTAAATATGCGGACTATTCCTTCGTGGATTTCAAATCACTGATAGATGGTGGCATCATTGTTCAGCAATCCCAGATCAATCAAATCCGCTCGGTGAACGACTTTGTTCCGGCCAATGCCCGAAATCGCGGTATTGATTATCGGATTCAACGCGAACCCAATGCGAAAGAATTGAATGATATGCTTTTCGGCTGGAAGATCATATTGGGCGTTACTTCGAATTCAGTGGTCTATGTCAAAGATGGCGTTACCATTGGAATTGGAACAGGCGAGCAGGATCGGGTTGGCGTTGCGAAAATCGCTGCCAGTAAGGCTAAAGAAAAATTTGCTGATGGTCAGTGTTACAAAATGTACGGCATTCCGCTTTATCAACTTGAACTGGAAATAAAAGCTGGCAAACGTTCGTCCGCAGAACGGGAACCAATTTTTCAGGCTGTTAAAGCCGTGAACGGTGGTTTGAAAGGGGCTGCCATGATTTCTGATGGATTCTTTCCCTTCCGGGACGGCGTGGATGTCGGAATTCAGGAAGGGGTGACGGCCATCTGTCAACCAGGCGGCTCATTGAAAGATTATGAAGTCATCGAAGCCTGTAATGCGGCCAATCCACCAGTGACCATGGTTTTTACGGGACAGCGCGCCTTCAAGCATTAATTTTGGTTCGATGATTACCTTTGGGGGTGTTCTTTGTGGAATAAAATACTTTTCCCTATCACGTATGACGCTTCATGCCTGACGTACCACGCCACCCATCACTCCAATGAAAAATCCGCCAGTTGAAGATTGGAAGGCGGCAACTTTTCGATGCGATATTTTATGACATATTTTGTTCCTTTTCGTTTCGCTGGAATTTCAATAGTAACCGGAAAAGCTTTCAGCCCTGATACTGGCCATTGATACCGGTTTTGCTCTTTTCCGGGCTGAATAGCAATTTTATCCGAGTTCATTAAACTTATCTGCCAGATTGCCCGTGGATTTTTAATAGCAATAGATTTTGAATTTGACTGACTGATTTTTGTTTCACCAGCTAGAATAAAGGGTTCAATCAAATTGATTTGACAATTATCATCCAGATAATGCAATGTATACTCTTTTTCAAAATAATCATCATGAAAACTATGAAGCAATTGATAGGCAACCCCCCCTTTCTCCTGTTTCTGATTTTTCAAAATTCCGGTGGAAACGACCTGTACCAGCGCCTGATTTTCATTTTTTATATTAATTTGGGATGTAAATTCATATAAATTTGTAAAATATGCCCCATTCTGATAATATTCGATACGAGACGAAAGGGGTAGCGGGGAAAAAGATGTTTTGGGAAAATAGGTGGTACTTCGCTCATATCGGGTTGGAGTCGCCGTCTGAAGTAAACCAACTTCTTCGGACCACAAATTTGTCACAATTCCACCACCAGAAAGCTGAAAATTCGATTCATTTTGTTCGTTCATCGCCGGGTTCAGATACGTCATTGATGAGATCGTGGCTATATAACTTTTTGAACGAACCAGAACAATCCCGGTATGGGGGAAATATTTATACCATCCGACAATATCAACCGGGAGAAGGCTGTTTTGTTCAATAGCAGAAGTCCCAAATTGAATTGTCATGGCCAGATTTATTGCTTTTTTGATAGTTGGAAATAATTTCGGTGATGCCAGCGAAATATTTTTATGAATCAAACCAAAAGGAACCAGGTCATTTTGGATGGATTGTTGTAAATTATTGAAATTGCGTACGGCTGCCGTTTCAAACCGTGAATCAAAATCCGAGAACATACTGAAGGTGCGCTGACAACCCGGGGTATTAAAATAACCATTGGCCGAACGAAAATTCGCATACATCCCCCACGAATTGTCGATTGAACCATCCGGCAGAATGAAATACAGGTGCGAGGCTAATACTTTTCGGAGGATTGGCTCCCAGCCGGCTTCCGGAAAAATTTGTGCAGCCAATTTCAGATTTGGAATTGTATTTTCCAGATTCATCGCCACATCGATTCCCGTCACTTTTTTACCTGCTGAAATTTTTTCCACAACCAAACCATCCTTATTGATGCGGCCAAGGATGTGTGGCATGAGTTGAAGCGTTGATGATTTTAAAGGTTTTAAGAATGTTTCCGATATTTGTTCCATTTTTAAAACCTCATAAATTACAGCGAATGCAGCCACGGTTTCAGCCAACCAGGAGGTTGGGAGCTCTGAAAATGTCTTTTGGGTCGTTTTGGATAAAACCTGACCCCCTTTCAATAATGCCTGCAAAAATACCTGGCGTGATTTATTTGGAAGTATCTCCTTTAAAATTGGATATGATAAGGCAAGCATCAGTATTTGCTGGGAAGTTGGATTCACCGATAATTCCGCCTGTGGTGACCATGTACCATCATGATTTTGATTTCGAATCACCCAATTCATCAGTCGTAAGGCTGCCAAACCGTATTTTTTCATTCTGGTTGACTGATAAGCAACGGTCAGCGGATAAATCGCTTCTCCTCCAACGGGACAAAGATTAATGGAGAGTGGTTCCCGAATAGCGCCGTAATTGCTATCATTCTCTGTCGTTATCTGCTCCCAGAGAATAGTATCACAAAATCGAATGAGCAACTCCAGCGATTCTTTTTTCATATCCATTTTTGGATAAAGCTGAAATTGCCATAATAGTAAAATTATTCCACTTAATAAAAAACTTTTGGAACTCCATTTCATAAAGACTCCTACAAATTTGAAATTCATTTTCGGGGGATCAAACTCCATTTTGAAATTTGTATGATTATCAGGAAATAGTGTTTAATATATTATTTATTTAATAGTTCACTCATTTTTATTCACTTTGTTTGAAGTAAAACGCTGCTCATAAATATTCATTTAATGCAATTAATAAACCAAAATTTAATATGACCTAAAATTCTAAAATGGAAATTTTTGATGTTCAGAATCAATGTAATACCCCCTCCTGCCTCCCCCAAATTCCCAAAAGCGGAATTTGGGAGAGACAGCGGGGGTCAAGACTTCAGCGAAAACGATTCATTTTAGAATTTCAGGTATGATTTAAATACCGATTTCACAGATTGAAACTTATTTTTTATGAGTACGCTTCCACACAAAAAAAAAGCCCCACCACCAGGGCAGGGCTTTTTTAAAATTTTTTCATTCACGAATTACGCATCACGTATCACGCTTTTTGAAGCACATTTCAAAACGCAAACGCTTTTTACCATTCATAATTTGTGAATTTTGTTAACTATTTCATCAATGTCATCTGTTTCGTCAGCTTAAACTGATTGCCAATTTCCAAGGAATAGATATAGGTTCCGGAAGAAACCGGGATACCATTTTGATTGGTTCCATCCCAGGTAACTTCATACGAGCCCTTGTGCAGCATCTTATTATCGACCAATGTTTTAACAACCTGGCCTAAGCTGTTGTAAATCCGAATGGTGACATTTTTATCCAGCGGAATGTAGTATTTAATAATACTGGTGGCATTAAATGGGTTTGGGTAGTTCTGTGACAATTTGTAATCATTCGGCGTAATGATGTTCCAGTTATTATTAACCGCGGTTCCCTGTTGTGTCGATTCAAACACGTAAAGCCAGGTATTTGAATAAGGCGATTCGATATTGGTCACAACAACTTCTTTGTAACCATCTTTATCGAGATCTACTTTTGGTGCAAAAACGCCAAAAGAACCATGAACCGCTGAAAGGACACCTTTTTCAAAATATTTGCCATAAACAAAATCGCGATCAACGTAAACTTCCTGCATGGTCCAGTTTTCAGCCTTCATGAAATCAGCACCACCGCCATTATATTCCAGGGAACGAACGCCGCCACGCGCGTAAAGGGTTACATAGAATTCAGGCAAACCATCCTGATCCTGATCACCCAAAGCACCGGTCAAGCCTGAGCCACCAGCATCCGCACGTAACCAGGCGTAATGTTCTGGATTGTTAACATCAATATTTTTAATACTATCCGGGGCATTGATGATGTAAATTGTGGCATTCCAATAGGAGTTAAAAATTAATTCATCATCACCATTGCCATCCAGATCGATGGTACCGATTCCTTTGTATACAACCTCATCAGTCTGGGTGATATCAGTAGAAATGACAGTCTCTTCATACGTATTGGGAGCAACAGCCTCATAAATATTGATCTGGCCATTATTCCAGGTCGCCATGATGGCTTCCTTTTTACCATTGCCATTTAAATCACCAGAGGTGGCACATTTCGGGGAACCGGTCATTTCACCAGATCCACGATGTTTTTTCACCTCAACCAGCCAGGTCGGAAAACCGGTCAATTCACCTTCCGAACAAGAAAAGATGTAAAGACCATCACCAGAGGTACCGCTACCATCACAAGGGAAGAGTACTTCCTGATCCCCATCGGAATCCACGTCATCGATATAAATTCCTTCGACCGTGTTACTCGTACCGATACGTGAATCAATTTCAGTTACCGGCAGAATATAAGTTGGATCTGAGCGTAAGGTACCACATTGGTTCGTGGTTGTATTCATACCAAAACCGTTATCGGTTACGCCATCCCATTCAAAGAAATAGAACCCGATACTATCCGGTTTCGCGGCCATACCATCTGCATTTGCCCCCATGAAAGCGATAATTTCCTGGCGACCATTGCCATCGATATCACCAACTCTCAAATCACGCGGGTGGGAACCATTGGCAGGTGCGCCTGGATACTTATAGGACCAGACCCACTCCAGCGTATTATCGGCGACGACTTCATAAACATGGAATTTTCCATTGTATTCGGTACACATGACTTCAGGTTTGCCATCCTGATCCACGTCGGAACCAGCAAAAATACCACGCGGATTACTGTAAACAGGATCTACACACAGATTGGTATCCGGGTCATCATGCCAGGCTACTTTAAAACCGGCATCCGGTAGGGGAACGTGTTCGATAATTTCTAAATAGGTTACATCGCCGCCAGCATAAATAACGCCAAGTTCGCCTTCGCCATCGCGATCAAAATCACTGGCAACGACTTTTTGCATCCGTTGCGCACCCTGATAAATTGGGTAAACTGTCCAATTTTCTGGCTTGGAAATTTCGGCTATATCCACTTTTTCACCAACAGGTCCGGTATATTCCAGATCATATACAATATTCAGATCACGATCCGCAAAATATATATCGGGACCATCACTGGCAAAACCATGATCCATATCGCCATAAGCCACACCAACTAAACGGCTTTTGGGATCGACGTAGGCTTGATAGATATGGGTCGAATCAATAAGGGCTGTCTCGCCTGGGTTGGTAACAATATAAACTTTTCCAGGAGCATTGTATCGGACATAAATCACTTCGGTACGTCCGTCACCGTTGATGTCACGGGTTCCCAAACCACGCAAGCAATAACCATCGACATCATTGTCTAATTGTAAATCCTGATGCATGGTATATTTATCCTCTTCACCGGCACATTCAAAAAAACGAACACTATTAAAACTTGAAGAACCAATTCCCCAATCTTTTTGACCGTCATTGTCCAGGTCGCCGTAGAAATAACCCCAAGGGCTCGCTTCTAATGTATCTGAGTATTCCAATTCGAAAATTGGGAATCCCAAATCACCACCGGTTTCTTCCACGACATAAATGATATCATTGTTAGTTTCACCTATAACCAATTCCGTATTTGGATCATTATCCAAATTTGCGGCAAAAATACAGGAAACAGACCCACCATTACTGTTGACATCATAAGTACAGGTAGGTGCATCCATGGAAAATGGATAGGCATCAACAATGGTCGTATCCATTTCCCAGATCCAGACACCAGGTAATCCGGTTCCAGCATCCTGGGCAACACCAACCAATAATTCGGGCAAACCATCTTTATCCAGATCTTCATCGACCGTGGTATTGGACAAAACATAACTATAAACGCAATCTTTAATAAAATAATGCCAGAGAACTTTATAGCTGTTGTTTGCATCTGATTCAACAACAAAATACCAGGCACCTTTTGACGGATCATCAGCGGCGATAAAAATTTCATTTTTACCATTGCTATTAAAATCAGGTAATACTTTAGCATCCCAGCAAGTGTAAGGAACTCCACCAGGAAAATCAACTTTCGGCATGGAGAATGTTTTTTGAAATACATTTTCTCCATCTTCAACCGCACGAACAGTTAATGATAAGAGCGTCAATAGAATCGTTGTCATTAGCAGTACTTTTTTCATCATTAGACCTCCATAAGATTAGGTTGGATTATAAATTAATTAGTTAACACTATAAAAAACAATGGGTTAATGCAAAAATAAATTACATAAAAAATAAATGCAGTTTATTAACAATACTTATTTTTTTTGAAATTGTCAAGAGAAAAAATATTTTTTTTGGACTGTTTTTCAAAAATAAGGCTTGACTTTTATTTACGAAGTAATTATATTATATACGATATTTGTCATAATATGATTTTTTCGTCTATTTTTAAATGAAATGCCTATGAAATTTTTACTTATCAACGAATATGAAAAACAAAAAATATGAACAAATTCTCAAAGCTGCCTTAGCCTTATTTAATAAATATGGCATTCGTAGAATTCCCGTGGAGGAAATATGTCAGGCCGCCAATGTCAGTAAAATGACCTTTTATAAATATTTCGCTAACAAGAACGAACTGGTGAAGACACTTTATATTCGTTTTGCTACCGATGGAATGAAAAAATATCAGGAAATAATGAATCAACCAAGTTCTTTTCCCGAAAAAATAAAATTGATAATACAATTCAAATTAATGCAATTTGAAGAGTTGAGCGAAGAATTTATTCAAGATTTACTTAATTTTGATGATCCGGAAGTCCAGGCGCTTTTGCTGCTGAAGAAGCAAGAGAGCTTTCAACAGGTCTTACAGGATTTTGCGGAGGCGCAAAAGCGCGGAGAAATCCGCTCCGATATCAAAATTGAGTTCATTCTTTATATGCTGGATCAAATTTACGCGATGTATCAGGATGAAAATCTGACAAAATTATATCCAAACCAAAAGGAATTAGTCAATGAATTAATAAATTATTTTTTCTATGGCATTTTACCAATAAAATAAGTAGAAGAGGCTTAATGGCAAAAATAATGAAAATTTTCCTGTTGCTTTTTGCATCCTTGAATATGATAAAATTAAACGCACAGGAAATCAATTTTAAAGGCCAATTATCCGGCTGGTTTTTAAAAAACGATCATGCGTCTGAAGGCAGCTTATTGGGAATACGGTACATTCCTGAATTTTCCGGACGACTATCTTCCGGGCCACATCAATTTGATTTTGAACTTTCGGCGAATGCGTATTACAGTGGCAATTTTAAATCAGCCAACAACGGCAACTTTGCAGGAAAAATTAAACCTTATCGCGGCTGGGGGCGGTACTCCACTTCCCAATTTGAGGCACGTCTCGGCTTGCAAAAAATTAATTTCGGTTCAGCGCTGCTTTTGCGACCACTCATGTGGTTTGATCGAATTGATCCGCGTGATCCGCTCCAGATCACCGATGGCGTTTATGGACTCCTTTTTCGCTACTATTTTTTGAATAATGCCAATATCTGGCTTTGGGGATTATATGGCAATGATGAAACCAAAGGCTGGGAATTTTTTAAAACAACGGATAAATCACCCGAATTTGGCGGCAGGATTCAATATCCGATTTTTACCGGCGAATTGGGATTGACGTATCATCACCGTGAATTTGATTTTCAATTAAATCCCCCGATTCCATTTATCAAATTTGATCCCGTGCCGGAAGATCGATTCGGAATCGACGGCAAATGGGATTTGGAGCTGGGATTGTGGTTCGAAAGCGTGGTTCAGCATCAAAAAGCGGAATTAATTCCGACAAATTATCAACATTTTACTACCATTGGACTGGACTATACTTTTGGAATTGGCAATGGGTTACATATATTGGCTGAATATTTTATCCTGAATCTTTCCGACAAATTGTTGAAAACCGGCAAAAGAACTGAATTGACAGCCATTTCGATGGATTATCCAATCGGAATGTTTGATAAGCTCAATTTTATGAGTTATTATAGCCAAGATGATAAAGAGTTTTATAATTTTATTATCTGGCAACGAACATTGGATAACTGGCTATTTCATCTGATGGGATTTTGGAATCCATCGACTACCATTTTTCAGGATTTGCCCACATCAACTAACTTTTTTTCAGGAAAAGGAATTCAATTGATGATTGTTTTTAATCATTAAACAATTGATGGGCAAATATTCCCCTGGAGTGCTGCGTCTATGTCGCAGCCGCCGACGGAGTCGGCGAATGAATGATAATTTGATATAATCAGAACCTATTTTAAATAGCATCCTGAATATGCCAACTGCGTTGGCATGCATTCACACAGAGAATGCACTCCAGTGATAATGAAATTTTAATTATATAAAGGGCTCAAATATGAATAATTCCGTTCTCATCACAACAGAAAAGCTGGTTAAAAGATACCCAATGGGTGAGCAATCCTGTCTGGCGCTGGACAATGTAAATTTAACATTTAAAAAAGGTGAATTCGCCGGCCTGGTTGGCCCCAGTGGTTCCGGAAAAACGACTCTGCTGAATATTATCGGTTCATTGGATATTCCCAGTTCGGGAAGTGTAAAAGTACTGGGTCAGGAAATTGCCAGTTTATCGCATCGGGAAGCGGCTGACCTGAGAAATCATCATATTGGTTTTATTTTTCAAACCTTTAATTTGCTGCCGGTGTATACCGTTTTTGAAAATGTGGAATTTCCTTTATTATTGCTTCGTAAAACCGAAAGCGAACGTAAAAAATTGGTCATGCAGGCGCTGGAATGGGTTGGTTTGACGGATAAGGTCAATTCGCGTCCCGGTCAACTTTCCGGCGGACAGAGTCAACGGGTGGCGATTGCCCGGGCCATGGTCAAGGAACCTGAAATTGTCCTGGCCGATGAACCCACCGCCAATCTGGATGCCGATAATTCGCATCATATTTTGCAAACAATGGAACACCTTAACCAGGATTTACACACAACTTTCATTTTTTCGACGCATGATGAAAAAGTCATCCGCTATCTCCATCGAAAAATCTCTCTCGTCGATGGCAAAGTGGCGAAGGATGAGGCGCAGGGAGCATAGCGCAGAGCGCATA
Source organism: Caldithrix sp. (assembly GCA_020722815.1). Lineage (GTDB taxonomy): Bacteria > Zhuqueibacterota > Zhuqueibacteria > Thermofontimicrobiales > Sulfurfontimicrobiaceae > DYKB01. The sequence goes on along the minus strand of DYKB01000035.1, from coordinate 50,354 downwards.
GGGCATGGCGCAAAGAGCGGATCGCAGAGCGAAAAGCACCGCGCGCGGCGTAAAAGGTGTTATATTCATTCACCTTTTCTTTACGCGCTGCGCTATGCAAAAAAAAGGCAGGTAACATTATGATTATTTTTAAATTGGCATATCGAAATATCGTGGGAGCCGGATTAAGAACCGGGCTCAATATTATCGTCCTGTCATTTTCTTTTGTGGCGATAATCGGCGTCCGGGGACTCCACGATGGCATGCAGGAACAGATTGTTCAGGCTATGATTGAGGGTGAATATGGCGGGGGACAATATTGGTATGAAAAATATGATCGATATGATCCATTCACGTTCGATGAGGCGCACAGCCCCATTCCGGAAGGGCTCAAAACTGCTATTGAACAGCAAACAGCGACCCCCATTCTCATTGTGAAAGGTTCAATCTATCCCAATGGCCGGGTTCAGCAGGTCATCATTAAAGGGATTGATCCGGAGCAAAAGATTATCAATATTCCTTCTCAATTTTTAACGGCTGATAGTACAGAAATTGTGGCACTCATCGGCAGCCGAATGGCCCGGAGTACAGGACTGAAAATCGGGGATTATGTTACCCTGCGCTGGCGGGATATCAATGGAACTTTCGATGCCCGGGATGTTCGAATCGCACAGGTAATGAATACCTCGGTTCCAACGATAGATAATGGTCAAATCTGGCTGAATTTAAATGTCCTCCAAAATTTAACCGGTATGAAGGATCAGGCCACGCTGATGGTAGTTGAAAAAAACTGGGAAAATCAATTGGCGCTTTCTTCATGGCAATTTAGGGATACCAACTATCTGCTTCAGGATATGTATGAGATGGTGAAGTCGAAAAGGACTTCTTCGCTTATTTTATTCGGAATTCTGTTATTTATGGCCATGCTGGCGATATTTAATACACAGATACTCGCAATTTTTCGGCGACGCAAGGAAATCGGCACGCTCATGGCGCTGGGAATGACACGTCCCGCAGTCATTGAACTTTTTACATTAGAAGGGGCGTTGCACAGCATCGGCGCAGCAGTGGTCGCTGCACTTTATGGTGCGCCACTGTTAGGATTATTTGCAAAGTATGGCCTGGAATTACCCAAAGCAACGGATAGTTATGGCATGGCGCTTGGTGAAAAAATGTATCCGGTCTATTCTGGCGGATTGATTCTGGCAACCGCGATCATCATTTTTATCACCACAACGGTCGTGAGTTACTTGCCAACCCGTAAAATTTCAAAATTAAAGCCAACCGATGCATTGAAAGGGAAAATCGCATGATAAATTTTTTAATCAAAGGTTTAATCCGCGATCGCTCGCGTAGTCTCTTTCCATTATTAATAGTCGCCGCCGGTGTCATGCTAACTGTCTTATTATTCTGTTGGTTAGGTGGCGTGGCTGATGAAATTTTATGGTCAAGTGCGGCTTTTAATACAGGTCATGTAAAGATCATGACGCAGGCATATTCCGCTGAAGAGGAACTCCTTCCCAACGACCTGGCACTGGTCGGCGTTGATAGTTTACTTGGCACGTTACGGAATGATTATCCAGACCTTTATTGGACACCCCGGATTCGTTTTGGCGGCTTACTGGACATACCGGATGAACAAAATGAGACAAGGGCCCAGGGGCCTGCTATTGGTTTGGCAATTGATCTCCTGAATATCTCAACTCCTGAAAAAAGGATACTGAATCTCGAAAAAGCCTTAAAAAGTGGACGTTTTCCGGCGAATGCAAACGAAATTTTGATGAGTGAAGAATTTGCCGAGAAACTGCATGTTAAACCCGGTGATCGCGCCACCTTAATCAGTTCCACTGCATTCGGCGCCATGGCAATTCAAAATTTTGTCGTTTCCGGCACCATTCGCTTTGGGGTTATGGCAATGGATCGGGGGGCCATCATCGCTGATATTTCTGGAATTCAGACCGGTCTGGACATGCCGGATGGTGCCAGCGAAATTCTGGGAATCTTCACTGATTTTCAATATCGGCATACCTTAGCCGAAAGAATAGCCGCCAGTTTCAATCAAAAACATTTCCAGGCTACGGATGACTTTTCACCGGTGATGGCAACGCTCCTCGGTCAAAGAGGCATGGGTGATTATTATGAATTGATCAGTTCAGCATCTTTCATCGCCATCGCGATTTTCATTATGGCGATGTCGCTGGTGCTGTGGAATGCCGGCTTAATGGGTTCATTACGACGATATGGCGAAATTGGCGTCCGTCTGGCAATTGGCGAAACCAAACGCCATGTTTATTGGTCGCTCATTGGCGAATCGCTTTTTACTGGAATTGCCGGTACAATTTTAGGGACTGCTTTAGGATTAGCAGCGAGTTATTATTTGCAAATTAAAGGGATCGATATTTCTTACGCGATGAAAAATGCATCCATGACCATCTCGAATGTCATCCGGGCAAAAGTAACATCTGCCAGCTATTTAATCGGCTTCCTGCCTGGATTGGTGGCTACTTTTCTGGGCGCAGCGATTTCCGGCATCGGGATCTATCGACGTCAAACGTCGCAATTATTTAAGGAGTTAGAAGTATGAAAAAATTGCTTGTTATTTTCCAACTGCTACTCTTTTTAAAGGCAGGATTCGCTCAAACCTTAACCGGAGATGAAATACTGAAAAAAGTCGATCAAAATATCACGGCTGATACGAAAATTTTGACATCAAAAATGATAATTCATGGCCGGCGCGCCAGTCGAACAGTGGCATCAAAATCCTGGATTCGCGGCATAAAGCAATCATTTACTGAATATCTGGCACCTGCCCGCGATGCCGGAACGAAAATGCTGAAACTTGATGATGAACTCTGGACGTATTCACCAGCATCGGATCGGACGATTAAAATTTCCGGCCATCTTTTGCGCCAGTCAGTGATGGGGTCGGATTTATCCTATGAAGATATGATGGAAGATCCGGAATTAACCAAGCTCTATCGGGCGAAAGTCGTGGGCGAAGAACTCCTCCATGAAAGAAATTGCTGGATCCTGGAATTGACCGCCAAAACGGAGGACGTGGCCTACTATACGCGAAAACTCTGGGTGGATAAAGAGCGCTTTGTCCTGCATAAAGAATCACGTTATGCGAAAAGCGGGAAATTGTTAAAAACCACTGAAATCAAAACCATGCGGAGAATAAATAACCGCTGGGTCGCTGAACATATTATTTTCAAGGATGAGCTAAAAGAAGGTCAGGGAACTGAATTCATTATCGATGATATTCAATACAATCCGCCAATTCCGGAACATATCTTTTCAAAGGCAGCATTAAAAAAATGAATCGGCGCCATCTGTGCAATCGGCGGTTTTAACTCATCTCGGATTTTTATCTTTCGATTGCAGCATATAATCCAACTTCACATTTTTCATCGCCCGATAAATATTCCCTTTGACACCGCGGTAATCTCTTTCCATCTTGTGAATCAATTCCTTGATATAGGCGCGTTTTGAATGACCACTGGTAGGACATTCATTTTCAAAAAGCGGAAATTCATGCTGGCGGGCAAATTCATCGATTAATTTTTTTTCAATATACGCCAGCGGACGAATAATAAAATACTCCCCTTTAAAAAACTCCTGTTTCGGTAACATGGTACTCGTCTCCCGACCAAAGAAAATATTTATCAGGAACGTTTCAATAATATCATCCTTATGATGTCCCAGTGCAATTTTAGTACAATTCATCTGTTTAGCAATTTCAAAAAGACGCATCCGTCGCAGCCGGGAACAAAGGAAGCAGGGATTGAGCCGGTTTTCTTCACTGTGGGCAAGCGGGCCTATATTTGTTTTTGCAACCTGAAAAGGGATGTTTATAGACTTAAAATAGGTTTCCAGCCGCGAAATATTTATTTCAGGCTGCTGAGAAAATCCCATTTCCACATGAGCCGCATGAACGTAAATATCGTTCGAAACAAACACTTTTTTACGCGTCAACAGATTAAGCAGCGTAAAAGAATCAGCCCCACCGGAGATCCCCACCAGAATCCGATCTCCTGGTTGAATCATATCATAATCATTAATGGCCAATTCCATATTTTTTCGTAGAAATTCAGGTAGATTTTTCATAGTCGGAAGTTTTTCGTTCTGTAAGACACTTGTTAGATCGTGGATAAATTTTTATAAACAAAAGATAATGCATGACGCGTAATACGCGATGCGTGAAACGTGTCTTGTGTCGTATCCATGGTCAGCTTTCAGTTATTACCCATTACGCATTACCCATCACGACTCACACAGCATTTAAAAATAAAAACCAAAACACAATACCAAATTGCAAACTTTTGAATCACCGAATCATTTCACGAACTTTTTCAATGAGTTCCTGATATTTATTTAAATTTGAAAATCCGGCCGTTTTCTCAATGGTCATCGCCTGTTGCATCATTTCATAACCCTGCCGATAATTTCGTTTTTTCACCTGAATCATGCCAATGTTAAAAGTTGCCAATGCCTGCCGATCAACCTGATTGGTAATTTCAAAAAGCTCGCGGGCTTGTTGATACGCATTCAGCGCTGCATCAAATTGGCTCCGGGAGTCATATATATCGCCCATTCGATCCAGAATGCGTGCAATTAATGCCGGATTGCGCTCTTTTTTAGCCAGTAAACGCGCTTTCTCGAGGGATTCAATTGATGCTGCCGAATTTCCCTTGCCCTGCTGAATTTCTGCAATCTTCAAATGGACCTGAATCATGGTTTGCTCATTACCGGGCGATTGTAAAAATTCGAGCTGTTTATAATAATTTTCCAACGCCAGATTTTGATTACCCTTTAAACGCTGTAAATTTCCAATTCGTTCATAAATGTGACCTAATTGAGCATCTACTTTATCATTTTGTCGAATTTCCAATTCCAGATAGGCATAATTCACTGCTGAGTCCAGCTCCGCCGCAGCTTGATAAAACCGCGACAAAAAGACATAGCTATTTGCCAGTAAACGTTGGTCGTCAAATGATTTTTTAATTTTGACGGCATTCTGTAAATATTCAATCGCTGCGGGAAAATTTCCAGCTTTTTCTGAAAAATAGCCACGATAATCTTCAATTATTGCCAAATTACGTCGGTCAGTGGAATCAGTTAATAATTTAGCATTTTCATTCAGCAATTCCATGGCTTTTGTCCAATTTTTGCGGATTTGCCAGATTACCATCAAATTATGATTAATTCGTAATCGCTCAGCTTTTAAAGCATCTGTCTGTGCTTTCTGCCGGGCTTTCTGAAAACAGACAAATGCTGAATCATTTTTTCCCTGCATCTGTTTAAGGATACCCAGATTATTTAATATTGAAATAGATACTAAATTAGCACCTGATTTTTCGCTATTAAATAATGCCTTTTGATAAAATTTGGTTAATTCATTCCAAAATTTCACTGAATTGTCGTTTTGCGCACCTTTTGAGGCCAGTAGCGGTAATAAACGAGCGGTAGCCAGGTAAAAATTTAACGCGATTTTGCTTACTTCCGGGGGTAATTTTGTCGACTGCCTTTTAAAAGCTAAAAATTCATTAAACGCTGGTTCATATTTTTTATTTTGAAGAAGAAGATTTGCTTTTAAAAATTTCCAGGTCAATTCACTTTTCTGCCAATTATTTTTTGCCCAGCTTATCTGATCCAGATTTTCTGATGGCAGAAAGGATATCTCTCTATCGAACACTAATTCCGGAATCAATAACAGCGTATCCAACACCTGAAAATAGACTGGAAATTCGGTGACATTTTTGGCATTTGGTTTAATATATAAGGAAAAAATATATTTCGCGTTTAATTTTTGTCCAATCGATCGGGTGACATTAAAAATACCAGCTTGTTGCGTCGCTGGGTGAAGTTTTGTGAGCAGACCCGGCTCAGGTCGCTGAAAATTCAAATTTTCAAGTTGATATTTTTTTTTAAAATTTTCCAAAGAATCCCGGAAAAGCTGTCGAAATGATACGAGCGAATTATTTAGTGGTGTCGATTGAACTGGTGCAAAATCACACAAAAGAATGCCAAACGCTGAAGGAAGAACGGGATACCCCAGCGGTGTACCTTTATGCTGGAGATCGTTGCTTATTGTTTCGGCTAATTCAGGAATTGCAAAATTGATATTTGATTGAAATTCATTGATAGCAATGGAATTTTCATATTTCAGGACATCACCACCGGTTTCCAATGCAATCAGCCGGGTAAATATCTTTATAAATTGCCCCTCTTCCTGCCATGAGCCAAAAATTGCCAGTGGATTCGACTTGATTGTATCACGGGAGCAATCAAAATTCTTCCAATCTTCAGCCTGAACTCGTTGGACGATGAAATTTTTATTTTTTAGCAGATGATTTTCCAGTAAATCAGGAATATGATGATTTAATTCAGCTTGTGCCGAATCGATTGAACTTCCTTGATAATCAAAAATAAAGATGAACTTCTTCTCACGACCTCTAATGTGTTGAATGATTAGAACATTTAATAAAATCAAAAACCAAAATTTAAGCCATCCATTATATAAAATCATTTATTTCACTCCTTGAAAGATGCATTTTCACCTTAATCAAATCACGATAGAATCTCGAAAATAACAGACAACACTGTGTGCTCCCGATCTTTAACATGAGTTCCCAAAATCACGCCAAAGCTTAAGCTGGTCAACATAAAAGTTTTTCGGGAGAATGTCAAGAATTAAATCGACAAAGGTTATGAAGTTTTTGTATCATTTGGGTCGGTGCGAATTGGCCGGGTAGAGGAAATTTTTTTCAGTTGAACAAGATAAATTGAGGGGGATAAGGCGTGATTTTTTGTAACCATTCACAGATATGATAAAATGAAGGCTTCTATCATGCCCGAATGCTTACTCGATAAAAACATTCGAGTACAAGTTTTGGGCATCCATTGGTCTACAAAGTATGGATTCCCGCCAAAAACATGCGGGAATGACAGATTCGATATACGCTGTAAACGGTTACAATTTTTATATCATAATTTCCTAATAAAACAAGTAGTTACGCATTACGCTTCACGCATCAAACCCCATAAATTTAATCGATTAAGCGAAAAATGATTCTTCCTCAATATGTCCCGGTCTGCTTTTCCATAAACCGGAAATCGAACCGCTTCACCGATTCTGGCAAATTACAAAGCACCCGGCAGTAAAGATAATACTGTCGTGGATTTTGTTTCCAATATTGATGAATCAGTTCAAAATGTAATTTTGATTTGAAAAGAAAAATACCCGTCGATTTCCAGACATGGGTGGGATAACGTGTTTTGGCGAGGTAAATTCCTGTCCAGGGTAGCAGATAGATATAATTTGCCTGATAATCATAAGCTGCCGGATTTTGAAAGGCACTATAAAGCCATCTTCTTCCTTTATAAAACAGACTGAAGCCTTTTTCGCCTTGAATCGAAAAAGAAAGGGATAACTGAATCGGAAGCTTGCGATGGCGAGCATAGATGCTGGCACCATAAACATCAAACCAGAGGAAATTAATTCGGCGTCGATTTAGCGCGTTTCGCATCATTATTAAAAATTCGCGCGCCCCGGTCGCCATGCCACCAATCATAATAATTTTAAATTGGTCATCTGGTTGGAGCATATTCATCCGAAAAACAACTTCATCCAGCGAGGCATCCCAACGAACGGTTCCCTTTTCAACAAAATTAACCAGTCGTTTCAATTGGAGATTGAGGCTTTTTTCTTCATAATTTAAATGATAGAATTGGGTATTGGACAGACATTCTTTTATCCGTTGTTTCATAAATTCCGGGTGATTTTCATTGATTACTGTTGTATCCTGGATTTCTTCGTTGGTTTGAAGGTTGTTCTCCGCACCATTTAAAAAAAGTCCACTCAGCAGATTCATCAAAACAAAGGCGGTAATGACAATATAATTTTTCATCAGGAAAAAAAATTCCATCATAAATTTAAAAAATGCCATGCTGCCCAATTAAATTTATCAATTTTTTTTGATGAAAAACAAGCTTTTTACAGGAAATGTTAACTTTTTACAGCAGGTATTTAAAAAATACAAAAGGAGCAGGTTAAATGTAAGGCATGATTCGTGAGGCAAGATAGCGACAAGGCTTATTTTTTTAAAATTTTCGATGCCGTCCGCATCGATCTAATAAATGCTGGCATTTCCATTTTAGATGTTAATCGTGAATCGAATTCAATAGAAGCTGATTTTCCGTTATTTGCCGGTTCATTATCAATAAGTTTCATTTACGTAACACTTAAAATTTGTTTGATGCAGGAGCATAAATTTTCATTATTATGCAAACAGGTTTTGCTTGATTCTTTTTGTTTTTTGTTCTATATTTGTATTTGATTAGATTTAAATTATCAATTCAAGATCAATCGTGTCCGACTCAATTTAAAATATGTTTCCATTTTCAGGGGATTGTCTTATTTAAAGTTAACATACGAATCAAAAAATAAATTTTTACTTTTCATGAGGTCAAACATGCCCGAAGAGATTTTTAGAAATAAAGCCAGTCTTTATCGACTCGCGAGTTATGCTGCTTTAATCTCTGGATTGCTTATCCTGGCAAGTCTGGTTCTGTTGGTGATATTTCCGACACCTGAAATCCGGGGTTCTCTCAGTGAGAAATTAACCTTTATTGCCAATCATTACTGGTGTTGGACGGTTCCGTTTACATTAATCTTTGTTGTTTTTTTACTGCAAATTCCTGTTATTCTGGGATTTTATATTTTTACGCGACAAAACAATTTTCTTTCGTCGACGTTTGGAATAATCGCCGGTATTATCTCAAGTCTGATCAATTTACAGATTATCTTCAATTTAATCACTTCAATTCCTAAAATGGCAAAATTATTTATGACTACTGGCGATGAATTATTAAAATATTCAATCATTGCCAATTTTAGCGACTGGGGATTAATTCAAACGTACTCACTGAGCCTGGGGCAGCTTTTACTGGGGCTTTTTCTGGCTGGAATGATGATGATTTTGTTTGGAATATCTCTCTTCAAATCCATTAAATTGCCACAAGTGATTGGCTGGATGTTCATGATTGGCGGCACTTTTAGTGTTATTGGATTCCTCGGATATATCGCGAACAATAAATATATTCAAATGGCATATATTATTCAAATTTTTTTCTATTTCTGCAGTCTGTTAATCATGTTCCCAATGTTTCACCATGAAACGAAGATGTATCAGGCAATTAAACCACAAAAACTTTAGCAGAACGGAAATTTTTCTTTAATTTTGCTGCTCGAAGGCTTTAATTGCATTTTGCACACATAAAAGCGCCATCCCGACATTCAGTCCATTATTATTAAAGACGACATAATAATGGGGATATTTTATCGACGGCATTAAAATAAGAAAGGCATTCTGGCCTTGCAGGATTAAATACGCCGGTACATCTGATTTTTGTTGCTCGACCGTATTGGTCAATCGCAAAACAGTCTCCTCAGCAATTTCCAGACTTTGTTTGCCATAATCTAAATTATTAAAACTCTCGTAGTGAATATTTCCGGTCTTATCCAGCACCGCAATACCCGGCCGTGATGTTTCTAATTTAGAAATAAGTAAATTTTCAAAATTTGCATAATCCATCTATTTTTCCTCGCGGTGATTCTTAATTTAATTTCTCCAGTATCTTTTCCATCTCTGACATCATTAACGATATTTTCAGTTCCGCATCCAGAAAAAAGGCAAATCCAATGTATTCTTTTTCAGGCGGAAAGTATTTATAACAGAACAGTATTTTACGATTATCTTGCGATTTAATAACCAACGATAAATCATCCCCCCAAAATCCCTGATTTTTCGATTTTTTAAGTATATCCACAAAGGGCATAATCAGTTCAATTGAAATCGGAAGACCCTGTTTCTTTTTCTCGATGGCTAATAAATTATCATTCCTGCCAGCCACGACAGCAATTACGCCATTGATTTTCATTATTTGTTTTAAAAAATTAGAAACACTCTGAACTGAAAAATGAATATAAGGGATTGGATCAACCTGGGATTCACTTCTCAGAATATCCAGCGTACGATGAAAAATTGCCTCATTAATTCCAAATAGCTCTTCTACCGCTACCTGATTGATTCGATTCCCTTTCTCAATTTCATCAAGCAAGGCTTTGGATAAAAATTTAACCTCACTCATTTTCATTTGAAGAATAAATCGTTTCACCGTAGAATTTGAATTTTCACACTGTTGTAACAGACTCTTTTCGATTGAATTATCAACCGGTTTTCCCATCGGAAATAACGCCATGGCATTGTCGTGTAATAAAATAGGTGACAAATCGGCCATATCGAAAATGGTTGCAATATCCGATGCTTTAAGATAAGTAACCGCAATCCACCCATATTTTAAATTCAACAAAGCTCGCTCAAAATCTTTCTTCTCCGCATCGAGATAGATTGTCTGAATTGGAAGACTTAAAATCCCATCTTCATTGTAACAAGCATGTAATGTATCGATGAGCGAATCCAAATCGTCGGTAGATAATTTTTTCGCATTCTTCTGTTCAAAAAACACTTTCTTTGAAATTTGTCCACAAATTATCGGTTGACGATATTCCGGAATGAAATTAAATAATGTATCAAGAATTGAATCGTTATTAACTTCTTCTTTTAAAGCTAAAATTACAGGTTTTCTTTGCCAAATAGCTGCAAAAACCGTCGCCACATTATCAATATGTTGTTTAAATAGATCCATCTTTTCCAATCGTAATAAGGCAGCTTTATGTATTTAAAAAATAAAGGCGATTTCAATAGCAAATTTTACGCCTGAACACTCTTCGCTGTCAAATTATCCGGCTGAACCAGGAAGATAGCATCCCTATCTTTTCTATTAGAATCGATTACGAACTCGTTCATTCAAAATTTGGTAAAAGTTCCGGCCATGGCCTTCAGGTTAAAGGGATAATTAATTGAAAATTTTATAACTGAGGTGAGTTAAAAACTGATCCTCACGCCAATCCTGTCCCAGAGGGAGCGGGTGTAAGAGTTCTGCGAACACATTCCGATGTTTATTGAAGAATATACACGAATCTTGCGCTCGAAATGACAAACGGTTGTATTTTTACGCGTGCATGATAATGAATTCACAAATCATGACAGCGCAAAAAAATTCGATATACCTTTTTCAGGTTTAACAAAATTTCTTAATCCAGGTTATCGGATTGTCATTTTTTAAATAAAAGAAACCAATTCATATGAAATATTATTAACCATTATCGCATGTATCCTGAAAAAATCATCTATTTTCGATGGGGAATCTTTTAAATATCATAGTCTAATTTATTTAAAAACAGACTATTATAGAGAAATCATTTATATCAGCAATTTAAATCCCGAATGAAGTGATATCGATTGTTCCCCCCTGAAATAATGGTATATTCTTTGCAATTTTCTAAGAATTCGAGTTCTTTGCGCAAAGAGCTTATATCATTTATTTTTAATAACCTTTAAAAATTCGATGCGCTGAATTGAAAAATGCAAAATTCGGAAGATAAAACCACCTGTAAAGGTCTTATTTGGGATGGTAAATTATTTTTAATTTTCGTGACGGGATTCTGGAAAAGTAATGATTTATTTGAACAATGCGGCAACGAGTTATCCAAAACCGAAAGAAGTAGTTGATGCCGTCACGGATGCACTCAACAGGTGTCCCATTGAACCGGGCCGTGGGAGTATTGGCGAAGGTAATGACATATTAACAGACTGTCGGCAAGAAGTTGCCAGACTATTCAGGATAAATGATATTTCCCGAATTATCCTCACTTCCGGATCAACCAGTTCATTGAATTATGTAATCCATGGGTTAGGATCCCGCTATCCTGATATACATTGTCTAACTTCGATACAGGAGCATAATTCGGTATTACGTCCGTTAAATCATCTGAAACGAAAAGGGAAACTAAAACTTACCTGTCTGGAACCAGATAATTTTTATGACCTAACGACGTTTGAAAAAGCATTGAAAGAAGAAGCGGTCTCCTTTGTGGTCTTGAATCATGTTTCGAATGTGAATGGCACGATATTACCAGTTCAAAAAATTGCTGAAATATGTAACCCCTATCAAATACCTGTAATTGTCGACGCTTCCCAAAGTGCTGGTTCAATTGACATGGACCTGTCAACCTGGCCTGAAAATATCATCCTCGTGTTTACCGGGCACAAAGGATTGATGGGACCCATGGGAACTGGTGGATTTTATTTGGGTTCCGGTATTTCAAATTTTGAACCAGTGGTGCAAGGAGGAACAGGAGTTCGGAGTGAGTTGCTTTATCAGCCAGAAACATTGCCAATTTTATATGAAGCCGGAACCATGAATTTGCCGGGTTTCGCCGGTTTGCGGGCCGGAATCAGATTCATTCAGGAAATTGGCATAAAAAAAATCAGCGATCATAAACATAGACTTTTAAAGCACTTGTGCGAATTATTACTGGCCAATGATAAAATTATCTGGTATAAGCCGGTTAATGAAGATTTTCGAGGCGGTGTTCTCTCATTTAATCTAAGGGATCACGCGCCAGAAGATATTGGATTAATCCTTCAGGAGGCTTTTCAAATCGTCACCCGAACCGGATTGCATTGTGCCCCACTGATTCATCAAAAATTAGGTTCGTGGCCGAAAGGTTCTGTTCGTATCAGTTGTTCCTGGTTTACAAAATCAGAAGCGATCGAGACATTAGCCAATGCGATTCAGGCAATCGGACGAGGCCGCACATGGAAGTCGTAAAAGTCGTCACCGTCGAAGATTGCTTTGATGGATCGTTCATTAAAGAGTTCCATTTGAGTGAATCCATCACAGAAAAGTTCATTATGGAACTCGGAAAAGACCATTCATTAGAATACTTTCCCGAATTTCCAAGACCATTCTTTCGAATTGAAAAGAAGAATGTATATCAAATCAAAGGAGTGGTGGATTCTAATACAATGCGTGTAAATTTTAGTCGAAATTGTCAGGAAAAATCCATTTTTGAATTAATTCAACTTATTAATCAACTAAACAAGGAGCACTAGAATGGGGAAAGTTCTGGAGCAGTATTACGATTACGCCAAGAAAAAAGGCGCCTATGTGTTACGAATGCGGTTATCATTAAAGACCGGCTGGTCAACAAGCGAGGTTCGGACGCTACCTGATACCAAAGCAAATATTAAGAAAGTCCGCGATGCTTTAAAAGAATTATTAAATACTGATGACGTTCCCAATTATGAATAGCGAAAGGAGTCTAATTTATGGCAGCAGAATTGAAAGTTACACGGAAGTTTGACACCACAACATTTCGACACTATACGAACGATTGGAATGCCGTCCTGCATTGCCATCACTTCGCGGCATTATACAGTCAGTTAGCTGATGATGCGGGTGATTTATTTGATGGTCCCAAAATTCTTACCGATAGCGCCGTTGAAGCCTTCTTCCCGATACTGCAAAATTATTTTCAAACCAATCAGGTAAATGATCTGGCAGATCGCGCAAAAATCGTTGAAGATTTTTATGCATTCACTGGTATGGGTAAACTAGTTGTTAAAGATTCTTCAGCACAAAACGGTCAGGTTGAAATGCCATTTTCACACATTGATTCAGGATGGATTAAAAAATGGGGAAATCGGCAAAAATCGGTTAATTTCATCACGAGTGGGTATCTCAAAGCTGCATTCGCCGCCATGCATAATCAGGCACCCGAAAATTATGAAGTAACCGAAACAGCTTCAATTGTTGCCGGCGCCGATAAATCACAATTTTCAGTTACCAAGAAATAAGAAGGGATTAAAAATGGCTATCGACAGACAAAAAATCATTGATTCATTATCGAAACTTGAAATAAAAGGTAATAACGAAGGTTTAATACCAAGTTTCAATGTGTTGGTGACCCAGTTACCAACAACATTCTGGAATAATTTTGCCGTAAAAATTATGAAAACGGTTCTTCCCGATTTACAGGAAGCTGCCTGGGGGCTGTTGTATAATGCTGCCACCGAATGCGGCTATAATACCGGTTATGGCATTATCACGTCTGAGGAATGGAAAGCAGTAGTTGCCCCAATGGTCGAAAAAGTACCTGAGGATATTTTATATGGTGCATATGCAGTTTTCACGGCCTGGGGTTGGGCGAATGCCGAAATCGTTGAATTGGTACCCAACGAAAAGATGGTCGTTCGCGCCTATAATTACTATGAAGCGGATACAGCGAAAGGTGGCAAATTACCATACGTGCTGGCACCCATGATCACCGGTGTCTCCGCCGGTTTTATGGACCTCGCTTATGGTGAACCCTATCCTAATGGATTCCGAACATTCATCAGCAAACAGACAAAGGGGATTGAAAAAGGTGATGCGTATGGTGAATTTGTCGTCACCCGGAATAATCCAGATGAAGAATTTAGTTTTCTGTCATAACAATATAATTAACAAACAGTAATACGTATCATAATAGGAGAAAATATGAGTCCTGCAGATTTAGAACGTGCCATAAACGACCTCAAAAAGGATTTGGGGGATGGTTTACTTTCATGCGATGTGTGGACCGCTGAAGATGGTTTTTCTATTGTTGGTTATAATTCATTGCCCAAAGCGGTTGCCTTTTTTAACCAGGTAACCGATCATCTTCTCTCAACGCTGGAGAAAAGTGAAGCGGATTTGCCTTCGGTTGGTGAATATTTCTATTTGAAACTGGTTGATGAAAAAGGTTTGATAATTGTGTTATTTGATAATTATCGGATTAGTATTCTGTTCAACCAGGCAAAAATTCAATTGGGTTTCATGTTTAATGTTCTGTTACCGCAATTTCTGGAAACGCTGGAGAGTGTTCTGATTGGTGAATAATCGCTGGATAATTTTTGAATAGTAAAAATTGACCCGATAAAAAAATCCCCGAAACAAAAAATTTCGGGGATTTTTATTTTATAAACCAGAAATTATTATCATTGATTTTTAAACAAAAAAAAGCCCCGATTTTACAAAATCAGGGCTTTTTAAAACGGGGTCGACGGGGCTCGAACCCGCGACTTCTGGCTTGACAGGCCAGTGTGCTAACCAAACTGCACTACGACCCCTTGTATAATAAAATATGGGTAGTACTGGACTTGAACCAGTGGCCTCCTGCTTGTAAGGCAGGCGCTCTAAACCAACTGAGCTAACCACCCTGATAAATTTTATTATAAACTTTGCTCTTCTGTCTTCTTTGGTCTTTTTAACAAAAGTGCAACCGGAATAATTATCAAATATGCAACGACTAGCAGGATGGGTGCCACACTCAATGATAAAAAACCTTCGGCTGCGGGTTTACCCGGATCAGCGGCCGGTTGGGCTAAAAAATAATAACCAACCACCAAAACAATTAATCCCAAACCCATGATAATATAATTTCGAATCCCAAAAATTGGCTCCACCTTTTGCTCACCAGGTGATTCCACTTTCTGAATAGGCTTGGCAGCGTATACTTTCTCTTTTTTTCCTTTTTTCGATTTTTGCATAGGATAATATAAGAAGATTCTGTTAAATAGTCAAGAAAAAAATTTTCATTTTAAATTTATTTTTATCCTTGACTTCTATACAACATTGTGATAAATTCAATAAATCAGCGTGAATCTATTTCTATTTTTGAAACCAGAACAAGGAGATTTTTATGCAAAACGTTCTCAAATTATTTAGTCTCGATGAATTAAATTATGGGGCATTTGCTGGTGAATGGATAACGGATGCCGGTGGCGATATTCTCGAATCCATCTCGCCAATTAATAATCAGGTGCTGGGGCGTGTTAAACAGGCCAGCGAAAAAGATTATGATATCATTGTCGAACGCGCCCAGGAAGCTTTTCAATTTTGGCGCAAGCTGCCAGCCCCGAAACGTGGCGAAGTGCTGCTTGATATTGGATTGGAACTAAAAAAATTCAAAGAACCATTGGGTAAATTGGTTACCCTTGAAATGGGAAAAATATTAACCGAAGGAATGGGCGAAGTCCAGGAAATGATCGATATCTGTTTCTTTGCCACGGGACTATCCCGCCAACTTTATGGCCTCACCATGCATAGTGAGCGTCCCGAACATCGGATGTACGAACAGTGGCACCCACTGGGGATTATTGGCATCATTTCGGCTTTCAATTTTCCGGTGGCGGTCTGGTCCTGGAATATGGCAATTGCAGGGGCGTGTGGTGATGCCATGATCTGGAAACCTTCCAGCAAAACACCACTCACGGCGATTGCCTGTACGAAGATCATAAAGCCAATTTTAGAAAAACATGGAATTCCCCCGGCACTCATGAGTCTGGTGATTGGAAAAGGCTCGACGATAGGTGAAAAACTCATTGGTGACCGTCGGATTTCCCTCATTAGTGCCACCGGCAGCACCCAGATGGGTATCCGGATTGGTCAGGTGGTCGGCGCTCGACTGGGACGAACGATCCTGGAACTCGGTGGTAATAATGCCATCATCGTTGCCGGTTCTGCCGATCTTGAAATGGCCGTGCGTTCAATATTATTCGGTGCAGTGGGTACCGCCGGCCAGCGCTGTACCTCAACCCGGCGTATTATTGTCCATGAATCAGTTTATGATAAACTGCTGGATCGTCTGGTTAAAAGTTACCAGCAAGTTCGCATCGGCAATCCACTGGATTCAAACATTCTCATGGGGCCATTAGTGGATGAAGGCGCTGTTTTTGACATGATGGCGGCTTTGGAACGAATTAAAAAAGAAGGTGGAAAAATTCTCGTTGGCGGCGAACGACTGGATGCCCAAAAGTATGGCTCTCCCTGTTATGTAACACCTTGTATTGCTGAAGTTAAGGCTGATTCGCAGATTGTAAAAGACGAAACTTTTGCACCGGTTTTATATGCTCTGAAATATAAAGACATTGAAGAAGCCATTCACATTCATAATAATGTTCCACAGGGACTCTCGTCGGCAATTTTTACCAGGAACCTGCAGGAATCCGAGCTATTTTTAAGCCATCGCGGCAGCGATTGCGGCATTGCCAATGTCAATATCGGGACTTCGGGTGCTGAAATTGGTGGCGCGTTTGGTGGCGAAAAAGAAACGGGCGGTGGCCGCGAATCCGGCTCCGATGCCTGGAAAGCATACATGCGTCGTCAAACCAACACCATTAACTGGTCCAACGCCTTGCCGCTGGCTCAGGGTGTTAAATTTGATATTTAACATCTACTGAGACAAATGTATCACCCCAGATTTTGCTGATTTCACAGATTTTTTATTTTTTCAATCTATGAGCCCACACTCAAAAGTCTCTTTTTGTCATCCTGAACGGAGTGAAGTGAAGGATCTATATCTGAAACAACCTGAAAGATTCTTCGCTTCACTCAGGATGACAGGATGCGACTCGTTTCGTCTGAACTCATCCAAATAATAAAAATTGGCTAACGAAAATTTCTGTAACCGTTCACAGGAGTCATAAATTAAACGCTTTTGTCATGCCCGAATGCTTTTGTCGGGCATCCATTTATCTAAAAAAATATGGATTCCCGCCAAACTTGTACTCAAATGATTTTGTCGAGTAAACATGCGGGAATGACGGTTTCGATTCTCCCTATGAACGGATACGGATACTGGTAACCGTTCACAGGGGCCTGATGCTAAAGCATCAGGAAAGGAGGAAGCACTCTAAAGGCGCTCCAGTGTCCTGCCATATTTGAGCCTTAGGCTTTAGCCTCAGGTGGTTTGATTCAATCCAATTGACCTTTAATATACGCATGACCGTCACTTTGGAGGTCACGGTCGTGTATTTTTTAATAATTTAATTGTCAATTGAAAATTGTAAATGGTCAATTGTTAATGATTTTTCGGACTGAACACCAGGAGTGATCCGGCGCTTTATTCCCCAGCGATAAATTAATGGGCTATTTTCAATAATACCGGCGGGACATAAAAAATTAATAATTATCAATTAACAATTTTCAATTATCAATTCGTCTTTCATTGACATCGATTTTCACCTGACGGGACGCAGAACGATCCCGCGGCATTGCACCGCGGAGAAGTGCAACGAAAGATAAGCTTACTGTTTTCAATTGACAATTTTTTTTACAAGTAATCGATAATTGTGATAAATTTAACAAGCTGATTTAATAAATTACTCTACACTCAATGTATAATTCCCGCTATTCACTAAAAATATTCTATAGTCCCCCTCGCTTCCATTTTCTTTGATATTTTTATCATTAACGACAGCAACACCACCCTCCAAAATGGTCTGGTCTTCAGCCGCGGGTACAAAGACAGTGGCCCGGCAACTAACAGGAACAGAAATTTCCATTACAAATTTACCTTCCTGATTCCGCCAGAAAATGCCTGCTTTTCCATAAGATGTATGATTAAAATATTTTACAAAAGAAAGCCCCTCCACTGGTTGCGGGCGAAATATCAGGTGACGATAACCGGGTTCATTCAAATCGGCCTGCATCCCGGCCAGTTTGCGATAAAACCAGACCAGTCCGCCACCAAACATGGGATGATTATGCGATCCCCCGGTTCCCCAATGTTCCCAGGTTGTTGTGGCCCCCAGTTTTAGCCAGCGGCCATAGCCGGGTTCATCGGTTTTGTTCATGGCTTCGTACGCCTCCTGGTGCATCCTATTTTCGGACAAGGTTTCAAAGAAAAATTGTGTGCCGAAAATCCCCGTGTTCAGATGACCATTATTAGCCTGAAGCTCTTCTTTTACCGCATTTATCACTTTTTCATCGTATTCATCGGGCACGCCCATTTTTAACGCAAAAATATTGCTTCCGCCCGGGCCATAAAAACCAGTTTCCGGATTGTAAAATCGTTTATGAAATGCTGCTTTTGTTCCCTGCGCCAATTGGTCATATTTTTTGGCTTCATCAGTTTTGCCCAGAACTTTCGCAGCTTTAGCGGTTAAATCCGCACAGCGCCAGAAGTAAAATGTATGCACCAGATCATCCGGCGGTAACTTACCAGGTGTTACCCATTCTCCCAGATTCAACCATTTTAATACCTTACCATCCTTACCGACCCGTTGCGAAAACATGATGCCGTCCTGATCAACCCAGGTTTGCATGTACCGAATATACTCTTTCATTGCCGGGTAAGCATCTTCCAGAATGTCTTTCGATCCGTAATGCAAATAAAATTCCCACGGAATGATACTAATAGCCGCTCCCCAGGCGACACCACCGCCGCAACCGGGCTGCCACGGCGCGCCATTGGGTACATATCCCGTTTCGATAATTTGCGCGCCGATCATGTCGTGAATCCACTTGTGGTAAAAATTCCTGGCATCATAATTATGCATGACCGTGACGCAGGCAACCTGACCATCGCCGGTATAGGGCGAACGTTCCCGATGCGGACAATCGCTGGCAATTCCGCCGTGCATATTGTCGGTTTGGCTCCTTCTCCATATTTTATTGATTTCATTGAAAAGCGGATTTGAGGTTTCAAAAACCGCTGATTCGTTGATGGCCGTCTGCACCACTTCAGCCGTAATCTGTTCGGGGTGGAGCACTCCTGGCCAGTTCATTACCTCCACTTCCCGGAACACAAACCAGTTGAACCTGGCCGCATAATGCTGGTCTTTTTTCCCGTTGAAAATGTATGAATTATCTCCCGAGAATGAATTACTCAGATACTTGATTTCAATCTTGTGTCCTGCTGGCCCTGTGATATTTTCCAGTTTTACCCAGCCGGAAATTTCCACACCAAAATCAATTTTATAGCGCCCGTCGTACATTTTCTCAATACGAACAGGCTTCAGGCGTTCTGTCACTTGATCTGTATAGGCGGTATGGGCAACCAGTTTGCCTTCCGGTGCTTTTCTGATGGCAGCGTTTTCCCAGGAAGCATCATCAAAACCCGGACGACACCAGCCTTCCTGTTCCAGCCGGGCATCGTAATGTTCGCCATAATAAACCATATCAAAAAGAATCGGACTGCGTGAGGCTTTCCAGGTGGCGTCGGTGACGATTATCTCCTGCGAACCATCGGTATACGTGATATGAATCTGTGCCACAAAACGGGGCGTTCCATAGCCCTGTGCCCAATAATTGGCCGGATTATAAAATCCATTCCCGACAATACTGCCAATGGCATTATCGCCCTGATTCAGCTTATCCTTAATGTTGTATGCCAGATACATCACTTTGTATTCCTTGAAGTCATCCGGAAGCGGAATATTCTGCGCCATCAAGCCTGGACGTTTGCCATAATTGGTCTGATTGGGAACCAGGACATCATCGCCAACTTTTTGGCCATTCACATAAAACTCAAAATAACCCAGACCGGTTACGTAGGCCATCGCTTTGCTGACCTCTTTTTTCAGGTTGAAAGCTTTTCTGAACATCGGCGCTGGCGGAGGGATATGTTCAGGCTGTAATGGCGCACCGGGGTAGGTCGGTTTGGGTGCTAATTCTTCACCCTGCCAAGGCGCACCGATCCACTGTGCTTTCCAGTCATTCCGGTTTAACAAACCAACATGCCAGAAGGCCGGCTCACTCCATGCGGACACCTCACCATTAATATCCCACACCCGGACCTGCCACCAGCAGTCCTGCCGTGATTTTAACTTTCTGCCATTATAAAGCACGCGGATTGACTGATTCCCCATTACTTTTTTGCTATCCCAGAGGTCAGGTTTTTCCAGCTTATCGATTGAACCGGCTACCCTGATTTGAAAAGCCGTCTGTTCCTGCCCCCGTTCGCTTTCATCGGCAATATTTATCCATGAAAGCCGCGGATTCAGGACGTCAATAACCTGAGGATTGGTTAAATATTCACAGGTTAATTGAACGGGCTTTATTCTGGCGTAAGTAAAACTGAATAATCCTAAAATCAGTATGAATAATAATAAATTTTTCATTTCCAGCAAACCTCATAAATTTAGTGACAGGAAAATTGGATGCCTTTTTTAAAAAAGTCATCCGGTACTATTTCAATAAAATCAACTTCTTAACGTCCCTGTACGCGCCGGCTTCCAAAGAATAAAAATAGACCCCACTGGCCAGTTCACTCCCGTCAAAGATGACTTCATAGCTGCCAGCATTTTTATTTTCGTTTACCAGATTTTTAATATAATGTCCGGCGATATTATAGACATTTATTTTGACATGGGTGTCCTGTGGCAAATCATACCTGATTTTTGTTTCAGGATTAAAAGGATTTGGATAATTGGGGAAGAGCTTAAAATCATCCGGTATCCGGGCTAATTTATTAGCTGGATCATCAATCGCGGTCGCCTTCTCAAAGAAAATATCATCGATATAGACGTTATTTTCACCGGCGTTAACGCCGATGACCGTGAAAGAGAGGCCAATGGCCTGGATTGTTGAATTTTTTACATTTTCGGGGATTTTTAGTTCGAGTCTATTCCAGGCATCACCCTTCAGGTCTTTTAAATTGTACCATTGGCTTATCCATTGCCAGCTTGTATGCATCAGAAAATTTTGCATTCCACCGACCCGGGTACTATCCCTTTTATATAAAGCTTTGGCGGAATCCACGATTGCCTGAGGAATCCAGATGTGATAAACCAATGAAATAATACCATCCTGAAGAGAACCATCATGCCTGAAAGCAATTTCTGATTCAGGAACGATATTCCCTTTTATTTGATAGCTATAGGCGCCCGTACGTGCTTTTTCACTGCTGCGCGTAGCAATTGGGGTTCCGCCTTTTTGACCCCAGTTCTGAACGTACCAGTCGTTAAATTGATTGATAGTTTCAAAATCATAATCAGCTTTTTTGCCTGAAGTCTTTGAGACGATTTCTACTTTTACGGTATCAGTGGCACGCTCACTATTGGCATTCTTCACTATCAAAATGATAATATAATTTCCAATTTCCAGTTCAACCTGAGCGGTTTTTCCGGTGGCCAGTTCTTTGTCATTCAGGCGCCATTGGTAGCTGGTTATCTCACTCTGGCTGGAATAACTGCCGGAAGCATCCAGATGAACGGTTTCCTGACCATCATCATCTTCGTCAATAAGTCTTTGATCCGGACCGGCGTCAGCCAGGAGTATCGGTGTGATGTTACCACCACTTTTGGAAAGACTATATAAGTAGGCGTAGATAAGGGCTTTACCGCGCATCGTTTGCCGTGGTGTGAATTCCGAATGGGCCCAGATGTATCTGGTATTGATATATTTTGAAGCATGTGGCCAATTATTAATCGCTGGATAAAATTTGTTTAAAACTTTCAGCGGATTACTACCGACCATCGTTCCGCCCCACCCTTCTGTATTTAAATATGGCGTATGTCCCGGATGAAGACCCGGGCTCCCGTCATCCCGGCCAGCAGTGTAACAATTTTCAACACTGCGTTTATCAGCCAGTTCGGTGGTGGCAGTGGTCATCTGAATCATGTTGAGCGGATTACGACCCAGTCCCCAGTCGGCTTCCAGCAGCAAAGCATCCAAAAAAGAAACTTTTTCGGTTGGATTGTCGGTAACAGCATGCGCCAATACCGTTCTGGCCATATCCTGGTTGGTTTGCCACCAGGCCTGTTCATTGCTGTATCCACGACGGGAGGGTCGTTTGCTGATATTGTCCACTTCTTTACTCTTTGCTTCAGCAATAATGGCAGCTTTCATATTTTTATGCAAGTTCGGGTAATGGATTTCCCGCCCGGACAGGAGATAAGCCGCGGTTCCCCATATTTGATTATACGATCCCTGCTGATAAATACTGGAAGATGAGTTAATCACCATGCTTTCTTTTTGGACCACCGCTTCATAAACGACATCGCCGGTCAAATTATAAAGAAAGGCCGCTGTCATCATTTTAAAATCAACCCCTCGGATCCCTTCCATCTGCGTATTCAGCATCGGATCCGACAGATTATTGGCGTAATTATAAGCGATAATTGCTGAATCCTTATAAGTGGTTCTCAACTCATTCAGTCCGGCTATCTGAAAACAATAAGCCAGCATGGCACTGTTCAGCGCATTGGCCCAGGCGGCGATTGGCGTGTTATCCGCCTGGTACAATCGGTTACCGCCATCCGGATTAGTCAAACCATGCGAATAGCCGCCATTATAGCGCAGATTGAGCCAGAAATCGACTTCATTTCGGGCTTCATCGAGTATATCGGGAATGCCATTTCCACTTTCGGCAATTCTGAGATCATCATCATTTAACGCGCCATCACTGAGAATATAGGCCAGACAGAGATCATAGATATTGACCACATGCCCCAGATGCCGGTCCCAGTCCAGGGCGTCACTATGGCCGCCAATAGCCCTGGGATTGGTTGGATTGCCTGGTTTTCGGTAAAGGGACCAACTTTCCGGCTTATTCCATTTGTCACCAGAGACAAATTTTTCCCACTGTGGATGATAGGGATGCATATCGGTAACATAGATTTTGCAATTCGCCGGATCTTTATCCTGAATGTACAACGGACGTCGCGGAACCGGCCTCATATCGAGGTTATCCTGTCCGATTCGCATGTAAAAATAGCCCAGCACCGCAACTTTATACGGATCATGATAGATGTCATCTTTAATTTCAAAATCCTCACTGCAGCCAATGCCTTCAACGGCCAGACGAAACGTTCCCGGTTGATTAAATCCGGTAAAATCAATATTCCAAACATCGGAGCCGGTCAGGTTCCACTGCGTTTCCTTCCTGTTTTTCATCCAAAACGATACCGAACCAACGGGCTGTGATTCTTTGGTGTCCACGTTGTAGATATAAACTGTATTACCAACAAAACCGGCATAATCCCGATTGCCCCCATCGCCCAGAAAATGATACAGGTCCGCCGCCTTGATTCTCGAACTGCTCATGTATCCCACCAGGTTAGTATGAATCGCCTCGGAAGGGCAATTAAAAATATCAAAAGTAAGCGTTTGGGAACTGGAGTCTGAATTGATATTTCCATTTATCTCAACCGTATAATTTTTCCCCGGCTCCATGGAGGATGGCATTCCGAGGTAAATAAAATGTTCAATGGTATAATTAAAGCCGTGATCACTATTGACGGGATCCCAGCCGGTATAGGACATGCCGTTAACTCTCGTAGTTCGAAAAACAACTTTTGGAGATAAACCGACTGTTCCATAACGGCTATCATTATCGGATTTGATGATCCAGTTGCGGACATCCACTGCATTTGTTATATCCAGTGCTTTGCCGTAAGAAACGACATAGTTGTTTTTCGGGTCATCAGAAGTCCCGGAATAGGCTCCCGTACCTTTGCCATCATCGACAAATTTCACCTCCCCGTCTTTGAAATTAAGCAGCAGGTAATCTTTGTCCACCACCTTTAATTCCGTGAGTTTTGCAGACCAAAGCGTTTGCGAAACACCCAATACGAATACGATCAACGATACTATTGCTAAAAATTTTTTCATCATCATTTCCTTTCTTAAGTTAAAATTTCTAATTGATAATTTTAAATAGTATGAAAACCGGGAAAAAAAGTCAATTAAAAATCATGTAACACGATAAAGTTAGCAACAGTCCTTCATTTTGTTTTTGCTAAAATATGGTGGATATGAGGATGTTTGATTGAGGAAAGCTCTCTGGTAAATCTAAATGAACCCGGCGCGAGGTTTTTTGATCTGCCGGCTATATTATCGATCAGAAGCGCCTTTTAGACCCAATTGACCAATTTAAAGAACCTCTCGCAGGGTTATTTCCATGAATTCGCATTTTCGAATTTACCGACATATTTCACGCGCCCAAATTCAGTAGCGAATCTTGTTCGAGTATCAAATAGTTTATTTTTTTATTTACATTTCCCGGGTTTATGTTTATATTACGCTACATGACCGATTAAATGGATGCGTTCACAGGTTCAAGGCTTTTGGTTCAGCGCAAAAAGGTAACCGATCACAGGGAATCGTATCAAATTTGTTGTGTCGCCGGTTTTACTGATTCCTCAGGTGAATAAGGTTTTTAATCAACCAGGCCGCGCGATCAAACCCAATCGACCTTATTGACCTTAGTAACAATTCAAGAGTCCCTGCAATTTAACCTTATTACCTTATGGGTCAAATCCAGCCAACGTTATCTTTCTCAATCTTTTTCAGCGACAATGTCGGATGACAACATTCAATAAAGTGTTCACCCTTTTCAGCAAAGCTGATCTTTTGATGAGGCGCCGTCGGCTTGAGGATATTCCAGCAGACTTTATCCACCGCTGCCCTGGATACAAAAAATGAAAATTGTTTGCTTTCACCCGGTGATTGGTTACACAACAACATATACCCCTAAAAATCGGGGGTAAGACCTTCGAGGTTTTACTTTTAAGATTCAATATAATCAATTGAATTCACCCCAAAAACCCCGAAGGTCTGGCGCCTGCTTTTTGAGAGGATAATGATTATTATCTCAGCATCGGAAATTCGCTGATACGCAATCGCGCACAGCCATAGGGAACCAATTGCAATTCTTCAACGGGTTGTGAGGAAATTACCGGACTTACCGGTGGATCATCGGCTGAATTATTACGGATGCCCCATTCCGGAATCTGCTGCCCGCTGACTTTCAGGACTATCGGCGCCGATTCCGGCCATATCACATATTCCCCACTCGCTGCATGATAAATCATTTCTCCCACATCGCTGAATGGATAAATTGAAATAGCACGTTTCTCAACCTGAATACTTTTTTCCGGATCATTTTTATCAACCAAAAGTCCATAGTTCCAGGGAGTCGTCGGTTCAATCGCCCAATCCACTGATCCCAAATAATCGATGCTGGTTATTTTGCTTGAGGATAATTTGATTTTCTGATAAGCCTTCCCGATTCGCAGCACATAGTACAAAGGACCCCGTTGGATGGCAATCGAATTATTGAAACGGGATTCAGTTTGAATTTTAGAAGGCAGTACCAGTTGAATGACATCACCGGACTGCCATTTTTCTGCCAATTTTGCAAATTTACCGGCCTCAACCGGAATTTTTTTATCTTTAACAAGCAGATAAGCCTGATCAACCCATTGGGGAATCCGGAATTGAAGCGGAAACGCCGTCGCTTCAGACAGTTCAAGTGTGAATTTGATGACATCATCAAAAGGATAATTGGTTTCTTCCGTAACTTTGACTGCGATATTTTTACCAACTTTTGCCCGAACCTCACAGGGTCCATAAACAATTGCTGCCAGTCCCTGATCATGCGTGGCCATCCACATACTCTGAACCAGCTTCGGCCAGCCTTGATGCATATTCGCCAGGCAGCACGGATAATTGGGCATTAAGCCATAAACATTTGAGGTGTTCCCATTGGTACTCCATTCCCGTGGCGCGTCTGAAACCAATACCTGATTCGATTGCTGATCATACTGATGCGCCCAGCAATCCGGCGTCATCGTTCCCGGCAAGGCATTATACGCCAGCAATTCCAGCCGATCAGCCAGGAGGGGATCCCCCATAATTTCAATCAGATTTTCGAGTGAAAACATAAATTCCACAACGGCACAAAGTTCAGTTCCCTGCGTGGGTCGTTTCCCTGAAAGATGCTCATCACCCGAAAACCGGCCGCCAATTTGCCCATGATGCAAATCCAGATTCGCCAGCCCTTGATAAACCGCCTGTCGGTATTTTTCATCCTTCCCTTGCTGATACCAGATTCCAGGATATTTCGTTGCCATCGCGACATTGACGACATGTGCAGTCAAACCATCGGCTTTCCAGTTCAATGGAATTCGTTTCTCAGCCAGTGCACGGGAGTCCCAGGGAAATTCCACCAAATATTTTGTCCAATCGAAACTATTTTCAAAAATTGATTGAGTCACTTTCAGAACTTCCGGATCACCAGTTCGGCGATAAAGCCAATAGCCGGTGACGGCATGTTCCATGGCCCGAACCCCGCGCCAGGTGCTATCTGGCCAATCCGGTGGATTTTCACCGAGATAACGAAAATAATTTTTAATCAAATCCAGTGCCCGCGGATCATTGGTCGCTTCATGATATTGCAGAATAACTTTTAATGCCACTGCCAGCGGCCAGCGATCCTGATTTTGATGCGGCCCAAACCAGCCATTGGCTTGCCCGCTTTGCAGCATCCATTCAATAAAAGGTTTGGTCTTGGCAATTAAGGCCGAATCTTCCAATAAATACGCCAGTGGTACCAGTCCGTCCAGATAATACGGCCCGCGTTCCCAGGCTTCACCAGTGCCACCTTTCCAGGCGGAATTGATTAAGTCCGGCCAGAATTCATCCAGATGGCCGGTTAATCCATCTTTCAGGGCACCCAGTTGATCCTTAAGCCATCCTTTTGGATGAATGGTGCCCAGCGGTAATTTCACAAATTGTGTTTGCAGCAAAGGTGCCTGATTTGTCGGATAATTTTGATTTTTGATTTCGGACGAGCAGTTCATCATGATAGCTCCGATTAGTGTTAAGAAAAATATTGTTTTCTTCATCATTGGTCCTCATAACTTATAATGAGCGCTGATTTGATTTTGAAAAAATAGTTGCCTGAGCAGAAATTTAATCTGTCCAATAGAATAGCAAAATATTTCTTTAAAATCAATGGAATTTTAAAGGCAGAATGATTAAATGGTGGAATAATTATTGAGAAAGGGCCAAATGATTAAGTCAAAAATAATAAAGCGGTTAGCAACATTTTTTTGATTCAATTATTCTGCCTTAAAATTATTCCACCATTAAATCTTTATGATAATCGAGGATAAAATATGAAAAGGTAACCGGATGGATATATATTCACTTGTTTAACAAGTAGTTAAATCCGAAGACGAATGGATAACGAAACAAAGAGTGGGTGAGTGGGAGAAAAAGCAACCTCCCTGAGGCATAAATTCTCCCCCTCTCCCGACTCTTACTCTCCCACACGAATAAGGCACTATTCGCTTTTCGTATAAACCAGCTTGCTCTTTCGTTCGCCACGAGGGGTATTGCGAGTGGAATTTATCACCAAATCTTTGCCTTCATTGTCAAGGCTCCACACTTCGGATGATTTCATTTCAAATTCCTCTCCATTTCGTTCGAAGATCATCCGGGAACTAATGGTTAAAGTTTTGCCCTCATCCGTCCATTTTACGACAACTGTTCGTTCGCGGCCGCCAAAACCTTCTACCTTATTTTCTTTACCATCTAATGTAAGCTCTTCCTTTTGGGTAAAAGTTTCACCGCCACGGCCCTGACCGGTTCTTTCGATAACGATTTTATCTTTTTCCTGCTTCACAACAAGCTTGCTGGAAGCCATTCGTCCCGGTCCACGGCCACCATCGCCACCAGCCTCACTTTTATCTTTGTTAAAAGACCAGGTACCGGAAAAATTGACTTTTCCCTCTTCAGCAATTAAAATCATTGAAAATAAAAAAACAAACGCCATCAGGATCAAACCTAATTTACGCATAATTTCCTCCGTTGTTAGCTATTAAATCATTAATTATCAATGGATTATCTTTTAAAATGTACGAAGATTTTTTCAACCTCGTCGTGCTAATTAGACAAATAAAAACTATTTTAATTCCATGAAAAAGAAAATGTCTGGAAATTTTGTATATTCTGAGCAACACTTTCAAATTGGATTTTTTATCAATTTTGCCATCAAGAGACCATGACACGACGCCAACAAGATGTTATGGATAAAACTTGATTCCCACTCTTTTCAAAATCAGTAAAATCAAACGAACTTTTCATAGTGAATTTTAAAGTTAATTAACACTTTATACCATTTTACCAGGCTAACGATAGTGTATCCCCTACTATTGGTTGCACTTTAATTAATTCCTGTTTCAATTCATTTATTTTGGTCACATATTCCACCAGACCTGATAAATCATTCATTTCCAGCGGGTCATTTTTTAATTTAAAAAGAAGTATTTTGTCAATTTTGGGATAGTATATCAGTTTAAAATCATCCTTCCGAACCAGTCGCTGCAAATTCATGTAACCGCCATAGATCGATTCATAATTTTTTTCTCTTTTGCCAGCAATCAGCGGTTTCAGACTTCTGAATTGAATATATTCCGGGATTGGGATACCGGCCCCAGCGTTGCGGGCATAATATCCTGAAGATAAACCGGCGCTTCAATTCGCTTTTCAGGGGGAATCCCGGGGCCGGTAACAATTAATGGCACTTTCATACTATGTTCAAACATATTCTGCTTCCCAAACAGGCCATGATGACCAATAGCCAGACCATTATCCGCCGTAAAGAAAATATAGGTGCTTTTCATTTTCCCTGATTTTTCCAGCGCAGCCAGATGGCTGATAATGGCATAATATCCCCGTCGATGTACTTTGACAGCATTTTCAGTCCGGGGAAAAGGTGCCAATTTTTCATCGCGAAGCGTTTCCCCACATCCAATTTCATGATGAAAAGGATACTGATCCAGAAAATTATCCGGGACATCTATCTTTTCTACTGGATATTTTTCGAGATAAGATTCCGGTGATTGGCGGGGATCATGTGCCGCGTTAAAAGCAAGATACATAAAAAATGGATTTGCACGATTTTTTGCCTGATTTAGAAAATTCATTGCGTTATCCGCCATTACTTCACTCCAGTGTTCACCCCCTTCCCAAAATCCACCGAGTGTTGAATCACTGGGTGACCACAAGTCAGGTTTTCCTTCAAGTGGTCGATTATAGCTGGCGTCGACCGTTTTCGGCATTCCGCCCGGTTGAATATGAATGGTTGTCTTAAATGTTTTTGGGCGTCGGTATTCACATGCCATTTTCCCGTCATATAGGTGTCATATCCAGCCAGCGCCAGATATTGTGGCCACAATCGACCCGCCTGTAATTCCTCATCAAGCCTGGATTCCAGTTTATGGGCATTCCATAGAAAATGTCCCGTCAGTAACATGGTTCGGCTGGCAACACAAATTGCGCCATGCCCCCCCGGGTTGTAGGTATTTGTGAAAATCACACCCCGCCGGGCCAAACGATCGAGGTTTGGTATCTGCACCTGACTCCCCAGAACACTCAGGGCTTCAGGAGACAAATCATCCGCATAGAGAAAAAGAAAATTCGATTTTTTTGAGGTTGTACAGGCCAGCGCTGATAATAATGCGACGCCGGCTCCCATCATTGTTCTTTTTAAAAAAAATTTCGACGATTCATTTTTGGGGCCTATTTTTTTAAATTAAAGGTTATTCAAAAGATATCCCCTTAAGAATGAAGGGTGATTTTTTTATGCTGAGTTTTGCGTTCCATTCGACCAGTGCTCAGGGTCGATATGAATTAAAAAATAACTGCTTTAAAATATAACCAGCGTTTTACAGAATTTCAATAGAAATATCAAAATTTTGTATAGGTATCTTTTGTCTGGATAATAAATTTGATGGAAAAAAATCGGAGCGTGATGCGTAATGCGTGAAACATGAGTTTGTCATATCCTGAAAATTTCTATTGACATTGCAATTAAGTATTTGTAACTTTCTCATCAATTTTAAATCATGGGGATGAATAGATGCGTGGACCAGACTGTAAAAAAGATTAATTCATTAACATTCCGACAGATACACATTTTAGAGGAGGTTTTTTTATGTTCAAAGGTCACCCAAAAGGTTTGATCGTTGCTTTTTTTGCCAATATGGGGGAACGGTTTGGCTTTTATACCATGATGGCCATTCTGGTTCTGTTCCTGCAAGCGAAATATGGTCTTTCAGAGGAGAAGGCCGGCAATATTTATAGTTGGTTTTACTTTGGAATTTATGCGCTGGCCCTGGTAGGCGGATTACTGGCTGATTTCACCAAGAATTACAAAGGTATCATAATGGTTGGAATTATCATTATGCTCCTGGGTTATGTCATCATTGCGATTCCGGGGATGAGCTTAACCATCACCGTAATTGGCCTCTTTACCATCGCCTTGGGGAACGGTTTATTCAAAGGCAATCTTCAGGCGCTTGTGGGGCAGATGTATGATAATGAGCAGTACTCGAAACTTCGGGATTCAGCATTCATGCTTTTTTACATGGGTATCAACATTGGTGCTTTTTTCGCGCCCAATGCCGCCACGGCCATGCGTAACTGGTACCTGGGTACTCAAGGGCTTCGGCACGATGCCAATCTTCCCGCACTTTGTCATCAATTGATGAAGAATCATCTCCAGGACGTTTCTGTCTTTCAAAAACTGGCCGATGGGGCAAACATCGCTGGTCCGGTAGCCGATTTAGGTCAATTTGCTAAAAATTATCTTGAAGTCTTCTCCAAAGGCTATAATTATGCGTTTGGAATTGCGGCTGTAGCGATGGTCATTTCTTTATTAAGCTATCTGCTTTTCCATAAATTATTACCCAATAAAAAGGCCATCGAAAAAGCATCACCAGCCAACCAGGCGAATAAAATGCCCTGGGAAGAAGAAAAACAACGACTTATCGCATTGGGACTCGTCTTCCTGGTGGTTATTTTCTTCTGGATGTCCTTTCATCAAAATGGCTTAACGTTAACATTCTTCGCTCGTGACTATACGGTTAAAGAAGTTGGGCCAATTACCAATATCTTCTTTGATCTGAAGGCCTTGCTATCTGTCATCGGTGCCATCATTGGTTTGGTTTTACTGATTAATAAAAAGAATGAACTTTACATAAAGCTTCTGGGTATCGGTATGGTAATGCTTGGTGTTGGATTAAGCTATTATTTCTACAATGGTTACCGCACAACAAATCCCATCGAACCAGAAACTTTTCAACAATTCAACCCGCTTTTCATCGTCTTTCTCACGCCGGTATTCCTGGCGCTATTTTCCATGTTGAATAAAAAGGGAATTGAGCCTTCCACCCCGAAAAAAATCGGGATTGGAATGATCATCGCCGCGTTTGCCTTCGTTGTTTTGTTAATCGGTTCATTAAAGCTGCCTTCGCCAGCTTCGCTGGCCGGACAGCCGTCTGCCGAAAGAGCTTCCACCTACTGGCTCATCAATAGCTACTTGATTTTAACCGTCGCTGAACTCTTTCTAAGCCCCATGGGACTCTCATTCGTTTCGAAAATATCACCACCGCGTTTTCAGGGCTTGATGCAAGGAGGCTGGTTAGGCGCTACGGCGATTGGCAACAAGCTCTTATTTGTTGGCAGTTATTTCTGGGGACGACTGGAACTGTGGCAACTCTGGACGATTTTCATGGTTTGTTGTTTACTTTCAGCCGCTTTTATCTTTTCTGTGATGAATCGGTTAGAGCGTTCGACAAAAAGTTAATTTAATAAAAATCTGTCCGAAAATACCAAATCCTGTCCTGCGCTTTTGATGGTGTCCGGGACCTAACCTCGCGAAGGTTTTTCAATTCTAAACCTTCGCAAGGTTATCATTACCGCCAAGAGGTGTATTATCGTCCCTCCTAACCGCATTTTTCTTTCAAATCAGGCAATAAAAATTCAGAATTTTATTTTTTTTGAAACTTTATTTTATTAAAAAACTTAAACCGAATACGATGGTAAATTGATAGTTATGTAAATGCTCCTTCAGCCGGTCATGAAAATATTATTTTAGTAAATTGTTTTAATCCAGTCAAAAATGATTAATTATGCTGACATCCCATTCATTGAGGATGTTCCCATTCTGGAATACCTCCAACGCCTGGAAGCAATTGGTGAGGATATTTCGGATTATGAGACGATCTGGTATTATTTTTAATTCCTCAGTCTGCGCATAAAAAATTAATTTTTTAATTGAGGCGGCGTCTTTGATAATACAACAATCTGATTAAAAAATAAGACCTTCAAGGTTTTAAAAAGCTTGAAGGTCTATTCGTTGGAAACTGCTAATCGAGTTCCTGGTCAGGCTTCTTGAAAGGGGAATGTGCTTACCGGGCTCCTCAAGCAATTTTCACAGCGGGGGAATGTGCTTAACGAGGTCCCAAAGCAGTTTCCGCCACAGGGGAATGTGCATTCCGGCCTCCTAAAGTACTTTCCAGAATTCAGTAAAGACTCTCTGCCTCCAGAATGCAAATTCCGTTGTCCACATAAGATAAGTTGGATACAGGATGACAAAGGTCAAAATTAATTAGTAAAAATGACAGGGTAAAAGGATACTCAGGATTGACAGGAAAAAATTTTAAAATGCATTATCCAAATGAATTCATCAATGCGATTTATACCAGAAATCGTTTATTAAAAGTAATTTTTTTACTGAATATAACCCCTAAGGCGTAACATCATATTTCGCCGAAAGATTTAAAGGCAAAACGATTTGGGGAAAAACCATTTTTGGATTGAATGAATTGAACGTGACCGTCACCTCGAAGGTAACGATCACATAAAAATTTCGATTAATTTTTCAGGATGGTATCAAATAATCCTGTCAATGTAATATCCAGGATTGCGAAATTGATGGGCGATACAGGTAATCAAAAGGTCGTTTTCATCCATGACGTATAAAATTTTAAAAAAAATCGCTTCAAAATAATTCGGCTGGCGGAACCAGAATAATATTCATTTCGAATACCTTTCTTTAACCACCGCTAACGGGATGCCTTTAATCTTGCCGGCTTTATAAGCCTGGTAGCGTTTCTCCGACTCCTCAATCCACAACTGTTCCACTTCAGGA
The DNA here is from genome assembly GCA_020722815.1 of Caldithrix sp. Classification (GTDB taxonomy): domain Bacteria; phylum Zhuqueibacterota; class Zhuqueibacteria; order Thermofontimicrobiales; family Sulfurfontimicrobiaceae; genus DYKB01. The sequence continues at coordinate 16,936 of DYKB01000035.1, read as the reverse complement.
TTGGGTCGATTGAGCGTGTCCATTAACATTTCTATCAATCTGATTTTATCCAGATCACTCAATCGAATGACTGTTTCCTGAATTTCCTGAGCTATCGTTATAGTTTCTCCTGTGGATAATAATTTAATCGCGTTGATAACCAGAACAATTTATCGGTATCTCAAATGGCGGAGGAATCGCCAAAAATTCATCCGGCAAATTTCCTGTTGCCGTCAATTTTAGTACGCATATAAGCCGAAGAAATAATCAAATAACCAAATTATCAAATTATTCCTGAGATGCTTGTCCTGAATGCACCGTCGGCGCGGTAGTGTTAGAAAAATAAAATTCGCTTGATGATGAATCATCAAGCTCAAAAAAGGAAGCATCATAAGATACGATGGTACCCAAATCAATTGATGGCCACAGATCACGAATCACGCATCACACCCCCTACTTCTCCCGAAACCGCTCCATAAATGTCGGCTGTTCCCCGGCCATTTTCAAAAATATCTCCAATGGCACCACTTCAAACTCCGGGCCTAATTTTTCGAGAATCGATTTGACGCGTTTGATGTTGCTGTATTGGCGCACGTGCATGAGAAGGAAGTAGGGGCGATTTTTATTGAAGGCGGCCAGCTCTTCGAGATCGGCTGCGGCATCTTCGGCGGAACATTCGGGGGCCAAATAGTAGTCGTAGGAAATTAAAGCTCTTTTATCCTTTACGGTAAAAGTGTGCGATTGGACATAACCGTTCACAAAACCAATGGCGTCGGGCATGCCTTTATAAAATGCTTTTACCACTTCAGGAGTCAGGTCCGAATTGCCTTCAACCATGACGCCTTCAGAATAGTCCATGATTTCAAAGACGTTGAGGTCCAACTTTTTCATCAGATCGGAGGTCATATCCACCATTTTCGGCAAATATTTGGGCGGTACGGCTTTGGGATAGACATAGCCCGGCCCGCCAAGACAGCCAATGAAGTAATCGTTTGGCGTGGACTGGGAATAGAAATATTCGAGCATGGCCGGCGCCATCCAGATATAGTTCATGGATACTTCCCAGGCGTACGGTAGTTCACCCCGGCCCGGCTGCGTCCAGCCACCCATTCCAATGCCATCGGTTTGAATACAGGCGATGTAAACTTTTTCTTCTGGCGGATAGGTTTTGCCTGGAACGAGCTGGTGATTATTTTTAAATTTAAAGTTGTAGGAAGCCGGTACCTGTGAACTAAAACTCATATTGGGCAGCACGTGCAATCCATCCACACGCAAGGCATAGCTGGAGGTCAGTCGCACCCATTCTTCTTCGAGGTCCTTTCCATAAGAATGCCAGCCATACACCATGGAAAAGGGTTTCATTTCGGACAACAATTCACGCGTCAGTTGGTATTCATCAGGTCGGGTTTGATTGGCGCAGAGATCATTGAAAAAGGCTTTTTGGTGAATTCCCCAGTCGGCCACACCGGGTTTCATGATGTTTCCGTACTCGCCACCGAGCCAGACGATGGCTTCTTTGCTACAGCGTGACCAGTATTGATCTTTTGCCCAACGATAAATTTCGAAATCAGATTTACCGGTGAATTGCCCGCGAAAATCCGCCACGGGTTTGAGTCCGGCTTTTTCCACCAGCGGAATCATTTCTTCACTTACCACGGCAGCTTTTTCCAGACCAGCGACAGTGAAAGCCACAATCAGAGAGGTGCGCACGTTTTTGTCCCAGACGACATAGCCATTTACCTGCTCGCGAAAGGTATTCAAGGCTTGTTCCGGGGCACTTAATTCAGTAAACGAGTAATAGCGCTCATTTTGCAGAAACTCGAAAAAGCCTGGCGTGTAGCGAAAATCCCATTTTTCAGGATAGATAAAATAGAGTTTCGGGCCAGCCGCATTGGCCAGTCCCTGGAGTGAAATTAAAAATGCCTGCTGGGGCAACTTGCCATCAATCGCCCAGTCATCTTCCAGCCGCATAAAATAAGCCTTTCGCGACCCGGCGCGTTTCAAAGTATACGTCAACACCGGCCCGGTTTTACGCGAAGCACGTTTTAATGTGTAGGTAATAAGCTGTTCCGGCACCGAAAGCGAATAGGTGTGAATGGCCTCAATTTCGCTGGTTCCCTGCGAACAAATAATCGGAAGCTTTTCCTGTACTGTGAGGACAGTACCATCTGCGTTCCAGGCGGCAGTCATCGTACGTTGACCGGTACTTAAATTTTTGATTCCCAGGAATATGTTTGTGGGGGTAACCTGATGGGAAAGGGGGACGTTGTTTTTTTGACCGTTGGTTTTAAGCTGTACCATGTCATCAAACCTGTCACGGGCTCTTGTTCCCCAATGATGTGTCGTGGTCAGATCATCTCCTTTGAGACTAAAATCGACACTTAATGTGCGGTAAAAAGAGACCGTGGTGCTTTTCAGTGGTACCAATTCCCATGAACCATTGAAATCCGGATGACCGGCACTGAATATTAAGATTGGAAACAAGCAGAAAAGAATGAATGGCAAGTTTCGTTTTGACATGAATGTACTCCTGACGCAGGTTGACTGCAGCTAGAAATGAAGGTTCAAGATTAATTTAATTTTTAAAAAAATAAATTGTCCAGATTCGATACAGGGTGTCTTTTCAGCGTCATCGTAAAGGCTCGGTGGATCGAGAAAAGTGATACATCCAGAACAATGGCTGTTTATAATGTAAGGGATTAAAACTCAATTGTCAAGTTTTTTTAATTTCCGGGGTCAAAATAATTCAGGTCGGCTGAAATGCACACAGAATAAATATTAATCGTCTTGACTTTAAATCATTTTGTCCCAAATTATTTTGACATTAAAAATGGATATCAAAATGATTAAAGACGATTGATTGGTATGGGTTTATGACAGGTTTAAAAGGCGCCCTCCAGCACCTAGCCAACAGGTTAAAGTGATAACAACATGAATTTCAATAAGTTACCATTGAATTGCCACGAGCTTTAGCGCGTGGTTCCATGAGTGCCCCCCCTAACCGCCGGGCTTTTAAGCCCGAGTCCTTATACTCTAGCGGGTTAAAACCCACTTTAGAATTTGGGGGCAATTTAATCCACGAGCTAAAGCTCGTGGCTATTCATTTGTTTTTTTAATGAGTTAGAACCTCAAGCTGACGGCTATGGCCTCCAACAGATTGTTTTTTGTTTTAATCATTTTGTCCAAAATTATTTTGATATTAAAAAATAGATGCCAAAATAATTTTAGTGATAAACCTGACCGTCATGTTTCAGGTTTATTCCCTGTAAGGACGAATGATATCCTGCATTCTCTTTTCCGGCGTGACTTTCAGGTACTCGATTTTTCCTTTTCTAAAGATGCACTCGACGCATGTTTGATAAGGTGCATACAATTTAAACGCCACATCCCACTCTTTGGGCCAGCAGGGGAGCAGACGTATCGCTTTCCCTTCACATTGCAGCAACATCAAATTCAAGGCTAATTGTAAATTGCCCCCGTGATCAACATCCGGAATCCAGTCATTAAAGGCGTTCTACATGGTTGGAAAACGGCTATCGCTATAATTTGGCGGGGTTGTTCGATTAATGACGAAATTCATGGTACTGTCAACCAGACCCAGCAACGCCGCATCCACCGCATTCTGATTCCAGCAATAATCGGCTTTATGAATTCTCTTTAGAAAAGCATTTATGGCGATATCAATTTCATTTTTCCCCAGTCCATAAAGGCGATACGGAAAAACCGCGTAAAGCTCCGGATTTTCCACCTTCATCTTCATATCCCACAGTTGTGCCGGAACCAAAAATTTCTGGCCATTTTTTTCCTGAACCGGAACAGGCGGCAAATGTGCCAATAAATATTGCCAACGGGTCTTTTGTATCTCGGTGAGCCACGAGGCCGGCAGGGATAAAAGTTTTTGAAGGGTATACTGCAATTCGGCAATTTCGGGCAGCGGATTGACGGCGACATGATAGGTTTCAAGCGATTGCGCCGGACCAAAATGAATTTTTCCATGATTATCCAGTTGATAATGCAATTCATAAAATCTGGTTACTTCTTCCGCATGTGGCAGTAAAATGTTTTTGGCAAAGAGGGTGTCCTGAGTATATTCAAAATAATCATACATCATGTGCATCTGTTCAATGCCATTTTGCCAGTAAAAGGTTAAATAGGTACATTCGGCCAGTGGGCTTTTGCGGTCTTTAAATGGTGTCCAGCCATAATGGCCACTTACCTCGGCACCCCAAAAGGTCAGCGTTTCCGGGAAAAAAGCGCCATCATGATTGAAAAATTTTCGGGTACGCGCTTTTTGTAATGGCAGCATTTCCTGATACATTTTAAACCAGGGCTGCATCAGGTCAAAGTCTCCCTGTGCCAGCATAGGCCAATAAATGAGCCGTTGATTCTGAAACCAGAAGCCCGGACCTCCCCAGCGCCGATAATCCGGATTGTCTTTATTCCCATAGGTGAAAATTGAGCCGTTAAACTTAATCGGTATCGCTCCCCGACCAGCACCGGCATTCATATAGCGACACAGGTTGTAGGCACGGGAAACCCGATACACCGTGCTGTCAAATTTACCATTTACACCGGTTATCTGCAACTAGCTGCGATTCCAGAAATTTTTCCACCAATTGAGATGATTCTTCCTCGCATCTTCGGGCTTGATTTGCTGATACGAACGGATGATATTATCCAGCTTATTTTTCCATTCCGCCACTGTTGCCGGATGGCGTGTCAGGGCGTAGATGGAAAATTTGAATTTATTATTTTTTTTTACAGAGACAAGTTTTTTCTCATTTTCGGCAATGAAATTCTCCCCTTCCACCACGGCGCTAAATATACGATTCACCAGCGGATGGATTTTTTGTGGCAGAAAATCATCTAATCCCTGCAGTTTCAAATTGATTTCATAGCCATCATTGAGCGGTTTTTGATTATGATGATACCACAAAAGCTGGTTTTTCGATTTTTCATACTGATCGGGATAGACTGGTGTCGTATAGGGATCCGGTCCATTTAAATTTTTAAACAGATCCCCAACCTGGGTATCTTTCATTATTTTTATCGTATCCCGCCAGGTTTCCAGAAAGACTTCCTGTTGATATTGTTGCTGGCCGGTGGTTTCTACATGTATCACCGGATGGTTTGCATCAATCCAGATGCGGATGTTCAGCCATTGCCCTTCCTGAATTGAAATTTCACTTTGATTGAGATGAAGCGTCTGCCGGAAAAAGGTATTGGTTGAAAAGGGATTCGGCGTGAAACGAACTCTGATTCTCCCCAATTTCAATAACGTCGAATTTTCATCAAAAGCATCGGTTTTTCCGATTAAAAACAGCACATCTCCATTTTTTTCAACCCAGATATTCAATCCAATATCCCCGTTGCCAATTGGCATTGAGCCGGTAAAATCCTGACTGGGAGAATCCCAGACGACATTGTATGGGGATCGATCACTGTTTTGCTTTAAAATTGATTGGGAGAATCCGATATTTACCAGAACAATCAAGAAAAGTATAATTTTTTTCATATTTGGCCTTCAGCATCAATTTTTTAAAGTGACAATATTTTTAAATTTCAGCACCACCGGTCCAAACAAACCCGACTCAAGTGAACCCCAATATCGTGTCGGAATGGACGTATAATGGTTGGCGGCTGTATTATAAACCAGAATTTTTAACGTGTTATTTCCGGATTTGACATATCTGGAAATATCGAACCGATATGGCGGAGAAAGTTTAATTCCCACCTGCTGACCATTTACCAAAACTTCTGCGGAGGAGATGACTTTTCCCAAATCCAGAACAACCCCGGCTTTGACCTGAGCCTTTGTTAAAGTCATATTCTTCGAATACCAGACACCACCTGAGTATGAGTATAGTCCATCGGACAAAGACCAGTCACCTGGATTAAAAAGACCTTTTTCGCATTTCATTTTAATTGGCGCTGGTAAAGCGGCGCCGGCGTATAAGCCTTTCTCCTGCTCAATCCGAATAGCAATCGATGCCGGTTTCAGAATTGATTTTGCCAATTCAACAGTATAATTCATGGACTGATCCGCGTTTAACGAGCCTTGAACGACTTTATGTTCCTTTCCATTGATCCAGATCTTCACTTTACCATACGCAGCAAAATCCAGTCGCTTCAATCCAGGGGCTGATTTGAAGCGATACCAGCCGGCTGGATTTTTTTTAGAAGGCCGGGTGTTAAATTTTAAAATTGATTTATCACCATACCAGTCCATTGCCAGTGAACCTTCGCCTGTCACTGCCAGATTTCGGGAATTTCCTTCTTTCTTGACAATAAAATAAGTTGTACCGGGCTGGTTATAATGCAACAAAACGATGTTATTCCCTTTATTTAAATTCACAAATTGATCATCCGGATTCATTTTGATATCATTGATCCAAAATACAGAGGGTTTCAGCTCGCCGGTTTGTAGCTGATATTTTCCGGCTTCCGGCGCAAAGACTGTCGTCAAAAGAAGATAATTACTTCCGGCATCCTCTTTTTTATAGAAAGTTGAAGTCCAGGTCGCATCTTTTTTCCCTAATCGGATAAACTCCTCATACATTTCTTCTTTTAGCCCATGATACCCCTGATGTCCATAGCCGTCAGGTTAAGGTGATAACAAATTGAAAATTAAGAACTAAGTTGAATTATAAACTGCCCTCACCCTAACCCTCTCCCAGAGGGAGAGGGGATAGCTACGCCCTCTCCCTCTGGGAGAGGGTTGGGGTGAGGGTCAGATGCCCGGAATTCTATGAATTTTATTGTATAACCAACATATTGTTTTTTAATAAATTAAGCCCTTAACCTGACGGCTATGCCCTGATGTCCCGGATCATTTTCAACGCCGAATCGCCATGAAATTTGGTAAATTTGCCAGTGATAATATTTATTATCTATCAGAAGACTATCTGATGAAGTAATTTTAGGCGATCCCGAAAATTTCCGGGAAATCTGGTTGATATCAACTTCATCGGGTAACGGACCAAGCTGATAAAATACAGGGCCAAAGCCATTTGTAATAATCGGCCAACCGCTATCATCAAAATCAGTTTTCTCCCAACCGGTTAAATTTTCGGTTTCATCGGCGTATTTCGTGCGACGGATTTCCGGGCCAATTAACTCATTGGTCGGCGGCCAGTGATAATCTCCCCAGCGATTGTCCAGAACTGGATTCACCTCAAATTCCCATTCGCCATCGAGTGCGATGGAAGGTTGTGGTTCAGCCGCAATTCCTTTGAGCGTATCACTTTTCGTTGATGTTTTGATAATGGCAACCTTTTCGCCGGCCGAATTGGCATTTCCAGACACAATCAAATTATGACCAGTTTTTTCAAACGCCAGAATTTCATCGAGATTGGTGGAATCGATTTGAACAACATTTTTATCCGGATTGAAAACGATTAACTGAATCTGTTTTTGTTCCAGTGGCATTTTTATGATTGTTCCATCATTCGTCTGTTTCGTCTGGAACAATGGAGAAGTTTCACCGGTAAATGGATCCCATAATTCGACTTTGCCTTTGGAACGGAAAAAGCAGTTCGTGCCTTTTTCGACATTGTAAACGGCATAAAGATCGCGCGTTCCAATTTTTCGATGCATCACACGCGGGAAAATTTTTTCGGAAGAATTTGATAAAACTTTAAAATCCCGTGGAAAAGCGTTGTTAATAACCGACTCGATCTCCTGGTAATCAATTGTGCATAATGTCTTACCATTATTTTTACTCAGGTTAATCTTTCCGGAAGCAGTTGAATCTTCGGCCCCTTTTCCAAAAAGCGCTGTAATCATCGCATCCAGTTCAGCATCATGACTCCCAATCCTTTCGGAAGCCTGTGGCAGGGCACCGGCATTTATTACAATACCACCGGAATGAAATAATGCCACGGCTTTCTGTATCGTGGAAAAGCGAATGGCTTTCATGGAGGGAATAATGAGAACTTTGTATCTTTCGCCGGCGATATGCAATTCATTTTTCACCACTTCAGCCCGTACCACCGATTCATAATCCATAAAATCAAAATCGATTCCTTTATGATAAAGATATTCGCCGAGTTCAAAAGCTACTTTAACGGATTTTTCGCCATCCAGTTTAGCGGCCATGGGCTCAACCGGATAAAGAAGAGCAACATCGCAACGATGATGCCCCTGAGATAATAGATAGCTCAGGCGCTCAACGCATTGCATTAACGGCGCGATATGCTCATAATAGGGCATCCGAAAATGGTTACACGGCGGCGCCCATTCCTACCAACCGCCGTGGGTGGAATAGTACAGGCCGTGCAAGGAGAGCAGATTTTGACCCATCACATAATTCCCGAAAATGGCAGCGGTCAGTGCGGCCGAATTGGTTGACCAGCCGCTGCTATGAAATCCTTCCAGCCAGACCCGTGGCCGTTCATAGAGATGGGCAATCGATGCGGCGACTTTATTTTTAATAATATCCTGCAACAAGAACGGTTGATCGCAGCCCGGTCCCTGATTGTACTTTTGCGTGCGAAAATAATCGCCAAATTCGATAACATCCTTTCCTCGTCCGCCATGATCGCAGCCGTAAATCATCCCGCGATCCTGCTGCCATTGATAAATGGGGCGAAAGAAGCCTTCTTCGCTGAGTGATACCATGACATCGTTATAATCGAGCCTGATTTTCGCTGTCCGCTGGCCAATATCAACAAACAGTGCTGGCAACTCGGGCTGAATCGCATAGCCTTTTCGTTTCAAAAATTCTTTTTCAAAATAGTCATTCCACAAGTATCCGCTAAGTTGAAAATCCAGTTCATCCGAAAAGAAGAAATTAAATCTTTTACCCGCTTCGCCGGGAAAATGGTCCTCAAACCGCTGGAAGAAATTTTCGATATATGCCTTACCAGAAACCGGATTCATTGGATCAAGCGAAGGAATTTTCTTTTTCGCATAAACACAAACTATCTGCCATTTCACTTCGACAGGCTCAGGGCGCCTGCCTTTAACAGCGCCGGGGGCTTTCCAGGTGAGAATTTTATTGACAACTTTTTCCTTCAGATCAATGGCGCTGGCGGGAATTATTTTTTGATTCTCAAGGTGATAAGCAGTGATGGATAAGCATCCTTCCGGTAATTCCCACTGAAGCGTGGAATCGGCCTTCACGGATTTCATTTCACAAAATAATTCTGATCCATTGACTTCAGGATAGGCGTTGATGGCAGCATCCACATAAGAGCCTTGTCCGACGCCGAGCGTATAATCGCTGAGACTCACAGCCATGCCGCGTTTTTTCGCCTCCTGCATGAACCAGCCGAATAAATCCCACCACTCTTTTGTAAATAGCGCCGGTTGGCTCGGGAAAGATAAGCCCCATTTCAATCCGCCTTTATCAGCATGGGCATAATTGACCTGCAAGCTGGTAATGCCTTTGCCCAATAATTTATCCAATTGCCAGCCCAATCGCTCCCGCGTCAGCGTATCGCCCATCCACCAGTAAAACGGAACTTCACCATAACCTGGCGGTGGATTTTTAAATCCGGGTAACACATCAAAATCAGCCGCTCGGTTTGGATAGCCTGGGGGATTGTTTTGTGAATTCAGAGATTGTGATAATATTACGGATACGATGGCAATAATAATAATTTTGATTTTCATTTTTCACTTCCGTTCATATTTGTTTCTGGTGACTAAATTCTAATTTGGAAACCCCACATTCGAAAGGCTCCAGCTTTTCGAACACAAAGATACTCCACTAACGCTGTGAGCACTGGAAGCTGGAGCTTCCGAGATTTTGAATTCCCAAGCTGGAGCTTGGGAATTAGAGACCGCGCCCTCTGGTTTCCAAGCTCCAGCTTTTCGATTGTTTT
>DYKB01000035.1:0-7030 GCA_020722815.1 Caldithrix sp. | reverse complement strand
TGTTTTTCTCGAAGCAAGAGCTTCTAGAATTGTGAATTCCCAGGCTGGAACCTGGGAATTAGAGACCGCGCCCTCTGGTTTCCAAGCTCCAGCTTTTCGATTGTTTTGATTGTTTTTCTCGAAGCAAGAGCTTCTAGAATTGTGAATTCCCAGGCTGGAACCTGGAAATTAGATCAGACACGCTGAAATTCTTCATCCCGCAAAAACCCGGGATTCAGAATGATAAAAAGTGGTAATCTGAATAAGCAGAATCACTTATTCAACCACAATTTCATCCGCGAAAATCCAGGCCTTACTGCCAGCACCTGGATGCCAATCCGGGCAAATTGCCCTGTTTTTGGCGATAACCCGGACATATCGGGCCGAAATGTTTTGGATTTTCAGTTCAAAAGATTTGATGGTCGGTTTCTCTTCCTTTTCTGAAACATCATTTTTTACTTCTCCGAGGAAAGTATAATCCTTCCCATCAACAGAAACGGCATACTTAACTGAATTTGGCATAAAAATCCAGCTCTTGATGTTCTGAATAAAACCAGTCGAAATTCGCTGGAGATTTCTGATTTTTCCCAGATCAATAACCGCATCCAGATCGGCGCCTTCATAGCCCTGCCATCGGCCATCATCGAAGCCGTGGCTGTCCCGCACCCCATCAATTAAAGCAAGGGTCCCCCCTGCTGCATACTTTTGATCAAATTTGGATTTTAATAAAATTCCATATCTTGCCTTGTTATATTGAACCGAAATCGGCAGACTTTTTTTCCCATCGGCTGAAATTGCCAATGCTGTAATCGTGGTGGTTTGATTCAGTGTGATTGGTTGGGAATAGATATTGGATTTTTCAGTAACCGGACTGCCATCAAGCGTATAATAAATGGTTGAATTTTGGGTGTCGCATAAAAGTTGAACCGGCATACTATCAACAAAACTGCCACTTTCCGGCTCAAATTTGACTTCCGGTGGCGCTTTAAATAGACCAAAAGCAGCCAGCGAGGGACTGGTTCGGGATTTTTCAATGACTAACCGGACTTTGGCAGTCGTGATAATGGGAAATCGAAGCAGCCGTTTATAGCCCACGGTGGTGGCGCTGGCCAATTCATGCCACTGGTTTTCAGCCCAATATTCCAGACGAAATTTCTCAATCCGCTGTCCCACGAGAATATTTTCCTGCAGCATGGCGCGATCAAATGATTGTTCTTTTGTTAAATGAAATTCTATCCAGGCCGAATCAACGCCATCGTCGGTGGTCCAATAATTTTTTTCGTTCTGATCAATGATATAACTCGCACTGTTTCCACGCTTCGCATTGGAAGCTTTTACGGAAGAATTTTCAACAAAATTAATTTTAAATGTTTCATCGAGGAGATGTCGCATGCCTTTTAATGCCTGAACGTCATTTTCATGGATCAATCCCCGCCGATCCGGGGGAAGATTGAGTAACAGAACGGCATTTCGCCCCACGGAACTATCGTAAATATCCACCAATTTGGCCGGTGTTTTCACGCGGCTATCTTCCTGGTGGTGATAAAACCAGCCGGGACGAATGGAAACATCATTTTCTGCCGGATACCAGATTAAGGAGGTGGCATTTTGAAGTTTTTCCCGGCTCCCCAAGTCTGCTGCGGTCAAATCACCTGGAATAAAAGCGCCATCGACCGGCTGTTGCTGAGAACTGGCGGCAATTTGATCGACATTCAGATTGTTGTCGGGTAATACGCTCCACTCGGTTTCCCGACCATAGCCCGACTCGGTTCCTACCCAGCGAACATCCGGTCCCATAATAGCAATGACCGCATTGGGTTGTAGCTTGCGAATGAGCTGATAATAAGATTGCCAGTCATAAACCTGCCTTTTGCCATTTGGTCCTTCGCCGCAGGCGCCATCAAACCAGACTTCGGCGATTTCACCATAATTGGTGAGCAGTTCGGTTAATTGATTTCGAAAAAATTCATTGTAAACTGGCGAGTCGCCATAAGTTGGTTCGTGGCGATCCCAGGGCGAGAGGTAGACACCGAATTTGAGTCCCGCTTCCTGACAGGCCTGGGACAATTCACGCGCCAGATCGCCTTTTCCATCCCGATAAGGCGTGTTCTGAATCGTATGGGTGGTATATTTACTGGGCCAGAGGCAAAAACCATCATGATGTTTGGCAGTCATGATGATCATTTTCATGCCGGCTTCTTTACAGACCCTTGCCCACTGTCGCGCATCCAGTTCGGTGGGATTAAAAAGCGATATATCATAATCGCCTTCGCCCCATTCCCGATCCATAAAGGTATTCATCCCAAAATGGACAAAGGCGATGAACTCCATTTTCTGCCAGGCATATTGTCGCGGTGAGGGGAAGACATTGGCCGCTTTGAAAAGGATTTGCTCCATTGTTTCGCCGGGATTGATACGGATGAAATTTCCGGCTTGAATGTCGCTTTTTTTTGCCTGTTCACAAAAGATGAAGAAAATTGAAAAGAATATTATGAGCGATAAATCACTTAACTTTTTAAGAAAAGTGATATAATTCCTGATAATAAGGCTTATTATTTTTGACATTTTGAGTTCAATCCTTTTTTATTGGTATATACCGATATCCCCCATTCCAGAATATTGTTTTATGAACGCAGTTTATATTTTACAGCCGAATTTTGATAATTTAACAAATCAAAAATGAAAATTCAATGGAAAAACGGCAAGAAATAAAAGGATCATTTATGATAACGTAATTTTTGAATTTTATTGGGAACTATCATCACCATTGCGATACTCCCTATTGAATACGCTGATCTCCAGACTAAAAAATGAGCGAAAAGATTGTCTGATTCATGTGCGTTTTTTTCGGTTCTAAAGCAAAAGGCAATTTTAATCCCGACACCGATATTGATATTCTCGTTATTGTAAAGGATCAAACTGAGAAATTACTGGATAAAATAGCTAAAATTCATTTCGATATGGATTTGGAACATGATCCCAATATTTCGCTAATCATCTTTCGGCAGAATATTGCGAAAAGCAAAACATTCATGAGAAAGAAGTGATTATGGAGATTATGTGATTGTTACAAGTGAAGAAGCTCAGAATCAAGTGATAAATGCTGAAAAGTTAATTGTTGAAATTAAACGCGTTTAGAAAGCAGAAGTTGAGCCGGTTTAAATTAGCGCCGCAAAGTTAAGTCACGACAATTAAGAATTTTTGTAGGGGTAACATGAGTATATGTATAACTGTATCCACCCAATCACAATGGATGAAAGAATTATAATCTGTCAATCTGAGCCAAGCCAATATGGCTCGTACCATGAAGCATCGGTAGTCTTTAGATTATTCGTTCAGCAAAACTTACGATGAGCACTTTTCAAAGGGAACACTGAACTCAGAATGACAGAATCACCCTTCTATTTTGAGGGGATACGGACTATCATATCGGCTCAATCAAGGTGTATTATAATATAACCCCGCAAACTTTTAAAAAGATAAATCACAGCAGAAAGCCACTAAAGCCTTCCTCTTCTTTAACAGAATTAAACGCTATTTTTTAACACTAAATTTATAAATCGTCGTGGCCTGATATTTTTCACCCGGATTCAAGACGGTGGATGGAAAATTCGGCTGATTCGGTGAATCCGGATAGTGTTGCGTTTCCAGACAGAAACCGTGTCGCCGATGATAAACCGCACCATTTTTACCCGTAATGCTGCCATCGAGAAAGTTTCCAGAATAGAATTGAACGCCCGGTTCGGTGGTGAGGACTTCCAGAACTCGACCGGAGGCAGGCTCATAAACCTTTCCAATCAAACGAAGTTCGCCCATTTTCCCATTCAACACAAAATTATGATCATATCCCAGACCATATTTAATCTGCTGATCATCCGCATTAATGCGCTCACCAATCGGTGTTAGATTTTTAAAATCAAATGGGGTTCCAGCAACTGGCATGAATTCGCCGGTGGGAATTAAGGTTGAATCCACCGGTGTAATTGCATCCGCGTCAAGCATCAGTTGGTGGTCCAGGATTGGTGTTAAACCGGCATCTTTTAAATTAAAATATGAATGATTGGTGAGATTCACCACCGTCGGCTGATCTGTTGTCGCCAGATAATCGATTTTAATCTCATTCTGATTGGTTAAAGTATAAGTCACCGTAGCAGACAGGCTCCCAGGATACCCTTCTTCGCCATCTTTACTTAAATAACTCAATTCAAGACCCAGCACCTCTTTTTCGGTAATCTCTTTGGCGGTCCAGACAACTTTATCAAACCCAACGATTCCCCCATGCAGGTGATTCCGGCCATTATTGGTTGCCAGTGAATAAGTTTTACCATTCAAAGTAAATTGGCCTTTGGCAATACGATTTCCATAGCGGCCGACGATACAACCGAAATACGGCGTCACTTTTATATAACTGTCCAGATTATCATAGCCTAAAACCACATCACTCAATTTTCCATTTTTATCGGGTACTAAAATTGAAGTGATAATCCCGCCGTAATTGGTGATTTGCACCTGCATATTATTTGAATTTGTCAGTGTATAAAGCAGCACCTCCTGCCCACCTGGCGTGGTACCAAAGGCTTGTTTTTGAATTTTCATGTCGATTGTAACCTCCCTTGTGCAATTAGTAATCATGAAACTGATGGATAAGATAAAGATCAAAAAGATAAATTTCTGCAATTTCATAAACTCCCTCCATTATAAAAAATTTGAAAATAAAAAGTAGTATAAATTGCTTTGAATATATCAAAAAAAAACCGGGAGTTCAAGTAGAAATTCAAAGAAAAAGTTCAATACTTTTCCGGGAAAGGGACAGCAGGAACTCAGGGCACTCACGGTAAACCTGAAGTGTTCGGAAAATAAAAAAACCTTCGAAGCAATATTTATCAAAATCTCATCTTGCTAAGATGCAAAAACATCTCACAAGTAAAAACTTCGAAGGTTTACTTTTAAGTAAAAACAGGCTTAGCCTCTGAAATAGAGATAAACAGCGATGATTATTACAACAACCAGAACTGAAGCGACCACGTCACCCGTCGACCAACTGGAACGGGACTCTTTACGATGTTCTTCACTCAAAGTGCCAAAAGTAAGACCACTGATTGTTGCATACGCGGGGGCTTCAGTCATATAGCTGACCGCAATCATGACAATAATACAGACAACAAAAATCAAAAGACTGTAGTATTGGAAGAAGATATTGTTAACCACCCAGAAGAACGATCCTTGCTCATAAGCAAAAGTCGAACTGAGTTTGACAGGAGTATCCACAAATAATCGGAATAAACCCATTAAAAATCCGACGATCAATGAAGCCAAACAGCCTTTCGAATTCAGACGTTTCATAAAAACGCCTAAGAAGAAAACAACAAAAATCGGTGGTGCCAGATAGGCTTGAATTCCCTGCAGATAATCGTACAAGCCTTTGCCTCCCTTAATAACAGGAATCCACATTAAGCCAATTAAAACCATGACGGTGGTTGCCACCCGGCCGATCCAGACGAGCTGTTGCTCCGTCGCTTTGGGGCGGATTTTTGTGTAGAAATCGATTGTGAAAAGTGTTGAAGAGGCATTAAAAACACCGGCGAGCGAACTCATCAACGCTGCCAGTAAACCGGCCACCACAATACCGCGAACACCAACCGGTAATACATGCATTACCAATAACGGGAAAGCTTGCTGGGCATTGTCACGAATTAATTCACCAGTTGCCGGGTCAAAAAGTTTCTGTTGAATAGCAACGATCTGTCCTGATTTCGCTAGGGCAAAGTAGATCATACCCGGAATAATAAAGATAAAAACCGGCAATAATTTTAAGAATGAAGCTGCAATAGAACCACGACGCGCTTCTTTTTCATTCGAAGCACCCAGCGCACGCTGAACAATGTATTGATCAGTACACCAGTACCAGAGGCCAATAATAGGGGCACAGAACAGCATACCCAGCCAGGGATAATTATCATTGAAGTACCAGGCCATTTTCCCCGCCTCTTTAACAGGTGCCCAGGTGCTTTCAATACCGGCGGGAACCATGGGCTTCCAGAGATTGAACATCTCCGAACCAACTATATCACGAAGGGCACCCCAGCCCTTAAATATTTCACCGGCACCCAGTGCTTTTAAACCAAAAATGGTTACCAGTAAGGAACCGAAAATCAAAATAATTGTTTGCAAGGCCTCAGTATAAGCGACGGCGCGCATACCACCCAACACCGTATAAAGTCCGGTGAGAATAATAACCAGAATTGAACCAAGCCAGAAGCTGTCCATTCCCAGAAATTGTATTTCGGGAAAAAGCACACTGAAGACGATACCCCCCGCAAAAATGCCGACAGCGATTTTGGTTAATACGTAAGCAACGAGTGAAATAATGGAGAGAACCCAGCGTGCAGAAGGCGAAAAACGGCGTTCCAGAAATTCTGGCATGGTAAAAACTTTTGAGCGCATATAGAAGGGAACCATCACCCATCCGAGTACAAGTAAACACCAGGCATGCAATTCATAATGCGCCATGGCCACCCCGTCCGTACAGCCAGAACCGGCCAGCCCGACCAGATGTTCAGAACCGATATTCGATGCGAAAATCGATGCGCCAATAACAAACCACCCAAGATGCCTTCCCGCCAAAAAATAATCAGACGAAGTCTCCTGTTTTTGTCGAATCACCCACCAGGCAAGACCCAGAATAACGCCAAAATAGAGCAGGATAACCGCCCAATCGAGATAATGAAAACCCATTTCCAATACCCTTTCTTCATTGTGAATAATTTGAACCGGTTAATTAAAATTATTTAAAATAACTCACAATATTTCAAATGGTTAAGCGCAAGAGTTCGTAACCAATCACCGGGTGAAAGCTAACAATTTTCATTTTTTGTGTCCAGGTCAGCGGTGGATAAAGTCTGCCAGAATATCCTCAAGCCGACTGTGTCTCATCAAAAGATCAGCTTTGCTGAAAAGGGTGAACACTTTATTGAATGTTCTCATCCGACATTGTCGATGAAAAAGATTAAGAATGATAACGTTGGCTGGATTTGACCCATCCGGTTGGTTG
>DYKB01000093.1 GCA_020722815.1 Caldithrix sp. | reverse complement strand
TGGCCTATTATGATTACCCAATTTCTACTGGGCCACTGGAAGGTACCAACAACAAAATAAAGACGATGCAGCGCCAGGCCTATGGATTTCGCGATATGGAATTCTTTAGATTGAAAATCCTGGCTCTCCATGAATCCAAGTACGCATTAGTCGGATAAATCATTTTTAAAATTTACTTGCTTACTAAAATCGATATTCAAAATATGCCACCAAATTTGTGTAATGATACACTTCAGAGCCGCTTTTCTGATATCGAAAGCTGAATTTATCGAAACCAGTGAATGATATTTCAACTCCACTGTTAACATTATTAGAATTGATTCCCTGTTGCCTTGTCAGCGCATATCCTGCTTCCAAACTCACAAGTCGAGAGATGGGCTGTTTTGCGTTAAAGCCAAAGGAAGAAGTCTTGAGTCGTTCCGGCGTCCAGTACGGTAGAGAAGTTGGATAAATTTTATCGAAATCTTCGTAGAGATAATAGCCGTACATGTACAAATTCGGCTTTTGCATTTTTATCGTCAACCAGGATGCCGCAGTGGCAGTTATTTTTTTGTTGTCATCCGAATAGCGAAACTGTTGGTAATTTCCGGAAATTGCCAGTCGCGGGAAAATCTGCCAGTAAGCTTCTGAAGAAAAACCGCGAAGAATAATGCGATCCCTCAGAGCGCGCACGCCCTCCTCAGTTTCGTGTTGTTCAAATGCGAGTTTTCCGGTGAATTTGCCTTTTATTGATTGTAACAATTGTACTTTCGCGCTAAACGGCGTCCAATTTGAGCTGTAATTCACGGCGCCAAGTTCAATTGAAATAGTCGTTGAAACAAAGGGATGATAATTTGCCTCGGCTCGTGCGCCATAACCCACAAGTGTAGAATCCAGCCGATCATCAGTGACGCGATATTGCGCCGTTTGATATTGAAAATCCCATTTTCGATTGTGAAAGCAGGTGGCGCCAAGAGGCATGCTTTCTCGAGTAATTAAATTGGAATCGCTAAGTCGCGTATATTTTGCGGAAATAAAACTGCCGTAATTGTTTCGAATATCGCGCAGCAATTCCAGAACGCGCTTGTTTTTGGTATCAGATATCTTCACTTTTTCCAATCTCGATTTGGCAAGATCCCATCGCCCCGACCAACGCTCAATTTCTGCCAGAGACATTAAAGCGTCCTTGTTAAATGGCTGTCTTTGCAAAATTTCATGTAGCGGTTTTTCCGCTTTAGCGGACTGATTGCTCCATAAATACGCATGCGTTAGTTGAATCTTGTGATTGATGCTGTCCGGTTCCAAAGAAATCAATTTCTCGTAAAACAGCGCTGCTTGCCCTGGATTATTGTTCCACATGTACTGCTGAGCTAATTTTTTCAAAACATTCCGGTCATCCGGATTTTTCTCCAGAATTGCTTTATACTGGTCAATAGCTTTTTCCGGCTGATTATTCCAGACATAGTGTTGCGCCAGTTTTTTTCTCAATTCCAGGGTATCCGGCTCCAGAGAAACGACTCTTTCCAACATGCGAATGCCATCATCAGCTTGGCCTTTCCAGAAATAATGATCGGCCAACATTTTCATAATCTTCGTATTCATAGAATCCAGCCGTACGATTTCCTCATATTCAGCAATCGCTTTGTCAGGCATTTGATCCCAGCTATAAAGATCAGCTAATTTTTTGTGGATTTCAAGATTCTTCGGTTCAAAAATCAGGATTTTCTCATACAGTTCAATGGACTCTTTTTGTCGATCATTCCAAAGATAAAATTGCGCCAGCTTTTTCTTTGCCTCATTGTCCATGGGATTTAACCGTACAATTTGTTCGTACGCCTTTATCGCTTTTTCTGGCATTTCATTCCAGGAATATAACTGAGCCAATCTCTGCCACGAGCGCAAATGATCAGGCTTTTCCTTCACAATCGATTTGAAAATTGAGATGGCTTCCTTTTGCTTATTCACTGCAATTAAAGAATCCCCCCGGGCAATTTTTTTCTCAAGTTCTGCATTTTCCGGCTTGAAAAAATTTTCTTGATTACAAACCAATAGATAGTCCTGAGAAATCCCCCCGTGCGCAAACAAAAAAACCACTCCCACAATTGCTATCGACCATAAGGTTTTTTTCTTCGAATTCCGCATCATCTTTCCCCCTTTTCATATATATTATTTTCAAACTGAAGCATCATAACATGCTCATTTGCTTTTACAATCAAATGGGTTCCGAAATGTGTTTTGTGCTCATGTATCAGTTCGCATCCAATCAGCCCTTTTAGCGCATTTTTATTCGATAAAAACACCGCCCAATATGCTGGTACAACATTAACTTCAATATTGATGATATTTTTGTTGCATGACGCGCCAAGTTTTGTTTTGTCAAACATTTTCATCACTGAAAGCGCATCACTTCGTTTCATATAGCGTAAATAAGGGTAGTTTTTCTTTGCAAATTTAGGCCAATTCTTCAGTTGAAAATACAACCCGTCATTTTGCGCTTTGTCGTACCAACTCAATGCGGAAATTTTTTCTTTCTTCAATGTTTCTTTGCTATATCGCTCACCCGTTGGAAAAACATCATCGGGATGAACAAAATGAG
This sequence comes from Caldithrix sp., assembly GCA_020722815.1. GTDB lineage: Bacteria > Zhuqueibacterota > Zhuqueibacteria > Thermofontimicrobiales > Sulfurfontimicrobiaceae > DYKB01. Next base: position 16,611 of record DYKB01000093.1, on the reverse strand, counting down.
CCCAAACGCCATTGCAGTTCAAGAGTGAAATCATGGAGTTGCGGAAAAATTCTGTCAAAATATATCCCGAAGTGTTTCTGGGAATTACGTACAGATCTTTATTCCACGGTTCAGGCCCGAATTCACGAAATTGGCCCTGCTCAAAATGGCCAAGATAGAGCGCACCGATTTGCTCTATTGAAGGAAAAACCTGATGTAAAATTGCCACGCCGGTTGAATCATAAATATTTAAGGGCGGAACATAACTTTTAGGTAATTCCCCTAAATTTTCAATCTTCCAGCGATTTTTGCTTGTTTCCAGCGCTAACTTCATATTTGTTGTGTTTTTCCAGATTTTCAAAGATAGCGATTGATGATTATAGCCATGTAATCCCAATTCAGTTATGTTAGAGAGATTTCTGGCTGCATATAGTGAGGCCGGTATCGTTTTTCCGCCTAAAGTAATTTTCCCGTTAAGCCATTCGTAAAATTTGAACGGCGGGGTTCGCTGTCCGTTATAATTAAAAATTAAAGCCGAAGTATATTTCACACCGAATTCTTTTGCGAGTCGGAGCATATCCGGGTACCATTTCAAAATGTAAAATTCGGAAATTGTCATGTCAAATTCCGACTTTATAGGCTCCAATTTGGCATTATAAGAAGAATTGGGATAATCGTCTAAATCAAAAATAGCGACATTGGCAATGGCTGTCACTGTGAAAGGCTGTACCGCAGCGATGGAGCGTACGATATAGCCGCGATTTATTTTGCGCGCCAGCATTCCGGTGTTCCAATAAATAACTTTTCCTTTGCCGAATTCATGAAACCAGACAATGGGAAAATCTTCAGTTCTGGCGATTAAAGTGACATGTTCTTCCGGACGATATGTGCAGTTTGAAACATCTTCCATATTCGCCTTTAAATTCTCTCCTCCGGGCAGAAACGGAAGTTGGAAATTAACCGTTTGTGCGCTATCAATAAAAGCCGGTTCCGAACGATTTTTCACGCCAAAAAGTTCTGGCAAATATTCGTTCCAAGTTCGATAGAGGACAGCCAAGCCTCCTCCTTTGGAAACAAACTGCTTCAATTTTTCGCTTTCAGTCCTGTCAAATTTCCACAAATTCTCCGTTACCGTGACAACTGTGCTGTATCTACTTGAGTCCGGAAGGTGAGGGAAACGGACGATATCATATTCTACAAAAGGAATTTTTGCATAATTCATCGCTTTTGTGGCTTGCCGATGGCACATTTCTCCGTATTTGTCACTGGAATCAAACAACAACAGCAGAGGTTGCGTTTGAATTTTCAATGCTGATTTTTTTACGGAAAATTTTATTTTTTCCGAATCTTGCTGTTTCCAGCAGCCCGAAAGTAGTAACCCGAAGACAAAAAACAGCATAAATATGTTGCGCATGATTTTCATCACATAAAATTCTTTTCCGCTTGCTCCATCGATTCAAAAAGCTGAAAATGTTTGTCCAGACGCGTCAATTGAATCACTTTCAGTACCTCCGGCCTGGCGCCGACAAATTTAATGGCGCCATTTTTCGCTTTCGCCAATTTAAAAGCAACCACGAAAATCCCCAGACCTGAACTGTCAATGAACGGAACTTCGGTCAAATCGATCACCAGATTTTCCTGTCCCCCTTCAATCAGTTCTCTCAGTAAATTTCTTAATTTCGGCGCCACAGAAACGTCGATCTCACCGGATAATTTCACCAGCGTAAAATTATTCAGTTTTTCTACGTCGTGCTCCATTGTTTTTACCTCAATTTTATTATTCGCGACTAATCTTTCCACACGTTCAATCCATTCTTTGAACAAAAAACATCGGTCACACAATTCATCTCCGTGGCTGGCACAGTTCACTTCAAAGTGCAACCAGCAAAATTGATCAGATTTATAAGCCGGACATTGAGAACAAACTTCGGCAGGTTCGCCTTTGAACTCCCAACATTTTTGAAACAAAGCTCCCGGCTTTTGATTTTCTTTGACAGCCATGATTTGCAAAAAAGCATCCACAACTTCAGGATCAAATTGTTTCCCCCGGCGTAACTCTAATTCTTTTTTGAGCTCATCAGGCGTGAGAGACTCTTTAAAACGCGCATTTGTAGTCGCCTCAACAAAATATTCTGCCAGTGCAAGTACCCTTCCTGCAATCGGAATCTGATTTCCTTTCAGTCCATTTGGAAAACCCCAACCATCGTACCATTCATGATGCGTACGAACTGCCTGGGTCAACTCTTCTGCAATGGGAAGTACCTCAATCATGCTGGCGGCAATTTCCGGATGATTAAAATCAGCCTGAAAACCTTCAGTAATATCCACCACACCGCACATGCCGACATCGTGAATCAATGCAGCGCGACGAATATGTTCAACCAGATTTTTGTCCAAATTCATCTGATGGGCGATTTTTACGGCTATATCAGAAACCCGCCGCGAATGCCCGGTGGTCTCCGCTGACCGGTGATCATAGGCATCGCTCATGGCAACTAAAGTTGAAAAATAGCGATTTGTAAAATCCTCGAAGAAACGAGAATTATTCAGCACCAATTTGATTTGTTCAGTGAAATTTGTCAAAATCTGCAGGCTGAAATCTGAGAACATCTCGCTGTTTGTGAAATTGATCAACGCAAAAATGCCGAGCAAATTTTTGTTTTCCACCAACGGCACGCCAAGAATGGATTTTATTTCAAAATCGGCAACAAAGTCGTAGTCTCTCAAAATTATTACATCGCCATCATCCGGCGACCATTCGAACAGCCCATCTTCTGCGCTGAGATTGACTTTTTCGAGAAAACCTTCGGGCAGATTTTTATGCGCGCTGATTTCAAGTTTCTGTTCCTCTTTTCTCACCATCGCTACAAATCCTGCTTCAGCGCGCGTGGCTGTAATTGCCAGATCGAGAAGCAAATCAACAAAACGATTCAACTCCAGCGCCGAGCCTAACATTCGTTTGCTCACTTTCATTTTGGATTGCAAACGATCGACTTCTTCGCGGAGCCGTTCTATTTCACGAAAACGATTGACACTATTGGCAGCCGCCACAGAAAAAATGTTGAAAAAATGACGAAATTGTTCAATTTTTCCGCCATCCTTAATCGGACCCGTCAAAATCGTTCCTATAAATTTATCTCCTTTCAATCGCAGCGGGATATTCAACAAATTGGCGCCTAACATTTCAATTCCAGCAATCTTCTGAAATAATTCTCTATTCTGCAACATAATTTCCGGTTCGCGAAGCTCTGCTTCAGTGCGATCATCAAGCTTATTTGCTTCAGACCATTCTTTCAAATCAGCAAAATCCGCAGTCGCCAGCACAAGTTTTTTTGACTCGCCATCGCATAAATAGAGATAAACGCAGGGTGTCTCGATGGTACTTTTCAAAAAGGAAAAAATATCTTTATAACCTGTACCTGAATCACTGTGAACGAAAATTTTTGATGCGAAATAACGCCAAATAGCGATTTCCATATCTCGTTCACGCGTGCGAAACAGTGAAAATAACCCGCGCTTTGATTTTCCATTAGCAGCAATTGTTCTTATTTTTCTTTTGTCAATTGACATCTAATCTCTTTCCGTTGTCGCTTTCATAAAAAATAATTTGCTTTACAAATGGCAGATTTTTTAATTAAGGAATCTAACTATTCACTTTGACACGATCCTTATCAAAGATTTTTTTGACCAATTGCACCACTTTGGGAGGATCAAATGGTTTCATCAAATAATCATCTCCCCCGGCTTGCAAACCTTTCTCGATGTCAGAATCCTGGCCTCTTCCTGTCAAAATGATGATCATGGAATCTTTCAATTTCTTATCAGATCGGATTTTCCGGCAAACTTCAAAACCGTTCATTACGGGCATCATCAAATCCGTAAAAATCAAATCCGGCCGGAGAACGCGGGCTTTTTGCAATCCTTCTTCACCATTATTGGCGATTTCAACTTCATAGCCTTCTTTTTCCAATACAAAACTTAAAATTCGCTGCATGGTCAAAGAATCTTCGATAACCAGTATTTTCTTTTTTCCATTTTCCATAATTGCCAGTTCCTGTCGATTATTTTCTTTTGACGACAACAACTGTAATGTCATCTCGCTGCAAATCTGAATGCTGAAAGTTTTTCACTTCATGCAAAATATCATTTAAAATTTCATCAGCAGATTTTTCTATTTTCTCTTTAATTATTGAACGCAACCGCAATTCTCCAAAGAGCTCTCGGTTCAGCGAACGAGCTTCTGTGACGCCATCTGTGAACAAGATGATAGCATCTCCCTGTTCAAGATTTACTTGATTTTGTTCATATCTTTCATCAGCAAACATGCCTACAGGTAAACCACCTCCGTCCAGCAGTTCAAAATCTTGTTTTGATTTGCGCCAGAGCAAGGGCACTTGATGACCAGCGTTAGTATAAGTTAAAATTCCTGTTTCGCCGTTCAGACGGCCTAAAAACAACGTAGCATACATCCCTGTATCTTCCATATCCTGACTCAAAAGAACGTTTGCATTTTGAACGACTTCATCGACTCTTTCCCGGAACCGCGATTCCGATCGCAAAATACTTCTCAAAGAAGCCATTGTCATCGCAGCGCCAATTCCGTGACCCGAAACGTCAGCAATGACAAATTCCCACAATGTATCATGCAATCGATTTACTGAAAAATAGTCGCCGCCGACATCTGCTCCCGGTTCACAAACACCCGCCACATCAAAATATTTTGTATCAGGAAGCGAGTGCGGCAGCAAACCCTGCTGGATATTGCGAGCTAATTTCATCTCATGCTGCAATGTCTCAGCAATTCGCATCTGTTCGACCATGCGATTGCTGTTAATGGTAATTCCCGCATACCCGGAAATTGCATCCGCTAATTTAATGTCGCCGGACTGGAAGGTATCGTCACCCACTTTGCCAATGAGTACCATACTTCCCATAATTTTATCATGCGCTTGAATGGGAACAATCAAAAGTGACCATAGATCTTGATTTTCAAGATTTTCAAAATACCATTTCGGCAGTCTTTGTTTGTCGTCAATTAAAATCTCCTTGCCGTTGCTTATTGCTTTTAGCGCGAAATTCTTCAACCTCTCCGGGTTACGAAAATTTTGCTTGCCTTCCTGATTTGAATAATAAACCAAAGACAAATTTTCGCTGCCCTCTTCCTGCAAAAAGATCGCGCCGCTTCCGACGTCTAGCACCCGAATCGCTTTCTCTAAAGTGAAGCTCGAAATTTTCTTTTCATCAAAAATTAAACTTAAATCGGAAATCAAATCATAAAGCAAATTGAGTTCTTCGTATTTCTCCAAAACTTCCTGCGCCAGACCCTGAGCTTCATGCTCCAGCAAAATCATCGTTTCGATGTTTTCTCGTATCAAAACAATCAAATTTGATTTTCTTCTTTCCTCCCAATTTGATCCATCAGTCCTAACTGCCAATTCCAATTTGCAATCACGGCAATTTATCGGGCTAAATTTGATAGTTTCCCGAACCATTTCTGAAGACAGCCAGTTTTCTTTAAAATTCTTGGATTTTGCATATATCTGATTGTCATTGTCCAAAATAGCTAATTCCAGGCCTAATGCATTTTCAATATTTTCCAGAAATTTTTTCAACCTTGTTTTTAGCACCGATGAAAAAATCATTTAAATACCTCTCAACTTGTACGGCTGGAAATTATCTTATTTGTTTGCGGCAATGTTATTTGATAAATTCGAACCTGGCTATCTTCATAGTAAACTTTTATATTCTTATTCGCTCTTGCAAATCGCAAACACCATGAATTTAGTCTTTTATTTAAATCATTTATCTCGGGTAAAAATGCCGAATCAACTCGACTATTCAAAGAATCTTTTTCCGTAAAAATGTAAAGAAATTTTGCTGGAATCACACCCTTTGCCTGGAAGTTAAACTTTTCCGGACTGTAGAATTTCAAAAAATACAGATAATCCATAAATCTACCGAAGCCTGCAACTTGCGTTCTCGTGCCAAAATGGGAGACTACCATCCATTGGTAAGGGTCGTTATTTCTTTCTATCTCGTAGATTGCTCTGACGTAGCCATCCGGCTCTGTCCAATATTGGAATTTTGCCACAGCAGGAGCATTGACAAATAACAGTCCTTCGAAAACAAAAAGCACAACAATCAAGCTAACTATTGTCATGCGCAACGGAATGACAGCTTTCTCAGAAACGCTGTTTTCAATGAACCGAAAAATTAAGCCATATAATGCAAGCCCTAAATTGATGGAAACAAAAATAGCCAACACAAAAGCCATTTGCACTTTATTCAAAGCAAGCTCGATTCCCATCTCATCGCCGAACCAAAAGATTGCCAAGACAACAGTTGCTAATCCCCACACAAGATAGTGCGCTTGCAATTTATCCTTTTTCATTCGTGCCAATAAGAGAGAGTTAAAAATCCCCAATCCAACGGAAGCAAAAAAGAACACTTCTTTACTAAAAATCATTTCTTCGCCCGCAAATCGCATGAAGGAATAATCTGTCGCCATATTTTTAATTGTCGCTGCAACTAAAGGATTAACGCTGAACTTCTGATCAACAAAATAAAAACCAACAAGGGACAGCAAAAATATTAAGGACGAAATTAAGCGCCGGATAAAATTTCTTTCACTTTTTCTTTCCGCAAACAAATATGCCAGCGCAAAAACAGGGACAAGCAACAAAAAAATACTGATAGCGAAAAAATCAATCAAAGTTGCAGCCATTGCCCCTGTTATGATAATAATAAAAATCCAGAATGATGGATTTTTGATGTATTCAATCAAAAAATAGACACTCAGAACAATGAAAATGCAGCATGCTAAAAGAGAGTTGGCCTCAACTTGAGATTCAAGACTAACGGGTAGAAGCCGCGGAAACATCCCAAAAATGGCAGCGCTGACCAGCGCCGCAGGTCTATTTCCCGTTACACGGAAAACAATGAAGAATATCGACCCGACGAGTATTAACGCGAATATTGCGCCAAAAATGTGCATCAGGGTAAGAGCATTCACCCGCGTAAATTGATAAACTGTGTCAATAATAGCATGCATTCCTTTGGGAACAAATATCCGGTCATAAAAGAGACTTTTTGTTTCCAACGCTTTCACATATTCCAGATTCTTGTATGCCTCCATCGAAAATGGGGATGCCACTTGAAACGCCGGGAGCAATCTCTCAAATCCGGAAACTATTAGCACCAGAATGAGCATAATGTTCCAACTTATTGAATATTCTTCTGCCTTTCCTTTGATCGAACGATTTTTCTTAAAAAATCTTTCTTTTAACCAGTAGAGAATATTTTGTTCCAGAAGTCGCAAACCATGAAAATTAATCTTCGATAAAATCACATCACTCTTCGTTCGTTCACCAGACATAACCAATATCCCGGAAAAAATAACAAAGCTAAATGTCAAGGAAACCGAATCATAAATCCTGACCAGTGTCAAGAAACAAACCATCACAATAGTAAAACCTGTCACCAAAATCATTCCCGCGAGCATGTTATCGGGAAATTTAGTTTGATTTTCCCTGTTGAACAGAAGCCGCGGCAAAACTACAAACAGGACGAAAAAGAAAATCAAAATGCGAATAATTCCGGTGATGATATTGATGGTATAAGCATCCATTTTTAATAAGCCGAGTAATAATAATAATCCAGTTGTCTAAAAAAGTTATTTGCGTATTTTGATGACACCAATGCATAAGTGACGCCACCAGCAAGCAACCCAAAAACTCCAAACTCATAACCGAACCATCGGCTCAGCAAAATACCGGTAATCAGATTTACAAAAATACTGATTCCGATTGCTTTTATGGCAAAATGCAATCTGGATAATGTTAGGAAAAACAATCCGTTTAACAATCCAATAGCCATGAAAAAATAGCCCCCAGAAGCAACGTAAAAAGACATAAAAGTCACCTTGTTGCTAAAAAAATCTTTTACTTCAGTAATGTAATCGAATCTTTTTAAATAGAGAACGCCATAATAAGTCACAGCAACGCTTGCCATTCCCATGATAATTAACAAAACAAATTGCCTGCGATAGAATCGTTTATAAATTTCGATAAAATTTCCCAGTTCAAAAATCCGCAAATTGTCCTGTATTGGTATTAATGTTGAAGAAAATCGTTCAATGGTAAATTCGAGCAGCGCAATTGTGATTAACAATGACAGAAGCGCCCAATCCATTCCTAATTCGTACGGCGTCCGAAACCAGATCAGCATTGCCGGGACATTTGTTTCCACAGTGGACCAGCTCACAATTCTGTCCACAAATAAAAAGGTAAAATACATCATGCCGTATATAAAATATGGCGATGAAACATAAGCAACTATTGACCGATGCGGTAGTTTCACTGGATTTTTGTGTTGTTGTCCACGTATTTTGCGGCGAAACCAGAGCAATGCGTAAACCCAGCTTAAAATATTTGCGAAAATTAAACCTGCAAAATGAGCGTTGAACATGCCCAATTTTGTAAAGTTCATCACCGCCCATACCGGCAAAATGCCAATCATGGTCACTAAAACAACAGCAAGATAATGTTTTATCAAATACAAAATTGTCAAAGCAAACCACAATTCTGACAATAGGATAAAATACAATAAACTGGTTACAATCATTTTCATCTTGAAAAAAGGAAATAAAAGATTGAGCAACAATAAAGCTAATGCTACGGAAACAACTGCGAGCAATTGAAATCGGAACATTTGCAAATAGCTTTTTTTTGCCAGACGATATTCTTTGGCTTTCAAATAATATAAAGAATCTCTGCTAGCAGCCTGAACAAATCCGCCGGACATAATAAAGCTCAAAATCGTGCCCAAGGCGACTATTGTCGCCTCGGCTTCCGTAAATTCAATATATGCCCAGAGTGAATAGCGAAAGAGACCTAACAAAATTATTTGTCCCAGAAAAGGAAACATGAAACTTAGGCCGCGGGAATAATATTTGAAAAAGCCTTTTACTGGATTTTCAACCTCTTCTCTTGCTCTTTCTCGCTTATTGAGCATATCAACAATTTCTTCATCCCGTTGGCAAATATCATAAATTTCCTCAGCAAGATGAAAAATAGAATCTGTGCCAAATTCTGCCCTGACGTCAGTGTCCCGAAGCCCCATCGATTCCAATATTGCAGCGACAGCCCACTTATCCAGCGGCTTGTGAATATTTTCCACCACCTTCACCGCCAATTCTTTTTTTCTTGAATCTGACTCAAGAATGAAGGTCAAACCTGAATTTTGAACTGCCTTATTTTCGAATCCCATCACCATTTTTTAATTTACCAGTCTTTCTTTTTCGACGGAAGATTCGCTCCAGGCATCAGCCAAAGAAACTTCTTCCAACAATTTGAGCAACGTTCTATTCGAAATCGGCTTCAATTTGCGGGAGAGCTTCTTCTTTCTCTGACTCAGACGCTGATATGATTCCCAGTAATAGTCTATCGAGTTGGAAAGTTGGAATTTAAGCAGCACTTGCTCCCGCGCAAGCCGGCCTAAATATTGCCTGTATTCATTATTTTGAAGCAATTTGATCACGCCGTCACCCAATGCCTCTGCATCGCGCGGTTTTACGATGACACCGTAGCCCGTGAGCGCTTCTTTGACTCCACCGACATCAGTAGCTACAACCGGCCTGCCACAAGACATGGATTCAAGCACAGTATAAGGAAATCCTTCCGAAATGCTGGACAGCACACTTATATCTCCTTCGTTGTAAATTTCCGTGGGTTTATTGTGAAAACCGCCCAGTTCAAAATTCTCTTCCAGATTTAATTCTTTTATCAAATCTCTGCATTCCTGAACATAATCGGGTGCCACTTCTAGAGAACCGTAAACAATATATTTGACATCCGGAATTGTTTTTCGCACATGAGCGCAGGAACGAATCATCGTCTCGATATCTTTCAAAGGCATCACATGTGCCGCAGCCACAACAGTGGGTCTGCCACGCCATTTTTCCGGCTTTCTTTTCGGCACAAAAATTCCCGGATCGATGCCGTTGTAAATAGTTTTGATTTTTTTGATATCTGCGCCAAATAATTTTTCCCAGCGAATATTAAAATTTGCCACAGGAGAAACCTGATCGGCAAAAGTGTAACATAATTTGCTCACAATGATGGACAAGTTCATGAGAAATTTTTTGCTGAAAAATGTAAAATCAGCGTTGGAAATGGCAATGTAACGTTCTCGCACAAAAACGCCGTGGTCAGTCACAATCATGGGAGTTCCATATTCTAATTTGGAAATAATGCTCGCCAGCCCGCTAAACCCGGCGATGGTCGCATGCGTGACATCGGTTTCAGGAATGGGTGCATGAATTCCCATGAGATAAAAATAAAGCCAACGCATCGTAGTGGTAATGTCAAACAGCGAAGGAATTTCCTGATCCTGCCTCCGATCATAATAGTATTCCATAACTTCTTTTTTGAATGTCTCCCAGACGATTTTTGAGCGGAAAGTTTCTTTGTAATCATAAATAAGAAAATAGTGATACATCTGGTGAAAAACACCTGCCAGCAAGACATACTGCTCGTCAGGCGAAAAAATCTGCTGAATTAACTTCCGAAAGTTCGGAATAAATTTTTTCTCGATAATTTCTTCTGTAGTTTGTTTCCGGCGCAAATAGACTTCCGAAAAAGGCACATCTGGCAAAATGTACTCAGATGGCTCTATCATTCCCCACAGGGGAATCTGTTGAATCTTGCGAACATTTTTCGGTACCGAGTATTTCAGTTTAAAAGTCGGTGTACCGGTGATGGCGTAAACGTAAAAATCTACCTGACTCAACTCACTTGCTAAAATATCGCACCAGGTACTCACCCCCCCTCCTGCGTAAGGGTATGTTCCTTCAGTTTCCATTAACACTGAAATCCGTTTTCCCTCCATAGCTCACTCGCTGAAAAATTCAATAGTTGCTTTTAGCCCCTCATCCAAATCAAAGTCTGGATTAACACCGAGAGTCTTTAATTTACTGATATCTGCCTGAGAATGCTTCACGTCGCCCGGCCGTTCTTCCACATATTTTATGCTGGACTTGGAATCGGTCAAACGAATGATTTTTTCCGCTAATTCATTAATGGTAATTCTCCCGCCGCGAGCGACATTGTACACGCTCATTGCCTCAGAATTTTGCGCCACAAAAGCATTTGCCTTGACAACATCTTTCACGAAAATAAAATCTCTTGTTTGTTCTCCGTCGCCGTAAATAATTATGTCTTTATTTCTTAAAGCCCGGTGAATGAAAATCGGTACTGCGGCTGCGTATTGAGAGCTGGGATCTTGACGCGGGCCGAATACATTGAAATAGCGTAAACAAACAGTTGGTACTCCGAATTCGCCTTGATACATTTTGAAATAATATTCTCCGTCCAATTTTGTAATCGCATAAGGACTTTTGGGCTCAGGCAGCATGGTCTCAACTTTTGGAACAACCGGATTATCACCATAAACTGCCGCTGAAGATGAAAGAACAATTTTTTTCACTCCATTCTCTCTGGCAGCTTCCAGCAAATTAAGCGTTCCGTTCACATTAATGCTCAAAGTGGTTTTGGGATCAGACATGGACTCCGGGACGCTCACAAGTGCTGCTAAATGGAAAATGAAATCCACTCCTTTGGTCACTTTTTTTACTAATCGCGCGTCAGTTACACTTCCCTGAACAAATTTGATATTATACCCTTCCAGGTTCTTTTTATAACCGCTGCGAAGATTATCTAACACAATCACTTCATCTTTATTGTGAAAATGTTCAACGATATGGCTGCCAATAAAACCTGCGCCACCGGTAACTAAAATCTTGACCATTTCATGCACTCCTTACTTTTCCTGGTTGATATGCAATTTTTCGCTGACATTCATATTTTCCCTAAATCAATGAATAGTAAGCCTTACGATATTTTTCGATCATAGTGGTCAAAGAATACAGCTTCTCAACTCGTTTTCTTCCGTTTTGCGAGAATTCACTCCAGAGCGATTCATTCCGCAAAATTTGAATCATGGAAGCGGCAATGTTTTCCCAATCACCTACACTACAAAGCATACCCGACGGACCGACTCCATCGTTATTGCCGTTGATGATTTCGCCGCAACCCCCTACATCAGTAGCGACAACCGGAACGCCAGCCGCCATTGCTTCCAAAAGAGCGAAAGGTTGTCCCTCGCTCACACTGGTCAATGTTACGAGATCCAGTTTCGGGTAAAAATGATGGGCATTTATTTGTCCCGTAAAGTACAATTTCCCCAACCCGAGCTCTGTAGCGAGATTTTTGCATTTCAAATAATACTCGGCATCGTTCTCAATAGGACCGACTACATAAAAGCGTGCATCCGGAAAACTACAGCGAACACGATCACAAGCTCGAATATAAGTTTCAATGTCCTTTATCGGTGTCACTCGTCCCACAAGCCCTATTGTTGGTGATGATTGATTCAAATATTTTTTGCTCAGATTTGCTGGCGGCAACTGCACGCCATTGTTTATGACCCGGCTTTTTCTTCCGTAGCGCGAAACAGATACTTGCTTTCTGCGATTCCACTCGCACACTGTAGTAAGTAAATCGGCGCTGGCGTAAGTTTTTCTGGCAATTTTTTTGAAAAATTGCAGCCAGTTCAACCAGGTTCCGCCCAATATGAGAGACCTTCGGTCCATTTTCATTAGTTTAAAACCAAATTCTATTTCATCCGCGCCAATTTCGATCTCATGCCAATAAATTCCATGTTCTGTCAGCATAAACGGTTTGTAAAATCTGCGCTTCAGTTCCGCCCCAACCAAACCGGCAAAGCCTGTGGATAAAGAATGATAAATATCAGCCTCTGGAATTTGCGATAAAACTTTATCAAAATCAGCATGTCGTTCGTCTATCAGTAAAGGCAATTTAATGACTTCTTTCAGATTTTTGGGCAATGCAAATTTCATTCGATCTGGTTCTTTTTCAAAATAAAGATGAACAACGGAAAATTCTAGCTCTGGTATCCCGGAAATAATTGCCTGCACCCAGGACGAAACTCCACCGACAGAATAGGGATATGTTCCCTCCAATATCATGCAAACGCGTGCCATTAATCGCTCCTGTGCTTCCACATAATTGTTTTTGTTCCGACTTTCATGGGGATATATTGCACACCGTCCAGCAAAGTTCGCATCAAATAGACTCCATAACCGCCCTCGGAAGCGTTTTCTAAATCCGGACTTGGCACTTTTCTAACATCGAATTTTTTGCCAAAATCCCAAAGAGTAACTTCTATGCGCTTCTCATCAACCTGAACCTTCACCCCGATTGGCTTCACCAATTCGTTCTCATAAGCATGTCGCAAAATATTAGAAAGAGCTTCGGTTAAAGCAACTTTAATATCAATAATTTGCGATTCTGAGACTCCTGATTTTGCTAATCGCTCAACAACCCAATTTCTGATCTCTGGTATTCTTGTTAAATCACCGTCAAAATTCTTTGCACTTACCTTTTTGCCCATTAAACTATTCTTTCGCCTGATTAAATTCAAAATTTAGTGCAGCATGGCGCGACTCACACTCAGTGCAGACATCAAAAGTGGTGCTGCCCATGGTGCAAGGACCTCTCAGGCTTGTCAAAAAGCAAACTCTATTCCATTAAAATTATCTGGGTATGCACTTCGCTCCCGTAAGGTCTATATATTGTGGCTCTTTTTTGATATACCACCTTTGAAGTGTTTTGCAGCCACTGGTGCAATAGAGACAGCATTTTGCATGAGTCTAAAGAGTAATTTTCCGCGAGATCGGGAGGTTCAACGATTAAAACGAAATGTGAATTCATCTAAATAATACTCAAGACGTGAATGGTGTACGGCCCCTTGATGTGTTCCTAAAAGCCAACGTTTCAAAAGGGAAGCGACGAGATTTGCTTTGGGTAACAGATTATCGCCCAAGTGAGCAATTTGTCGAATAACGTTGTGGGTGTAGCCGATGGAGGATAAATTGTTATAGCCATTCCAATCATCGCTTTGCACTGTTGCACCTAATTCAATAGTATCTTTTATGGCACTTTCTAAACTTGGAGCAGATGCATTGTCTATTCTGGCAAGGCGAATTCTACCAATGCGTTTACCATCGAGTTTAGCAGCTATAAAAACTAATGCCTTACCCTCAGCGCCACGACCGCGTTTATCAGGCTTTTCACCACCGATGCATGTCTCATCGACTTCAATTGTACCTGTTAAACGATCCCGACCTGGACGAACCATAGTTACTCGTAATTTGTGCAACCATGCCCAAGCGGTACGATAACTACCAAGACCAAGCACTCGCTGCAGTCCCATGGCGCTCACAACCTGTTTCTGATTTGTTACGTACCACATTGCCCGAAACCATAGCAGGAGAGGTTTTCTTGTACCTTGGAAGAGAGTTCCAGCAGTAAGAGAAGCCTGATAATTACAACTCACACACTGATACAGCTTTCGACTTTTGAACCAGAATTTAGTGTGGCCGCAGTTAGGACATCTGATTCCATCCGGCCATCGGAGACGGAACAAATAATCGCGACAAGCTTTTTCGGTTTTGAACCACTCTTCGAATTCTAAAAGCGTGCTTGGATGTTCTGAAAATAAAGGCATACACTATATATAGACGCAACGGGAGTAAAGTGCATACCCGGATAAAATTATTTTTCCATTTTAACAATTTTATTTTAGAAAGATATTGCTTGCGCCTTTATCTATTTGCTATTATGGCTGTTATATTTGACTATTAAATTCATGTGTGAGAGCACAAAAAGCATGTAGCGTTGAAGTGTCTATTTTTCAACAGGAAAGATTTCAAAATGAAATGCGACCAATTTCAATAGTTAGGGAATCGAAACGAACGGAGATAAAGCAAAAGTGCCGATTTCAACAAAGCAAAAATCGACACTTTTATGAACAAAAACAAAAAAGCTTATAATAAGACGATGTTATTTTCTCTGCACTTCTGGATCATTTCGTCAGGCCAGATGGAGCTTTGAATCTCACCAATGTGCGCTTTTCTCAGGTAGAACATGCAAAGTCTGGACTGACCAATACCGCCACCGATTGACAGGGGGAGTTCTCCGGCGAGTAATCGTTTGTGGAAATACAACTCTTTTCTATTTTCACAATCGCGAATTTTTAACTGTCGTAACAAAGCTGTCCGATCAACGCGAATTCCCATGGAAGATAATTCATAAGCACATTTTAGCACAGAATTGCAAACAATGATATCCCCGTTCAAACCTACATGGCCGGAATCTGTTGGAGTCGCCCAATCGTCATAATCAAGCGCTCTGCCGTCGTGCGGTTTACCATCGGGCAAATCTGCACCCACGCCAGTGAGAAAAATCGCACCATGTTCTTTACATATCTCATTTTCCCGTTCCTCCGGGGACAAATCCGGATATTTTTTATACAAATCTTCACTATGAATGAATGTGATTTTTTCCCGTGGCTCCGGCTTAATGACTGGATACAAATATCAAATGTACTTTTCCGTCCGACGAATGACATCATAAATTTTGTTGACGATGAATTTGAGAAATTCCAAATTCCTCTCTTTTCTCGAGATGACTCGCTCTCAATCCCATTGATCCAGGTAAATAGAATGCAAGCTATCGAGATATTCGTCCGGACGAATGGCGTTCATGTGCGTGTACAGTCCTTTTCCTGGTTGAAATCCGAGGTCGGCTAACATCAGCCGTTTCCATCTTGATCACGGTATTGACCTCATTTTGATTTCTGAGGTGAAGAGTAAAGAAGACAGTCATCATGATCGCCTGCGTTTCCGCGCCTTGATGCGAGTGATTGCCACCCGAATTTTTGCGAGCCACAACCGCTTGGCGGAGTTGACGTTCGCCGTGATTGTTATGCCAATCTACCTGGGGATGATCAAGAAAGGTGAAGAGTTCATGCTGATGCCGGCGCGGACGTTTGACTAAACGTTTGCAATCTTTGTCCTCATAATCAGCGCTGATTAAACGTTGTAGCCGGCGATGCAGGCGCGCTTTTTTGCGTTGCAAGACTTCGGGCACAAGCGTTTCCCACCTTTGCCGCAACCGCACGGCATCGCGCAGCAGACGGTTGAGCTTTTTGGCAAAGACGCACCAGGCCCCTGAGGAGTTGAGCAGGCTGGTCTTGATCAATTCCCGAAATAGATGCACCAGACATTTTTGCTTGGCGAAGGCTTTGATGAAATTGTAGGCGCTCCAGAAGTCGGAGACCAGAATGCCGCCAAAGAATTCGCCCAGCAATTTACCAATGACCGGTGATCCGCGTGAGCGCTCAATGTCATAAGAGGCCAAAAATTGGTTGCAGAAGCAGTGCAACCAATGGGTGATGCCGTTGATGCGCCAACCGGTTTCATCGGCATGCAACACGTGGCTTTCTTTGGCTTGTTGACCGAGGTTGTCATAAACCGATTTTAAAATGGCGGCCAAGCAATACCACGCGTGAAACAAGCCACCAGCACTGATTTTCAATTGCGCGGTGGTGATGAGGCGTAAGATTTTGGGCACGGTAATGCCCAGTCCATAATGTAGCCAACTGGTCAACACCAAGGTGCGCAGGCCAATGGTCGATTTGGGCAGGGCATCGGTCACCGGCGCTTCCACGATCTGGTCACAGGTTTTGCAATCATAGCGATAGATGCGATGC
>DYKB01000034.1 GCA_020722815.1 Caldithrix sp. | reverse complement strand
TGGAGGCATTGGCCTCCGTCTTACCCACTCAGGTCCTGGTATTTTCGGACAAACTCTAATTACTAAAAACGATACATTTTAGAATTTCAGGTAATAATTAAAAAGGCTGAAGTGTCCTTTCGAACACTTCAGCCTTTATTTAAAAATTATGCAGAAAATCTGTTTATTGTGCTGCGAATCGCGCAAAACTTAAATATCGCGTTTTTCCGGCATCGGTAATTTTTCAGTTTTCGAAGGCATCGTCGGATATTCCGGATAGCCGATTCCTTTCACCAGATCATCAATTTTCACTTCCTGATGCGTATTGAAACAGATATTGGCCGCCACACCTGTTAAAATTGAGTAGGCGCCGGAACGCTGATCTGCCGCGCGTAAATATTTATCCGCTTTCTTTTCGGGCAGGAAGAGTTCGTCCAGCAACACACGATCACCACCGCCATGACCACCCTGACCACTCCAGGGGGCGTATTCTTTCGCCGGGCCACGCAGTGGGATGACGCGAACTGTCGTGCCGCCATCCTGTAAGCCACCCTGTACGGTATCGGTCCCGCTGATATAAATACTTTCCACAATTTGATGTTCCAGTCGTCCTTTGGTGCCATTAAAATTAATCATATAGCCTTCCCAGGCATTAAAAGCATTGAGTGAATAGGACATCCGGACACCATTATCATAGTGAACATTTACACTCATGTTATCTTCAATATCAATTTCGGGGCGAAAAACACATTGATCGCGGAAATAGCCATCGTATTTTTCATTGTCCAGATAAAGCGTTTTCAGACCACGGCTCTTTTCGAGATTTAATTCAAAACCGCATTTTCCTTTTTCGGGACAGGTGTGACAACGTTCGTGGTGGCTTTCCAGACCGATTCGTTTGGCCATTTCGGGGGTATAAAAAGCTTTCTGCCCCATGGCGGATACGGATACCGGAATCGCCGAGAGCCACCAGTTAACCAGATCAAAATGGTGGGTGGCCTTGTGCACCATCAAACCGCCTGAAAATTTTTTCTGACTATGCCAGCGTCGAAAATAGTCGGCACCATGGAAGGTATTGAGCAACCAGTGAAAATCAACCGAAATCAGGTCTCCGATTTCACCACTCATCAAAATATCCTTCACCTGTGTACGCGGCGGAGAGTAGCGATAATTAAAAGTAACGGTGCATTTCTTGCCAGTTTTCTTTTGGGTATCAATTATCTTCTGACATTTTTCTGCATCGATGGTCATGGGTTTTTCGGTGATGACATCGCAGCCAAGTTCCATAGCGCGGATGATATATTCATGATGAAAACCATCAACCGTGGTGACAATGACAGTGTCGGGTTTGGTTTTTTCAATCATCAAATCGAAATCTTTGGAGTGAAAGGTTGGTACATCTTTCCCGGTAGATTTTTTAGCCCACTCCTGCGCCATTTTTGCCCGACCTTCGTTTGGATCACACATCCCAACCATTTCAGCGTGTTCTTTATATCGCTCGTAAATGGCGCCCTGATACATGGCAGAGCGGGAGCCCAGACCAACATTGGCGAAGCGTTTTCGCTGGTTTTGACCAATCACGGCGGTAGCGAAAGCATTGCTTGCCAGAAATACGCCAGTGCCAATAGTGGCTGTTTTTTTGATAAAATCCCGTCGGTTAATCGAGTTGTTTTGGATAGATTTTTTGTTCATGTGAAAGCTCTCTTTCCTGAATGTTTTCATTTTATGATAGAAATGACGATTATTTTACGATGACAGGCTGATTTTCCGTTTCAATTGCTTTAATTGTTTTGTCTCCAATCATTTTGAGAATAAAAATTTTTCAATAAAACCCCCTGGTTTTGACGATGAAGTCAAAATGATTTATTTCCATCTATCTTCGGGCTTATTCATTTCTTCAGTGCCCTGGTCATTTAAATTCCTCCGACACTTTTTTTCCAGAAGAGATATTAAATGAGTGTAATTAATCATTTAATTTTTTTCAAGATAAAATTTACATTTTGCCTGATTATTTCTGACTGTTCAGGAAAGATTGCGGCCGGTAAATGGATAACAGAAAACGCTTTTTCAAATAAATGACATTCACCAAGATACTGATTAAATTAAAGTTATCGCTTAAAATGAAATCCGATCAGATAATCCCCACCAATAATATCCAGTTTTCAGCCAGCTTTTTCCGCTCGATCTTCTCAAATAGTGGCGAATATTTGTACGTAATCGTCAAAAGATATTTGTTGTTTCAAATGACTTGCCTGCAGATAAATATCACTCAATAAAGGTCTGATACGAATCATCGCCGCATTCTCATCGAGCTTTTCCAGCGTTACTTTATTTCTTCTGAGATTTGCCTGCTCCCAGCAAAGATGGAGGATAAAGGCTTTTTCGGGTTCGACAAACGGCACCCAGGTTTTGGCGGCCAGAAAATAACCGGCACCGTCTTTTAACCAGTTCAACGCATATTCTTTCCCTTTTTCCGCGCAGAGAAAATTGAAGAATCTAACCTGCTGCGACTCGTAAATCGCTTCATGCTGTCAGGCCTTCTGTTGTATCCATTCACAGTTCTGATAAAATAATAGCGGCTGTCATGCCCCCGTCCGTTAGCTAACGGACGGGCATGACGTATCGCGCTATTTGATAGAAATGAAAGCCAATTTTTAGCGCTTGCCGAACACGATTGGAATTTATCATAAATCAATTCTGATTAAGCCAGGATCATCCAATGGATCCGATCAAAAACGCAAATCTATAAATGGGTTGCTCACTCACTTTTAACAAGCCATGCCTTATTAAAAAGAACATGCCGAATTGCCTGCTGCCGGTTTTCGGTATATGAATAGGTTACCTGAATAAAACCATCCCTGGTTTGAATGATGGATGGATAAGCATAAGTCGAAGATTTGTCAATCGAATTTCCCAGATATTTTTTAAATTTCCAGGTTTGACCTTCATCCGCTGAGAGCATAACCGCCAGCCGGTGACGTTTCTCTTCTGTATCATTACAAACCATGACCCAGCCCCCCTCTTTAAGTGCCCGCACCTGCAAACTGGAACCAGGATTGGGGATCTCCGTGTCGGTGACTGTTGTCCAGGAAAATCCCTGGTCAGGAGACGTACTCACAGGGATCCGGTTCGGTGGATTTCCATTATCACGCATATAAGCGACGAGTGTACCATCGTTTTTCTGAACGATAGCGGGCTGAATATTACCATACCCCACAATCGGTAAACTGGCCTGCCAGGTTTTGCCAGTGTCGTCGCTGATGGCTACCAGAGAAAGATTGAATCCATCGGAATAAAGCGGCAATAAAATTCGGCCGCTGTTCAGGGTGAGCAGATGCGTGCGGGTCATCCAGCCGGTTTGGTTCTTTCGGGTATCAAGAGCGGCCTCGAGAATCATTTTTTCATAGCGGGGCGCATATTCCGACCAGGTCATTTCAGTTTGCAGCTTTTCAAATCCCGCTCTGATGGTCTTCACAAAACCTTCGCCTGGTTGGAGTAGAATAATATCCTGCCAGTCCCAAACCGGTGCGCCACTTTTTTGATAGTCCGCTGAAATTCGATATTTCAGGATAGAATGTTCCCAACGATTCGCCTGTACCACCACCCAGAAAAGCCATAAACGATTCCTGGCGTCGATGAAAAGAACAGGATTACAATCTGGCAATCCAGGAGTATCAGCCATTTGAAAGACGGTAGACCATTCAGATTGTCCTTTTTTTAACCGCGACCCCAGGATTTGGACATCATTTGCCTGCCGTTCGCCAGAGCCATGAAACCAGCACGCTAATAAATCCCCATTGGGACATTCCACGAGACTGCTGCTATGCACATGTTTATCCTGCAGCGGAAAAATGAATCGCTCTGAAAAAACCGATTGTGTTCTTGCCAGCGAATTCAAAATCAGTAGCAAAATCAATACAATAAAAATTTGTTTCATCGCCTGTTCCTCCCCAATTAAAAAGCCACTAACTCATCACTAACCCATCCCAAACCCTATGCGCCATGCTCTTTGCGCGCTGCAATAAACTCACTCACGCGATCCAGCGCGCTTTTAAGAGGTGCTGGCTCACCCCCAAATCCCACCCGAAAATAATTCTCCATCTGAAATTGAATGCCCGGCACTAAAAGGACACTTTTTTTCATTCGGAGTTTATCCGAAAATTCTTGTGAAGTGATATTTAGACGATTTTTGATCAAAGTGATGGCGCCAGCCACAGGCGGAATCCAATCGAAGATATCTGAATGCTTTTGAAGCCAGTTGTCAACAAGCGCGTAATTTTGATGCAGTATTTTGCGAGTTCGATCCAGGATCTTTGCCTGTTTTTCCGGTTGCAGCGCCAGGCAAGCCAGTTTATCACTCAGGACGTTGGGACTGATCGTGGTATAATCATGATAAGCCCATAAATTTTGAATCATCGCCGGTGGTGCAACGATCCAGCCGATTCGCAATCCCTGCAGGGAAAAGGCTTTGGAAAGGCCGCTCACCACCATTGTTTTATCATAATTTCCCCAGCAAGAAGTCGTTTTCGGTCCATCGAATTCGGCCCCCCGATAGACCTCATCGGCGATGACCCAGCAACCATCGCGGGCTGCCAGTTCCTGAATTCGTTTGATTTCAGCCGGCTGGAGTTGAGCGCCGGTGGGATTATTGGGATTGCAAATCGCAATGAATTTTGTCCGGGAATTGACAACCGATTCCAATTGCTCCCAATCGATTTGCCAGCGTTTTTTCACTTCGGTCAAATAGAAGCTTTTCACCTGTGCGCCAAACATCTGCGCCACGCCCCATATTTGCATGTAGTTGGGAAGCATGAAAACCACTTCATCGCCCGGTTCGACCAGTGCCCAGGTGATTAAAAAATTGGCTTCTGAGCTGCCATTGGTTACCAGAATATTTTCAGCCTGAGCCTGATCATATTGTTGGGCAATGAGCGTACGCAGCTCTTCAGAACCATTGGTATAGCCATAACTGATGGGGATGGACCATAATTGCGCTAATTCATCTGCTTCCAGAAATTCTTTTAATTGAAATGGTAAAACACCACTTTCGGAGAGATTATATTCTACCTGATTTTCCCAGGTGGACTGCATTCGTTCCATTTCAAAAGGGATTAATTGCATGATTTCCTCCGATATAATTTCAATAAAATATAGCCGCACATTACGCAGATTTCACTGATATTTATCTATAAATCGTCGTAATTTATGGAAGCTGCGGTTTATTTAATCTATTGCACAGGATACTGGCTTATAATTCATATTGATAAAGCTGCATCCCCGCTGGTACCGGATATTTTCCCTGAAAAATTTGCCAATAAGTCGACTTCATCTCACCTAAAATTGCATAAATATCGGCGAATTTGTTGGCTTTTTGTGTCGTCAATGGCTGGTTGTTTTGATCAATTAACAGGAGCTGATCACAGCGATTCAGGATACCAGCCGTTCCGACGCTACATATCGCCACGATTTGATTGGCACGCGTTCGTTCGATGAGTTCACCATAACTAAAATCCCGCTCAACAACTGTCACGCCTTTTTGTCTGAGCAAAGCCGTCACTCCCTGGATGGTTATGGAAGGAAGAATTAGATTACTTTCAGGAATTTTGACCACAGTTCCATCCTGCAGGGCAATAAGACAACAGGATGAATCCCATTCGGTTATCTTCCGGGCATCCAGGGGCAGATGAACCATATCATCCAGAAATAGCGCAGAAGCCGCGCCGGGCAGAATTTTTTTGGCAGCATCCACCGCTTTGACGCTCATCAGGTAATTCACCCCCAGTTTGAGACAGCCTGTTTGATTGATCCCAATCGCACGAACCATATTGGGGATTACCACGCCGGTGAAAGGTTCCCCCAGGTACTGATCATACCGACAAACAACCGCCCGGATGGCCGGGTTCGCGGGAAATGTCACACCAATTGATTGATCCTCATCAATGGTAAAGGGGCGCAGATACCCCTGGGCGCTCTTTTCTGCCATTTCGTTCAGGAAGGGCTGCATTTCAGGTGCGCGAAAGTAGTCAATAAACATCTCCACCAATTCCGGTATCGTTGGTACAATTGTCTGCTGCTCAGAACCAAGATTAAAAGCGATTCCTCTTTGAAAACGTTCCAGATTTTTGTGCCAGTTTAAAAAGATGATGACCAATTTTCCTTTTGCATTTTTCTCACAAAAAAATCGAATACCTTCAAATGCCAGAAAAAGGCCGTAGTGAACGGAACGCGAAACCGCATAAACTTTTGCATCGCTTTCCAGAAGTTCCTGTTTCTTCGTATTTAATAAATAACGCATCTGTTTGGATGCCCATTGAATACCTTCAAAATGTGCCATGGTTTGTCCTCGTTGGTTATTGATTGGAATTTATTGATAATGTCATCGAATTGGTTGGAAGCGTAGGGGCGTGATGCGTCATACGTAATGCGTTAAATATGATGAGATCGTTGGAGTTATCGTTCGTTTATGTATTTTGCATCAGTTTCTACTCGTATACGACTGCCAACCTTTTACAAAAACTGGATTTATTAAATTAATGAAATATTGCTGAAATGTCAAGGGGAAAATTGGGGTGATAAATTTAACTTGTCGTCATTTTGGTAAGTCTAAGAAACCAATAGACTCGTCACAAACCGGTTTTCGGATTCATCCCAATTTGAACCACCCCTGAATCCAATACGCGACAGGTTAAGGTCTTAACTTATTAAAAAACAAATGAATAGCCACGAGCTTCAGCTCGTGGATCACGTTCTGGCAAAATTTTAAAGTGGGTTTCAATCCACAGGTGTATCAGGACTCGGGCTTAAAAGCCCGGTGATTAGGTGGGGCGCTTATGGAACCACGTGCCAAAGCTCGTGGCAATTCAATGGTAAATTATTAAAAAAACAAGTAAATAGACACAAGAATCAGCTCGTGGCAATTCAGTAATAACTTATTAAAGTAGAAATGACGTTGTTCATTCTGGCGGGGAGGATTCGGCTAACTTCCAGCCTTTGAGGATAAACTCATGGCGTTTTGAATGCATCAATCCCGTTTCCGCAAAGAGTGCTAATTGTACTTCCAGGTTAAATTTTTCCGGTGCAGCCGTTACGAGTCCATCAACGACTGCACCATTCGAGAAATCCAGCATATCGATAATATTTTTGCCGTCAACGGTATCCAAATACCAGAAAGTCTCAAGCCGAAATTCTTCTCCGGGATCAAGGGTGAGGACTTTCCCTGAAATTCGTGTGGGGGGCTTAAAATGCTGATTGCCAATGGGCACGTTGGCTTGAACCTCCGGTTTTCTGGCCCACCAGATATGAACATTTCCTTTCACCGTCACCATGTCCTGAAAAGTTTCGCTATATCCATTGACGCCAGTTATATCGATTGCGATAAAAATACCAGCATCACTGCTTTCCTGGTTGGCAATAATTCTGGTGATCTCCAGCGCATTTTGCGGAACAATTCGCAATGGCAGCGATTCATCACAGGCGACGAACAACAATAATAAAATAAAAATCAGCCAATGATTTTTTAAAAGCATAGTGCTCATCTCTCTTCTTACAGTTCTATCTCAGCTCCAAAAGCAGTCCGGCGACCGATATCATACGCTGACGGATCGCTCAATTCACCGCCGATTCTTCCGGAAGAATCTATCCAGCGGACATTTTTTTGATTGAAAACATTTTTGCTTTCCACGTAAAGCGCGACTTTATAACGCTGCGCTTGCGAAGCCTTTAATATATGACCGAACTTAAACTCTTTACTCACTTTCAGATCCAGAAAATTGTTGGCCGGCATACGGCGATTATTTGGTAAAAAGAGGATGTCTGGATTATCCGGCGTAAAACCATCCTGAGAAGGATAATAGGTGTAAGGCCGCCCGCTGTGATATTGCCAGATGATATTGGCGGTGGTGGATAGCGGCAAATCCAGCACCATATCAGCTTTAACCGTATGGCGCTGATCCCAACTCAGGTAAAACGGTGAATTCGCCACCGCAAATCCCCACTGCGCATAATTCAACCCCTGATCTTCATACTCACTGATACCTTTCGCATCCATTATTGTATAAGAAAAACTCCCCCGAATCCACTTACCAGTTTCGCGGCTGACAATAAACTCGAAGCCATGCGAAATCGCATACGGATTATTCACATATTCACAAAAACCATAGTCGCCAGCAATCCGGCTGTTGGAAGGAACAAAGGTTTTGGTATCGATCTGGTCGGTGGTCTCTTTTTTGAAATATAAAGCCGAAACGACCACCTTCTCAAAGACGTTATGACGCGCGCTGATCTCCCAGGCACGCGTTTTTTCCGCCAGGAGGTTTGGGTTCCCGCGCAGTACATTGACCCCATATCGCAGATTGACATTATCCAGACCCGAATAAAGATGTTCAAACAGCGGATATTGAATATAATGACCGTAGTTGATAAACAAATGACTCTTTTCCGTTATTGGAAACGAAAAACCAAAACGCGGACTGAGGTTATATTGGATTTTGGCTGGTTTATAGGCGACAAGATTTTCCCGATACTCATTTTCTTTAACTGGCACCAATTCGACAGCGGGACGACTGGCGCGTGGATCGAGGAAATCGAAGCGAAGTCCGACACTAATGCCAGATTGATTTTTACCGGATTCAAATTTATCCTGGATGAAAATGCTTCCGGAACGCGGATAATAGTGATACCGCGAGCTATAATTGAGCAGTGGCAACAGCACCAATGGCTTGCCAAAATAGGTCTTTTGCGGCTCCATTTTGCGTACATCTGAATCAACATTATAATGCTTCAACTCGAAACCGGCTTTGAATTCGTGCCGCGGATGAAATTGATTGGTGAGTTCCGCTTTCATAAACGCGGCAAGCTGCTTCATATTCGCCCACAACACCCGATCGCCGGAAACAATGTAAAGCGAATAAAAATCGTATTGATATGGAATTCCCTCGATATCCTCACCGGCGCCTTCGCCAATTTTGGAATTTAAATAGTATTGGCTCAAACTGACCGAATAACAGGTGTTTTGTGACAGCGTATGCGTCCAGAAAAGCCCGGTTCGGTAAGAATTTCGCTGCTGTGGTGGCAAACCGTTCAGATTATAGCGCCAGCTAAATTCATAATCGCGCCAGCGGTTTAGCGAATAAAGTATCTGGGCACTCATGCGCATCGAAGGGTTCAAATGCCAGTTGATTTTGCCCAGCCCATTTATCTCCTTTTGAACCGGGGAGTCAAAAAAATACTGAAAATCCTGCCACCAACGGGTGTCACTGAGAAAAAGATGATTCGCCAGAAAATAGTAAAGCTTCGAATTTTTAATCGGCCCGCCGGCACTCAGCTCGAGATTGGTGGCCTTGCTGGCCTGTGTTCCGCCGAAGAGATGATCGTTATCGGCGCGGAAGAAAAATCGATGCTCATTACTGCCGGTTTGCGTAATCACATTCACGACCCCGGACAGGGCATTGCCATATTCCGCATCAAAGCCGCCTGTTTTCACACTGAGCTGGGAGATGGCGCTGATGGGCAATTCCGAACCCAGCCCGCCGCGAATGACATCCTGAACCGGCAGGCCATCGATCAAATAAATCACCTCCCTGATCTTGCCGCCGCGAACATTACCCTCCACCGTGGTCCCCGCCTGCAAGCCCACGACTTCCTGAAACTTTTCGATGGGGAGTTGGTTCATCTTCTGCGCACTGAGATCATACACCGTCCCTTTCACATCTGTTTGAATCAAAGGACGTTCCGCCCGCACCTCGATAGCTTCCATTTCAATTGGGGTTTCGGTAAGCTCTACATTCAGCCGGACTTTCAGATCGGGCAGGATGGTGATATTACTGAATGTCAGCAACCGATAGCCGATCATGGACACCTGAACCCGATATGTTCCGGAACGAACATTATGAATTTTGAAAAATCCATTCTGATCAGTCGCACAACCCTGGTGCGTCTCCAGAATAAAAACATTGACCCCGGCTAACGGCTTCATCGTGGCTTTGTCGAGAACAATCCCTTCCAGAATTCCCGTGGTACCGCTGAAAAGAGATGAATGAAAAACCAGAATCGAAAACCAGAAAATAAGAACGCCTGTCTTTAAGCCGATTTTTAATAGATTTGGGAATTTGAGCAGCATTTTAGATGTCATAGCGTGTCCATTGTTAAATTTTCATAACAAACGATTAAACGTAATAGTCAATCTTATGTTTCATCAAAATAAAGCCTTCAAAACGTTGTCATTTTGCGTCAGTGTCAGTATGCGATGGAAAGATTGTGTTTCTGAGTTGTGGAAGAATTGGGTTAATAAGGAGTACGAAAACGTTAAATTGAAAAAATGATTATACTTGTTTCACGCAGAGCTTTCAGAGAAAAAAATAAACATCTTTTCCTAAAAAGTTTGACAAATAGAAGCTAATTTAATAAATTTTTGTCAATTTAGCATCTGTATGGCTTAGAAATGAAGGATTATGGTTCGGTCTTAATGGGAGCCTGTAGGTTGGGTTCGTTTTTTGAACCCAACACATTATCAATTAAAAGAAAAGAGGAATGTCAAATTACAAAAGAATGAAATTACTGGGGGTTGTATTTTTTTCAGTCGTAACGTTTAACCGGCGAAAATTTTTGACATCATCACTTGCGCGAAATATATTGCATCCGGTGTGGAAAGAAGTTCAAGAAAGACACCCTTATGCGGTTGAAGCTATCGGTTTGCTTCCCGATCACTTGTACGGCTGATGGCGGCTTCCACCGGATGATGGTGATTATCCAAAACACTCGTGTTTAGCAAACGTTATCTGAAAGCAGGCGGCGACCCGGACATGCGCAATAAATCCAGACAGGACGAGGGTGAAGCTGCTATTTGGCAACGCCGTTATTGGGAGCATCCTATCAGAGTCAATGTTGGGTTCAAAAAGACGAGCCCAACCTACATGCTTCAGCATTTTAATAAATTGTCAATTGATAATTGAAAATGGTGAATTGTCAATGAAAAACAAAAATCCTCTCCCCCATTTTCGTTTTTTGAAAATGGGGGAGGCAGGAGGGGGTCATGGATGATACGGATTTCATTTTTATGACAAGACGATTTTGAACAAAACAATTGAGGTCAAAATTATTTTTTAAAAAAAAGAACGTCGATAATACCCAACCCTGCGGGAGGTTTCCCCTGAAATTGGCGAATTTTCCGGAATTAAACCTCCCGCAAGGTTAAGTTTGAGTTAATACAAATTGCAAAAATCCCTGACGAAAAATTATCAATCGTCAATCTTCAACAGGAGTCATTCTTTACACTTTTAATAATGACTTGATATTCTCAACACAAATGGCTATATTTAAAATAAGGGTGCCTGCAATGTAGAGTGTCATTGATAAATGGAATAACGAAATCATTCTTACCGATGAGCGATGGAAGCATATTACCGATCACCATTAGGAATTAGCCCATCGGCTTGAGGATGTGCTAAAAACGATTCGATTAGGCAAAAGGAATCAAGAGAAAATGGATCCAGAAAAATTCAAATATCTCCATCAATTTAATAATTTACCACATAATTACACTCATCTAACGGTAGTGGTCAAACTAGCGTTGAAAAAATTTGTTATTACGGCTTATCCAATTGCTAAAAAAAGGTAAAAATCATGAACCAAACTGATAATTTTAAGATGTTTTATGATGAAGAGGCTGATGTCCTGTACGTTACAAAAGGACACCTACAATATACAGATTATATTGAATACGGAGATAACATTATTCTTCGATTTCATCCTGCAACCAAAGAGCTTGTCGGATTTACAATCACCGATTTCGCGGTACTCTTTAAAAAACGCGATGTTGATTTTCAATTGCCATTCCGTGTTAGTTTCGAAATGGAAGAAAAGGTCACGTAAATTTCGGATTGCGGATTGTCGCAATTTTGGATTTCGGATTTATAAGAAATAGAAAGCAGATCGAACAGATTTAACGGATAAACGATTCTGCGGAGGTTAAATTCAGACAGACAGGTTTCTCTAAATAAAACCTCCCGCCGGGTTGGCATTCCAATAAATCACCAGGAACATAATTCCTTTTAAATGGTACTATTTTTGCTAAGTTTTGGTGCATTTATCAGACGAATTTGCGATAAAATGCGCTTTTTTATTTAAGTTGCCGCGCAAATATGCGTGTAAATCGGCAATTTTTGACAATCAGACCGTAAATTTTTACCCTGCGGGAGGGTCAAAAGATTGATAGATAGCATAAATTTAAAGCTCCCGCCGGATCAATCACACTGGAGCCTGATTTGATACGACAAAAAGCACAGGAAATTTTACGCCGATTGACAACGGCTTATCCAGACGCCGCGATTCAATTGAAATATGCAAACAATCTGGAACTGGTCATCGCCACCATCCTGTCCGCCCAGTGTACGGATGTTCAGGTCAACAAAGTGACGCAAAATTTGTTTAAAAAGTATCGTTCAGCAGCGGATTTTTTGAACGTACCGTTGTCGGAACTGGAAAATGACATCCGAACCACGGGTTTTTATCATAACAAGGCGAAAAATATTCAGGGATGCTGCCAGGGGATAATCGAACGATTTGGCGGGGGAATTCCCCAAAATATCGATGATTTGACCAGTCTCCCCGGCATTGGGCGCAAAACCGCGAATGTGGTTTTGGGGAATGCCTTTGGTATCCCTGGCATGGTGGTTGATACACATGTGAAACGGATTTCCCGCCGGCTGGGATTGACGCAAAACACGAGTCCCGAAAAAATCGAGAAAGATTTATGCGCGCTGCTGCCAGCCGAACAATGGACTCAGACAGCGCATTTATTTATTTTTCATGGCCGGCAGACCTGTACGGCAAGAAATCCGGCGTGTTTTCGATGTGTAGTGGCGGACTTATGCGAATGGAATGAGAAAGCGAAATATCTGAATGCTCAGAAATGAATAAATTTTATATCAGGAGGATTTGAATGATACCGGATGAAGAAACCATGCGAGAACGCGCCCTGCAAATTCCCGAAACGCCGAATTTCGTCCCGCAGGGAGATTCAATTTCAGTGGAAACAATCGTCAATATATTGGTGCAAAAAAAGATATGCAGTGTCGAAGAGCTTTTCCGGCTGGAAGGGCAAATCCGTGAAAAACAGCAGGTGAGCCATCAGACGGAATATTATCGGATCAAGCAGCAGAGTGAAATGGTATCGAATGAAACAAAGCATCGCTGGCTGCGGCGGCTTTTTATTCGCTATCACTGGACAAGAAGATTGGGAACGATGCTTTTCGGGTGGCGCTGGAAAAAGGTGCGCCAGTCGTCACAGGGTTCAAAATTTGAAAACGACTAACATCTGCGAAGATAGAGATTAAATATTTTGGCCACAGAATGAAGTAGCCACAGAAAAAATTTATGACCACAGATTTGGCCGATTAAATTAACAAATTCAATCGGCGTCATCGGTGAAATCTGCGGTGTTTTTGTCTGGATGAATTACCACCAATCTTTATTTGATTTCCAACTGTCGAATGGGGGATAATTTTTTCAGGGCTGCCTCAATTTGATTCAGGGCGGTTTCAATATTTTCCAGGGAAGTCGCGTAGGCCAGCCGAATATAGTTTTCGGCGCCAAATCCCGAACCGGGAACCGTGGCGACATGAGCGTGTTTGAGCAGATAATAGACCATATCCGCCGAGTTCATTATTCGCTCGCCTTCAAATTCCATATTAAAATAGACCGAAAAATCCGGGAACAAATAAAATGCCCCACTGGCCGGGTGACAGGTAATGCCCGGAATTTCCCGCAAGCGCTTTAATAAATAATCCCGCCGTTTCTGAAATTCAGCGAGCATCGCCTTGACATAATCCTGCGGGCCATTCAGTGCCTCGATACTCGCCACTTGTGAAATTGATGTCGCTCCTGACGTATTGTGACTCTGAACCACATTCATCCCCGCAATCAGGTCGTTGGAAGCGGCCGCATAGCCAATTCGCCAGCCAGTCATGGCGTAAGTCTTCGATACACCGCTGATATGTACGGTATTTGCTTTCGCCTTTGCGCTAATTGCCGCGGCCGGGATGAATTTCAGACCATCATAAACCAATTTTTCATAAACTTCATCGGCAATGATGATCAAATTCGCGGCCAGTGCAACATTGAGTAATTCAATCAAATCTTTTCGTGTATAAAAAGTACCGGCCGGATTCGATGGATTATTCAAAATCAATGCCCGCGTTCGGGGAGTGATGGCCTGTTCCAATTGCGCTGGCGTTAAACGAAAACCATCGTTCGCAAAAGTCGGCACAATTACCGGCACTCCCGCCGCTAATTTCACCATCGCCGGATAGGAAACCCAATAGGGCGTGGGGATAATTACTTCATCGCCAGGATTGATGACCGCCATGCAGGCATTGTACATCGAATTTTTAGCGCCCGGAGAAATAATAATTTCATCCCGCGTGTAAGATAAATCATAGTCCGTCTTTAGCCTTTTGATAATGGCATCTTTTAAATCGGCCAGTCCCGCATTGGGCGTGTATTTTGTAAAATTTTTATCAATAGCAACATGCGCGGCATTTTTGACGTTCTCCGGTGTGTTAAAATCGGGTTCACCGACATTTAAATTAATAATTTTAATGCCTTCGGATTGTAATTGAAAGGCCAGTGCCGCAATTTGCATGGTGGTGGAAAAGCCGGCACTTTGAACGCGTTGGGAAATTCGGTTCATTATTTTACCTGTCAAAATTTAAATTGGAATGAAGAATCAAAATAGCAATATTTAATTAAATGGGCCACAGAATTCAGAGGCCACAGAAAAATGAAAAGAAAAAGCAGTGTTTTTTAGGTTGTTTGATTAAATTCGGTTCACTACCGTACACTTTTTGATTAAGCAAAACCTGCCCTCACCCTTTGGGCTGATCTTGACCCACATCCGGGTACTGGACACGGGGAATTGAAGTTAAATGAGAAGATGGCGCAACAAAGTGCCTGCTTTGTGAAAATCACGCATTTGAACTCATCCCCCCAACCCCCTTCTCTTGAGAAGAGAAGGGGGAGTAGACGGTTTCTCCCCCTCTCTTTCAAGAGAGGGGGCCGGGGGGTGAGTTCAAGAGGCGCCGTTCACGCACAAATTCTCCTGCATTTTTTAACTTCCCCGTGTCCAGCAAAAGTAATGGGACACGACCAGCCCTTTGGGAGAGGGTTGGATGAGGGTTTTGAACTTGGTTAATAAATGAAACATTAAATTAATGTAAAAAAGTATACGGTAAAAAAAAATTCGGTTATTCATAACATTAAAAGTAACAAAATTTTAGTTTAAAATTCGCTAAATTTATTTCTGTGACATTTTTACTCTGTGGCCAAAAATTTTTTTTAGTTGAATTTGATAAAAGGATTCGTCAATCGTATTTATTCTTCCTCAGACGATTCCATCATTTCAAAGTCACCCCGATGAATCCGAAGGGCAATATAAAGAAAAAGCTGAATTAAAATCGTAAATGGCATCAGAAAGAAAAAAAGGATCAGACCACTCAGCGGAAAGTAAAAATTTAGCAGCGTTGGTACCAGCATCATTAAAATCAGGATGATGAACACTTTACTCATTTTATTTTTATATTCCAGAAAAAGTAAATTACTTCGCCGGAGTGATTCCATAATCCCGCACTCTTCATCGATGAGAAAAAATTGCGCCAGAAAAAACCTTAAATAGATAAAAATTGAAATGATGATGATTGAAAAAAATAGATTGGCGAGGTGAAATTCCGGTGAATAGGAACTGAAAATCAGTTTTACGATGGCACTGACCATGACCGTTATCGAGGTAATAAAAAGCAGGATGACTAAATTTATTGAAAGTAACCGACTGACAAATCGGGTGGCGGTTTTCAATATTTGGGGAATTGAATAGTCCGCGTCATTGTAAATATTTTCCAAACCATAATAAATAATCGCGCTGGTAAGCCAGATTTGTCCCCCGATGGTTACGACGATGATGATCGCATCGCCGAAGAGACTGATAACATTGGTTGACTTGATCAATAAAGAAGCCCCGAAAGCGATCAGATAAACCGGCAATAAAATAAAAAAGGTCATTCGCAGCAGGATGTGCGAATGCGTCCGCAGAAAATACCAGGCTTTTTTAAAGAGATCGCCAATATCCGATTCAATCAACCATTGATTTGAGTCCATTTTGTCCTCAGATAATACAAAAATGTTGATAGTTCAAAAAAAGTAAAGACAAAAATATACTCATTATTTTCATTTCAGTCAAGGGATAAATGATTTTTCGTCAAATAAAAGGAATTTATATCGGGGAGGCGAAGGAATTTAAAATTGAAAAACGTTGACCAGTTCCAGTGACCATCCATTTACGACGCACGATTTAATAACGCCCGTCTGTTCCACCCGCTGATCGAGTTCAAATTTCCCATTTTTATTAAGATAAACTTCAATCCACTTTTTTTTCGGCTCGACAATCCAATATTCTTTGACATTATAGGTGGCGTATAACTCTTTCTTTTCCAGCAGGTCGTAATAGGCTGAGGATGGTGAAATAATTTCGATAATCAGATCAGGCGCGCCGGCAATATTTTTTTCAGCGATGATATCCAAATTTTCTTTGGATATAAATAAAATATCCGGCTGGACAACGTTCGATTCGGAAAGAACGACATCAACAGGTGCATCCAGAACCTGTCCAAGTTGTTTTTTTTGAACGAAATTATATAATTCAACTTCTATGTAAGCACTAATAATTTGATGTCCGGTGTTTGGTGCAGCTACCATAATCAGTTCTCCATTAATCACCTCATAGCGTTTACCATCTTCAGGCAAATCAAGATAGTCCTGATAGGTGAAAACTTTTTTTTGCAATTTATACGCAGCAGAAATATCTTTGATTTCCATAGTTAAACCCATTAAAATTATTTAAAAAAATCATAACTGAATGATTTTTACAATTTATTAGAAATTTGATATAGCTGATAAATAAGGTTGATTAATTCAATAAACTTTAATATGTGAAAACATTAGCTAAATTTAGGGAAAAGTCTTTTATAATTATTGAACGAATAATCCCTGTCTGTTCGACTCGCTGATCAACTTCAAATTTTCCATTTTGATTGATATAAACTTCAATCCACATTTTTTTCGGTTCTACAATCCAATACTCCCTGACACCATGAACGGCGTAGAGTTCTTTTTTTTCCAACAGGTCGTAATAAGCGGTGGATGGAGAAATAATCTCTATCACCATATCTGGAGCACCGGAAATATTTTTTTCAGTAACTATCTTTGAATTTTCTTTGGAGACAAAAAAAATATCCGGCTGGACAACGTTCGATTCAGAAAGCAAAACATCAACAGGTGCATCGAGAATTTTACCGATTTTTCTTTTTTGAATAAAGCGATACAATTCAAAGTATATATTTCCACTAACAAATTGATGTCCAGTGTTTGGCGCAGCAACCATGATGAGCTCTCCATTAATCACTTCATAACGGTTTCCATCTTCCGGTAAATTAATATAGTCTTGATAAGTGAGTAATTTTTTCTCAATTTTATATGCTACTGATATGTCTTTTATTTCCATAGTGCTAATCCAGTATAATTTAGGTTTCCCACGATAGAGCGTATCTTTCAATATAAAATAGCATTTATTTTTAAATTTGTCAAATGGTTTTTAAAAAATTCATCAATCAGGATGATTAAAATTGTAAATTACGTTGGTTGAATAACGGAAAAATGCAGAGCGAATCGAAATTCGCCCTGCATTCTGTCAAAGCAATTAAAATTAAGAATGAAATTAAACCTTTTTCAATTCCCAACCATCCCGATACTGACGAAAAAGGAGGCTATTCGCTTCCTCGCTATTGGTTATCCTCATATTTTTAGCGTCCCAATAGAGCTTATGCCCTGCCCGCAGCGCAATATTGCCCAGACAGGTGGTTTCGTTAATCACCTGAATGGTTTCAAAGCGTGCATCGGCCGGTTGTTTCCCCTGACAGGCACCAATCCATTGATCCAGTTCATCCAACGGGCGGGGAAGCGTCTTTTCGGGTCGTTTAAAACGCTTCATTTTCGCTTCCGGAATCAGTCGCGGACTATCCCCCATGAAGCCCGCGAGAATTTTGCCTTTTTCGCCGACAAAAAGTAGTCCTTCCGCCGGCATTTCACGTTTATCCATCTCCAGTTCTTTAATCATCGCGGGACGCAGGCCGCCATCATACCAGTGCAAACTCACCGGTGCCATCCCCTCGCGTTCGGGAAATTCCCAATGAATCATTGAAGCCTGCGGAAAGGAAATTTTATTAATCTGTTTATGCCAGGCACAATCTCTTATCAGCCAATATTCACTGCGGCTGGCTTCCACACTAATTGGTGCACCCAGTTTGAGAATTTTGAATATCTGATAGAAACTGTAATGCCCCATATCTCCTAAAGCGCCTGAACCATAATCATACCAGCCGCGAAAAACCGCATGGGTATAGGCGGGGTGATAGGCGCGTTCGGGAACCGGGCCCTGCCACAATCCCCAGTTCAGTCCATCGGGAACCGGTGGCCGCTCGGTGGGGAATTCGGTCATCCCTTGCGGCCAGAAGGGGCGGGTGGTCCAATTATGAACTTCATAGACTTGACCAATAGCTCCATTCCAGATCCATTCACAGAGCAACGGCGTTGTTTGGGTCCCGGCAGCACAAAACATGTGCGTGGCCAGTTTGGTTTCCCGCGCCAGATCAGTGGCCAGTCGTACTTCCGAAAGGACATTGGACAATGGCTTATGGGTAATGGTATGTTTCCCCTTTTTCATCGCGGCCATCGCAATTGTTGCATGAAGATGATCCGGTGTTAAAATGAAAATACCATCCAGGTCTTTTTCATTTTCCAGCAAATCCCGATAATCGATATAAGTTCTGAATCCCTTATATTTTGAACGACCGGCATTTTTGGCATAATAGGTTTCCACAATCTCTTTCCCCACTTCACGGCCAGCGCGGCATCCGGTATTCCCGCTTCCCCAGCCGGGTTCATCCAGAAAATCCCGAATTTTATCCCGAATTTCATTTTTGGCCCATTCCGGATAATCCTGGCTGTCGCGATTGGCATCACAGGTTGCAATGACCTGAATTTCCGGCTTGCGGAGGGCTTCCATTAAAATCCGAATTCCTTGCGTGCCGGTCCCGATATAGCCGATATTGATCTTATCACTTGGTGGAACATATCCCGCGCCACCCAACACATGTCGCGGCACAAGGGAAACACCGATCACAGCGGCCGATGATTTTAAAAATGACCGACGGTTTAGTTTATTTGTTGTTGACATCCAGTTACCTCCTTCTTTCGCTATTTAGAGTCGGTCCGAAAATACCACGACCTGTCATTGCGAGGCGTTTTTTGCCGAAGCAATCCCATCGTTATACAGCGGAGATTGCTTCGTCGCCAAAAACGCTCCGCGCAATGACAGTACCGGCTGCGTTTGCGGACAAACACTATTTAAATTGATATTTGGTACATCCGTAGAAACGAATATAACTCCTTATAATTTGACAGCTAAAATTCTAAAATGGAAACAAATGAATTTCTGAATCAATGACGGACCCCCTCCTGCCTCATCCAAATTCCCAAAAGAGGAGTTTTGAGGAAAGGAATCCCATTTCTCTCCCCCATTTTCGCTTTTGAAAATGGGGGAGATACAGAGCATAGCTGTCAGGCAAAGAAATTAAATGTTTGAAAATAAATTCATTATAACTACTCAAGTTAATATTTTAAAACCTTATTGTTGTTTTGTCCACCTCGTAACACCAGTTCTCGCCACGATCATTCACCTTATTAGAGGCGCTCACGAAATAAGCGAATAAGGTTTCCGACGCGGTAGATACGATTCGTTATAAAGGTCAAGAAGGTTTGCGGAATTTGATTTAAACCGTCAACATGATCAATCATAACATATTATAACGGGCGCATAAATTTTTCACATTGCGCCTGTAGCTGTAAAGCTTAAAAAGAAAATTCCAAATTTTCAACAAATTCCTTGCATATTTTAAAAAATTTTCACATATAAAATTTGCAAACATTACTTTTGACCAATCAATTTGAACCACAAAAAAAGGAGTATCTCAAATGAATCGAAAAGTTTTTAATCTCTTTTTAACGCTGATCCTGACAATCGTATTCATCAATTATTTTGGTTTATCGGCAACAGCGAAGGCTCAGAGCAATCACCCGGCCGGCCAGTGTACCGGCGGGCAAACGCAATGGAAAATACATGATGCCAATCGACCCAAACCTCCCGTTGTTGTACCCGCCGTAGAAAGTACTTCCACCCAGGCTGGAAAAGCCCCTTCAGATGCGGTGGTGCTATTTGATGGCAAAGACCTGACAAACTGGTGCAGCATGAATGGTGATGCCGCCAAATGGATTGTCACCAGCGATGGTGTCATGGAAGCAACTCCTGGAAGTGGCTATATTCGCACCAAGCAAAATTTTGGTAACATGCAGCTTCATATCGAATGGGCGGCTCCCAAAAAAGTCGAAGGTTCCGGACAGGGGCGCGGTAATAGCGGCGTCTTTTTAATGGGGACTTATGAAATTCAGGTACTGGACTCCTATCAGAACGAGACATATAGCGATGGACAGGCATCCGCGGTTTACGGCCAGATCCCCCCGATGGTCAATGCCTGCCGACCGCCGGGTGAGTGGCAAACTTATGACATTATTTTCCATCGCCCCATTTTTAATTGCGAAAAGAAACTGGTCGCCCCGGCGCGGGTGACGGTTATCCAAAATGGTGTTTTGGTTCATGATAATGTGGCCATCAAAGGTCCCACAAACTGGCAGCAAAATCAACCATATTCGTATCATCGGAGCAAATTGCCCCTGTCATTACAGGATCATGGCAATCCCGTCCGTTATCGAAACATCTGGATTCGCGAACTACCAGATCCGGAAGAAAGAGGAATCGTTCGGAAAGAGTTGACTTTAGGCGATAAATTGCTGGAAAAGTATGCTGGCGATTATGAATTTGGCAGGAACAATATCTTAAAAGTCGTTAAAGATGAAAATGGATTGGTTGTTGTCCCACCTGGCCGCCAGAGTTTTGATATTTTTGCCAGCAGTGAGACCCTGTTTTTTTCAAAATTTGTGGATGTGACGATTACTTTTCAGGTGAATGCAGCCGGTGAAGTCGAAGGCATGGTTTATAATCTCTCCGGGTCGGATATGAAGGCGACACGGGTGAAATAGTTTCGGTTTGTTTTAGTAAGAGGTGTTAAAACTAATTCCAGTATTTAGCGTCATGCGTGAAACGTCATGCGTGAGAGTTTTTTTTTTTTGACTCTCACGCTTTTTATATACAAACCTCTTCCCTAACTTTTTTTACAGGTGATGAATGAACGGTAACATATTTATTCAAAAACTACATGAAGGAAATCCTGTTTTTGGGAGTGCCATTACCCAGCCCTGTGCACTCTGGACGCGCATCGCCAAAGAGATTGGACTGGATTTTGTGTTTATCGACAATGAGCATCGCCCATTCAGCCGACAGGATATAGCTAATCTGTGTCAGCTCTATGCCGCCCAGGAGATTGTCCCGATCGTGCGAATTCCCGGCCCGGATGCTTCACTGGCCTGTATGGCTTTGGATTCAGGCGCCTGGGGGATAGTCGCGCCCTATATTGAGCGCGTTGCCGATGTTGAGGAACTGGTTGGGGCTGTCAAATATTCACCCTTGAAAGGCGAAATTTTGAAAAAAGGTCAAAAAACAGGTGTCTGGCCGGCAAAAACGCTGGAATTTCTCAATCAGCAGAACTCCCATCGCAGTGTGATCATTAATATTGAAAGTCAGCCAGCACTTGAAAATCTGGAAGAACTCGCGGCCGTGCCGGGCCTGGACGCGCTGCTGATCGGTCCCCATGATCTCACCATTAATTCTGGTTATCCTCAGGAGTATGAACATTCAGACTTTATTCGGGACGTGGAAGAAATTATCCGCATCGGTCGAAAATATAAGCTGGGAGTCGGAATACATGCCTGGTGGGGAACTTCACCGATTATTAAATGGATGGAAAAAGGCTTGAATCTGATTCTTTATTCCAGTGATTATATGGCGGCCCGGCAAAAATTGGGGGAGGATTTTAAAAAATTGCGGGAAATGGAATAGAATTTTCCATCTTACATTTTTTGATAAATTTTTATGATACTATCTCTACTACCATGAGAGATGGCATACCGGTTAGGCTATGTTCATAAAAACAATAATTTTAATAAGTTAAAATTGAATTGCCATGAGCTTTAGATGGCGTTCGAGAACTAACCTTTCGAAGGTTTTTAAGTCGGTATAATTATATATATACCTGAAATTCTAAAATGAAATGTTTTTTGGGGGGTAAATTTGTTTCAATTAGCAAATTGACCCCCTCTGTATTTCCCAGTTTTCAAAAAACGAAAATGGGGGAGAGAACTTGGCTTCCTCTCCCCCAAATTCCGTTTTTTGGAATTTGGGGGAGGCAGGAGGGGGGCACTAATTGATTCATAACCTCATAAATTTCTATTTTAGAATTTTAGGTATATAGCTTAAAATTCCAATTTCAATCTATATATTGTGTTATTCATAACCTTCGAAAGGTTAATTTTGGCCAATTTTCTGGTTCTCAGACAGACTCTAAAGATCGAGGCTATTTATCTGTTTTTTAATGAGTTCCAATCTTAATCTGATAGCTATACGGGCAGAGGATTATTGATTATTTTAATAAGATACACCGCTTCACCAATCTCATCTCAGGCGTCGTAATTCGGATAAAATAGACACCTCCTGCCAAAAATTGCTGAGAATTTAAATTAGCCTGCCAATTTATCTCATATTCACCCGGTTCATAAATATTACTGGCAAAATTCGCCACTCGTTCACCCCGGATATTGAAAACAGCCAGATGGACGGGCATGGTTTTGTTAATATAAAATTTAATCGTCGTCTTTTCATAAAACGGGTTGGGATAAACGGCTTTCAACTGAAAATCGTTTGGTTTTAGGTCATTTTTTATATCATTATCCACAAAAGTGCTCGGTGATTTAATAAACACTTCCTTTTGGTATGGCATAAAATTATGCTTTGTCACCATCAGCTTACGATAATCATGTGCCACCAGCGAATCACCTGAAAAGAATGCCAGACCAGATGACTCTGTTATCATCGACATAGAAAACTGAAAGTCAGAAGTGGATAACGTAACCCGGGCTGCGGGTTCACCGATATTCAAAACGAGTTCAGCGGATGATACAAAAAATGTATCTGGTACCTGAAGATTGGTAAATTCAGCGATTTTATTTGTCCAGAGATCAAGCGCCGGGTCACCCAGAACATTGCAACAATAAAAACACCAGCGCAGCGCCCCTGGTTCCCATTGATTCGGGGCCGTCACAAAAGGAGCTGAACGAATTTTGGATAGCAGATGAGCTTCGCCAATCGGCGTCACCTGGTCTTTATAGAGTGCATTGACAAATTCCCGGTGTAAATGCAAACTTGGGCCCTCGTTTTGACCTTCATTAAACCAGCCATATCTTGAATTGCCAACAAAAGCGACCGCAAAATTCTGAATCGACAACATTTCTTCGGCAACGCAATCCTGTCCGGAAAAGTCGGTATAGTCAAAAGAGCCCGCCAGACAGCCGTGCGAATAAATTACCGGATTCAAATGATCCTGTCCATTTACTTTGGCAAATTCATCATCTTTAATCATTCCGGTATTCAATGTCATCACCATATTAACATTTGAATGGCCGGCATGATTCATAAAATTTACCCCTTGATTTATCTTTGAGATTAAATCCGTATCAGTCCAGTACATTTCCTTCCGATAGAGATAAGTAAATTCCATTGTCGTCGGAAAACCAACCGTGCTATAGCCATTTTCATCCGAACCACCAATGAGTAAATTCAGGTAATCACTGCCATAGGAAACCGGAAAATCGTACATTTTCTCGCCCACCATCAGGACCTTGACAGCGTCATCAACGACTGGATGATGCTGATAATTCATTATTTTACGAAATATATTCTGAATTTCAGTCGGATTATCCGCACATATACGCCCGACGGCAATTTCTGGCAGCAGGTCATCTTCTTCAGGCTCGGCATAGTAAAAATTATTGTTTTCATTCCAGGTACCGTCTAACGCTGCATAATAGACATCGGCTGGAATGTTTGTATCCGAATACAACTCACTTGACTGAACTTCGCAGAAAAAACCACGGGCGGGAACCTGATTTTGTCCTTCAAATTTAGATTTATCCGCATCGCCAGCTAACAGGACAAACCGAATTCCTTTTTGACGATATTCATCAATAATATGGTTTCGAATTTTCTCCGGTAAATCTTCACCCTTTAAATTTTGATCAATCCAATCAACGGTAACGATTCTGGTGCGAAGACCGCGTTGATGATAGAAATCCCGCAGCAACCCGTAATTTTCTAAAAACTCAGGTATTGTGATAATTAAATAGTCATAAATCGGATTATCAATCGTCGGACCAAAACAGGCATCGACCATTATTTTATTATCGACGAGTGAATAGAGCCTTTCTTTTACGTAGGATGCACTGGAACGATTTTCGAGCGCCTGAATGGCACGCGGGTCTGGTTCGGTTTCGATTTTCACCGTTGCTTCAGTATAATATTTTAATTCCTGCATACGCGGAATATATTCTATCGGAGAAAAGGTCGACAGGGCAACTGCATAACCGTTCATGAAATGAGTTTTTATATAAGGCGGTGGCCCTTTAACAGGTTCAATACTATTGTATATTTTTTCGTTACGAATGGGTGGATTCCCTTTCGACAATGCATGATGCGGGACTTGAAACGGTGCCAGATTAATTTTGGTTTTCAGCGTTTGCGGATTTTTATAGATTATTCTTATATCCCGTGCAACCTGTCCAGGTGGCAGCATCAATGCAATTTTAATAAGTGGCAGAGTTGGACTGCCAACAATTCCGGCCGGATATGAATCGCGAAATTGCAACTGTTGTGTCCCATCCGCCTGATTTTTTATGGCTGGTGGCTGGAAATGATAGGTATATTCAACACTTTCAGCCTGCAGTAAATCTATTTTAATAAAGAAGGTTGTGAAAATAAAAAATAAGCAATCAATGACCTGAAATTTGTGTCGGTGCATAATTTTCCTTTATTAATAAGGTAAGCGTAAATCCTGGTAGGAAAGGCAGGGGATTGAATCGCGAAGATTAAGGTCTTTACCATTTGTTAATTGAATCGACAAAGGACTGGATTCGACAAAGAATTCCAGCATGAAAAATGGGCGAATCCCGCCATGTTGTTGAATTTCAATTTCATGTTCACCGAAATATAAATAACGCGTGACATCCAATGTTTTTGAATTACGACCCTGCCACTGGGCAATTTTATTTCCATCAATAATGATACGATTATTCCAACCATCGGAAAAGACAAAAAAAGTGATCTGTTTAATATTCATCCGCGGTACCACAATACGGGCACTTCCCCGAAG
The DNA here is from genome assembly GCA_020722815.1 of Caldithrix sp. Taxonomy (GTDB): domain Bacteria; phylum Zhuqueibacterota; class Zhuqueibacteria; order Thermofontimicrobiales; family Sulfurfontimicrobiaceae; genus DYKB01. The sequence continues at coordinate 44,956 of DYKB01000034.1, read as the reverse complement.
ATAACCAGCCAACCGTTTATATGTATTTCTTTCATAATTATAAACTTTTAATTCGTTCAACCAGGCGGTGTTGCGAACATCTTTTGTCATGTCGACATTTACTTCGATGATGGCATCGGCGATTGTGACATAAGCAACCCGGAAAGCTTCAATATCAGGCTGAGAAACAAGCGGTTGATCACTAAAAATAATTATTTTACCAGTTTTAAAAATATAGCCAACATCATTCCGATCATTGAGATGTTCCCAGACGAGATGATTATTTTCAAAATTGACAGTGTGCTTACTTTTAGCTCTTTCCGCCAATGCCGCCAAATGAACATTGACATGAATATCCACCTCAATCGCGGAAGTATATGCCCGCGAAGGACTCGCCGGAATTTCCGGTGTCGGTTCGGGCGTGTCTTTCTCTTGTTCCGGGAGATCACGATTAATCAATTTCAGGACCATTTCATCTTTGGTGACCAGTACCGTGGCCGCCGAGAGTAAACTGCCATCCTGCGTATCGATAATCCGGCTATTCACATCAAATGCCGCACCAACATCAGTGATAGTGCCCGATATAATGGCCTCGACCCCCAATAATTTCCCCAATTGTTCCGCCAATTCAGGACTGGTGATACCTGCCTGACTGAGTTTGTACTCTTCTAGTATTTTATTGAGTAAATTGCGCTCAACCACTTTAAATTTTCGGGTTTCAAAAAGCTGGGAAATTAATTTTTCAGCGAAAAATTGACCAAAAAGCGAAATCGAACCATCCAGATTTTGAAATTCGATGACAGCGAGTGAAGTTTTATTTTCCGATTCAACACCAGCAACAATTTTTTTCGTCAAATTTTCAATTGCGCGATAAAAAGGTTCGCCCACTGATTCTTTATCGCGATTAATATTAGCATCAGGCAGGTCAAAATTGACCGGCGCACATGCAACCGAGATTAACAATATGAAGAGAATTAAAATACGCATCCAGTATGGCCTCCGAGAATAGAAATAAATTATTGAAAGCGAGCTATCTCCTCTTTTCACCACCGTGAAGTAGCCGAAGGATTATCTTAATGAATAAATCAGATAGTTCAGTTCCCCAAAATCGATTTAAAATATAAAAATATAACCATTTTGAGCTAAATAAACAAGGAATTTTCATCGCCACTCAAAAAGGTGGGGTGAAATTCAAAACTTTGAGGTTTTCTTGTTAAAATCCTGAAATTAAACTAAATCTGAGGATTCTCGCGAGAAAAACCACAAAGGTCTCTTCCCCCGTTTTTTTGAGAGGGGTACAAATTTTCGTAGCTGCGCTAACTTTTGCAAAGATGTTTGAAATTTTTACACCAGGATTCACTGCTTTTTACTTATATAAAAAGAAGTTTGAATAAGAGATCTCAAGCGTTTTACTTATTTCATTACGGATAAACGATTTCGCGCCAACTCTGGTCGCGTTGTGTTGCAATAGCGTTGGGAATCCTGTAATTTTGTCGCATTTGAGTCTGTAGATTTTCGGCCTCATTATAGCTAAAAACCTTTCCGAACGTAATCGCGTATCCGTTTGTCCGCTCATACACAAAAACTGTAAGTCCTTGTTGAATATATTGATTGGCGGTTTGGACAGCATCCGAGTAATTATTTGTTTGACTCAGGACAATATGGTACTGATTACCAGTATAAGTTTCAGTTCGTGGTGCCTGATAAACCGGTGGTTCATCAGCCGGTAAATTATACGTACGCGGATCGTTATAAGATGGGGTTTCTGGAACACGAGTATTCGGGAGTGGTGTACGATATTGCGGTGTCGTGTCATAGCGCGGACCGCTTGTATTCTCCATCTCCATCAGAAAGGAATTTCGCGGCAGTTTTCCCTTTTGGATTTCCTCTTGCATAAAACGTTGTGCTGTCGGTTGATTTGAAAAGCTCCCAACTGAAATGGCAAATTGTCTGTCAGTAGTCTGATAAAAATTGGCCTGAAACCCATAGTTTTTATATTTCCGCGTTTCTTCTAATGCGGCAACTTCACTGGAAACGATAGCCGCAACAACATGAATCCGATTGGTTGAAGTATTCGTGTTGTTATCCTGATCTGGCAAATCCGGTGTCGGTGTTTGCGGATTGCTTTGATATCTTCTCGGACGTGTGTTTACATTGTCAGGTCGACTGAAGGGATCATCCCCACAGCTTGTTAGTAAACTGAAAAGGAGTAATGTCAATAACAGGTAAATTTTCATGATACGCTCCTTTTTTTAATGATGTGTTAACAATCGATAATTTATTTGGTCATCCTGAATCATTTCTTAGATTCAGGTTAAACTGATTCGCGTAATCAATCTGATTCATCGCCTATAAAATCAGACTTTCGCTTTTCAAAAAAGGACATCCGCTATCTGGCTCATACGACCAGGTGGTGATTTTGTTCAAAAAATTGTATCCACGCACTAACCGGGGGAAGCCCTTCGATGTCTTCTTGTAAGGTTCACAATTTTTAGTTTCATCACAGGAGTTCAATAATAAAACCGCGAAGGTCTGAACTTTGCCTGATTTTATTGAACGGATATAAAAAATACTAAAGAACTGATTAATTCTCAACAAATTAACTGGATTTAAACCAAACTTAATATTCGTTATTCGCCATTTTCGGTAATTAATTTCAGACATACCGGTTTAGGCACCTGGATTGTTGAGCCCGTCGCTTTTAATTTTCCGGTATTTTCAGCCCGTCGAAATACCACAACGTTATTTGAATCCTGATTGGCTACTAGTAAAAATTTACCCGTTGGATCAATCACAAAATTTCTTGGCTTCTTTCCCTGTGTCGATTCATGGCCTACCGATTCCAGCGTACCGGAACTTTCATCAATTTTGAATATCGCAATACTATCATGTCCACGATTCGAACCATATAGAAATTTACCATCCGGCGAAATATGAATATCCGCTCCGGAATTCGCAAGTTTAAAATCCGTCGGAAGAGTCGACACGGTTTGCAGCGGCTGAAATTTTCCGGATGCTATACTAAATGAATAACTTGTAATAGTTGAATCAAGTTCATTAATCGCATATAAAAATTGATTATTCGGATGAATGGCCAGGTGACGCGGTCCCGCGCCAGGTTTAGCGGGTGCCAAATCGGGTGAATTGGGCGTCAGTTTGCCATTTTTTGAATCAAATTGATAAATCATAATCTTATCGATACCCAAATCAGCCGCCAGCGCCAATCGATTATCAGAAGTCAATATTATCGAATGAGCGTGTGGCCCGGCCTGTCGCTGGGGATTAATACTTGAACCCTGATGCTGCATCACACTGGTTGCATCTCCCAATTGACCATCATTTTCAACAGGCAAAACCGCGACATTTCCCCCCGTATAATTTGCCACCAGCACAAATCGCCCCTGATTATCCACCGTAATATAACAAGGATGTGCGCCGTTTGTTGATTTTTTATTCAAAAACTTTAATGTCCTGGCTTTTAAATCAATCGCCAAAGAACTCACCGTCCCCCATGCCTGTCCCTGAAATCCAGTGACTTCATTCACCGCATACAAAAACTGGTGATCCGGTGAAATGGCCAGATAGGAAGGATTCTCAATTCCCTTGATGGAACCCGAAAAATCCAGATTGCCGGTCAATCGATCCATTTGATAAATAAATATACTATCGTCCTCAGCATTGGCATAAGTACCAATGAATAGCAACATTTTCTTGTTTTGGGCATTTAACATTTTTTCTCCATGACAGGCTAATAAAAAATTAAACAAACTAAAACCAGAAAATTTCATAAAATGACGCCGGTTTAAAAAGTTGCTCATATTTTTCCTGAACTTTCTTTTAATTTTGATTTATTTATGACTGGATAATAATTCATCTAACTAAAAATACATCATTTTATCGAATTTGTCAATACTATTCTCAGCCTTGAACTAAATAATGGGTGAGCATAAGCGTATTAAAAAATCCAAAAGGATCTTCGTTCCTGACGATTAGAAACGACACATACCAGACCATATCTCTAAACGCCATGGTCTTCAGGAAAATATTATAAATATTTAAATTTCAATAAGTTAATATTGAATTACCGTAACCGTTCACGGGGGTAATAAATTAAACGTTTCTGTCATGCCCGTCCGTTAGCTAACGGATTATCAGGCATCTATTTGTCTAAAAAAATATGGATTCCCGCCAAAAACATGCGGGAATAACAGCGTCGATCCACCCTGTGAACGATTACTAAAGCGTTTGGCTATTTATTCGTTTATTAATGAGTTAAAACCATAATCCGACGACTATACTCCAAACGCTTGCTCAAATCAAATTTTAATTTTGTTAATTAATTATGCTTCGGTACAACCTTTGCATAAATATCAGAAATATAATTTGCTCAAGACAGAATATTGTCCAGAACTATCAGAATTTAGTATCATCACCTGCAAATCATGAAAAAATGGGAAAAAAGTCAAGTTAACAACATTATTTTGTCAACAAAGAATATCGCTCTTGAATCAGGATTTCAATATCGTATTTAAATATACAACAGTTGTGTCAAAGTAATTCAAAAAAATTTTCAGGTCACTAAAATTAGCAGAAAGGGATTGCTATGCCAAAAATTGAACGTGAACAGTTGCTTTATCTTTTGGCGAATTGTTTAATTTATGGAACAGCGAAAGCTGAATTGAAGCTAACCGGCGTCAGTACCGTTCTGTCACGAATGTCCGTAGACTATGGCGGTGCCATGCAGATTGAGATGTTGAAGAGTCTGGGGCTGGATTACGAGGTTACGCCAGATCCTTTCCAAATGATTGATAATTTTAAAAAGATAATTGTTGATGCTGGTCTTATCAAACCAGAAGATTTCCTTATTGAAGCTGGATCAGATAAATTAACAATCACGGCTTCCAATTGTCCGTATAAATTGGGCTGTTCACATCTGGTGGCTGAAGGAATTAAAGAATTTAGTTGCAATATAAATGTTTCGGCTTCTAATGTCGCCAAGGCATCCGGGAAGAAAGTGATCGGTCGGTCCGTAAATGATCCGGGTAATTGCAAAATATTTGTCGAACTCAAAAAGTAGTCCAAAGGTATCCACTTTTCATGGTCTATGTTTTAAATTCTGAATTTTACAAAGATTTTCATTATTCCATGAACGAAAAATTCTTTATCCCTGCTAACGCGGCAGAGAATTAAACCAGAATGGTACATAAGCCATTAAAAAACAAATATTTAAAAATAATACAGAATAAAAATTAAAAAATATAAGTAAGAGGTATCATAATGGCTGGAATTGATCTTTCAATAATTTTACATCATCTTACAAATAATTTGTTCTGGGGTGTAGTAAAATCGGAGAAACGGGTGACGGGAAGAACAACCGTCTATTCCAAAATGGTAGGTGAGGAAATGGGAACGCTGTTCCTTAAATTGCTGGAACAATATGGCATTATCCTGGAACCGAAAGAAACACCGCTTCAAACCATCGAAGCTTTTTTGGAAATCGCCGAAGAAAGTGGTATTTTTTCACCGGAAGACATTCAAATCGTTAAAAATAATACTGAATTGGATTTAACAGTCAAAAATTGTCCTTTTTCCATTGCATGTTCACGATTAGTGCAGGAGGGGATTTCGAATTTTGGCTGTCTCATATTAGCAATCCTGACAATAGCTGGAAAAAAAGCTGCCAAAGAATTCACCGGCAAGGCATCAATTCAGCCGGGAGATTGTAAATTGCATTTTAGTGAATGAACCCAGGCGATAAACGTTTATTTATCATTCTGAACCCTTCAAATACGCTCAGGTAAACCTGGCGAAGTGAAGCGAAGAATCTATAGTTTTCAATATGCTACCATTAAATTGTCACGAGCATTAGATGCCGTCCAAGCGCTCCCCAAAAAAATTTCATTGCGAGGCGTTTTTTGTGGAAGCTTGTTTTATAAGCTCGCAATCCCCGTTTAAAATGGCTGAGATGGCTTCGTCGCCAAAAATGCTCCTCGCAATGACAGCTCCGGGTTTGTTCCCGGACACCATCTAAAACTCATGGCTATTCATTTGTTTTTTAATGAGTTAAAACCGTAACTTGACCGCTATCGTTCAAGGAGTGCACGAATGTTCTTTTTTGCTCTGATCGTAAAAACTGAAAACCACCTCAGCTTACGTATAAATTACGATATCGAAACATGATTTCAAATCAAGCAAACCCAATAATTGACGAATCAAAATATCGGGAACAATTTTAAAGGTTATTGATTAAAATTTCCATATTTAATAAGAACCTGAAATCGCATTTTGAAAAGACAATCCATAAAAATAATAACCACTTAACCAGGATATATAATGAACGTTCATATTCTCCAACACGTCCCTTTTGAAGATATTGGCAGTATGATATCATGGTTACATACGCAACATGCCCAAATTCAATATACACGTTTCTATGAATCAGCCTTGCTCCCGGAAATCGAGACCATTGATATGGTGATTATCATGGGTGGGCCGATGAGTGTCAATGATGAAAGGCGCCTTCCATGGCTTAAACCTGAAAAGCAATTTATTCGCGAGGTGGTCAAACAGGGTATTCCAACGCTGGGAGTCTGCCTGGGAGCGCAACTCATTGCCAGTGCCCTGGGTTCCAGCGTTTATCCAAATCGCGAAAAGGAGATTGGCTGGTTTGATATTCAAAACATTGAAAACTCACGGAGTGGATTTCAATTTCCAGAGCAGATAACGGTCTTTCATTGGCATGGTGAAACTTTTGATCTGCCTGCCGGTGCGATTCATCTGGCCAGAAGTGCTGCCTGTGAGCATCAGGCGTTTCAAATCGGCCGGCATGTTATCGGACTGCAATTTCATCTTGAATCGACTCCCGCCAGCGTCGATGCGATGCTTTACAATTGCCGTCAGGAACTGGTGAGTGGAAAATACATTCAAACAGAAGCCGCCATTCGCGCGCTGCCAGAACATATTTATGCGAATAACAATCGTTTAATGGAGCAGGTACTTTCCTATTTAATGAATTTTTCAAGTTACTAACAAGAGAATTGGTTTGTAAAAAAAAGGCATTTTTATTCATAAAAAAATGAATGACAAAAATTCACGACAAACCTATCCAACCACAAATCTGAGATAATCATCAAGTATTCGCTGAAAATATTGTTCGAAATTCGGAAATAAAAAGATTATTAAAAAATTAACCCTGAACCATGAACCTGGTACTTAAACCCTCTATTAGTAATATCCCTCACCTGAGCTAACAGAGACTAAAACCAGGTACTAACTTACAACCGTTTAAAAAACCAATAATCTGTAATTGGTATTGTCAGCCCCAAATTAATTTTCCAGTAGGCCTTATTTCCAAAAATCTTTTCTTGATAAAATTTCTGCAATTTCAAATCGAAACTGGTGACGCGAAAAGTCATTGCAAAATAATTGCCTTGAAAATCTGCCAGATTACGATCATGCTTCAGTCTTTTGGTTCCCAAATATTCCCCCATCTCAGGTTGAAACCGTAGAAAACGCAACAGTGGATGTGGCCAGTATAAATTCAATTTTACACCTAATTGCTGGTAATACGTTGAAATCCAGGCTTTTTGGGCCAGGTCCGTAAAGCCAGAATTCAGAACGATATAATGTTCATGGATGGCAAAATAGGTCAACCAATTCCACCCTTGTCCCTGGATATAGGATTTACCAAACATATTGATGAGATTAAAATGGATTCCCAGATCAAAAGAGCGAGGCCGATCTGAATTAATATGCCAGCTAAAAAAGGTTTTCTTGGGGGTGAAGTACAGTTCTTTATCCAGCAGATGATCAACATACCCCAGGATGGGACTCGCCCACAAAATTTTGGGTGGCGGGATGCTGATATGATACACATAAGCAATCAATCGATGATCCAATTGTTTGCGTACCCAATTTTGATCCTTTTCATTCAGATGATTTTTTAAATGATTCAATTGATTTGGTGGTGTGCTGAGTGATTTAATCCAATTTGTTTTTTCTTGATCCGATATATCCCGATATAAATTTTTGAAATTAAGCTGATTTTTTAATGCTTGCTGGGCATAATATCGTCCCAATTTATAATCATAATCACGCAAAGAATGGTTTAAGAACCCTCCAAAGTAGCTATATCGCCTGCCAGCCAGAAAGTCTGATGGATCATTGGCTAATAAAACATAACGGCTGGGAAGATGATAATTGCCAATTTCAAAAAAATCGATATACAACTGTTGAAATGAACTATCAGCATCACAAATTAACCATTTCAGCATCTGATTTAATGTATCCGCTGGTTCAAATTTGCATAAAAATTTCTCAAGAAAAATCTGTTCCTTGAAAATTTCCCGCAACGCCAATGGACTTTTCGCTGCCAAAGAATCCTGTATTAATGAATATAAATCCGCTTGCTCAATCATCTGATTTCTTACCTGAAACGTTTGTACCGAAGGAATGGCTAATTTAAAATCGGGATTGGATTTCAGACAAAGCTTCGCTAACTGATCCAGTTGAAAAATATCAAGCCGATCAATCAACTCATTTTTATAATTATCCGTCCAGACAATATTAATTTTTGCCAATTTATCCCTGTATAAACTGACAAACGTTTTGATATGCTCAAGATTATCGGTTAAAAAGCCCATCTGGATGGCTCTTAAGACATTTAAAATCAGTTCTTCGTTGCCCCGTTCCTGATATATCATCGATAACAAACGGAATAAATCATGCTGAATTTTTTGTTCATCTTTCATATATTCCCGATAATCCAGCGTTCGGGCCGTTGTCAATGCCATATTTATTATTTGAGTAACAATATCAAAAAGATTTGTAGAATTATGAGTACAGACCTCACCAATTTTCACAAAAAGGGGCGAAAATTTTGGACACTTTTTAAGTGTGAGGGCCAAAGGGCGACTCACCAACTTCAATGACCATTTTTTTTCCATTGGAAATTGTTGCCGCCAAGCAGGTAGGTTGGGTTCGTCGTTTGAACCCAACATTTACTCACCAAATTCACTTTTATCACCACAATCTATATCATCGCCACCCCACTCTTCAGAATAATAACCATGCTTTAGATAACGGTGACAGCCTGAACATTCCCAATCATCAGGCTTTTGGACATAACCATCTCAAAAGGATGATTTTTATAAGCATCTTTCCACATCTGCCGCAATATATTTCGCGCAAGTCCTGAAGTAATTTGTTGAGTTCAAAAAACGAACTCAACCTGCAGGCTACTCTTTTTTTAAGCGGATATTTCTCTTTTCATCTAATTTGTAAATGGTTGGGTTCAAAAAAATGAACCCAACCTACAGGCTATTTAAAATGAACTAAAAAATGTCATTTTTCAGGCCATTTTCTCCATTTTGTGGTAAACTTGGGTTAATAATTTTGACAATAATCATTTTGACATCTTCTTTTTAGAGCGCCGGTTTATTGAAAAAGATTCCATGACAAAATTATTTGGGTATAAACTATTAAGACAGGTAGTTTTGCTCCTGTTTTTCATCTGTGAAAATCAGTCAAATCCGTGTTCTCCGGGTTCGATAAAAACGCCGACTTTCTTGTTTGAAAATCCAAAAAATGTACAGAGATATTGAGTATAATCTCAAGAGACTTTTGGTAAGATCTCAAGAGACTTTTGGTAAGATCTCAAGAGACTTTAGGCTTGATTTCAGATAGAGTTTGGCACAATTAGAATCCATGTCATAATTTCGAATAAATTGAACGTTAAGTCATGCCTGAATGCTTTCTCGATAAAAGCAATCGAGTATAAGCTTATCGGGCATCCATGATTTTATCTAAGGTGGATTCCCGCCAAAAATATGCGGGAATGACTGTGATCGGTGATGAGGCTATTGGATTAAGTAGTGTTTGTCCGCAAACGCCTCCGGTACTGTCATTGCGAGGAACGTTTTTGGCGACGAAGCAATCTCCGTCATTATATAAGGGGATTGCTTCGGCAAAAAATACCTCGCAATGACAGGGTTTTGAATTTTTGGACAGACTCTAAGTAACCAATTGCACCCAAAGAAACGGAATCCTATTACTTGGCTTTAGCTTTGTAATACGAATGGAGAATTTTTCCATTTATTTTAAATTCTCCAGATCCGCTAAATCCTGATGTCTCCCAGTCGCTTTTTTATTCTTCTTCAGATTTTCTAAATCGATAAAATTGATTATTGTGCCTTCGATAGTTACTTCAACTTTTGTGGAATAACATTCTTTAAAGTTTATTCCTTTAAGATCAGTCAATAAATCAATTCGATTCGGCGGATAACCTAACTGTATGACTTGTTCAGGGTTTAAAAAATCATCCACTTTTAAATCCAAGGAACCAAAACCAAAATCTTTTAAAACCTGCAATATCTTTTCTGCATTGGATTTATTCAACCAAATCCATAAATCAAGGTCTTTTGTATATCGCGGATGGCCATGAAAAGCGACTGCATAACCACCAACAACCAGGTACAAGACATCATGATCGTTTAATAATTGAATAAACTCTCTGAAATCCTTGTTGAGAACCATATTTCCACCTGTTATATTCTTCTCTGATATTTTCCAATGTTTCTAATCGATATTCAAACGGCTGCGATTGCCAGAATTCAAAATCACTTTTGTTTTCATCGATTTTCACTTTAGTGATGACGGTTTTATCAATTTTTGAAGTTTTTTCCATGATTTTTTCTCACTAAATTCGTGTCTATTCGAGAACGCATCCGTCGCTATCATGGCGAGGAGCATTTCCTTCGACAAAAGCACAGGACAGGTTTTGCTAAAGCCTGTTTTTTAGGCTCGCAATCCCCTGACTTATATAAAAAGGAATATAATAAAATTGGAGGAATGAGTCAAGAGGGGATTGGGGGATTTTTAGAAACTTATATGTTGAAAATTTTATAACCTATAGAAACGACTCCTCTCTAAAAGCTTTTTTTTCACGCTAAACGGAGCGAAGCGAAAAATCGATAATTTTCATTAACTTACAAGATTCTTCGCTTCGCTCAAAATGGCAGAATTACATTTTTTTGAATGAACTCAGAATTGAATTATAAATTTTTTCCATTTTCAATTGAACCGGAACCCATTTCGTAAACCATTTATTTATTATGATGCCATGTAATAGGATATGAAATTCCAATATTTAAAAAAACAGAATGATTTGTAAAAATGTTTATTAAAACAGGATACGTATATTCAGCGGGTGGAAATGGCCTTACATCCAACGTATATCTTATTACAATTATTAAATTGAAACGTGACAGTGAGAGTTCTTTGCCAATGCCAATATCAATTCCATAAGTCAAGTTTGGCATCTTTCCACTTACATCATCATATCGATAAAAGCCTCCACAATCAGCAAAATCTTCCATTGCTTTTACGATATTATGAAAGCGAACTCCTGTTAAAAAATATGACTGGTGTAAAAATTTAGTCCTTATCTTAAATAAAATTGGCAGTGAAATTAAACTATAATTTAATTTAAATGCATACGGATAGATTTCGGGACCATAAGCACTAATTTTTGATACATATACGAATCTTTTTTCATAAAATAATTCTGTAATAATCGATATTTTGGGATTCAGTCGAAATTCATTTGAAATACCAATTTGATATTTGGATTTATAGGTCAATTTGGGCTGTCGATCTAAATTATGCATAGAATAAATTGGTATCGTAAATTCAATCCACTTTTAAATCCAATTTGAAATCCATGCAAATTTGAGGTAGATGCCTCGACAGGAATTAAAAAAAACAGGATAAATAAAAAAATTCCTGTAAATTTTTTCATTTTTACCACCCTTTCAACTCGTAAATTATCTTTAAGGTTTACACGGCTTCCATCTGCGGCAAAAATACCCAGAATGCCTGAAACTGTCTATGATTTTATATCCATTTCAAACTGTCACCATCTCTCCATTTTTCCCGAGTAAATGATTAGCCTTATGCAAGCCTGTAGATGGGGTTTGTCTTTTTGAACCCAACATTTATTCACCAGATTCATTTTTATCATCACAATCTAACTCACCGCCGCACAATTCTTCAAAATAGTAATCCTGCGTCAAATAACGGTGATAGCCCGACCATTCTCAATCATCAGGCTTACTGACATGATCTTCTCATCGGGATGATTTTTATAGATATCTTTCCACACCTGGCGCAATATTTTTCGTGCAAGTTCTGATGTCAAAAAGTTACGTCGGTCAAATATTATGGACACTAAAAAAAATAGAACCTGCCAGGTAATTTTACTCTTTTTTTAAGCGGATATTTCTCTTTTCATCTAATTTGTAATTTGTTGGGTTCAAAAAACGAACCCAACCTACAGGCTAAAATGAAATGTTTTTTCTATTGTGATGTCGTTTTTGGTAAAAAATTGATCCCCTCAGTATTTCCCCCATTTTCAAAAAGCGAAAAGGGGGGAGAGAAACGGGATTTCTCTCTCCTAAATTTCGTTTATTGGAATTTGGGGGAGGCCGGAGCATAGCCGTCAGGTTAAGGTGATAACTTGTTAAAAAACAGATGAATAGCCACGAGCTGTAGCGCGTGGATCGGATTGCCCCCACGAATTTCTTGTGTATTTTAACTCACAGGCGTACAACAGAACGGGCTTAAAAGCCCGATACCAGGGGGCGCATATAGAACCACGGGCTAAAGCGGCTGTCCGCGAACCAGAAAAATTGTCATTGCGAAGCGTTTTTTGCCGAAGCAATCCCCTGTTAAAACAGCGGAGAATGCTTCGTCACACAAAACACTCCTCACAATGACAGTTCCGGGTTTGTTTCCGGATATTTTCTAAAGCGCATGGCAATTCAATTATAACTTATTGAAATTCATATTGTTATCGCTTTAACCTGACGGTGATGCTCCTGCCTCCCTCATTTTCGCTTTTTGAAAACCAGGAGATACAGAGGGGGGCAAGACTCCAGCGAAAACGATTCATTTTAGAATTTCAGGTAATAATTTAAGTTCTGACGCTCCTTTTGGTAAATTAAAACAGATTTGCAAGCGATCCTTTTGTAAAATCCAGTGATCCGCATTTAAATCTTGTGGATTTTCGACCCGGACCAGTGGTTTTGCTGTTGATTTTTGAATGAAAGATATTTTTTTGACATTTTTTTGACTCATTTCAATGGTGAAACGCGGTGCTGCAAAAGGAGCATTCAGGCGAATTTTATCCTGCTGAATTGTTATTTGAGTCAATTCTTTTGCGGCCCAGTATCGGGAAATTTCGCTTAATTTCATCCAGATGAGGTTGTGGTAATGGGCGTGAAGTCGCTTTACGGCTTCCTTAAAAATGTTGAAACCAACCTCGTCACCATTGAAATAAATTCCCGGCCAGTGGCAGACCATTATGGCTGGTTCACCCCGATGGATGATTTCCGGCAAATGTCCGCCCTGACCATCCGCTGTAATCAGTTTATCTACGGAGCCTTTCTCAAGGCCATCCCAGCCGCCAAACCAGTCACCGGTACAGCCGATAATTGAAACCACACAGCGCGGATCGGTACTGTCCAGACCGGAAGCGTATTCAACCCGTGGCGCTACACTGGTTTCATCGGTGAAAAGATGCCGAAAATAGTGGGGAATTTCGGCGCCAAAAACATCCCGACAGGATTGAAGCGTGGCCTGAGCTAGTTCTGGCAGCACCCGATTCCCGAAACCGCCAGGAGTGGTGATGCCCTCACAGGGGAGGCCGACGTTTTTTAAAATTTGCAGGGCATAACGCATATAATCTGCCAGTTCATCGACCGATTTGCCGTCTGTCCAACGCCAGTTTTCCATGAAATATTCATTTGCTGCTGCAAAAGGACGGCCTGTCTTGGTGTCGATGATTCGCGTATGTGAAATCATCTCCGGATGAATGTCCCAATTGGGCAATATCAGTGTTCGGACCAGTTCGAGACTGTCCTCCAGTTCTTTTTTCGACCAGCCAGGCAAGACGCGGTCGAGCCAGCCGACGCAGGCCGGATAGGGAACAATGCTGTATTTGCCTTTGACGCCCTGTTCGTGACACCATTCACCAAATTTTCTCACAAAAGTATCGGGAATTTCCCGTGGCAAGGCTTTCCAGTTCTGTTTATAGCGATCCGGAAAAATCTCGGCAAATTGGGGAATACCAAAATGCGCCATATTTACCAGGCAGGTGGAATCATCGATGATTAAACTGACTGGCACGCGGTTTTGGGGATTAATGACTTTTACAGCCGGTGCCCGACCCGGACGTTGACCCGGTTCCTGGGCGATGCCGGATTGATTTATGAGTCCGAAAACTGGCGCGGCCAATCCGGCAGTTTTTATAAACTCACGACGCGAAAATTTTTTTGATTTCATCGGGCATGCTTTCACAATTCAAATTCAATCGTTATGATTTTCTTTTTCAAAGCCGTAAATAAAATATCGCGGCCTTCAATTTTTAATTTTTCCTGTCGCTCTTCATTTAAATTGGTGAGCCAGGCCTTTTTAACATTCTTAAAAAGACGCAACTTTCCGTTAATTGTTTGGATCGTGGGGTTAAATAGCCGGGCAATAAAGGCGTTTTCGCGATCTTCAGTACGTTTCAATGCTGTCAGTTGCATGGCTGGCGCGATAATTTCAAAAAAACTGAGTGATTTGGGTAAAATACCTGAATGAGGACCAGCCTGAGCCGCCTCCAGGGGTAAATTGAAATCTTCCACTTCTTCAAAAATACCATTCATCCAGTCACCGGCATGGGGGAAAAGTGAATAGGTCCATTCCCACTTGCCAAGGCACTGGGCGCGTTCCATTTCCGGATAGACTTCCCAACGACCGAAAATGGGCGGCTGGCGATAGGTAAAAGCCCGGAGCAAGGTAATTGCCAATGTCCGGTCCGTTGAATGCATTGCTTCATATTCCCTCAGGCCGGAATTGTTTAAGATTGCCAAACCAACTTTGCCTTCAGTCATATCAACAAACCGATGCATCGGGTACTGCGGGGTGGGCTTTCCATAGTAAGGGCTTTCCTTTTTTATATGAATATTCCGGCAAATAACATCAAAATCAATTTCGGCATCAGTCCGGTAACAATTCAAATTGGTTGGAAAGACGACCCGGAGTCGATGATTTTTGCAGGTATTCTCGAAACTGGTCTTGACATCGAGCCGCTTTTGACCGGCTCGTAAAGTGAATTGGCTGGTAATTTTCATTTCCCGGGTTTCCGTCGTTCGGGAAGTATGCAAATCCATCTCCTGCCGCGATTGATCATCGAGATTTTTCGTCAATCCAGCAGGAATTTGCATAAAATAGGTCACGCGAATTGTCGCCAATAATGGCCCTGCTTCTTCTACCTCAAGGCTGCAGGGGAATCCATGCGAAGTGATGATGCGATTATCATCCGGCACTGCATGAATCCATGAATGTCCCACTTCACCGGAATCTTCCAGATAATGCAGGCCATGAAAAGTGTGCTCAGTTTCTTTGTGGGTGAGATTTAACGTACCATCTGAATTAAAAACAACTTTCAAATATTCATTTTCCAGCGTATTGGTTGCCGGCATCAATGTATCCGGATAATGTGCAAATTGTTCTTCCCGAATTAAATGATATGTTTTATAGCCCAAAGCCGGTATCGCATCCACTTCGAGATGGCAATGAATCCGGCTGGCATCGAGTTCGGTGGAAATATCCTGCAGATTGCGCACCAGCACGCCAAAATTGAATTGCTTTTTAATCTGTAATCGGCTGACATACTGACCATCTGGGGATACGACCTGGAAAGCTTCATACCCCATGTGCGCTGGCATGTCGATGAGGCAGGAAATCACCCCTTTTCTTTGGAAAGGACAGGAATTAAAGACCGTGAGAACCATATCCTGCGGATCGAGATCGCTATTATCAATCTGAATCTGAACCTGTTCCATTCCCCGCCGCGTAAGCCCTTCACAAATCAAATTGATTTGATCAAATCGAAAAAGTGAATCCTTTTCCATTTGATCGGTTCCACCACCCGTAATTGTATCGTGCGGATGATTTTGTAGCAACAACCGCCAGCAGCGATCCAGCGCTGGTTTTAGATATTCGCCCCCAAGCATGGAGCGAATGGCGCTCCAGGGTTCGGCCAAACGCTGGAGATTCACTTCGGCTTTATGGTTGGCATATTTGAGAGCCGGCCGGGCGCTGATGATGTCGCCATAAAGGTGAGTCCATTTGCCGGTTGCACCCGGATCCCGAAATTCACCTGTTAACACAACCGGATTGTCCACTTCCTGACGCATGGCCTTCATATATTCTTCCAGACTGGAAAATTTTATCTCGTGTTCCGGCAATAATTTCTGGCAAAGCTTCATGATTTCGGTTTCTTTCGGGTCGGGATCAGAAGAATCAAAACCCTGCATACAGACAATCTGGCTGGTGCTGAAATGTTCGGATTCTTCCTGAACGAGCTTTAATAATTGTTCGCGAATTGGCCCATCGTTCCACTGTTTTTTTTCTTTATCGAGAATATAATAATGTGCCCGGGGATGGCGGTCTGTTGCGAGGCGAAATGGGGCAGCACCCCGATCCCAATTGTACGGTTTGAATACATCATCACTGCCATAGCGCAACACCCGATAAATATAAACATAGTAGCTAAATCGGCTCATAACGCCAAATCGTGAACCCATGAGGCGTGAGCCATCCGGCCCTTCGAGGATGTACTCACATTTGGGGGTATTGATACCGCGATAAAAGATAATGGTATCGATGCCAAATCCCTGATAAATCTGGGGAATTTGTGATGTCTGACCATAGCTGAAAGGGGTGTAGCCATTTTTTGAAACTTTACCAAACGACTGGGCGACACGATGTCCCACTAACAGATTTCGCACCAGTGATTCACCATTACAAAGGTACTCCTCAGGCAGTGAGTACCATGGCCCAATACTGAGACGCCCAGATTGGACGTGTTTTTCAATATCACTCCGTTTTTCTGGCCGAAATTCCAGATAATCTTCCAGGCAGACGGTTTGAGAATCCATGGTGAAAGAATGGAACTCCTGATCCGTATTTAAAAGATTGAGCAGATTATCCATAAAATCCAGCAAAAGCAATCGTGTTTCTTCAAAGGGATAGACCCATTCGCGATCCCAGTGTGAATTGCTGACGACATGGATGGTTTTGCGTTGATTTGACATGAGAAACTCCTGTTTGTAATGAAATTGGGTATTTTCTTGAATAGTAAAAATTGACTTCATCTCTTATAAGCAAAAATATGATAGGGTTCAAGGGTAATTTTTTAGTGCGGTATGATTTTTTTATGGACATTTTGATCGGTTTTGAATATATTAAAAAATGCAATTCTGGAGTGCTGCGTCTGTGTCGCAGCCGCCGACGGAGTCGGCGAATTGAGCAATTTGAATTTACTTTGCAAGCAATTTATGAATGCCATCGTCCAGCAGGAATATCAAAAGTCGCGCCTGAAATTGATTGCACGCAATGTGCGAATTGTTGTAAAAAAAACGAACCGTTATTAAGTGAACATGATATTGAAAAATTTACAGAAGGATTAAAAATATCGGTTAATGAATTTAAGTCAAATTCACTGAAGGGTTTCGAGGATGAGTTCGGGGGAAAAAAAGATGATTTTCAATAAATTGCCCTGCCCTTTTCTTGAAAATAATTTATGTACCAACTATGAGCATCGTCCAAATGATGGTCAGTCATTCTCTCACTTACATAAAAAGAGATTTAATTCGTGAACGATGAGTGTCATCGATAACTATGAAATTTGTCCGATTGCTTTTAAAAGGTGGACAGTCCGTGCCAGTCGGTTTTGGCATGCCCAGCGTGCTGGTAAAATCAATGACCGTTGGTGGCGTCAAAGCGTAAGAGAAGGAGGATAACATGAATAAATAAATGCGCGAATTAGCAGCCTGGGCCATTAAAACCGCGAAGGCGGCCGGGGCGGATGCTGCAAAAGTTGGTATCAATAGCGAAAGATTTGTTGAAATTGCCTATCGTGAACGCAAACCCGAAAATATTAAAGAGGCTGCCAAGAAGAGGCTGTATATTGAAATTTTTGCTAATAAACGCTACTCAGGTCAAAATACTTCTGATTTGCGGAAAATGGCGCTAAAAACATTTATTGAAAATGCGGTGGCAACAACGAAATTATTAGCCGAAGATCCTTTCCGGACTTTACCGGATTCAAAGTATTATGAAGGTCGTGCTGATATTGATTTGGGTCAGGTAGATCCCAACTATTCCAAAATGACACCGGAAAAACGGCATGAAATGGTAAAGGAAATTGAATCAGCCTGTCTGACACAGGGTGGTGACAAAGTGATTTCGGTAACTGCCAGTGAATATGACAATCAAAATGAATCTTTTACCATGACCAGCAATGGTTTTAAAAGATTTGAGGAATATACGGTCTATTCAGCCGGCGCGCAAATGACTGCCCAGGATGAAGGGGATCGACGTCCCAATGGCTATCATTATATTACAACGGTAAATCTAAAAAATATGCCCTCAACTGCGGAAATTGGCAAAAAAGCAGCCGAAAAAACGCTAAAACTATTGGGCGCAAAGAAAATTAAAACCGAAACGCTTCCTGTTATTATCCAGAATCAAAACGTTGCCCGCTTTTTAAGTGGATTTATGGCTGGATTTTATGGATCGAATATTCAACAGAAACGTTCGTTTCTGGCGGACAAAATGGGGCAGAAAATTGCCAGTGATAAACTAACGCTGATTGACGATCCATTCATTAAAAGTGGATTGGGAAGTCGGCTGTTCGACGGTGATGGTTTTGCAGCGAAAAAACGCACGATGTTGGATGCCGGTATTTTAAAGGAGTTTTATGTGAGTTGGTACTACAGTCGAAAACTCGGTTGGGAGCCGACAACCGGTGGCCCCTCAAATCTGATTATACCACCCGGTACCCGTTCGGTTGAGGCAATTATGAAAGACCTCGGCCGGGGAATTTTAATTACTGGCTTTATTGGTGGTAATTCCGACTCGACAACTGGTGACACTTCAGTGGGAATTAATGGCCATCTCTTTGGAATGGTGAGCTAACCCAGGCCATGGCTGAGATGAACATTGCGGATAATCATCTTAAATTCTGGCACAAACTCGTTGAAGTCGCGAATGATCCCTGGATTTATTCGTCCTTTCGGATGCCAAGTTTGGTTTTTAATGACGTGGTGGTTTCCGGTGTTTAATTTTTGAATTTTTAGAATATTTTAAATGGCCAGGAGGTTTTTCCTGGCCATTTCTATTTCCACCATTTTACTCAGGGAATCCTCCTCTTAAATTTTCACACCCAAATTCTCGCTTCTTCATTTTTTTATGGAAATGTTCAAAAAAAAGTGCTATAAATTTGATATTCTGTTTCTTGGAATTATTGAATTATTACCTAAAATTCTAAAATGGAAATTTGTAAGGGTATGAATCAATGAGAGACCCCCTCCTGCCTCCCCCATTTTCGCTTTTTGAAAATGGGGGAGAGACAGAGGGGGTCAATTTCCCACTGAAAGCGAGTTCTCCGAAGAAAAAACGTTTCAGTTTAGAATTTCAGGTATTACCTGAAATTCTAAACTGAAGTGTTTTTTCTCTGATGGCCGCCTGTTTACAAACCGTTTGTCGCTGCTCCGTGCGCTGATCCGGGTGAAAAGGCTGCTGACAAATAACACAAATTTTGGTAAGGGGGGGGATGTCATGTTTCGATTCCAGGTTGAATAAATTTCGCGCAACTGAATTATAATTAGCTGAATCATATTATTATTTAGAGTCTGTCCGAAAATTCAAAACCCTGTCATTGCGAGGCGTTTTTTGCCGAAGCAATCCCCTCATAGAACAATCGGAGATTGCTTCGTTGCACAAAACGCTCCTCGCAATGACAGTACCGGATGCGTTTGCGGACAAACACTATTTAATTATTTTATTACGCGAAATTTCCACCGTGATACCAGAATCCAATGTTTTTCAAAGAACGAATTATAGAATTAAAGACAATTTGTGCTTCGCGTTTTGAATTAGATTGCGAATTAGATGGTTTTAATATACGAAGGTGAGTAAGGTTTTTAAATAATTGGCGGTTACATGGAACAAACTTAATTGATCGAAAAAATGGATCAAATCAAATTTAGCAAGTCTGAATTAAAAAAAGGCCACATTCTATTCTTATCGTGAGGCCGGAACAATTTCTAAATGGTGTCTGTCCAAAAACACATCCGGAACTGTCATGGCGAGGAGCGTTTGGTGCGACGAAGCAATCTCCGCTGTTTAACGACGGGATTGCGAGCCTAAAAAACAGGCTTCGGCAAAAAACGCCTCGTAATGACAGGTCCTGGTATTTTCGGACAGACTCTAAATAGGAATAGAGCACTAAAAAGTGCCAAATTTTTGCCAGTTGCTTTTTTGAACTCATCCCCCCAACCCCTTTCGCTTGAGAAGAGAAGGGGGAGAAACCGGTTTTTCCCTCTCTCTTTTCAAGCGCGGGGGCCAGGGGGTGAATTCAAAAGGTGCCAGGTTGGCGCTAATTTCCCTCCATTTTTCCATCTCCCCGTGTCCAGTCGAAGATGTGGGACACGATCAGCCCAGAGGGAGAGAGCGTCGCTATCCCATCTCCCTTTGGGAGAAGGTTAGGGTGAGGGATCAGAACTTGCATGATCAAAAAGTGTACGGTAACAAAAACATCATATAAATGGATAACGATAAAAAATTTTTATAATATTCTCCCAAAATCACGCATTATGTTTCATGAATCACGTAATTTAACCAATTTTTTCAGAAATAAATGATTAACTCACTTAAAAGGAACTACGAATGAATCCAGATCAGACAAAAGAAACAATTCGAATCGGGACGCTGGTACCTGCCGATAAAGGAGCCCGGTACATTCAAGAAATTTTAAAACATGGCTTCGAAAGTTTTTCCATCACTTTCGGGCAGAAAATTGGTGACATCGACGTTAGAAAATTTGCAGCCGAAATCAAATCGATCCTTGGGGAAAGTAATGCCGTCATCAGTTCATTAGGGATTTATGGGAATCCGCTGGAAAATGATCCACTGGATCATGAGACGCGTAAAGGCTGGGAGATTTTGATTGATAATGCCCATCTTTTCGGGACAGATATTGTGGCGGGCTTTACGGGGCGCATTCGTCATAAACCAATTCCTGAATCAATCGATCGGTTTAAAGAAGTATTTACACCCCTGAGCCACCGCGCGCTGGACAAAGGCGTTCGACTGGCTTTTGAAAATTGTCAGATGGGGGGAAACTGGACAACCGGCGACTGGAATATCGCGCATTCACCGGATGCGTGGGAATTGATGTTTCAGGCAGTGCCCGAAAAAAATCTGGGACTGCAATGGGAGCCCTCCCACCAGATGGTTGCGCTGATTGATCCGCTGCCCCAATTGCGAAAGTGGGTCACCCGTATTTTTCACCTCCACGGAAAATGTTGTACGATTCACTGGGATGTGATTCGAACCCATGGTATCTATGGTCCCAAACAATTCGCCTTTCACCGAACACCCGGTTTTGGTGATCTGGACTGGACGAATGTAATTTCGGAGCTTCGCTGGGGCAAATTTAAGGGCTCAATTGATATTGAAGGCTGGCATGATCCGGTCTATCGGGACGAGCTGGAGATGACTGGTCAGGTTCATGCGCTCAATTATTTAAAGCGTTGTCGGGGCGGCTATGTTGTGCCGAATCCGGCAGAGTAGATTAAAAATATTACGATGAAATTTGAACAAACTATTATTGAATTGCCGGGAGCGTTAGAGGTGGTACGGGAACTAACCTGGCGAAGGTTTTTGAACAGGTAGGATTATATTTTTAATTAATATCATACCTGAAATTCTAAAATGAAACGTTTTTTCTTCGGAGAACTCGCTTGCAGTGGGAAATTGACCCCATCTGTCTCTCCCCCATTTTTAAAAAGCGAAAATGGGGGAGTTAGGAGGGGGTCTCTCATTGATTCATACCCTTACAAATTTCCCTTTTAGAATTTCAGGTCCTATTTTTAATCTCTATTGGGTCATTCCAAACCTTCGCAAGGTTATTATCGGCCAATTTTCCAATTCTCAAACACCCACTAAAACTCATGACTATGGAGTGTCTGTCCGCCAATGCCCCCATTGTATCATGGCGAAGAGCGTTTTTTGCGACGAAGCAAGCTCAGCCGTTTTATAAGGGGATTGCTTCGGCAAAAAACGCCTCTCGCAATGAGCATGTTTTGGTATCTTCGGACAGACACTATTAAATCCTACTGCATCACCACCAACCGCCCAATCTCCTCGGTCGTCTTCGAAGGATTCAGCTCCAGTGACTTTGCACTAATGCGGTAGAGATAGATACCATTCGCCACCTGATCCCCGATTTCATCCCGACCATCCCATTGATAGTGATAATTGAAACCGGCATCAGCAAAATCCGAAATGGTTCGAATCAATCGGCCAGCGACGGTATAAATCTGTATTTTAACTTCGGCATTATGGGTGATGAAAAATGTAAATGCGGTCTGGGTCGCAAACGGATTGGGATAGTTCAGCATCTGGGTGATCCTGAACTCCCCTTCATTGATAACGGTGAAATGAATCGTTTTTTGCGCGGAATTATTAAAATTATCCCAGGCTTTTATCGTCACCGAATGTTCGCCGGGTTTGAGACCAATCGAAGCATCGAAACCTTCCGAAGAAGTTCCCAGAAAACTGGCGAGTGGAAATTCAATTGCGCCGCGCAGATGACTGTTTTCATCAAATACAAAAAATTCCGTAATATCGCGTTTCAAATCATTGTTTTCATCCACCATCAGCGTTATTTTATGCCCGATTTCACCAGTGATATTAATACCGCTCATCGAATCCGCCAGATTAATGGCAAGAACAGGTTTCGGACCAACCACTGCGCCATCACCAATATTCATCCCTTTAAATCGAACATCGATTTCAGGTCCCTCCTGATCGTTCATACTGGTTGCAGTGCCCCCAACTACCAGCGAATCCTGTTTCCCGGATCCATCAACTGACTCATTCGCAAAATAAACACTCACGCGTCCCAGTGAACCACCATAGGTAATATCCTTTGGGACGATAAAATCCATCTCAAATTCACCCTGTCGCACACTCGCTGAACCACGAAAAACAGGGCTGCCAGGTAATTCATAATAAATCGAAGCTTCCGAAGGCGTTAAATAGATTTTCTTCTTCTTCGAATCAAACGCCGTTACAAATGCCCGTCCATTAAAATCGCTCCATTTTTCAGTATCCCGATAGATCGCACCGGTCAAATGGATTTTGCTAAGTGCCTTCAACGTATCCGGTTGAAGCGTCTGAATCGCGGCCCGGTATTGCGGAATCGCCAGTTTCATGGCTGGATCGCCCAAAATATGGTATTTTTGATCATTCGAATTACTACGTGTTCGATTTTTCGCCAGTACCAGCCCAACGCCAACGGGCCGCGTTTCCCCGTGGAAGTACTTTCCCTGGGCATCTTTTGGAAAAACTGAATAGAAGAACTGCTGATTGAGAGCAGCATTTTCCGGGGCATAGGCTTCACGGGTCGCCGTTAATAATCCAATTGCGCCACGATTTTCCATGAGCAATATCTGTTCGCTCATTGATTGTGCCGCAGGCATATCCCAGCGCCCCCAGGCACAGGTGGCCGCTATCCAGAAAGGAAATCGATCCCCGTTATCAAACCGCTCAATGGCTTCTGATAACGTTAAAACCCGCTCATCCGTTAACACGGTTTCATTACCATGTCCAATAAAATTAACTACTAAACTCCCGCGATTAATTTGATTAATCAAATCTTCTCCAGCCAGGGGCTTTCGAATACCGGAAATCGAAGCGCTTTGAACCGCTGGATATTCAGTTAAATAAATTTTTTTGACATCAAACGTCTGGGGAAGGTAATAATTCACCAATTTTTCAGCGTCGGTGATGTGAATGATGTTCCAGGTCTCTTCTTTCCCTTTCTGATATTCATCATCTGCCAGCATGGTAAAGGTGTTTTTCCAGACGCCATAAGAAGAATGGCTTTCATATTTTAAAATTTTATCAACCAGAATTCTGGCGTCCGTCGCTGACTGAATGGGTGCCCGACCGATGGCCATATCGCCATATTCATCATTGCCACTCAGGTAAGTAAACCAATCGTCCATCGCCCGGCTCGCGATTTCATCCAACTCATTGGTTTCATAGGGCGGAATCCAGCAGGGATAGCTATTGCCCAGATTATTTTTATAATCATAATTGCCATCGCCAAATAAAAAGACATATTCAGGTCGAGTGGACCAATTATTATAGGCAAATTTCAGAAAATCACGAATTGCGACGGCATCCACCAGTCCCCAGGAAAATTCATCAAAAACATCCTGAATATCCACCACGATTGAGCGCAGCCCATCATTTTTCTCCCGATGTTCCGCCAGGCGCTGGGCTTCTGTCTTAAAATCCTGATGCGAAATGATAATATAATGTGCCCCGTTGGATGGATTTCGTAAATCCGAAGCTTCATCCACTTGTAAAGTCGTTACTGGATGATACCCTTTGGAGGTAAAAGCCGCATATCGTTTGGGCAAAACCGGATCGCAGGAATCAGCAAAACTTACTGAATTATTGGAAATGACTGTATTCGAAATTTTCTGAATATTGGCAAAATCCGATAAATCATAAACCGTAATATCCGAACTGGTAAAATCAGCGATTTGATAGCGCCCAGGCGTATTTTGTATCGGCGCGTTAAAAAACAGTTCATTACTCGAAGCTTTGAACGCCCGCTGGTATTGAATTTCAAACCAATCGATAAAACTCGCTGAATAATTATCACTGGTGATATATTTCAGTTCCAGGGTATTCAATCCATCAATTAAAATCTTTTCCGCCACGGTTTCATAGCGACTCATCTTCGCAATACCAGAAAAGGTGTGATTCGCCAGCCGTTTATTATTGAGGGTGACCGTAAATTGATGATTCCGTCCATAATATTCGGAAATGCCAAAAAATTGAATAAAAAACCGGGCATCGGTTTCGGATATTGCACCGGGCAGCAGGATTTTATATGTCTGCGAGGGATTTGAAGGATTAAAATAATCTCCGAACCAGTTTGAACCGGAATGAAAGATATTCGTCCGCTCATCTTCCAGAAAATAAAAATCCTGGAAAGCGGTCTGCAATGCAAGTGACGGATCACTCAGGGAAGTTTTGGATTTCATGCGTTTTCCGATTTTTCCATCACCCCAGGTGAGCCAGTAAATATTCTCCTTCGTATAGCGATTCGAATAGTGATGAAAAAAGCCAGCCGTTGTATCATACGCAAAGAAATTTACCGGTCGACCATAGAAGAGGACAAAATCACCTTCATCAAACTTGTTATCCCCACCATCGATCACTTCAATGGCATTTTCAATCAAACTATCGGGACGAGTGGAATTCAAATCCGTGGGCAACTCGCGGCCGCCATTATTGAATATTTTCAAGTCATTCACACTAATTTGCGCCAGATTAATCCCTTTTGACTTCAAAAAGCTGCCGGTAAGCTGATAAATCCCCTCACGAATAATGGGAATTTTGTACCTCTGAGTAGTTGCCATACGTGAAGTTGATTTCGCCAGTTGCGGCCGGGATTGAATTCGCCATTTGCGCGTTTGTTCATAATTGAGCAAACCCGCTTCATAAAAATATTCATCCGATTCAATATTAGCCACCGATTGAATGGCACTTGTACCAGTCGCTGGAAATTCCACTGCCACAGTAATTTTATCATATAATCTTAATTTTTTCGCTCCCAAAATCGCCTGCACCGGATTAATCTGAATCGTTGCCACGCGTTGGGAACGAAAATAGCCGGTTTCTTTCACACGTACCAGGTCCGACGGGATCGTTTCGCTTCTATTATATAATGCAGGATTGATTTTATATTCACGGATGGAAAAATCATCTTTTTTTACAAATGCCGGTATGGGAATGGGCAATAAATCTATCTCATGAAATTGGGAGGATTGAACAAATACGCTGATTTCGCCAGCCGGCGGGATGCCGATTAATGTGGTGGTAAATGGCACCATTGGGGCTCCGGCCTCCCCATTATCATATTGTGCGCCCGAAAAATCAACGCGAAGATAGGAAACCTGTTCGATTTTCAATGAATCCAGCATCCATTCCGCCGGTTGAAATTCGAGAATCAATTGCCGCGCCGTTGTCCAGAGCGCCTGAATCGATTCTTCAGCCAAACGACTCTTGCTATATATATTTAAATGCAAAATAATCAGAAATAACAGAAAAAAGCACTTCGTTCTAAACGTCATGAGAACCTCGATGTTAAATCAAATAAAAGGTAACCGTTCACAGGAGGGTCGAATCTGTCATTCCCGTATATTTTTAGCGGGAATCCATACCGCTTCGGAAAAATGGATAGCCGATAATCCGTTAGCTAACAGACGGGCATGACAGAAGCGTTTAGTTTATCACACCTGTAAACGAATACAATAAAAATCACATCATCGTGATGTTTGAATTAGTGTATTTTATGCTTTGAAGGGGAATAAGTTTCCTGATTTTCTGAGGTGAAAAAGGAAGCACCAGCGGAGGAGATTGTGTAATTCATGCCCTAAAAATCGGGTCCCTGCAAATAAACCACCTCTTCAGGCCAATTTTTATCTGAAAGCCGACAAACCATCGCCAGTTTCGGCTCCCATAGGAGATCGCCATCCTCCGATTTTTTTTGAAGATGTAAATTTGAAACGGAGAAATATCCACTGGAAGTATAGACTTTGGGATTTCCAAATAAAACCGCGAACGGAACGTGATTCATGGATAACCAGTTGTGAACCGCTTTTAGAAGAGAACGAACAAAACCATGTCCCCGAAATTCCGGATGGACACAAACCTCCGCAATGCCACCAATGGGAATTTTTTGCTGCGCTGTTTCCACCATTTTTTCATGCAGCGCCGTATGAGCGATGAGCCGGCCATCTTCCGCACGAATATACCAGCGATGGGCCGGTGGCTCCTTATAAAATCTTCTGATTTTAAAAATTTCATCCCCGGCTTTGATAAAACAGGTGGAAAGCAGGTGCCGCAATTCCAGATCAAGCTTTTCATCAACTTCGGTATCTTTGATGGATTGAATTTTCATCGTTTGAACCTCGATTGTTTAATGGATTTGATTTCGTAATTGACTTTGGGAGAGTCTCCGTTGATTTGTGAAAATAGCCCGCTGATCCTGCGGAAGGCTTTTTATTGGACACACCTGCCTGCAAAATGATTTAATAACTTTGGCAGAACCCGCATTTTAAGCCAACCTCCCGCAGGGTGGCTTTCCCAAATTCCGCCTTTTGGAATTTGGGGGAGGCAGGAGGGGGTCGCTTCCCTATTTTTTAATCAAAATTTCGCGTGAATCAAACATGCACTGACCCCCGCTGTATCTCCCCCAAATTCCGCCTTTTGGAATTTGGGGGAGGCAGGAGGGGGTCTCTTCCCTATTTTTTACTTACGGGCAAACTTTTAAATGAACAATTATCAATTGACCATTCACAATTAACAATTTGTCTTTAATTAATTTGCCAATTGATAATTATGAATGCTCCTGGCAGACAAATTGGCAATTTGTCCGACTGTTCGGGAAGCCGCTGCTGAATTTTACTTCAAATACAGCATCTTTTTTTGTACAACATAATTCCCAGCTTTCAGACAATAGAAATAGACACCCGCACTCACCGGCAAGCCCAAATAATCCGTCCCATCCCACTGAACTTCATGAGAGCCTATTGCCAGACTGCTTTTAAATAAGCTTTTTACCTGTTCACCACGTAAATTATAGATATCCAGTTGCGCCGGGCCCGCAGCCGATAACTGGAACCGGATAACTGTTGCGGGATTAAAGGGATTGGGATAGTTTTGATGAAGCATCATCCCGGCAGGACCGACATTTTGAGTGGATTCCACCCCAATAGTTCCGGAACTCAAGCTGCGAAAAACACCATAATTTGTCGTTCCGGCAAATATTTCATCGTTTTGATTGATAGCGAGACATTTAATATCCAGTTCCTCGAGTCCATCATTAATTTGCAGCCAGTGATCGCCATCATCCGGCGAATAGTAAACTCCACCGAATAACGTACAGCCGAAAATTATGCCGGTGCTGCTAAAAACAAAATCACTGACCGGCTGAAATAACCTTTCTTTCGTTGGCTGCCACGATGCGCCATTATCCATCGAGGTATAAACACCGTGCATAAAGATATAAGCATAAAGCTTATCCTGTGAATTAATGGCCAGCGAATGAATAATTTTTCCCGGCAAATCGGTATTCACTTCCTCCCAGGTATCGCCGTTGTTGGTCGACCGAAAGACTCCGCCCTGCGCTGTTCCAACAAAGATATGGCCAACTGAATTCTGCACCATGAAGCGCACAAATTTATCGGCCAGACCGTTGTTCACCTGAGTCCACGTTTTAGTATTGTCCACCGAGCGATAAATACCATCGGAATAAGTGCCAGCAAACACATATTGATTTCCAACCGCGAGAATAACCTCGATATCTTTATAATTCAGGACATTATCAAACTCTTTCCAGTTTTCTCCCAAATTTCTGGAAATATAGACCCCATCTTTCGTACCCACAATCACATGGCCGCTGTCATTGAAAGCAATCGAAGTGACCGACTGGCGATACAACGCATCTTCCAACACCTGCCACGAGGTGCCATTATCATCAGAACGAAATAAACCATTGCTGTAGGTCGCCACAAAGATTTTTCCCTCGCGATTAATGGCGATATCTTCAATCATTGTATTATCCATCCCCATATTACTCAACCGCCAGTGCTCGCCCCAGTCATCAGTAGTATAAACACCCAGGCCATAGTAACAAGCGAAAAGTTTTCCGCCAGGATGAATTGCCAGGCGTTCGGCTGAACCACTTTTCAGGCCAGTCTCGATGGCTTTCCAGGTTTTGCCATCATCAAGCGAGCGCTGCATCGAACCACCGGTGGTGACGAACAGATGTCCGTCCTTATTCACAACCACCGCATCCATGATAAAAGTAGTCATGACCCCATTAATATCTGTCCAATTATCTCCCTGATTTGAAGACTTGAAGATGCCGTCTCCATGCGTCCCCACATAAACCGTTTGTGGCCCAAACGTGGCTATTGAGCAAATATGGGTATTGGGAAGACCGGCACTAATCGAAGTCCAGCTATTCCCATTATTAGCGGAACGAAAAAACCCGTTTTGGGTGCCGACATAGATAATTCCGCTTTCACTGACATGGATATCGACTATGCCCAGATAGGTTAAATTATTATTAATCTGCTCCCAGTGCTCTCCCCCATCCCGGGTTCGAAAAACACCGCTCCCATAGGTGCCAGCGAAAACATGGCCACTATCATTAATGGCCAATGCCATAATATATTGATCAGTCAATCCATTTTTTTTCTGCATCCAGGTCTGTCCGCCATCAATTGACTTAAAGACGCCCTGATTTCGGGTGCCACAATAAACAATATCTTCCGTCCCGCTGGCTATCGCTTTAACGACTTTATCCGCCAGTCCATTATTCACCCGCTCCCAGGTTTTCCCGTCGTCTAATGAGCGATAAACGCCCGTTTTTTCGGTACCGATAAAAATTTGGCCAGTGGTATTAATGGTGATATCATTAATAGTCCCCCCATAAGGCGCATGAAGCGGCGTCCAGAAGCTTTGTGCAATTAATAAACTACTTGATGAAAATACAAGAATAAATATCATCCCCAAAATGTGTTTTGATTTCATCGATAAATTTCCTTTTCTATTTTTTGATTAGAAATTATTGTGTTTTAGTCCCTTTTATCCTCAAACCTAAGTGGTTTTCGGCTATTAGCATAAAACATCTGAAAGACCTCACCCGGCTTCTCTTCCCGATGGAGCGAAAATGCCGATTGGCCGGAATATCAGTCCGAATGAAGCCCGCAATTGTTTCTCAAAACACCCACTGGTCGGCTGATTTTTATAGGGACCATAATTTTCAATCAGTCGATCGCCTTTTTTCTGATAAAGGCGGATAGCTTCAACTTGCTTCTCCCCGGTTTCGGGAATTACGCTGGAATATCCTGATTCAATTGCCCAAATTTCAAGCTCCTGAAGAATCCGGCTGGCAATACCCTTTCCCCGATATTTTGGTTTGACAAACATGCGTTTGATTTCGACAGTCTCATGATTATATTTTTTAAAGCCGCCACATCCTGCAGGAATTTGATCATCATACGCCAAAATAATCGTTTCGATAAAATCAATAACGTTATATTGGTCATAGATTTTCGGAAGATTTCCATAATGCCCATCCAAATCAGCATCTAATAACTGTATTAATTGTTTAAAATCCTCATTGTCACTGGTTGTTCGAATCATGTTAATTAGAGTTTGTCCGAAAACACATCCGGAACTGTCAGTACGAGGCGTTTTTTGCCGAAGCAATCCCCTGTTAAAACGGCAGGAGAATGCTTCGGCACAAAAAAAGTTCCTCGCAATGACAGAACCTAGGCCGTTTCGGACAAACACGACTTCGTCACATTCTGCAGTCATTCTGATTTCCGCGTTCCCTTCGACCAGTACTCAGGGCAAGTTTTGCGAAATCCGGAATGACCTGACAAAAGGCATTTTGAATCAAGGTTTTAAATCTGACGAAATAGAATTAAAGAAGTTTAGTTAATTTCGGTTTATTTGTCAATGATATTCTTTCAAAGTACATTTTTTTGCTTCCGCTAAGCGAATCGATGAGAGACAGGGAAAGAAAATAGTAAAAAAACTACAAGTGAACAGCCAAAGTTCTTGATTTATTCCACAAAATTGCATAAATTTAGTCAAACTAAATAGTGTTTGTCTGCAAACGCATCCGGTACTGTCATTGCGAGGAGCGTTTTGTGCGACGAAGCCATCTCCGCTGTTTAACGATGGGATTGCGCGCCTAAAAAACAGGCTGCGGCAAAAAACGCCTCGCAATGACAGCGTTTTGGATTTTCGGACAGACTCTAAATACGACAGTTGCCAAATTTACCCAAAATCAGGTATAACAGGATGAATCCTTTTAGTCATCTTATTGTCAAAACACTCCCTTTTTTTTCCAAAAAAATTTGTGTATTTCTTCGCCCGAAAATATATTGCCGGTCCCACTTTAAACGATGCAATTCGCGTCACAAAAGAACTCAATGGTAACGGCATGATGACCACCATCGATGTATTGGGTGAATTTATTACCACGAAAGCGGCAGCACAGAAAGCGTTTGAAATGGGCGAGCAGGTTTTAAAAGCCATTCATGACAATCAATTAAACGCCAATCTTTCTGTAAAGCCAACTTCACTGGGAATGGGAATCGATCCGGCGGTGGGCTATCCGCATATCCGAAAGCTGGTGGAGTTGGCTGCCGGATACAATAATTTTGTTCGGCTGGATATGGAAAATTCACCCTATACTTCCATGACAATTGAACTCTTTCAGAAATTACGACAGGAATTCCCCGGTCAGGTGGGCATTGTCCTTCAGGCTTATTTGCACCGCACCCAAAACGATCTCAATGCACTGGCAACCCAAAAATTAAACATCCGACTCTGCAAAGGAATTTATCAGGAATCGGCTGATATTGCGTATAAAGATCGGGAACAGATTCGCGAGAATTATAAAAATTTGTTAAATTATGCGCTCAAAAACCAGGTCGATGTGGGAATTGCCACGCACGATGATGTTTTAATTGATGATGCGCTGCAGTTAATCAGGCAATTGGGCTTGTCAAAAGATAAATATGAATTTCAGATGTTACTGGGCGTTCGGCAGCATAAACGTGATGAAATTGTTGCAGCAGGCCATCGACTCCGGGTCTATGTCCCATTTGGTCAGGACTGGTATGGCTACAGCCTCCGGCGTTTGAAAGAAAATCCACAAATGGCGTGGCATATTACCCGAAGCCTTTTTACCAGAAAATCATGACGTTTTATTTGGATTTTCGTTTGTTTTCACGGGCGAGTTCCGTCATTTTGGTCTCTAAAATTTTTATCAAACTATCTTTCAACAATGGTTGGGTTAAATCCAGCCAAAATATTTGAAATTTTCCATCAACCATCGCCTGATACACAATTTTTTTTCCATCGGGTGAAAATTCCGGGTAGCATTCGTCGGTAGATTGTGCCGTCAATTGCTGCAAATTTCGGGATGGCAAATCCAGCAAAAACAGATCACAATTCCCGTTTATATCCGAGAAAAACACAATTTGCGTTCCTTTTGGATTAAATCGGGGAGCGGCGTCATTCCCGTCATGAAAAGTTAATTGTTCGGTTTTTCTCTGTTTAAGATTCAATTGATATAGATGAAATTTTCCGGTTGAATTGTTATTCATGACTAACCATTTTCCATCGGGTGAAAAGCAGGGGCCTCCAACCTGGATATTATCGCTGGTCAATGGCGTCAAACTTCGGGTTTTTAAATTGGCCAGATAGAGATTACTCCACTGCTCACTGAAATGACTGCTGCGGACATCATCGCGCGAGGAAGCGAACGCCAATAATTCACCTTTGGGATGAAATGTCGGATTCCAGTCATCATCCAGATTTTCAGTAAATTGCCGAACATCATTTCCTTCCAGATCGCAGAAATAAATATCCCGCATTTTTTCAGCATCATATTGGTGCGTGGTATCATTCCGCGTCGAAGTAAATGCCAGAAATTTTCCAGAGGGGGCAAAGACCGGAAATTCATCCCGGGCCGGATGATTGGTCAGACGACGTTCGTAATTGGTGGCAATTTCAAGCGAATAAATTTCCATATTTTCATCCCGATCCGTTTGAAAAGCAATCATTTTTCCATCGGGCGAAAAAGCCGGCGCAGCATGATGATAATTCCCATGGGAAATCTGTTCGCTTTGATAGGGATTTCCCAATCTTCGGGCAATTTCAGTGACATAATTTTCACCACCATGGGTTTGGATCACTTTGAGCAATTCAGAATAACCGTCTTTCTGACGATTCGTAGCAATATAAACCAGTGCCAATTCAATATTCACCTCCGGTGCCAACGAATTTAAAACACGGGCGGTATTCAGTGATTTTTCAGCCAGATCATAATTTTTTTGGGAGAAATACGCTCTTCCCAATAAATAATGTGTTTTCCAGTTAATAGAATCACTTTTGGCCTGGGATTCGAGACGAGCCAGTTCTTCATGACTAATTTCCCGATTATCCGAAAAAGCTATGCCCTGTTTTGAGGAACTACAGGCAAGTATTAAAAGCGTTAGATTAAAAAGCACTACTGAAAAGATGGATTTTTTCATTTATGAATCTCCGTGATTATCGCTGAATTCGATTTAATTTTTCCAATTTAAATTTTCAAATACCGCCGATGAAACCGATTACGCAGATTAAGCAAGTCTGAAAGTTTACAAAATAAACAAAATTTTGCTTGACTTTTTCTGCAATATTTATTACATTTCAACCATAATTAAAAGGGGCCGTAGCTCAGTTTGGGAGAGCGTATGACTGGCAGTCATAAGGTCGTGGGTTCGATCCCCATCGGCTCCACAAATTTGAAAGGAGCAAATTGCTCCTTTTTTTTTGCCTGCTTATATAAAACGGGTAAACCCCCAGCGAAAATATTTTTCAATTTATTTGTAATATTATCAACCACTTTTTGCATCTGATGCTACCCGGGGTGAATTCACCTTTATTTATAAAAAATTTCAATAAAATGCCAATTGATTTATAAAAAAAGGCTTGTATTTTGTTGCAAAATTCATGCGAATATTTCATATAAAAGTTAATAACCAGGATTTAATAGAACTAATTAAAATTTTTGAAAAATTTAACGACAGGATGAGTCGTGACACATTCAATGAATCTTAACCAATTCGCTGGAATCTAAACTATTAAAAAAAATTCAAGGAGTGAATATGAATCAATTAAATCTGACTCAAAACCATTTAGCAGCATTACAGCAGTTATTACAACAAATTGATGGACAAACCATCGTCAAATTTGCCCAACGGTTGAAAGAAGCAGCCGAGCAGGAGCAGACGATTTTCATCTTTGGGAATGGCGGCTGCTCTGCGTTAGCCTCCCATTTTTGCGCCGATCTGGGAAAAATGATGAAACTGGAAAAAAATGAGAATTATCGGATTTTTTCTTTAAATGATAATATCCCCAGTATAACCGCGTGGGCGAATGATACGGGTTATGAAAATATTTTCTGGCGTCAATTAGAACTCTTTATGAAACCGGGTGATCTGGTTTTTGCGATGTCGGGAAGCGGCAACTCGCCAAATGTCATCAAAGCGGTCACTTATGCGCGCGAATGTCAAAATTATGTGATGAGTTTTTCAGGATTTGGCGGCGGAAAACTGGCACCTTTGTCTGATCTGGGTTATATTGTTCCTTCATCCAATATGCAACTGGTAGAGGATGTATTTGGGATTTTATTACACACAATTTTTGTTACTTTACGGGATAGTTAATATTCGTAATTCAGAAAAAAAGATTACAGACGATTTGCCTCCCGAATAAACCGATAAATTATTTATTATCAGGAGGGTAACGCCTTTATGCGTTTCACCCATCGAGTTTGTTGACTTAAACTAGAGTCTGTCCGAAAATACCAAATTCTGTCATTGCGAGGCGTTTTTTGCCGAAGCCTGTTTTTTTAGGCTCGCAATCCCCTCATAGAACAATAGGAGATTGCTTCGTCGCACAAAACGCTCCTCGCAATGACAGCGCTGGAGGCGTTTTCGGACAGACACTAAACTAATAAAATTGATTATAAAATTTGCTTGACAATATAAGTTTTTTTTGATATTTTAATATAATTCCTGAACGGGGAATGTTTAAGTAATCGAAAGATTAAATCCTGGGGTTGGTTTCATACCTGAACCAAATCGATAATTATGTGACCGAATGGCAGTATCCAAAAAAGAAAATAAGGTTCATTTTGTCTGTCAGTCCTGCGGCTACGAATCCCCGCGCTGGATGGGACGGTGTCCGGATTGTGGGGAATGGAATAGCCTCGTTGAAGAGCAAATTGTACCGAAATCTGCTGCTGAAAAAGTTCGAAAACATGTAAACTCGGAACCTGTTGCCCTGAATAAAATTGAGCTGGCTCAGGAGCATCGCCTTTTAAGTAAATCCAATGAATTCAATCGCGTGTTGGGAGGTGGAATCGTGCCGGGCTCACTCCTGTTAATTGGAGGCGAGCCGGGAATTGGCAAATCAACCTTGATGTTACAGGAAGCCGTTCGTTTTGCTAGCAAAGATTTTTCTGTGCTTTATATTTCGGGTGAAGAGTCAACAACGCAAACCAAAATTCGGGCGGCACGATTGGGACTAAACTCGGAATTTCTTTATATCCTGGCTGAGACGAATATTGAGGATATTATCGAAAACATCGAAAGATTACAGCCAAAATTAATTATCGTTGATTCAATTCAGACGGTTTACAATCCAAATTTTCAAAGTGCACCGGGCAGTGTCAGCCAGGTACGAGAATGTGCTTTACAATTTTTAAAAATCGCCAAAAACAACCAGGTGCCCATTTTTCTTATTGGTCATGTTACCAAGGAGGGCTATTTAGCAGGCC
This sequence comes from Caldithrix sp., assembly GCA_020722815.1. Lineage (GTDB taxonomy): Bacteria > Zhuqueibacterota > Zhuqueibacteria > Thermofontimicrobiales > Sulfurfontimicrobiaceae > DYKB01. Next base: position 9,423 of record DYKB01000034.1, on the reverse strand, counting down.
CCAAAGTGTTGGAACACATAGTCGACACCTTACTTTTCTTTGAAGGTGATCGCGAACATTTTTTCCGACTGGTAAGGGCTGTCAAAAATCGGTTTGGATCGACCAACGAGATTGGTGTATTTGAAATGACCGAAAAGGGGATGCAGGAAGTCCCCAATCCTTCGGCCATTTTTTTATCGGAACGGACCCAAAATAGTCCCGGTTCAGGGATAGTCTGCATGATGGAAGGAACGCGACCGATTTTGGTGGAAATTCAGGCACTTGCCTCTTCCACGAGCTATGGCCTTCCACAGCGAAACACGACCGGTGTTGATTCTAAACGACTCGCCATGCTGTTGGCGGTGCTGGAAAAACGAATTGGCCTGCGGCTGGGAACTTATGATGTTTTTGTCAATGCGGTTGGTGGCGTCAAAATTAACGAAACATCCGCCGATCTGGGGATTGTGACGGCAATTACATCCAGTCTGAAGAATCGCGTGATTCTTCCGCACGCCATTTTAATCGGCGAAGTTGGACTGGGAGGTGAAATTCGCGCGGTTTCCCGGATAGAAATGCGGATTCAGGAAGCAAAAAAAATGGGGTTTACCTCCTGTATTTTACCAAAATTGAATTTAAAATCTTTGAATAAAAAAATCGATATTGAATTAACCGGCGTAGAATCGGTGGCACAGGCATTAAATCTGGTCTTTGTATAGGGTTAACTTTCCTGAACCTCAATTAATTTGTGAAAATAATGCTTAAATCTTAATTGTTATGTCTATAACTCAATTTTTTTAAAAGGGTTAGGAAAGTTTGGAAGTATCCGCTCAATAATAGATGGTATGGACATCAATTTTAGTTTACAAGAAAAAAAATTTTATAGCCGAATGATTTATAGCAGAATAATTCTGCTATAAATTATTCTGCGAATATTAAAGCGAGCCTAAAACGGCAAGTTTTATTCTCAAATTACCATTAAATATTGAGTGGATACGTTTGGAAGCTCAAAACGATAAAAGGATAATTTCATAAAAAATTGTTTTTTAATTTAGAGAAAAAAGACACCGCGACTTCTGCACGGGCGGGGACGATTGAAACCGCTCATGGAAAAATTGAAACGCCAATTTTTATGCCGGTTGGGACACAAGGTTCAGTCAAAGCGATTTCGCCGGCGGATCTGAATGATATCGGCGCCCAGATTATTTTGGGGAATACCTATCATTTATATTTACGCCCTGGAATGGAACTTGTAGCCCGCGCCGGTGGTTTACAAAAGTTTGCAGCGTGGTATAAACCGATTTTAACTGACAGTGGCGGCTTTCAAATATTCAGTCTGGCCGAATTGAATAAAATTACTGAAGCCGGCATGAAGTTTCAGTCGCATATTGATGGTTCCTACCATTTTTTCACCCCAGAACTCGTTGTCCAGATTCAACGCCAACTGGGTTCGGATATCATGATGGTACTGGATCAATGTATCGGCTATCCCTGCGAACTGGACCAGGCAGCAAAGGCGAATGAAATAACAATCCAATGGGCGCGGCGGGGTCTTGAGGAATTTCATCGGACGGAATCGATACATGGTTATGAGCAGTACTTATTCGGCATTGTTCAGGGGAGTATCTATCCTGAAATTCGGCGACAGAGTGCTGTCGCTTTAATGGAAAATGATTTTCATGGTTTTGCAATCGGTGGCCTTTCGGTGGGTGAACCCAAGGCAGCGATGTATGAAATGACCGGTGTTTGCACAGAATTGCTGCCAGAGACAAAACCACGTTACCTGATGGGGGTTGGTAAACCGGAAGACCTGTTAACCGGAATTAGTCTCGGCGTGGATATGTTTGATTGCGTTTTACCGACTCGGAATGGACGGAATGGAACGGTTTTTACACCTGATGGTGCATTGGTGATTAAGAACGCCAAATATCGCGAAGATTTTTCACCAATTGATGAAAATTGTAATTGTTATTGTTGTCGAACTTTTACCAGGGCGTATATTCGACATTTATTTCAGGCCCAGGAAATTTTAGCGTTAAGGCTGGCAAGTTTACATAATTTAACTTTTTACTTAAAACTCATGCGGGATGCCCGCCAGGCCATCATAGACGGCAACTTTGCCAATTGGCGAAGGGCTTTTTTATCTCGCTATCAATCATCAAAAGAAACGGATGGAGGTACAGGTGATTTTTAATTTTTTATTTTTAATGGGTGGACCAGGAGCTCAGGGTGCTGGCGGAATGACCCCGATGTTACTTATGTTCGGCGCTATTTTTGCGATTATGTACTTTTTAATGATTCGTCCCCAACAAAAAAAGCAGCGTGAACACCAGAAAATGCTTGAAGCTTTACAAAAAAATGACAGGGTCGTCACAATTGGCGGAATTTACGGAACCATTCAGGGAATTAAGGAGCAGGATAAAAATAAAACTATCATTCTCAAAATCGATGATAATGTAAAAATTGAAGTTAAATTAAGTGCAATAGCAGGAAAAGTGGAGTAATTTTCATGGCGTTGTTGGAAATAATCAAGTATGGTAACCCCATACTGCGGCAGGAAGCGAAAGCGATTAAGGAAATAAACAACGAGATTAAAACCTTGGCCAGTGACATGATTCAAACCATGCAAGCGGCGGAAGGTATCGGTCTGGCCGCGCCACAGGTTGCCCAATCCATCGCGCTGGTGGTTGTCGATGTGGGATTGATAAGCGAGGGTGAAAAACCCGTCGCTTTTATTAATCCGAAAGTGCTGGCTGCTGAAGGTGAATTGGTGATGGAAGAAGGGTGTCTCAGCGTTCCAGATGTCCGTGAAGAAGTTGTTCGGCCGGAAAAAATTCATGTCACGTACCAGACTATCGATGGGAAAACCATTGACACCTGGTATGATGGTTTATTAGCACGGGTTTTACAGCATGAAGTCGATCATTTAAAAGGTATCTTCTTTGTTGATCGCATCAGTACGATTAAGAAAAAGCGGATCAAAAGAGAGCTTAAACGGATCGCCCATGATGAATTGGAGCGAATCTATCAAGCCGCTTAAAACGAGGAATAAAAAATGAAAATTGTTTTTATGGGGACTCCTGAATTTGCTATCCCCAGTTTACAACTGCTGGTTGAAAGTTCGCATCAGGTGGTGGGAGTGGTAACCGCACCCGATAAACCCACAGGCCGGGGCTTAAAAATCCATTCTTCCCCTGTAAAACAGTTTGCAGTAGATTATGCTATTCCTGTGCTACAGCCTGAAAGTTTAAAGGATGAACAATTTCTAGCACAACTCAGGGCATTTCAGGCGGATCTGTTTGTGGTCGTCGGATTTCGAATTTTGCCGGAAATCGTTTTTAGTATACCCCCAAAGGGGACAATTAACTTGCATGCATCTTTACTTCCAGCCTATCGTGGGGCGGCACCGATTAACTGGGCGATTATCAACGGGGAAACGGCGACTGGTGTTACTATTTTTTTTATTGAAAAAAATGTGGACACAGGAAATCTGATCCTTCAGGAAAAGGTCGCCATTGCACCAGACGATAATGCCGGCATATTACACGATAAATTGATGAATGTTGGTGCAGAACTTCTGCTCGAAGTGGTAGATTCAATTGAAACAGGTGATTTTACGCGGAGTCCCCAAACCGGAGAAGTCACACAAGCCCCAAAATTAGACAAAACCCTTTGTGAAATTAATTGGAAAAAAGATACACTTCAAATTCACAATTTAATTCGGGGACTTTCGCCATATCCGGGTGCTCATAGCCATCTGAATGGAAAAAATATTAAAATTTTTTCTTCGCAGGTGCTTAATCATGCATTCGTTCCAGAAACTGAGCCTGGTAAGATTATCGAACTAAATCAAAAAGTGGGTTATATTGCGGTTGTCACGGGGAATGGGGTGTTAGCACTCATGGAGCTTCAGATGGAAGGTAAAAAATGTATGTGTGCTTCTGAATTTCTAAAAGGGTGCCGCATTAAGGTAGGTGACAAGTTTCAATGAATCCCAGAAAGATTGCCATCGAAATCCTGGATCGGTTCTATGGTGAGAAGATGTTGATTGATTTGCTCCTCGAGCAAACATTTGATAAATATAACCTGGATTCACGTGATCGGAATTTTATTTTTGAAGTGGTTCATGGAACAATCCGCTGGCAAAAAAAATTGGAATGGATTGCGCGGCAATACTTTGTCGGTGATTATGCAAAAGCACCTCGGGCAATTAAAAATATCATCGAAAGCAGTCTTTATCAAATATTCTACATGACGCGAACCCCGGCGTATGCCACCGTCAATGAAGCTGTTCAACTAGCAAAACGCCGAAAAGGAGAATTCTGGGGACGATTCGTCAATGGGGTTTTAAGAAATATTTTACGCCATCAGGAAAATCTGAAATTACCGGAAATTGAAAAAGATCCAATTCACGGCATATCAGTTTCCTATTCGCATCCCGAATGGCTTGTTGAACGTTGGCTGCAACGATTTGGGATACCAGAAACAATAAAACTGTGTGAAATCAACAACCAAACTCCCTGGCATTCGCTGCGGGTAAATCAAAATAAAATCAGTCCAGAAAAGCTTCAAGCTCTTCTGATAGCAGATGAAATAGCGACTTCGATTTCTCCGGCACTTCCGGGTTATTTACGCACACAACAACTACCCGTTTTAAGCAGTTATAAGCCGTTCCAGGATGGTTATTTTACGATTCAGGATGAAAGTGCAGGATTGGCTGGTTGGCTGGTGAATCCCAAACCCGGTGAAACAATTCTCGATCTATGTGCAGCACCGGGTGGAAAAACCACCCATCTTGCTGAAATAACTGCGGACAAAGCTTTAATCGTCGCGGTTGATCAGGCCTGGCCACGCGTAAAAAAAATCCAGGAAAACATGCGCCGATTGCATTTAAAAAATATTTTTCCCGTGCTGGGAAACGCACTGGATTTGGAATTGAAACCTGTCGATAAAATATTGCTGGATGTACCTTGTTCGGGATTGGGTGTTCTGGCTAAAAGGGCAGACCTGCGATGGCAGCGCTCGCCTGAGAAGATTCAGGAACTACATTCGATTCAGGTACAACTATTAAATAAAGCTGCAACTTTTCTTCGGAATGATGGTATATTGGTTTATAGTACCTGTACAACTGAACCGGAGGAAAATGAACAGGTCATCGACCAGTTTTTAAAAGTTCATCCTGAATTTATACTGGAAAATCCTGGCCAATTTGTTCCAAGGCAATTTGTTCATGATGAAAAGTATGTGCGAACCCTCCCCCACATTCACCAGATTGACGGGAGTTTCGCAGCCCGATTAAAAAAACGACTTTTATAAACAATCAATTTCTTAATTTGTAGCGGATGGAAAACGATGGATATACGGGAAATATACGATAAAATTGATAATTGGCTAATTCGACATCGATTAAAAAAATTTACAATTGTAGTTTTAATTCTTCTGGTTCTGTTTTTAATAATGGATAATATTGTCATGCCACTTGCCGTCCGGCTGGGGCATGGTAAATCGGTTCCGGATATTACCGGGAGACCTTTTGCAGAAGCCGAAAAAATACTGGAAGACCATTCATTCCGTATCATCCTCGAGGGCGAAAAGCATGATCCGCATTATCCGCCGGGTTATGTCGTTTATCAGAATCCCAAACCCAGTTCTATCGTCAAAAATGGCCGTCGGATTTATGTCATGACCAGTATGGGCGAACGTCTGATTCAGGTACCACGACTCAAAGGACGTTCTGAGAGAGATGCGAAATTTATCATTCAAAGTTCCCAATTGATTTTGGATCACATTTCGCTGGAACATTCATCATACTATCCCGAAGGTGCTGTCGCCGAACAATCGATCCAGGAAGGAAAAGAGGTCAAAGTCGGCACACCCATCAGTATTGTGGTTAGTCTGGGACGCTATCCGGATCGATTTTTAGTACCGGATTTAAAAGGAAAAGACATCGAAGCAGCGAAAACCCGGCTGGCAAAAGCCGGTTTAACGCTTGGTCGCATTACCTATAAAATAGAATCCGAACTTTTGCCCAACACAGTCCTCATGCAATCCATTGAACCGGATCAGGAAGTATCCATCGGGACCATAATTGATCTCGTGGTAAGTCAATTACCAGGCCAATCAATTGAAAATAACACTGAATATGAAAATAATAATATTAATGAATAAATTGTAAACCGGGGTTTTTATGGCCACAGAATTTTCAGCAAAAGAGATCGATAAAATTGCAAGGCTACTAGGCGTTGAAGCCAAATTCAAAGGGAATAATTATCGTTTTGTCGTGGTCAACGAAGAAACAGCTAGAAAATTGGTACTGGAAATTTACCCAAACATACCAATAGGTGCACGAAAAGGCAATTTAATATCCGTTTATACCGAAAATACACATCTCCAATTGCATTTCTGCACCGGTTTTGTTATTAGTGAATACCTGGGCGAAATTACATTTATTGCCGAGCATCAGGGACAGCTTTCGGGATTGACCATTGAACGTGAAGCCGGTTGTTCACTTTATGCAAATGTCGATCGCAGCCTGCTCTCAGGTGATTTTACACAACTGGGTCCTGAAGTGATGCTTTCCGGAATAGCCCTCTCACTGGCTGAAGATATTATTCCACAGGTAGGTTCATAAGCCTAAAATCGAATTATGAAAGATTTACTCTTACAATTTATTGACTTCATTAAGGTTGAGCGCGGCCTGGCACCTAATACGCAAGCAGCATACGAAAATGATCTTGCCAACTATCTGGCTTTCATATCCGATCAGGGAATCCAGAAACCGAATGAAATCACCCCTCAGCATATCATTCAATACATCAACTTGCTGAATGAAGTCGGTTTAATTGGATCGAGTATTACACGCAATCTCTCTGCTATTCGGATGTTTCATCTGTTTTTACTGGGGGAAAATATCACGCAAAATGATCCAACCCAATCAATTTCCTCTCCGAAATTAGGTCGAAAACTGCCAGGCGTATTAAATATTCCTGAAGTCGAGCTTTTATTGCAGCAACCCGACAGGAATGATCTGCTGGGCTGCCGGGACAAGGCCATGCTGGAATTTTTATATGCTACCGGCGTGCGGGTAACGGAATTGATTACCATTAAACAGAGCGATCTTTATCTCGACCAGGAATTCGTTCGGGTTTTTGGAAAAGGTTCAAAAGAGCGACTCATTCCGGTGAACCAGAGCGCCATTAAATACATTCAACTTTATCAAAATTCTTCGCGAAATGTACTGGCGCAACGGGGAATTCATAAAGATGTTCTCTTCCTGAACGCGCATGGTCGTCCTATGACGCGAATGGGTTTCTGGAAAATTCTAAGGCATTATCTGGACCAGGCGGGCATAAAAAAAAATGCAAGTCCACATACATTACGTCATTCCTTTGCCACCCATTTGCTTGAAGGCGGGGCCGATTTGCGAACCGTACAGGAGTTGTTGGGACATGTGGACATCTCCACGACGCAAATTTATACCCACCTCAATCGCGATTATTTGAAAGAAGTCTATCGGAAATTTCATCCACGGGAAAAATATGCCAGAAAAGAAGAAGATAATCGCGAATGAAATAATCGAGCTGGACCAGGTCTCCTCCACTAACGATTATGCTTATCAACTCGCCCTGGATGGCAAGCAGGAAGGATGTGTTGTTGTTGCAACCGAACAAACAACCGGCAAGGGGCGATTGGGACGCAAATGGGATTCACCGGCCTATCTGGGACTCTGGTTTTCCATTATTTTACGCCCAACAGCACAGGCACCGGCGGCTACGCTCTACCCATTTTTCGCCAGTGTTGCCATTGTAAAAACAATTCAAAAATTATTTTCGCTGACTCCGGATGTAAAATGGCCCAATGATCTCTTGATTAATCAGAAAAAATTCTGTGGTATTCTCACCGAAGCTGCTTTTGAACGACAGCAAATTAAATTCTTAATTTTGGGAATTGGAATCAATACCAATCAGACACCGGCAGATTTTCTTCCAGAGATGCGAGCCGTTTCAACATCAATTCGACAGGAAATTGGCGAATGGGTGAATAATCAGATGTTTTTACAGCAACTGCTGACACAATTGGATTCATATTATTCGATTGTGCTGAAACAGGGTTTCGCACCGATTATTAATTTGTGGAAATCATTCTGCAGGTCCCTTGGACAGACGATTGCACTAAAACAACCAGAAACAACGATGAAAGGGATTTTTCATAATCTGGATCAGGACGGAAGCCTGATTTTACGTCAGGAAAACGGACAATTGGTAAAAATTTTGTCAGGAGATCTGGATTATCTCAAAAAGTGAGCTTGTTGATAAATTTTATAATTCCTAAAATTCTAAAATGAAAATTTATGAGATTATAAATCAATAAAGGACCCCCTCCTGCCTCCCCCAAATTCCAAAAAGCAGAAGTTAGGGGAGAGGAATCCGGAGTTTCTCCCCCATTTTGGCTTTTTGAAAATGGGGGAGATACAAAAGGGGTCAATTTCCCAACGAAAACGAATTCACTAGAAAAAAAAGTTTCATTTTAGAATTTTAGGTAATTTACTTTTTCTTACATAATGCGTTAAATTTTTTCAAAAAGGGAATATCGATGTTACTGGCAATTGATATTGGAAACACCAATATCGTTATTGGTGCTTATCAAAACAAAAAATTAGAGAGCCATTGGCGTTTATCCAGCTCAATAACACGAACCAGTGATGAATCCTGGATTGTCATAAAATTACTTTTTGATAACGTTCAAGCAGATATTCACAAAATCAATGGCGTCATAATTTCCTCCGTTGTACCCAATTTGACTGAAGCATTTTTACGAATGGCACAGCAATATCTTCACATTACGCCAATCAACGTGGACCATACGCTTGACCTGGGACTGAAAATTTTGTATGATAGCCCTGAAACGGTTGGTGCGGATCGTCTTTGCAACGCATTTGCCGGTTTCCACCAATTTGGCGGTCCAATCATTGTCGTAGATTTTGGAACTGCCACAACTTTCGATGTCATTAATGAAAACAAAGAATATCTGGGGGGTATAATCGTACCGGGAATCGAAATGAGCGCCAACGTTTTACATCTTCGCACAGCGAAGCTGCCTAAAGTTGGATTATTATTTCCAGGGCGAATAATTGGCCACACGACAACAGAAAGTATTCAGTCCGGATTAATGTATGGAAGTGTGGAAATGGTGGATGGACTAATTCGCCGCATTAAGGGTGAATTGGGTAAGCCAATGAATGTTGTCGCAACAGGTGGATTAGCATCAGTATTATATGAAAAATCCACTGAAATAAAAATTATCGATCCCTTTTTAACACTGAATGGACTCAGAATGATTTACGAACATGTCCATAAAAAATAATAAAATCAGGACGGATCATATCAAAATTAGTAACCGATCACCGGGTGAAAGCAAACAATTTTCATTTTTTGTGTCCAGGGCAGA
>DYKB01000178.1 GCA_020722815.1 Caldithrix sp. | reverse complement strand
GGGGGTAGCTACGATTCGTTACGAAGGCCAATAAGGTTCCCGGCGTTCTTATGCGCTGCGACTCGTTGCATAAACCTTATTGACCTTAGTAACCCCGGAGCCACCGGTCGCATCAGCCTTATTGCCTTATTGGTGGTGTTCACAAAATAAGCGAATAAGGCTACCGCCGGAGAGAGCTATGATTTGTTATGAAGGCCAAGAAGGTTCTATTTGTTCCCTGCACTGCGTGGGAATGTGGCCGGGATTCTCTGAAGCGTGAAGTAATCATGGCAATACCCTGCGGGAGGTTTGTTTAAGTTTGATTATTTGTTTGACATTAAGAACCTCCCGCCGGGTTATGACTGACCGGACGATTGACTTGTTGGTTTTAATAATTTTGACTCTAATCATTTTGACTTTGTTTTTTCAAATAAAAGATTTAAAGTCAAAATTATGAAAGTCTAAATGATTAAAGCCGGGTTTTAATCGTTTTGCCCAAAATAGTTTTGCTATTGTCTTCATATTTTTGTAAATTTGAGCTATCAATTTTTTCTCACTCAACTTAAGGAGATAAAAATGTCAAAAACGATCCTTATTATTGTGATGCTGTTGGTTTCGATTGGTGCCTATTACTATTATCTCTCCAATCAATTACCAGAAGGCGTTGAAGCGAAGGGTGAAGACCTGGCAAAAAGCTATGTTTCTTTAGCCGCCAGTATTGTGAGCCTGGCAACGGCCGTGGTAACTTTGATTTTAAAATTATCGGAATTGAAAGGCAAAAAGCGAAAAAGCAAAAAATCATAAGAGGTTAAGGAATGAATTTAATAAAACAAACAATTTTCTTTTCTCTTATCTTATTGATGATTTTTGGTTGGAATCTTTATCCACAATCCCGCGATATTGAACAGGTATTTCAACGCCCGGACCAAAAATCATGGGGTCAGCTTTATAACTGGGCGCTGGGGCGAAGTGAGTTCAATAAAAGCTATGCGCTGGTGGTTGGGATTGGAGATTATCAGAAAGACTGGCCAGACCTGGAAGCACCTTCCCGGGATGCAGAGCGAATTCGGGATTTCCTCATTCAGGATGAAGGTTTTGATTTTGTGATAACGCTGACCAATTCCAAAGCCACCAAACAGAAAATCAATAAACTCATGGAAGAGATATTTCCGGATAAAGTTCGATCAAATGACCGGTTTTTCTTATATTTCTCTGGTCATGGTACGCAGCGAATTATTGGACAGCGTACGCTGGGTTATCTTGTTTTGCCAGCTTGTGGTGAAAAGAGCTATGGGGATATGATCTCGATGGAAGATATTGCCCGCTGGGATGGCTTGCTTTACCAGACCCGGCATGTGCTGTTTATGCTCGATTGCTGCTTTAGCGGACTGGCAGGCCAGCAAAATAAAGCCAGACTGATCGATAAAAAACTGGAACGTCTCTCCCAATATGCCCACCATCTCATTACCGCTGGAACGGCCAATGAAACCTCGGTAGCCAGTTTAGCCAATTGGCAGGGGAGCTTGTTTACCGATGCCTTTTTAAAAGCGGTTTCCGGCCGGGGCGATTTAAGCAGTGCGGATTATGGAACCGATGGGGTGGTCTGCCTGAAAGAATTCATGAAATATGTGGATGATCGGATTGATGATGAGTCCGTGAAATTAAAAAACCGAAATCCCCTGGCAAAAGGCGTGAAAATGTCGCCCCAGATTTCGGATTTACAGGAAAGCGAAGGAGAATTCTTCTTTATTACTAAAAAGTATAAAAATCAGAAACTGCAAAATTATTCAGATGCGCCCCTGAATTATGGCTGGCCGGTAGAAAGAAAAGGTCCGATTGAGACGATTTTACCACCCAAGATTGAGCCTGAACCTCAAAATACTGTTATTTCGCGTGATCCTGAAATTATCAAACCGATTTTGCGGGATAAACCGGCTACTCTTTCTACTGATCAGGTCAACGCCATGCTATCGGCAAAGGGCTTTTTTGCTAGCAACTGGAATAAAACTGCTCCCGGCTGGCAGAATCAATTTGTCCCCCAAACAATTCAGGGCGATAAGGTGGTCATGGATCGCAGTACCGGCCTGATGTGGCAGCAAAGTGGCTCTCCTGAATATTTAGATTGGAAAGATGTTCAAAAGTGGATTGACGACCTCAATCGAAAAGGCTATGCCGGTTACCATGACTGGCGCCTGCCCACGCTGGAAGAAGTCATGAGCCTCATGGAACCAAAGGAACTCAATAGTGGTTTGTATATCGATTCCGTTTTTGATGAAACCCAATGGTGGATCTGGACTGCCGACCAGGTTGCTGGCGTGTCGTTGCGCTGGGTTGTCCTTTTCAGTTTTGGCGTTTGTAGCGACTACGATATCGACGACTACTATTTGCGTTTAGTGCGTTCAGGACTTTCATCTACAGGTGAGTGATTTGAGTATTTGGTGATTTGAACATTTGATTATTTAAAGGGTAATAAAAGCACGTCATTTGGAATGACATCACCATTAAATTCAAAAAGAGAGGCTAAAAAATGGCACGGTATGAACATTTGCCCATATATAAAAGAGCGTTCGATTTTGCGATTTATATTGATCAGATGGTGCGCGGCTTCAGCCGCTACAATAAATATACCTATGGGACCGATTTACGAAATCTTTCCCGTGAAGTATTAAAGCTCATTATTCGCGCGAATAATGCCCGGGATAAAACGCCGCATTTAGAGATGATTCGGGAAACATTGGAAGTTTTAAAAGGTATATTCCGGATGTGTAAGCAGCAAAAAATTTTTCCCAATATGAATTCGTTTCAATATTGTTTCAATGAGACGGTGATATTAAGCAGACAGAATGAAGGTTGGCTGGACAGTGCTAAAAAAGATTAATTCGATTGGATTGGCCCGAATTCGCCCTCCCGAACCGGCTAACCATTACGCATAACTTTTTGGGTGCAGAATGATATTTTTATTGACAAATG
>DYKB01000092.1:2326-19558 GCA_020722815.1 Caldithrix sp. | reverse complement strand
AAATCAAAGGAACAGCGGCTTCTTATTTTTGATAAAGCTTATTTAATTCATATACCGCCTGGTCCACCAGCATCTCACCCGTGCCGGGCATCGAATAATTCGGACCCGCCCAGGTTTGATAGCCGCCAAAACTGTAAGCTTCTTTATCCGGCAGATAACCAATATAATCATTGGCAATGCCCACTACATACGTGTAACGGAATGGCGAGCGGCGTTTGATTTCCATGCCCAGCGAAGCAAATAATTCGCCCGGAATACCCACAAAGGCCACATCACCCACCAGTATCACCTGAAACCAGCTTTTGCGGATTTTTTCGGGTGAAGCCAGCATCCGGTCGCGCCGGGCTTTGAAAGCCGCAATAACCGGCTTCGGTTCGGCTTTCCAGTCAGTAATCAGGGGGAACCAGTAATTGCAATAGTCAGTAACGGCCTGGTGCTCCTTTGCTTCATCAAAATCAGTTCTGACCCGCCAGCTAAACTCCATTTTCACCGCTTCCAGCCTTGAAAATTCCCTTTTGTCGGCTTTGAGATAGGCGCGTTCAATGCCATCTTTCGCCCGGAATACCCTTTCCTCAGTCGGCATATCGTCAAAGACGTGGGTCGAACCAAAAGCGCCGGGTAAAAAAATGATGGTTCCGCCAAGCTTCTGTTCGAGTTCCTGTGCGGCACGTCCTAAAAACGAAGGGGATCGGACCGGTACAGGCGATGGCTGGTTGATGTTATGCGTGCCATAGTTAAATACGATTGATTCCAGATTTCCTTGATCATCTTTAAAAACCAGAACCGGAAGCTGCGCGTCAAAAGGTCCTGTTGGCCGGTTATAACCATGTTTATAAATCGTTGGAACCCATAATATCGTGCCGTTTTCCATCATCAAACGGCTGTTTTGTCCAATCGTCGCGTAACCAAGTGCGAAGCTGCCCGCCGTGGCGCCTTTTCCCGCTTCCAGCTTGGCATTAGCCGTACCGATGGCTTCCAGAAAAGCACTGATAATCGCTTTATTGAAGGTCTGATCCGCCGTACTATCGGTATAATCGGTCTGGATTGGTGAACCATGAGAATGCGTGGCGCCAATCATGATATTATTGAAGGGAATACCGTATTGCTTTTCCGCCGTTCGACTCACCTCATCCAGAATGGGACGATGCAGATAGGTCACATCACAGGAGCCGAGACAGACTTTTGTTTTACCATTTGTCAGAACGATCACCTGCGCCCGGATTTTGGCATCCTCACCTTTCGCGATTCGGGGAACAATCCAGCCGCCAATCGGCATGCTATCACTAATGGCAATATTTACCGCTGCGGCCGCCGCCCGAATTTTAGCTTTTTCAGTTTTTACCTGGCTACAACTACCTGCCAATACCAGGGCGATGATGACCAGTAAGAGTTGCGGGATCCGCCAAATTTTTGTATTCATTTTTCTGCCTCCAAATTAATAGTTTTTCATCAATTAAACTGTTTAATTACTACTTAAAATTCTAAAATGAAACGTTTTTTCTCTGGTAAAGTCGTATTCAGTGGGCTGTTAACCCTCTCTGTATCTCCCTCATTTTCAAAAAGCGAAAATGAGGGAGAGAACCTGGATTCCTCTCCCCCAAATTCCGTTTTTTGGAATTTGGGGGAGGCAGAAGGGGGTCATTAATTAATTCAGAACATCATCAATTTCAATTTCAGATTCTCAGGCTGCCGAAATCGTGAATTTTTTTACGATTTTTACGGGCTTCACCCTGCTGGAGCTTTTAGTATCTTTGCATAATTTAACAATCGGATCTAAAAAACCTCCCACAGGGTCCGCCAGAAGCCAAAAGCCAGCAGCCAATAGCCGCCCGAATTTTGGATACTATCTTAACCAATTTCATTTCCCGATCACCTGACCCTCCAGATTCAGATGCTCAATTTCGCCAAATCCAGTATACACCACCAGCCGGCTTTCGCATTCCAGACATTCGCTCGCCGCAAGCTGTGAATATTTCCCGGCAGCAACCGCATCGGAAAGTTTGGCGGGATAGCCCGTCCAGGCTTCCACCGCAGCGGTGTAAATGCCACGCCAGCCGCCATACACCAGCCAGAGCCAGGCATAACGAAAAATATCTTTTGGAAAAACGAGGCCCACCCCTTCGCGACGCCGGGTATCGGTGATTGCCAGCCAGCCATCTTTTAATTCGGTGGCGTAGTGAAAATCCATGGTATCGGCATCCGGCGAAGGAATCTGACGCATATCGATTTCACGGCCTGCCAGGTCATGCGCAAAAGGCCATTGGTAACGCGTGCCGGCGATTCCCAGCCGATTGTCCGGCGTCGATTCCTGAACCAACATCTCGCCGGCTGGCAAATCAATTCGGCAATCTGGCGTGATGGCAAAACCCGGATGCAGCCCCCAAAGAAATTCGATGGCGACTTTACCAATATTCGTCACCTGATGGCGGAAACGCAGCATTTTTTCTCCCCGGCGCAGACTGATCCATCGTTCGACAATTAATGGCGATAGGACTAGCGGCCGGCGCAAATAAACCATCACTTCATCATCGGTGCGTTTTTGGATTTCATAATCCCAGGCGAGTGACCAGACTTCGCCTAAAAATGGATACTCCTCGCCTTTGTAAACACAGGGATGGCCGGTCGGAATTGCCTCATCCATGCCGCCAGTCCACCAGTTATCGACATTCACGCCAAAAACCGGTGTCCGGCATTCAACCCGCGGATGGTGGTACATAAAATCCCGGTTCGAGGGTTTGTAAATAAATTCATGCAGTTTCGCCCCCAAATCGACCAGTATGGTCGCCCGAATCACTTCATTTTCCAGAACAACCGTTTTCAGCCCCCGATACGTCCAGTCGTCGGTGATTGAACAGTTCATCGCAGCACTCCAAATTTTTTAAAATAGCGGTTCCAATGCCTGATATAAATGGATATATTTTTCATAACCGGTGGTGTAAATGGCCGCCAGATGCGGATTCGGTTCCGTTCTGCCCGGCAAATGAATCATTTTTGCGGCGGCGGCTTCAAGGTTATCATGAATTTTTAAAGCCCAGCCCGCCAGCATTGCCGCACCCAGACTGGTGGTTTCGGTCGTTTGGACGGTTACAACCGGTTTCTGGCAAACATCCGCTTTGATCTGATTCCAGAGTAAACTTTTAGCGCCGCCGCCGATGGAACGAATTTCGGTTACCGGGGTCCCTAATTCTTCCAGGAGTCCGATATTGCGTTTCAACATAAAGGCAACGGATTCCAATATCGCCCGGATGAAATGGGCGCGGGTCGTTTGCAACGAAATTCCAAAATAAACCCCGCGGGCTTTGGGATTTGATTCGGGTGTAAAAGCCCCGGCCAGATGCGGCAGCATCAGCAATCCGTCACAACCCGGCGGAATTCTGGCCGCTTCTTCATCCATGAACGGGTACAAAACCGATACGTCTAAGTTATTGATATCTTTAAGGTTATGGTAAAACTCATTTCGGAACCATTTGTAGACCATACCCGCCGTTTGACACCAGGGGAGTAAAAAATACGCGCCCGGAATCGCGTGAAAGTGGCAAGGAATGCGCCGTTGGGGATCAAAGACGGGCTGTGAAATATTGGCGCAAATTGCCAGCGTGCTGCCGGTACTTTCGGTCATCAAACCAAAGCCGGTATTACCAGCGCCGATGGTGGACGCCGCCTGATCCAGAGCACCGGTGACCACCAGCGTTGATTTCGCGAGACCCGTTGCTTTCGCCGCCTGATCGGTCAGTTCGCTGACAATTTGCCCCGAATTTCTGATTTCCGGCAATTGACTGGCCGAAATTCCGATGAATTTCAACATTTCATCCCACCATTAGCCGTGTTGGATATTAAACATTAGCGTCGACGATAGTAGCGAACCTTCGGCGACAAATTCATGTGTCAGCCGGAAGATTAAATAGTCTTCAAGCAGCAGATATTGATGCACCTTTTTAAACACAACCGGCTCATTTTCCCGAATCCACAGGATTTTAGCCGCCGGCCAGGTGGGAACGATATCCGGCTGCCCGGTGATTTTGAAAGCATGATCAACGCCGAATTCACCCTTGAGCGTGCCCGCCTCATGACCCGCGCGGTTATCCAACCAGACGATGGCCTGGCGCAACGGTCGTCCCGCGCGGTCAACCGGGATCAGCGTTTCGCCCTGACTGGCGATGGCTAACGCTTTGATGTCCGCAACCTGACCCGGCCATTTTGAAAGGATGATCCGAATCACCGTCTTGCAGGCTTCCCAATATTTTTCCGCATCCAGTTCGACCCTATCCGCGCCGTGGTAGTTCAACTCATACTCATACGCCGCGGTGGCAATTTCTTTTCCGTTTTGATCAAACAGAACAGCTTTAAAAGCCGTTGTCCCCGCGTCAATTCCCAACAGATAGACCATTCGTCGCATTCCTGAATTAGATATTCAATTAATTTGATAAACTGAATTTTCAGTCACATCAATATTCTTCTTTCCCGAAAATAATTTTATTGATCATCTGATCCTCAAAAATACTGTCATCCACCAGATCCGGTTTGGAGCTTTCCAGAATCAGGCTATCTTCCAGCGCGGTAAATTGATGTTTGGCAAATTGGTCAACAATCAATCGATCACCCTGATTCAGGATATGTTTTTTGCCCGCCAGTTCCATATCGACTTTGCCTTTGACAATGAAAAAGGTTTCGTGTTTTTTGCGATGATGGTGCATGGGGCAGGTCTGACCCGCAAACAGGAACATGAATTTGCCGCAATAACCCTGTTCCACGTTATTATTGACATTAAATTCCGTTTCACCAATCCTTTCAAAATCATGATAACCGAAATGCAGCGGATCGGGCGGCACATCCGGCAGTTTTAAGCCCCAGGAGGCAACCACCTGGTGAATCATGCGCAGCGTCTTTTCCCGTGCTTCGCCCTGCAATGAAATTTGGGCCAGAATTTCCTGTTCATCCATTTTTGTTTTCTCCTATTCAAATGATTCTTCTCTTAAATAATCTAATTGTTTTTTCACCTGAAAAATCCAGGTGTCACTAAGACCCAACGACTCGAAGGTACACAAAAGAATGGTACCAGACTGAATCGCAAGTAATTCGGAAGTTCAAACCGTCGCGCTGTAAATTTTGTCACTGTAATTAACTTAACTTCGTTCTTTATGGCGATTTAATATCCTGGTGGCAATAATTTAGAAATAATCCAGGTTAAAAACCTGACTCATTTTTTTGATTTTTCTGTGGCCGCTTCATTCTGTGGCCCATTTTTTTTCTGGTTGGTTAATATTACAACATTAAGTTAATAGCGTTAAAAAAATAAATATATTTAAAATTCTAAAATGAACCGTTTTGCCTCGGCAGAAGTCGTTTTCAGTACAAAATTGACCCCCGCGGTATCTCCCAGTTTTCAAAAAACGAAAATGGGGGAGAGAACCAGGCTTCTCTCCTCCAAATTCCGTTTTTGGAATTTGGGGGAGGCAGGAGAGGATTCTTCATTGATTGAGAACCTCATTTATTCCTACTTAAGAATTTCAGGTTTTATGAGTCTTTTAAACTTAACGTTGTAATATTAATTAATCACATTTTAACGGATATTTCGGAAAAATCGACACAGAATCGCTCAGTTCAGGGATCAGTTATCAATGTGAAATTTTTCCAGTGAAAATCCAGATGTTCTTTAAGATGGCTGTTTAGATATTCGGCCGTATGTCCGCCTGGATTTTCTTGCCAAATATGCGGAATAGCCAGTTCATTCAAGCGCTCATGAAAAGTTCGGCCTGCGATGAGTGCCGATGTTTGATCTTCGCTGCCGCAGTCAAACAATATCGCCAGCTCCTGATTTATGTAATGAGACGCCAATTCAAAAGGCGAATTCTTTTTTAAAAAATCCCGATCATTTTGATACGGACCCAATAATGCAGCAATCGCTTCGATCTCCCCGGTAATGGTGAGAATACCAAAAAATGACGAAACCGAGCAAAATTGTTCCGGGTATTTGGCGGCGAACATCATGGCGCCATAACCGCCCATGCTGGCACCCATGATGGCACGCCCGGATCGATCGCGCCGGGCAGGAAATGTTTTTTCAATCAACGGCAGTAATTCCTGCACCAGGTAGGATTCATAACGCATGGCCGTTTGTTGGGGATGATCCAGATACCAGCTCGTTTCACCATCCGGAAATATCAGCATCATTTCATAATCGATGGCCATTTCATCAATCCGGGTCTGTTCAGGCCAGGCGGAAGAGGTACACCCGGCGCCATGCAGGACATAGAGCACCGGAAATAATTGATCCGGCTTTTTATTTTCTGGCAAATAAACTCTAAAAGTTTTAGCTTGATCTAAAATAGCACTCTGGTGTCGAATAACGAATAAATTGTCTTCCCGGCCAATGAACAGATGACCTTGTTGTGCATGAAGCGCATGGTAGCCAGATTGGGATAAAAACAAAATTACCATGCAAAGAATCATTCGCTTTTTTACCATGGTTGTAATCCTTCTATGCGATTCAAAAAAATTTTGATGTGCCAGGCCCCGACTCGATTTCTTCGTTCTAACAGGCATCTTTTATCAATTTAAAGCTTTCAATGGAATACGGACCGACGTCTGCTTCGAAAACTTCACCAGCCGTTGGGATATCTTCCAGGGAATTTTCCAATAAATCCGTTTTATGAACTGCATTGATCTTCAGATAATCCGACAACTTGACCCTGGCCGTACTGCTTTCTCCCCTGGTCTCAAAAAAACGGAGAATCAGGTCGTCTGAATCTTCCGCTTTCTTGAGCGTTGAAATAATCAGATTCTCCGGCTCGATTTCCATAAATGAATGCTTTGCGGGCAGCTCTCCCGAATGAGGCGTTTCGGTGACTGCGATCAGCGGGTAATTAAATTCATACCCCCGGCGCATGGTGTTGGCATGGCGCCATCCCCCCTGATGGGGATAGAGCGCATATCGCAACCGATGAATTCCTTTTTCATCGGTGGCGGCCACCGGGTGATCGGGGCTGCGCAGTACACTCAGCCGGATGGTATTGGGGGTGATATCATGGCCATAACGGCTATCATTCAGCAAACTCACGCCGTACTGTTCATCTGAAATATCGACCCATTTTTGCGCGACATGTTCTTCACCGATACTGGGCCGGGCGATGGTTCCATAAGGAATTTCATAGGTGGCATGGTCGCTGCTGACGTTTAATGGGAACGCCACTTTCACCATCCGGTTCGCGCCATTCCAATCGATGACAAGCTCAAAATCAAGGCGTCGAATGGCTGAATAAAGCTGAATTCGTTGAATAATTCGCACCAGGTGGAATTTTTTCTTGATCTGTAACGTGGCCTGAACCGGACCCGATTCGATAATTTTAATTTCTGCCGCCTCATCGATATTCCAGGTTTTTCCGGACCATCGATCATATTCACCAAATCCTTTCGGCGACATCAGAAACCCTTCCGAATCGCCGAAGTCTTCAATGATTTGAATCATGTTCCCCAATTCAGTCGGGGATAAAACTTCCCGATCGGCTTCTTTATCGAAAATACTCGTCAAACAGCCGGATGCAGAATCAATTTTTATGCGGAAAAACTTATTTTCCATCTCATTTAAACCGATTTTCACAGCGGTTGCTGTCAGATTCGTTTTTTGGGAATTTGCCCAATAACACGCATACCCCATTGAAGGCACGCGGGCAACGAACAGAATTTTGACAAAATATCTATCGCCCTGTTTGATTCGCTTGATTATTTGTGCTGGAAGCGATTGGTTTTCGTGATTTGTGATTTCAATACCAGTAAATTCTTCATCTAATAGAAGTTCGGCTGTTACCGGTTCTTCACGCTCCCACGAGAGCGGATTGAAAACCACAATGGGTATTCCGGCAGCCTGGGTATCCACTTTCCCGGCAACTGACTGCAGGGCGTTGTGTAACGCGGCATTACCTTCTACAGCGATTTGTTGGTATCGCCGCAATGCATCATCAATGGAGGGATTGATGTCGGTCCCTGAAATCGTATCATGAAACTGGTTCAACATCACTTTTTCCCATGCGCTGGTAAGCCAATCTCGCGGATAGGAATTTGCGCCCGAAACGTCGGCGATGGCAGCAAATGTTTCCAGCATGAGCAACAGATTTTCACTCTGGCGATTGCCCTTTTTGATTTCGCCAACCGTGGTATACGCCCCACGAATCGTCGGCACAAGTTCGTCCCGGATAACCGGAAATTGGTGAGGCTGCCCCAGAATGGCATCCATAAATCGCTGGGGGGTACTGAATTTCAATTCGGCTTTTTCTTTGCCGCTTTGCTTTTCCTGGATGACCTGGCGCATTCTTTCCACATCCGCCCGAATCGCGCCGCCGCCATGGTTGCCCACCCCAATCAAAGTGATCCCGTCAGTTACGCCGTAGCGCGTATTCAGCTCGAGGAGATACTCGTTGATGGTCTTTTCATCCGGTAAATTTTCGCCGCCAATCCGTAAAGGTTTGTAAGCCAGCACTTGTGAGCCATCCGGCGCTTCCCACCAGAATATCGACTCCTTTTGTTCTTTTGAAATGGAGGCCTCATACTCCGCTTTCAGGCTGTCTGGAACCAGCATGAACTTTTCCTCGGGACGTGGCCGGGTGTACATGTAAGCGTCGATGCCGCTTTTCTTCAATATCTGGGGAAAGGTCCAGGGGTGGGTCCACGCATCCTGAAACCAGGCGGTTCGCACATCGATTCCGAATTGCTGCTTAAAATAGCGCTTCCCGTAGAGACACTGGCGCACCAGCGACTCACCACAGGGGATGGAGCCATCCAATTCGCAATAGAGTCCGCTTCCGATGGCCAATCGTCCAGCAGCGCCACCCGCGCCGGGATTGGGAATCCGTTCAGCCAGAGCGCACGTGTTATGAACGTAGTAGCGCATTTTGTAGAATAATTCCGGATCCCACTCCTCGAACGGCGCAATTGCCGGCACCTGGAGAAATGTAAAGGTGTAATCCGGAAATTTCTCCATATTTTCAAAAGCCGTTTCCAGAGTATGTTTGGAAACGACCTGAACCGTATGGGGATCAAAGCGCCACCACCAGGCGAGGTCAATATGGCTCTGGGGGATCACATGAAAGGTCATTTGGCTTAATGTTTGTTTAGTCATCTGTGATTGAGTTTAAGTATTAGCTGTTAGCATCAAATTTACCATCTATGAATTATTTGAAAAAAACTTCGGAGTGCATTCACTGTGCGAATGCATCCCGACAAAGTCGGCAAATAATACTCCCCGATTAAGAACAGGCGTCGGAGACCATAACAATATTTTTTACCACCGTACATTTTTGATGACGCAAACGCTGACCCCTCACCCTAATCCCAAGGGGGAGAGGGAATAGCTACGCCCTCTCCCTTTGGGCTGAGCGAGTCCCAAATCTTTTACTGGACACGGGGAGAGGATATTAAATTGGAATAGAGCGCCCAAAAGCGCCAAATTTTTGGCAGTCGCGCGTTTGAACTCATTCCCCCATAGCCATCAGGTTAAGATGATAACAATATGAATTTCAATAAGTTATAATTGAATTGCCACGAGCTAAAGCTCGTGGCTATTCATTTGTTTATTAATGATTTAAAGCCTTAACCTGACGGCTATGCTCATTCCCCCCCTCTCTTTTAAAGAGAGGGGGCCGGGGGGTGAGTTCAAAAGGTGCCGGTTGTGCTCAAATTCCCCTCCATTTTGCCATCTCCCCGTGTCCAGTAACGAAATGTGGGACACGATCAGCCCTTTGGGTGAGGGTCACGAGTATGGTTTAAAAATGATTTATAAAAAAGTGTACGATACTGAATAAAATTTTTGGTTATCATTAAATCCGTTATCGCTGACTATCGTCAGCGGCATTCGTTAGCTAACGAATGCACTCCAATTCCAAACAACTTAACGTTGTAATACTAATTAGCCTGCAGTTGTTATTGGAGCGCTTCCTGCATCGTTTTTCGCAGCGGCCGCTGATTTTCTGGCGGCTGATCGGGTCGATAATCGGCAGCAAGCTCCCAAATATAAAAGCCCCCCAGCTTATTTTTTTTAATAAAATCAATTTTGGCTTTAATGGATCGTTCATCGTTAAAGCTGATAAACATGTCGCCGGAAGAACCGGGCAAATCGATGCTCAAATAGGGCGCCTGGGCGACTTCATCCCAATTGTAATTGTTTGGTTGATAAAATAGATTCATCATTTCGGTATATGTATACCGCGGTTCTCCCAGATGCGGATGGAACGGGGCTTTAGTCCACGTCTGCCGCGGTGCCGTGACGCCGCCGGTTATCGCAACGCCCTCGCCGCCTCGCCAAACCAATGCGTCCAGACATATTCCAATGCCAAGCTTTGAGGCCGGAATACCCGCTTCCAGGCAATCATTGACAAAGAGTTCAATGGAATAGGCGGGTTCGTCGTATTTTTTAAATTTAAATCCCCCGTTGGAAATCGGCGAGTCAAACCAGGTGACCTCGCCATCCTGCGGCCCGTTCATATCATAAGTCATCAAATTGACCTGATCAAAACACGCATGGACTTCTTCTCTGCCGAAGATATGGCAATCGCGCCAGTGAATCGCCGCCGTCAACAACGGACGTTCCAGAAGCGGGGTTTTTCTTTTATCCAGTTCAATCCGCAGTTCTTTGACCAGGGATATGTAAGCCTGGTTAACCGGGAACGCGGTTTTAAATGCCGGCTTTTTTGTCAGGTCGACACCTCGGTAACCGAATGAGCCAAACGGTGCACAAACCGGCTCCATATCCAGATCGATGCCATCGTAGCCACTTTCCGCCATAATCGCGATCAGATTGTTGATGAATGTACGCCGGGTTTGCTGATTCCCGATCACCGGGTTGAAAATGGGATACTCACCAACAACGCTAAAAAGAATGGGTTTGTCGGCAGCATGTGCTGCATCGACCGCGAGCTTCCGACTGGCAGGCCCCACTTTCAGGCTTTCCACGTCAATAGCCCCATCCGGTTTGGGTACTCCGCCAAAGTGAATGATATGACTCAGGAATCGATAATCTTCTGCCGTCATAAACGGAATCGCCCGGTCGGTATGCCGCCAGCCCGGAAGATAGCCGGTGGCCCAGAACTTGCCAGAGTTATTTCTATGTTGGGAAATTTGCATTTCGCTCTTCTGACATGATATACAAAAGAAACTGCTGATGATTCCGGTCCAGATAGCGGCGATTTGAAATAATCTACGCATCGATTCTTTCATCACTTTATGCCTCTGCTATTCAAAGCGCTAAACGAAAAATCCTGTTTTGAACAAGAGTGAATGGTTATATATTTTAAAAACCGTATATTCATGACACTGTTGATTTAGTCTGATTTACCCTTACGAAGGTTTTTGATACCCAATATGTTGTTAATTTTTTTACTGTTATATTCATATATTGCAATCAAGGCAAATCCTAACCTTCGCAAGGGTACTTTATCAACAGAATCATTCATAGCGTGTTCAAAATCCTTTTAATCTAAAGTATTGGCGTTCATTTCACCGGCCGGCGGTTTTTCGATGGATAAAGCAAATCCGGCAATGCTCGAAATAATAACGGCAAGAATGATGAGCCAGGTCAATTTTTCTCCAAGTATCGGGACCGCGAGCAGGACCGTAATCACCGGGAAAAGCGAACAAAGCGGTGCTACCAGAGACGCCATCCCGGAAGAATAGGCAACGGTGTTGGTTAAAAAAGCCACACTCCCAAGTACCCCGACAAGCAGGGAAGCGATCAGATCTTTCAGGGACATATTCCAGGAAAAAGAATCAGTAAAGATCAGTATACCCGCCAAAAAAATGAAAACGACCATCACAATAAAAGTAACCAGATCAGCCGAAATATGATTGGTAGCCGCCTTCATAAAAAATTGCGCCGTGCCGGCCGCGAGCAGCGACAGCAAGGCCAATAGCATCCAGTTTGACACAATTGTCTTATACCAGGGTAAGGTGTCTACCAAAGTCCCATTGCCCTCTGAATTAAATAAAATAATGGCAATGATAGAAAGCACGACGCCCGTCATTTGATATATGTTTAGTTTCTCCCTGAAAAAATACCAGGCCAAAAGAACCGTAACCAGGGATGCCATTGAATTAATGGGCACAACCACCGATGCGGGCCCCCCTTCATTAAATGCAGAAAACATGCTAATGGCAGCGATGGCGGTTACAATTCCAACCAGAAGGGCGTAACCCACACCAACCTTGAATTTTCCATGAACTACTCTCAGATTGCGTGAAAAGAAAAGAATCACCACTGTCGGAATCATCCCCATCGTGGAAATCACCTGCACCGTAATCGGTGATATTTTATCACTGGCGAATTTCGCTGCCAAACCCATAAAACCGTAAAGAATAATCGTAAGCAATGAAAAGAAAATCCACCTGGGGATTGCAAGACCAGCGAATCTTGTTTTTGGTCCTGGATTATTTGTCTGCATGGTTGTCGGCATATCTGGTTTTTTTCCCTGTTTTTAATTTAAATAACCGTCAGATTTACACCACTGATGAAATGGTTTTCGGATTTTTCAAGACTTGCCCCCCTCTGAATCCCATAACCGTCAGGTTAAGGTGATAACGAATTGAAAATTAAGAATTAAGTTCAATTACAAACAGCCCTCACCCTAATCCTCTCCCTGAGGGAAAGGGAATAGCTACGCCCTCTCCCTTTGGGAGAGGGTTGGGGTGAGGGTCAGATGTATGATTTTCCCTGAATTTTTATTATTTATCCAACATCTTGTTTTCAAACAAATTAGAATCTTAACCTGACAGCTATGGGGTCAGGGGTAGGTTTGCTGCAATTCTTTACTTTGATCACAAACTCCGAAAACCACTTCGGCTTGAGTATAAACAGATCATTTCAAAAAGATCATCCGTCGAAAATTTCCAATCCCGTCCACATTGATCCGACAAAAATAAGTGCCGCTCGACAATTTTGCTTCGGTGGACTTCTGGTTTGGCCAAATAATCGTGTAATTACCGGACGATTGTTTTTCAGATACCAGCGTCTCAATCTCCTGACCGAGCATATTATAAATCGCCAGATAAACATAGCTGTCTCTGGCTAAACAGTATTCGATGGTTGTGCTCCCATTGAATGGATTCGGATAATTTTGCGATAAAGAAAAATCCGAAGGTATTGGTGGTTGATTGATAACCACATCACTGGGCTGAATGATGGCTTCATGGATGGCGTTGAGTTGCGGCAGACGATCCCCTACGGGTTTAAAAGCCAGGTAGCCTGATCCCAATTCCCAGATAATCAGGCCACCGAGATTGTTGGTTTTCACAAAATTAACTTTCGCCGCACAGGATTTTTCGTCATTATAGCTCCAAAATTCATCGTTAGCGGCGCCTTCGCGATCGATACTGAGATAGGACATTTTCGCGGCATCATCCCAGCGGTAGTATTCGGATCGAAAATACGTCGACATCATATCTTTGTAAGCGAAACGTGTCCAGGAAGGTCGCGTCTGCCATTGCTGGCGCGGGGCCGTAGCGCCGCCAGTTGTAGTGCCTGTGCCGCCTTTCCAGCGAAAGGCATCACAACTAACGCCGATACCTATCTTTTCGGCGGGTACACCGGCCTGTAAACATAATTGGACTTCTCCCTGAATCGATGGGGCCGGTTTGCCATAAATCATATATCCCCCGCTGTAAACCGCTGCGTCGTGCCACACCGGAAAACCCCAATCCGGAGCAACCATATCATAAGTCATGATATTAATCTGATCGAATTTCTCATGTATTTGCGCGAATACCGGTCCGGCATAGCCATTCATGGGGGCCGTAAGCAGGAGCGGGCGATTCAAAAGAGAACTGGTTCTGTTTTGCAGGGAATCGTATAACTGACTTACAAATTGAATGTAACAGGGATTGCCTTTAACGATGGCCGGTATATAAGCGGACATCACCGGTTCCAGATCAACATCTACGCCATCATAACCCGTTTTATCAACCAATTTCAAAACATTCCTGAGTAAAATATTTCGGGATACGGAATCGTTAATCGCTTCAATATATTGATCATACCAGGCAACAATGCACAACAAAACAGGGACGCCGTGCTGGTGTGCCAGGGTCACTACTTTTTTCGCTTTAATATCAGAAAACGATGTCGCCTCATAATTGAAAGTTCCATCAGGATTCAAGTATGGACCATGATGGGAAAGGTGCGTCACCTTCTGATAGTCCGCTGCCGTCAGAAAGCCGATGGAACCATCAGGAGATTGATAGTAAGCTGGCAGATAACCTGTCACCCAGAGATTTTCATTGGCAGACAATCGATTGATGATAAAAATACACATCAATAATACAATCAAACCTGTTGTTTTCCTGTTCATGAGCATTCGTCTCTTTAATATTGTCGAAATCACAATCGGCGGATTTCGGGAGAGGGATCGAATCCGCCGATTATGAATGAAAATGGAAACTTATTTCATTAAAATCATTTTTTTGGTCATACTCTGGAATTCTGTTTCCAGGGTATAATAGTAAACACCATTTGCCATTTGTCTGCCAGTTGTATCTTTTGCATCCCAGGAAATCTGGTGCAAACCAGCGGGCATATTTTTATCCAGCAGTACTTTCACTTTTTGACCCAGTAAATTATAAACGGTCATTGTGACATGCCCATTTTTTTTCAGGTTAAATGCAATCGCAGTGGTGGGATTAAACGGATTGGGATAATTTTGTTCCAGCGTAAATTCACTCGGAACCGTCCTGACATCGCTTCTTTTCACATCGGTTGCCCAGGTTTCCCATTCTTTTTTCTTATCCGGGAACCAGTTCAGATCACCCAGCGGGAATCCACCATCACCAGCGGTCAGGAGTGCCGCGTTGGTATAACTCAAATTTTCCGGTATCGGCCAATCAGGGATGTAGGCTGGTTTTCCATCTGCCGGATACGCCCAGGTTTTAGCGGGTGCCCAATCTTTAGCCACTTTGATATAATCCAGGATAGAATCCATCACGGTCGGATTGACCAGGAAGCCCGGATCGGCATTGGCCAGCGTGTTATTCGTTTCAAGCCCCGGCCAATTTACGTTGTCCGCAAACATGCCGATAGTTCGGGAATTCATCCATTCAGTTTTAACGAGATAGCCAACCGCATCCTGGGCTGCGATGATTTGTGGATCAATATACCAGGAGTTATTGTTAACTTTAATCACGCGATCAGCTTCGGCAAATGGCGCAAGTTTGAAATTACCTTTACCGGTGAGGGTATCGATACTGATGACAGATGCCGGTAATCCATCGTAATCGTTCCAGCCACCCTGAAACTCAGCACCATCCCGACCATCTTCGGCGACAAATTGCGCATTGTAAAAAATGTTATTCGAAATAGACGCATTGGTCAACGTGTGCAGGAAGAACACAAAACCGCAGTTATTGAGACAGGTATTATGTTCGATTTTTACATAATTCGTCCCACGATCCCGGTCGGTATATAAATAGCTCGCCGTATTCACCCAGGTATTGTTGACGATTTCCACCGTATCCGCCGCCGCATCCCAAATCCAGATAAGTCGGCCGCCATTCCACCAGCCGACACCCAGTTGATGAGAGTTTCGGATGTAATTATTGTGGGCATATACTTTAGCCATTTTACCAAAAAAACCGAATAAAATAACCCGATTTTGCTCAAAGTAACAGCCATCGATAATTCCCCGAACATTGTCCGGATAAATAGCCGCCATATTTTCATCACCATGCGTGGCTCCATTCGGCGCCATACACATGAAATAGATATTTTTTAAAGTAAAGTCACCATTTAGTCTGAGCATCTGATCGGTTACAGAGCCATCCTCACGCACCCCCGGCATAATGACGGCAGGACGTTTCTCCGGAGTGGGTTTCTCGCCAATAAGCTGAAGATGGTAATTCGTCGTGGTCAACGGACCATTCAGATAGTAAACCTTACCCGCTGTCAGTTTATATACCCGATGCGGATTATTCCGGAGACCTGCGGCCGTGGTATCGCCTTCAATGGTAATATTAATTGCTCCCAATGGATTGTCGCCAATTTTGTCCGGAACTACCAGTGTATCCGGTGCCTGGGCAAATAAACCAACACAATAAAAAAGAATGGCCAATACAGTAAGCTTTCGCATTTTTTGCTCCTTCAGTTTCAGTGTGATTCTTAATTAATTCTTTTTATTAGTTTTTTAAAACAATTAATTTAATTTATGACGACAATATCACCTCCTTTTAATTCTATTTTTGGTCAGGAGTGCAATCTCTTTAAGCATTGCACCTGCATTGTATAAAGGCGATGTACTCCTGATTTGGTTTAAAATTCAATACATTTTTTCAAATTTTATACTCAAAACAAAGTGGCTTTCAGATATTATTGAAGTCATCTGAAAACCCTCACCCCAACCCTCTCCCAGCGGAAGAGGGCGTAGCTATTCCCTCTCCCGCTGGGAGAGGATTAGGGTGAAGGTCAAAAAACCACTTCGTGAGTCGTATAAATTATAAACGATACCTTAAACCCAGGTCCAAAGTCATGCCATAAAATTCATCACCGGTTGGGAAACCAGTCCCCCGGATTAAAGTCCGATCATGCGTCGCGGAAATATTATTCACATTCATAAATACCTGTAACCCACGGACGGGTAATTCCTGTTTTATGGAAAAATCCCAGCGCCAATAATCGTCGGTACTCATCCGCATTTCCGGCAAGAAAGCCGTCTGTTGAAAAATATCGGTTTGATACAATAATGACAGCCGGGCCGAAAGACCACCGAGGTCATAACCCAGAACGACATTGGCGATATCATCCGGTTGATCTATCAATCGATCCCGATAGGTTGAATATTCGTAGATTATCTTTTGTGCCGGGAAGCCCCATTGATCAACAATCCATTCGGTATTGGTTACGGTTCGCGGATAAGTTGATTCGGAAAAAATATGGGTGTAATTAATATTCAGTACCATCCCGCGCAATAATCCTGGCAAATACCAAAAGTTTGTTTGCCAATCCAGTTCAATCCCCCATAAATCAACGATTTCCTCATTATTAACCGGAAAAGCGGTAAAAAAGCCTTTGGTAAATGAAGGCAGATTGTAAGCAGCGGGATTATCGATGACAAAGTAAGAATTTTGGTAGATAAAATCATGGATTTTTTTGTAAAAACCGCCAATGGTAAAAAGACCAATATAATTCTCATAAGTTGATAAATAGAGATCATAATTTTGAGAACGCGCCGGTTTAAGCCCCAGATTATTCATCCGGACCCATTTGGT
>DYKB01000092.1:0-2226 GCA_020722815.1 Caldithrix sp. | reverse complement strand
ATGGTAGAGACCATGACATGCTCTTCACCCTTGCCATTTAACGTTGAAAGTCCGGCAACTTTCCACATCAGATCTTTATCAGCAGTGGGGCCGAATTGATAATCATTTTGTAAAAAGTTTTCAACCTGATAATTCCCAATAAAATAATGAAATGGAAAGGCTGTATAATTATCGTTCTCACTGGGCCCGCCGAATAACAGATGCCAGATTTCACGTTTAAATTCTGCCGAATGTGGAAATCTGAATCCATCCTGCGGCGCAGTTATAAATTGATAATCATAATAGCGATCCTGATACCGGTGCTTTCCCCCGAACATCAACGTACTGGAAAGCTTTTTGGAAAGGTTTAACTGGTATTGAAAATCAGTTTTCAACGCGACGGCATATTCTTTATTATAATAAAGCGAGGAATTCACCGCCCGCAGGGTCGTATTCATTATGTCATTTTTAGCATACTGGTAAAATTTTGTCGGATGAGCCTGCAGATTCAAATTACTGCTAAATGCCTGAGATTCTTCAGCATCCCAACTAATGTTTTCAGGAGAATGATTTTCCGAAAAGGTGTACGAAAGATTTATATTCACTTTCAGGGGACCAAAGTTCTGCCCATATTCTAAAACATTGGTTATGGCGGATAATTTATTTTCACCATCATTTCCACCCAGATGCCGAAATCGGTTTATAAAATCAAAATTATCATAGTATTGCGTCCCGTTGGTTATGGCTTGACTTAAAAAATTGGTTAAACTGATATTTCCATTCGGAATATTATAATCAACAACGAACGTACCACCTAAACGTTGTTTATCGCGGATGATATCACTATGATTTAAGGAAGTGATCTCAATTTTATTAACCTGCCCGGGGATAATCGCGGGCGTGCTATAACCGGCGCCAATCGATTGGGAACTTCGATTTCGGTTTTCAATATCTAACTGCGCAAAAATACCCAAACGATCTTTAAAGAATCGATTACTGACATCGCCGACAATTTTATAATCATGATAAGTATTTCGAAGCTGATTATATCCCCCCTGGAAAATAATATCGCGGTGAAATCCTGTTTTGGCTTTTTTGATCTTGAAACCGACGGTCCCCCCCATTGCATCCGCATCCTGATCCGCCGTCAGCGCCTTCATGACCTCGATCCCTTCCAGCATATAAGGGGAAATCATGCTCAGATTAACACTTCGCTCGCCACCTTCCGTGGAAGCCATCTTCACGTCATTAATCTGGATTGTATTAAATTTCGGTGAAAGGCCGCGAATCGTAATGTGTGTCCCTTCTCCCCCACTTCGCGTAACCGAAACTCCCGGCAGTCGCGCAATAGATTCAGCGGCATTGGCATCCGGAATCTCCTGAATGCGCGCGGAGGAAACGACATTAACAATCGATCTTGCCGCAAGCTGCTTATTAATCGCCTCTATCTGGCCTTCGGCTTGTGCGGTAACAACAATTGCCTTGTCAATCTCAAAAGCCGCATACTCCAGTTTAAAAATTAAATTCTTCATTCGCTGTTGCGGAAGAATTTCAACTTCAACTTTTTGTTGTTTATACCCAATATAATCCACCACCAGAAGATGGCGCCCGGGGGGAACATTCGAAATATAAAATTTTCCTTCCATATTAGACGCCGCTCCGATTCCAGTTCCCAAAATATAAACATTCGCCCCCGGCAGCGGTTCATTGGTTTGAGAATCAAAAACAGAACCGGTTATCACTGAATTAGCGGCCTGTAAAACCAACGGCAAAGACAAAAGAAAAAGAGCTACCACAAATATTTTGTAAGTTGTAAAATTTTGCATATAGACTCCTTGTAAAAATTTTAATGATTCAAATGACTGGTATATCTTACTTACTTTTTCGGTGATAGTCAAGCGCTGAACTGTTGCGTAACGGTTCAGTAACATTTTTTATCCGGTTTTTTTTGTTAAATAGAACATCTGATAAAAAAAATCTTGAAATCTGATTTTATTATGTTATATTTAGTTAAGTATAAAGGTATACGCTCGGTATTTAATGGCAAATTTTGTTACCGTACACTTTTTTGCATTACTTAAATGATTCATTTTTAGACCACGCTCAAAGCCCGCACCCCAACCCTCTCCCCCCGGGCTAAGCGTGTCCCACATCTTTTACTGGACACTGGGAGATGCGAAAAATTATCAATTCCCCTTCCCTGTTTTTCAGGGAAGGGGCCAGGGGATGGGTAAAAGGGATGCTGAC
>DYKB01000177.1 GCA_020722815.1 Caldithrix sp. | reverse complement strand
CCAGATCCGGCATCCTCATCTTTTCTTATCTACCCAAAAAATAACATATCCGTCTATAGAAAGCAAGTAAAATTTCTAAAAAGTATGTAAATCAGCGACATCGCTGCGAGATCATCTTGCGCAGAAATAAATTCAGAAAGGACTATTTAAATGCAGACGCGATCAAAATAACCGTAATCATCGCTCGGCTCACCGTCGGCAACTCTACTTACTGCCGGCGGCAGCCGCGGTACTGCCTCTTTCCACAATCCACAGTGCCGCAATATTTTCTCAACCACAGCCGGCTGACATTTCTCGATAAAGCTGATCCCGCTCAGAGGGATCTCCCCGCTTCGTAAACCCGCTCGAACTCGTCAAAATGGTCGCGCACCAGTTTATAAAAAGGCGAAGCCTCCGGATTAAGCGGCCGGTACATTTTTGCCGCAGGAGCACACACGCCAATACCTTTATCGTTTTAAAAACTGACAAATTTTGGGTATAACGTATAGAAAAACTTTTTCAGATTCCAGGTCCATGACCGGGTCGATAACTTATTTGGAAGACGGACCATGATCGATATAATCACCAATGTTCATTTAATAATTACAATTTTTTGAGAAAAATTTTGGGTTTGTCCTTTAATGAGGCAGAAATATATTCCGGTACTTAAAAATGAAATGTCCACTATTTCAAACTTTGAGCCGGAATTAATCGTCTTTTTTATTAAACACTGACCCAAAATGTTATATATGGCTATGCTTCTTATTGTCCCGGTAATATCATTTAACGCGATAGTGATTTTTTCTTTTGCAGGTACCGGAAAAATGGAAATAGACTTCTTTATAGCAACTTCATGTTCATTTAATCCTGTAGGAAAACTAAAAGAATGGTATTGTTTGAAGGGTGATTTTTTAGCTGCTGCAAAATATAACCACGAAGTTGCATCAAGACTCGACCAGTCTACGGCCCAAATATCGGCTTTACCGCCTAGGCTATCGTTATAGGAGGGCATCGTTCCGTCAGCAAAACGATAGTTGACCAAGCTATCAAATAACATTTGGCTTTTAGGCCCGCCGGCACAAATATAAGACAGTGTCCCTTCGTACCAGGTGGCAATCGGCCCAATGCCATCAAAGCCTTCCGGATTTCCGGGACCATGAGTATCAAGCACTTTTCCTACAAAAGAAAGACTGTTTATGGCCTTTATGGAATCATTGGTATGATAGCTTAGCATTGACATCCACGTAGCGCTAAAAAGAGTAGGCCTGGACGATTCAATGGCTTCTTTCCAGTATAATAAATGGTCATCCCAGGTTGAGGCGGAAATATACCGGAGCATGGTTGTAGCTGTTGCTGAGTCGCCAAGCTCAAATACACTATTAATGGCAGCAGCATAAGCTTCGGTATTGGTAACCAATATTTTTTCCCCGGTAGAAGTATTTACCGTATAGAATTTTCCCGAGGGCTCAATTAAATCATAAAGAAAAGATTTTGCTTTCTGAATAGCCGGTAACACACTTTCATCGCCGGATTGAGCATAGTAATTGACCAGGCCTGTTATTATCCACGGAAAATCGCCCATCCATATCACTTCATCTACGCTTCGTACTGTTCCCTGCAAAGTATTCCAACCACGGGGCCAATATCCTGCCGAAAATTGTTGACCAGCTAAAAATCTGGCCAGTTTTTCTGCTGCCCGGGCATAATCGTTTACCGCAACTTTGTTTTCCCATATTCCTTCAAGCGAAAGTAATTTCAAAACCAGCCCTTGCCCATAAAGCCACGACGCATTATCTTCGCGCCAGCTATAAAATAAACCGTTGGGCACTTGACGTTCCAATATTCCCTGTAAAGCTTCGTTTTTTACCGAATCGAGAAAATCGGATTGGGTTAATATCTCGTAGGTTGTAGCCCTTTGCCAAAGGTCTATATTAGCAATTTTTAAATTTCGGATGGACACCGTACCCGAGCCGGGCAACACATCGGCTGAAGAAGCATCGGAAGAAATAGCAAAAGCAATTACTTTGATGTTGTTCCAATTGGGATTTCCGCTAAACTGTTTTTGGGGAATTGATATCCTGTTAACCCAGCGGTCGATACTTGCTAAACCGTGCGAGAAAAATACAGCCTGATTCGTCCCGTCTTCAAATTTCAGGCTAAAATCCCTGTTTGATTTACAAACCGAGCCTTTCACATCAAGGCCAATAATATCGGAGTTGCTGATGGAAATGGGCGAATTTAAACGGATGTAGCAAACCACCCATTTATGGCGGTTTCCACTGCCAAATTTCCAATGGAGATTGATGGCTTCCAAATCGGTGGTTACAGTTAAGTAATCTCCTGTTGCCGCTCCTGTATTCCAAGCTGATATATCCAAAAAAAGGCTTTTCGGAATAATATCATTACCTTCCCAGCCTAAGCTAAAAGATTGAGCACGTGAACTAAAGTTAAGGAAACAAATGAATCCAAATAACATAAAAGTTTTAGTTTTTATTAACATGTTTTCACTCATTTAATCCGTTGGGAAGATATACTAACTTAGCTGTGAGTTAAAGTTATAATAGTAAATGTAGCTTTGAGTTCCTTAGCGGCCGTTTTGTTTTTTCCGAATAAGTGGTTTAATGGACAAGATCAATGTTTTTTTTGTTTATTATCTGCAAATCTGAAAATTTGGATATATCAAAACATCTATTTAAAACTTTTATTATCAGTGATGAAAAAAACAAGCCAAATGGCTGAGGTAGTCTTAGAAAATTATTCTCACTCAAGTTTTTTACTTATCACTAGCTTCTCTATCTTAATTGGTTTGATATTTCGGGAATCATCAATTGAAAAATCACTAACATTTCTAAGGTCAAAAAAAGGTGCATTATCAGAACCTCTCTCGATATTAATATGGTCGAAATAAGCATCATGCACATCCTCCAATACAAATGCATTTCGTTCCTCTTTTTCATTATAATCCAATTTTACATGGTTCATCTCAA
>DYKB01000091.1 GCA_020722815.1 Caldithrix sp. | reverse complement strand
TCAAGAAAAAAATTACTCCACCCCAAAAAATTTATGCGTAACGATTAGCTCCCCCTGGGAGAGGGTTGGGGTGAGGGCTTTAGGATGACTACAATAATATCCGAAAACTATTTCGGCTTGAGTATAATAAAAAAGTTCTCTGCTGGCTATTTTCGGTCAGCACGCTTTTTTTCACCAGGAGGCACGGAGAAAACCGAGGGAACACGGAGGAAAAGAATTGGGGATTTGTGTGTCACGATTTATAAATCAACAGGCTATTTTCATTAAAAATTGACAATTCACAATTGTGATTGTTCACCGTTGACAATTCTTATGCGTCATTTCAGGATAAATTGTCAATTGATAACAGTAAATTGTCAACTTTTTTTGGGGGGAGAAAGAACAAGGCATATTTCTTCCATATTAAGCGTACACCAGCCGTCGCCCTTTTGGTTTTGGAATCGGATCTCCAAATTCCTGAGCAACTTTTATCCAATGTTGAATCGCCTCCATCGCATGTGCGAGAGCAGATTCATACGTATTGCCATGTGTCATGCAACCAGGAAGTTCAGGGACGTCGGCGATATACGCATCATCAGCATCACTCCAAAAAATTATTATTTCATACTTATTCATCTATTTCTTCTCCAAAGTTGTATTTAATAATGAGATGACAAAACTGCCGCACCTGGTACGGTTTTGCGTGATTCCCATCTTTTTGAAGATTAATTTTTTCTTCGACATTCGCTCTTCTAAAAATATGATGACTCCCACTTATTCTGATATCAAATCCCAAACGAATTAGAAGATTACAAATATCACTAAATGAAATTACTCAAGCCGAAATGGTTTTCGGATATTATCATCGTCATCCTAGAGCCCTCTCCCAGGGGGAGAGAGAATAGCTACGCCCTCTCCCCCTGGGAGAGGGTTGGGGTGAGGGCCAGAAAAACCGAAAACCACTATAGCTCTATATAATAAACTTTTTCTAAAATGTCAATTATAAATTTGAAAGACAATGCTTCTTTCGTGTTCCGACGCATAATCTGAAAGCGATAAGGACAAGGGGTTGTGTTCAAAAGCAATTCCAAACGGTATGGTTCCGTTTTACGATGAAGGGCTATCCCGCAAGTCCTGATAAGAACAAGGCAATTTAGAAGCGGGATAATACACCATCATCGTACTGGTGAAAAATCGGGAACATGTTGTTTTTCTTTTTTATCAAAATGCCCATCCGGCGGCAATGTTCGCTTCCGGGTAGAAAAACGGATCGAATCCGTCGGACAAACCTCCCGGCAGCGATAACAGGCAAAACAATCCGGAATTGTCTTCATTTTTTGTTTCAGGATTGCTTCCATGACCGTTGAAGGGCAGGCGTTGGCACATTTATCACACGCGATACAGGTCTCATAATTTACACTGATTTTCACCAGGCTTATTTTTTCCACCAGCCATCCCACCAGACCGAAAGGACAAAATAAATGACACCAGGGCCGATAAATAAACAGGCTAAGCAGCAGCAATGAACCAATAAAAATCCCGCCAATGATTCCCAGCGCGGCAGGCTTAAAAATTTTAAACGGATCGACGGGATCAATGATATCCATGCTCCATAAAAAAGCGATGAACGTAAACGCCACAAAGAACAGCGTACGAATACTATTCGTCAGAATAAAAGGTAATTTGATTTGTTTGCCAATAATGACCTTTCTTTTATCGGTTTGATTGAGTTGATAGAGCAAATCCTGTAAAGTCCCGGCCTGACAGCCCCAGGCACAGATATACTTATTGGCCAAAAAGACGAATAACAGGAAGATCGTCAGCGCAATCATCCGGGGAAAAAAGATGGCGCGGGTGGTGCCAAAAAGGTGAATTGCATCCTTTACGGTTCCCATTGGGCTGGGATCAGAACCTAAAATCACGCCGAAGATAGTAATCGCAGCCAGCAGCAGCCATTTTCTAAAGTCAGGCGTTACCCTTCGTTTGGAAAGAAAAATAAAAACGACGCTGAGGAAAATAATCCAGCCGGCGAATTTGACCGGAATTTTAAACCAATTTTTGCTTGCATGCTCTGCCGCCAATGCCATTCTTTTAATGATTAGGGCGTTAACCTGCTCCAGTTCTCCAAATTCTCCCAGCTTTTTCTCTAACTCCGATTGCTCCTGGAGACTAAATATCTCTTTTAGCACTGGATTGGAAAGGTTATTCATTTGACCGAATTCAGCAATAGTCATTTCTGCGGTGATGGAAAGGTCTTTCATTTCTGGCAATTCTTCGGATTTTCCTCCCCAGAGTCTATTGGAAATAATGGATAATCCGATAATCA
Source organism: Caldithrix sp. (assembly GCA_020722815.1). GTDB lineage: Bacteria > Zhuqueibacterota > Zhuqueibacteria > Thermofontimicrobiales > Sulfurfontimicrobiaceae > DYKB01. The sequence continues at coordinate 17,426 of DYKB01000091.1, read as the reverse complement.
GTGCAATGATGATGATAAAATAAATAATTGTACGCGCTGGTGATTGATTTGTCATATCCCCTCTTAACCATATTAAAATTCATTTTCAAATTTGATAGACAAATAGTAATCATTTACGGAGGAAAATTCAAGCGTTTTTTGAAAAATTGGATGATTTATTTTCTTGATTCAGAAAAAAAATCTTTGCTACCGTACACTTTTTAAAATTGCCAAATCTGACCCCTAACCCTCTCCCCAAAGAGGAGAGGGAATAGCTGCGCCCTCTCCCTTTGGGAGAGGGTTGGCGTGAGGGTCATAGGCGTGGTATAACGATAATTTATAAAAAAGTGTACGGTAGCAAATAAAAATCTTGACTATTGATAGAAAATATCATATACTTATGTTATCCTTTTGATACTATTGGAAAAATCCAAATTATACAAAGCTTTATAAATCGGTCAGAACGTTTAATTCATACACTGGGAGAAATTTCTATGAAAAAGATCAGGAATATAATATGTCTTGTCCTCTTGAATACATTTATTTTTTCAACTGGATTTACCAAAAATATTGTGGAATATATTGGCGAAGGTGAAAATCAAATAACGGTCATTTATCTGAAAGGCAAGCCGTACGATATGGGATTTATTCACGGCAGCCAGCTCAAAACACAAATCCATGCGCTTTATGATTCATTGATGAAGGCGGCTGCCAGCTATACCTCCCCCGACCGGCTTGACCTCGCCTACATGCGCCTGGAACCATTCATTTCGCAAGATTATAAAGATGAAATGCAAGGTTTGGCTGACGGGGCCGAGATCGATATCAAAATAGTGCACCGATTTCATGCGATTCCCGATCTGAGTGAAATGGACTGCTCTTTCTTTGCTGCATGGGATAGTGCCACGATTGATGGCAATCTATATCAAATCCGCGCACTGGATTATGCCACCGAAATCCATCTTCAGGAGCATCCCGCGATTCTGGTGTACGAGCCAGAAAATGGCCAGCGATTTATCAATGTGGGCTGGGTGGGCTTCATTGGCGTGGTATCCGGAATAAATTACGCCGGAATTTCCATTAGTGAGATTGGTGATGATTTCGATAAGGCGAATCAAACGATGATGGCTGAACCCATGCCTTTTGTCCTGCGCGATGTATTACAAAATAGTGCGCATCTCGACGAAGCCATTCAGATCATCACCAAAGCCAAACGCACCAGTTCATTTCTCTATTGCGTCGGCGATGCGAAAATACCGGAAGCGCGTTCGTTCATGACCGGCCCCACGATTTGTCATGTTTATTCCGATAATACCAGTCCTAATCCATTTATCAACGATGTGGTCTATTTTTCCATGGGCACTGACAGTCCCTGGAATCAAAAAATGTTCAATTTTTTAAATCCTCTCTATGGCAAAATCGATGGTGAAACAGGAAAAGATCTCATGCGGACTTTGAAGACCGGTGATTTACATTCAGTGGCGTACGATTATGCACACCGCCAGATCTGGGTCGCCAATGCCGGCATCGACCGAACCGACGCCTTTAAAAGAACTTTTGTTAAGTACGATATGAATCGCGCCGACAGCATTTTTGCCCATTATCCTTTGATGGGCATCAATGTGGAAGATGAAAAATCGCCTGCCAACTTCAAACTGTATCAAAACCATCCCAATCCTTTCAATTCAACCACCCGAATTGAATTTGAAATCGCCAAAAATCAAAATGACACCATGGAACTTTCCATCTTCGATATAACGGGCAAAAAGGTCCAAACGCTAAAGGAAGGATTTGTGAAACCGGGTTATCACCATCAGGATTGGAACGGTCTGGATCAATCTGGAAAAGCGGTTGCAACCGGTTCCTACTTTTGCCAATTAAAAAGTGGTGCTGAAATCCAGATGCGCCGGATGATTTTGATTCGATGATTTGGAGGGGATGATGGCGTTTTGAAATGCAAAAATATTTAAAAATCATTTCGGCTTTCGGCTATTGGCTTCTGGCTTTTGGCAAGTGGCATTTAACCCTGCGGGAGGTTTATTAATTTCATTCAAACCGTTATTTAAACCAACCTCCCGCAGGGGGGAATATTGGTTGGCTTTCGGCAACTGACTTCTGGCCTTTGACAAGGTGTCGGCGTCTAAATTAGTTAAACGCCAATAGCCAGCCGCCAACAGCCATCCGCCAACAAATCCCTTGACAAACCTCAACAAAATTTGTAAATTAATATAGAACATAATCCTGCAGGAGGTTTTTTCTACTTGAGGTAAGCTGCTAAACTGAATCTGCCTGTAGGGTAGAATGTTGTTGAGAATGAATGGACGGATTTTAAGAGGAGAACAATTAAAATGTTGGCAATTAAAGGGGTGTATAACGGCAAAAGTGTAATTATTTCTCCTTCAGAAAAAGCGCCGCATATCAATCATGAAGTCGCAGTCGCGATTATATTTCTGGAAGAGTTTAATGAGAAGCAGGAGCGAAGTGTTCGGTTATTGGAAATTGCCCGGAAAATGCGTGCACGACGTGAGAAAATGATGCCATTGAACATGAATATTAAAGAATTAGTCGAGGCCGGCCGTGAACGCTAAAAAAATCGTCATTGATTCTTCTGTCGCATTAAAATGGCAACTGCGGGATGAAATCGCGACAACAGCGGCCGATAGCCTGCTGGATGATTTTCTTACCGGTATGCTTGAATTATATGCGCCAACAATTTTTGACTATGAAATTGCCAATGCGCTTAAAGTTGCGACTGGAATGGATCGGCTCACTGACGATGAAGCATTAGCAGCATTAAATGATTTTAACGAATATGACATTCAAAAAATTGAATTTCATGAAATTCAAACATCTGCTTTCAAATTAGCCTGCCAGTTTAAACAAGCAATCTATGATTGTGCATATCTGGCGGCCGCCAGTATGAAAGGAATCGGGTTTTATACAGGCGATAAAAAGCTTTTTAATGCCCTGCGACATCAGATATCCTGGATAAAATGGATTGGCGACTATTCGTTTGATGATGTTCCCGGACAAATTTCACTGGATCGAAAGGAAAATAGATCTTAATACGACAATATTATATTACCTGAAATTGGAGTGCATCCACTATGTGGATGCCACTGACGCCAGTCAGCGACAATGGATAAGAAGAAAAACAAAAATATCAAACTGATTTCATACATCTATCCTTCCTCACAACAATAGATAATTGCCGACTTTGTCGGCAGGCATTCATACAGTGAATGCACTTCAGGATTTTTTTAAAACCGAAAATTTAAAATAACGCAATTTAAGATTGGAATTTTTATAGAGGTAGTTGATTGATGAACGATGAAATAATTGCAGAAATCAGAAAATATCGCAAAGAACATGCAACCAGTTTTAATTATGATATTAAAAAAAATTATGCGGATTTAAAAGCGAAAGAATTAAAAAATCCACATAAGAAAGTAACTTTAGCCCCTAAAAGACTTTTAAAGCCAACTGGCCCGGATTAAGTGATAAAAATTTTTACCCAATAAAGATAAATTATACGCGACATGATCCCTGCTTTTGGTTTTGGGTGGGTGTATTATTTACTATTAAATCATTATTTTCACTTGTGTTAATCGCTATCAGCCAAAAGTCAATCGCCAGCCGCCAACAAATCCCTTGACAAACCTCAACAAAATACCCAAATTAAGATTGAACATTACCCTGAAGGAGTTTTTTTAAAACCGTTCACAGGGTTGATCGAACTTGTCATTCCCGCATATTATTGGCGGGAATCCATACTTTTTCAGACCAATGGATGCCCGATAAAAGCATTCGGGCATGATTTATTACGCACTTATTCTAAAATGGGAGATAATTACCTGAATATGCCGAATACGATTGACATAAAAATTTTATTTTTTTTTTAACCTTAGTAACCAACAATTTCCTCTATTCCTAAACCTTATTACCTTATTTTCATGAATAATATGGTAATAAGGTTGCATTTTATTGCATGACCGGGCTACTAAGGTTTTAAAAGCGAAAATAAGGTTTTTAAAAAAAGTGAATGATGAGAAGTATTTTATTTTTAAAAAGTTAAATTTTTGCCTGATGGCGATGAGGTTAGGAGTGGTTTACTGCGTATTTCTTCACCGGGATCACAAAGTCCGAAGACCACTTCGGCTTTAGTATAACTACAATGGTTAAAGATGGAGAAACGATTAGAATCCGAAAATTGAAAGATTTTATCGAATTCAAAGGGGGAAATTGTTCCCTCATAAATCAAGTTGTCTCCAAACGAAAAGTCAGGAAGCAAGAATAATGAGAGTAATCGTTCCACCAATTAAAAGTCAGGGTATTAAGACTAAATTAGTTCGCTGGATATTTGCCATAGCCCCAAAAGTGAAAGGGCGCTGGATTGAACCTTTTTTGGGAACCGGCGTCGTTGCCTTTAATTCAGGTTATCAGCAGGCGATTTTGGGCGATTCAAATCCACACTTAATCGATTTCTATAAAGCCATTCAGAACAAACAAATTACACTGGCCCTTGTTCCAAGGTATTTAATCGAAGAGGGCGAAAAGCTCAAAAAAGCCGGCGAAAATGGATACGAACATTTTCGATATATCAAAGACTGTTTCAATGATCAAAAAGCCCCGCTTGATTTTCTATTCCTTTCCAGAGCGGGTTTTAATGGCATGATGCGTTTTAACAAAAATGGTAAATGGAATATCCCTTTTTGTAAAAAGCCCAATCGTTTCTCTTTTGCCTATATTACCAAAATTGTCAATCAGGTTGACACGGTTTCTCAAATTATTACCCCGAACTGGCAATTTTATCATAAACCATTTGAAGATATCATCGAAATGGCAAATGCGAATGATATCATCTACTGCGATCCGCCCGATATTGGCCGCTATGTGGACTATTATAATGGCTGGTCCGAAGCCGATGAACAACGATTATATGAATGTCTCCAAAAAACGCCAGCTAAATTCATCTTATCCACCTGGCATCATAATGATTTCAAAGAAAATCTGATGATTAATAAATTCTGGAAAGCGTTTAATCTTGTTACGCGTGACCATTTTTATCATTCTGGCGCCAAAATTGAAAACCGAAATCCCATTGTTGAAGCTTTGGTCTTTAATTTTAAAACCGATGTGAAGGCGCATAATCATGATGTGAAGAAGAAAGTGGAGCAGTTAGGATTATTTTTACCTCATTAATATAAAAATCCCGAAGGGGTGACATGATTATAGCCTCAATTGCCTCCCCATATTCAAAACCCTTAAGGGGTGATATGATGAAAATAAAAATCCTGAAGCAGAATAAAAAATATAAAAATTTATTTAATGATTTCAATGGTATAGAAATGTATTATATAATGCCACCCCTTCGGGGTTGAAATTCATATCATGGTATATCTTTGCTATAACCCATTACATCCCTTCGGGATTAGGGGGGTGATGCCATATTTTGTCCCTTATAGATCCGATTATCTTCCATCGCTTTGTATTTTCATGCTCAAATTATCCATTATGATATTTAAATCTTGCATTATTCAAAAAAAATTTTTAATATATGAATGAATCAGATAATGATTTTTCTCCCCGGTTCAGTAATGTTTAATGTGATATGGGAATCAAATATCATGAAAATGACCGATGAAACAAAAACATTATTAAAACAGGAAATCATCGCCAGCTTAAGTCCCGAAAAAGAGGTGCATAAAATCGTTATTTTTGGGTCCTTTTTAACTGCTGCAAATCCGAATGATATTGATGTCGCTATTTTTCAGGATAGTGCGGAATCTTATCTTTCTTTAGCCCAAAAATATCGTAAATTAACCCGGAATATCACCCGAAAGATACCACTGGATATTGTTCCAATCAAAGCCAATGCACCTCAAACCACCTTTCTGGAAGAGATTGAGGCGGGAGAGTTGATTTATGAGAGATGAAACAAGGATATGGTTTAACTATTCCGAAGAAAATTTACAAACCGCCAGAATTTTACTCAAAAGCAGACTATTTAATCCATGCTTACAAAATGTACAACAATGCGTGGAAAAAGTATTGAAGGCTTTATTGATTGAAAGATCGATAAAGTTAAAAAGAACACACAGTATTTCTGAATTAAAGAATATACTATTCGACAATGGGATTAAAGTAAATATTTCTGACGATGATTGTGAATTTTTAGATTCAATTTATCTCCCTTCAAAGTATCCAGTCAGTAGTGTTCTGCCATATTATAAACCGGATTTAGCTATTTGTGAAAAGGCGCTTGCAATTGCTGAAAATATTTTTCAATTCGTTAAAAACCTTTTGAAATGATTCATTCGAATTATCTCTGGTGGCATAAAAATTGGTAAATGCTTTTTTTACCTGAAGGTGGGTGATTTTCTTTCGAGGAATATTCTATCTTGTATCCCCTCAATAGATCAGGGCGGAAACGAATGCCCTTTATTTTTGAAAAATTTTAAATGCAGCGTAAAATGGAATGCGTGATACGTCATCTCTTATCCGAGTTATATGGCGGAATTTTAATTTATGTTTTACGCATAATGCCTGAAGATTTATCCCACTATAATTGTCGTACATGGTCATTTACCAACCAATATTGAGTGGATACGAAATAATCATATCATTAAATATGGAATAAATTTATGCTATAATATCAAAATCTCCTTGCGATTATCCCCCAAAATTGTTATATTATAGCAATGTTACATGTGAATACTTTTGCTTATCAGTATAGAATATAAAATAAATCAGGTTTTATATACAAAATTCCCATTTATTTTGATTACTTCGTCCTGAGATGGTTGCTGAACTGGATCGGGTTGTTATCGGAAATTTTATTCTATTACTGCTTCCGCTTGCTGTGCTTGCCATGCGAATGGGAATTTCTATCCAAAATATAAAATCTATTCTTTACCGGCGTTCGTAAAAATTTGGTTTGCAAAATTCAGAGGATAATAATTATTATTTTCATTCAACATAAGCTATATATTTATTATGATTAAATATTTGAAGGATATAAAGCATTGACAGGTGTAAAGGTCAATAATTTTAAATCCCGTTTTAATTCATCTGTTGCATATCATGGGTGATTTATCTTGTTTAATCAATGAATTATATACCATTATCTTTGATATGAATGGAATCACGGGTATTTTATAATAAATGGACTGTTATTTATTTATAATGCATAATGAAATATGCATGATGCATTGCAAAATACATGGCATGCGCTATGAATTATGTCAGATGACGCATGAAATATACAAAATGATCTATAAAATACACCCAATCATCTATGAAAAATGTAAAATAATCAATGAATTGTCCAGGATCATCTGTAAAAAATTGGAAATGATCCATTAATTATGAAAAATGACCTGTGAAATAGGTGGGATGATTCGTAAAAAATAGAAAATGCGTCATGAAGTATGTAAAATGATCTGTAAAATGTAAAAAATAATGTATGAAATGTAAAAAACAATCTGTGAAATATGAAAAATGATTAGTGAAATTCCTTATTTGATGCGTAATATGATGTTTTTGATGCGTAAAACGTAAAGCATGATATATGATATGTTCATTAAAATCAGCTTTATTTAATTTTCATTGTTATATTTCATAAATGATGAGTCATGCATTATGAATTATATATTATGATTCATGTTCAATACAATATTTTTAATCCACTTTAATCATAATTTATTAAAAAGAAGGTATTTATTATGGGAATTCAAAAAAACACAGATGCTGAAAAAATGAATCTGGCCCAATTGTCGATTCATAACACGCAGGATGATCCAGAAATTCAAAATCGGGTGGCGAAATATGGGTATACGCCGGAAAAGATGCTTGAAGGGAAAGCGCTATATACTGCCGCGGTACAACAGGTTAATGAACAAGATATGGCCATCGGAACAGAGAAAAAGGCTTCTGAATCTGTTGAGATCTTAAAAAAACAGGCGTTCGATATTTATCAATCATTGTCTCAGGTTTGCGAAGCTATTTATATTAAGGATAAAACCAAATTGGTGATACTGGGGATAAAAGGAAAAATGCCAACAAAGATTCCTGCGTTTCTCAAAGCGGCGCGTACACTATTTGAAAATGCACAAAAATCTGAAATTCAGGCTGAATTAGGAATGTTTGGCTATAATATCGAAAAATTACAAAATGAGTTCGAAAAAATTCTTGATTTGGAAAAAGCATTGCAAAAACGCGAACAATCCAAAGGCACGAAACAACAAGGTACCCGTGAAAAGTCGGCCGCGATCAAAATAATGAATGATTGGATAAAGCAATATCTGAAAATCGCAAAGGTGGCATTAAAAGATAAACCGGAACTCCTGGAAAAATTGGGAGTACGAGTATTATCCGCCAAAACCGCGGCCCAGCGAAAAGCGGCGACGAAGGCAGCGGAAACACGGGCTGCAAAATTGGAGGAGAATAAAGAGATGTAATTTGGGAAATGAAAAATTAAAAGTCTAACATGAAATATTTTTTTCTTTTGTGAAGTTGTTTTCGTCGAAAAAATGACCCCCTCTGGATCTCCCGGTTTTCAAAAAGCGAAAATGGGGGAGAAAATCAGGATCCCTCTTCCCTAAATTCTGTTTTTTGGAATTTGGGGGAGGCAGGAGGGGGTCTTTCATTGATTCAAAATATCATAAATTTCCATTTTAGAATTTCAGATGATATATTAAAATAATTTAATTCCGGCAATCTATACTAGAGCCAAAGTGGTTTTCGATTTTTTGCCCTCACCCCAACCATCTCTCCCTTCGACAGGCTCAGGGAATGCAGGAGAGAGTTAGGATGAGGGCTTGGGGATGACTATCATAATATCCGAAAACCATTTCAGCTTGAATATAATAACAATGGAGAATCCCCCATGCGTCCACTAATTATTCTATTGATGCTTTCGATTTTTATGAATTTCAATTGCAAAGATGGTAATAACGGAACTGGACCTGAACCCCCTTTAGGCTATCCCAATTATACATTTATCAAGATTGCTTATTTTTTTAAATTTATTAAGCTGATTGATATGCACCCGGCAGTTCCTGAAATTTTGCAGGAAATAAAGAATATTGAATATAAAAAGGTCGGTGAAAAATCATTAAAACTGGATATTTATCATCTGAAAACGCTGAATCAGCCCACACCGGCCCTGATTTTTATTCATGGTGGCGGCTGGCGCACGGGGAAACGGGCGGATTATTTACCATACCTTATCGATTTTGCGAAAGCGGGCTATGTGACTGTTACTGTATCCTATCGGCTGCAAAAAGAAGCGAAGTTTCCCGCTGCGGTTCAGGATATTCGGTGCGCGATTAAATGGATTAAAGCGCATGCGAATGAGTATTTTATCGATCCCAATAAAATTGCGGTTATTGGCGGTTCGGCAGGCGGGCATCTTTCCATGATGGCGGGTTATGCAGCGGATGATCCATATTTTGACGGGGAATGTGAATACGATTCCGTTGATTGTCGGGTACAGGCGGTTGTTAATTTATACGGACCGGCCGATTTGACCACGGAATATGCCATTTCCCGGTATGAAACCAAAGATTTTATTGGCAAACCTTACACCGAAGTGCCTGAAATGTACCGAAAAGCATCGCCGGCTTTTTATATCAGCCCGGATGATCCGCCGACTTTGATTTTTCATGGGACGATTGATGAATTGGTGCCGGTGAGTCAGTCTGATAGTCTGAAAGTATGGCTGGATAAAGCGGGGGTTCCCAATGAATATCATCGACTCAAAGGCTGGCCGCATACGATGGATATTGTGGTTTCGGTGAATCAGTATTGCCAGTATTATATGAAGGCGTTTTTTGCCGCAGCAATCCCCTTGTTATAATGACGGAGATTGCTTCGTCACCAAAAACGCTCCCTGCAATGACAAGAATCGGGGCATTTGCGGACAGACACTATTTATAGTTATTTTATAACCCAATAACAATTTATTTGTATCAGGAAATTTGATGGATAAAATTATAAAATTACCCCAGCCTCAAAAAGAACTTGAGTTTCCTTTGATGAAAGCATTGGAGAACAGACGTACAACAAGAAAATGGAAAGGAACTCATCTTTCAGCACAAAAAATATCAGACCTGTTATGGATGGGGCTGGTTTTTGTTGCTGATTTATCGAGTATGAATAGCCCTTTTTTAAAAAACAAAGAGGCGCAACGCTTTTGTGCGTGGGTTGATACCGGATTTATCAGTCAAAATGTTTACCTGTTTGGTGCGGCTTCAAACCTGGGAACGGCGGTCTTATTCCGGGTGGATAGAGACAATTACCTAAACGAATGAATTTGAAAGAACCTGAAAAAATTGTGTTAACACAAGTTATTGGACACTTATGATAATGTTTTGTGACGAGGTGTTCGTTTTTCATTCGCCAGTTTCACTACCGTACACGTTTTGATGAAGCAAAATTTGCCCTCACCCTTTCCCAGCGGGAGAGATAATCGCTACGCCCTTTCCATCTGGGAAAGGGTTGGGGTGAGGATATTAAATGTGGGCAATGAGTGATTTTGTATCGCAATATAAAAAGTATACAACCTAAAATTCTAAAATGGAAATAAATGATGTTTTGAATCAATGAAAGACCCCCTCCTGCCTCCCCCAAATTCCAAAAAACGAAATTTGGGGAAGAGGAAGCCGGATTTTATTCCCTATCTTCGCTTTTTGAAAACCGGGAGATATAGTGGGGGGTCAATTTCCCACTGAAAACGACTTCACCGGAGAAAAACGTTTCATTTTAGAATTTCAGGTACAATAGAAAATTGTCAGTTAGAAATGCACTTAGGTACATAAAAACAATTGGAGGGAGGAAATGCCTAAAGAAAGTTTTACAAATCAGCATAAAATCATCGGTACAATGGCTTCCTGGGCCTATCTAATCCTAACAATCATTTACGCACTTACCACCATGCCTGGTCTGATGTCACTAAAATCACCTGATGATCCAATTGGTGATCCATATTTCACGATAATGGAATTGTTGATTGTTTTTATAGCGCCATTGTTGGTTGTCATTATGGTAACAGTTCAAGCCTACGCATCTGTTCGGGACAAAGCGTTTGGTATCATCGCATTCGTATTCATGTCGATAATGGCGGCGATTACATCAAGTGTGCATTTCGTTATTCTCACCGTGAAAAGTCAGTTTGAAGCAGCAAACATAGCAGGACACCAATTAATCATTTTGTTTACCTGGCCATCAAATGGGGGAGCGACCAGGTTTTTTCTTCCCCAAATTCCGTTTTGAGGAATTTGGAAAAGGCAGGAGGGTGTCCGTCAGTGATTGAAAACATTATGAATTTTCATTTTTGAATTTCAGGTTTTATAAATTTTTTCAACTTAACGTTTTAATACTATCATGGGACACTTTATCTTGTTCGCTATCTGCCCATGACTGACGCCATACTTTTGGTCGTATAAATTTTGATTACTTTGGGATCTACCTAAAACCATGCATGAACGGTGACCAGAACTGGCGGGCAGGGAAATTGGTCGTCCTAACTTCAGCCTGGGAGCACCCATCCGTTTTAACGCGCGATAGGCGGTTTTTTCCCAATCCAAAATTAATTTGATTAATCTTCATCCGCTTCCCTGAAGCCTTCACTATTTTGTTTTTTCCCATCAATTTATGCCGCATTACAAAATTTTAATTTTTGATAAAATTGTTACCAACTCCGGGAATCCTGATCAATTCAAATTGTCTAACCTGTTATAATTTCATCAGGATTCGGGCTGATAACCCTGTTACATAACCCCAATCTTGGAATTTTTTAGACTTGAAATTGGTAATTTCAATGGTTATTATTTGCACAAAGTTAGCGAATAGGCTTTTTTAGTTCAAAATTAGACCTTATACAACAGGAGAAGAAATGAAAAAACAACCGACATTGATTTGCCTTTTAATTCTGGCAACACTCTTTTTACAATCTTTACCGCTGTTCTCACAAAAACTGGACATTCAGGTAGATGGAAAAAGAATTTTAAATACTATTTCGGTGATGGCGGCCGATCAACAGATGGGACGAAAGCCGAATACACCGGAATTTTTTAAATTGCAGGATTGGGTCGTTTCGCAGTATCAAGCCTGGGGAATGGAACCGGCCGGGGAAAACGGGACTTTCTATCAATCTGTCCCGATTACGCGCGAATATGCGGTCACTTATGGTACGCCCAAAATGGTGATTAATGGTCGTGAATTCTTTGCATACCAGGAAGATTTTACGCTCGATACGCGATCAACCGCTGGCACGAAGTTAAAAAGCAAGATTGTTTTTGCGGGATATGGTATTTCTGCGCCGGATAAAGGGCTCGATGAGTATGCCAATGTGGATGTGAAAGGTAAATTTGTCTTTGTATTGAAGGGTGATCCCGGCGATTTTAAACCACCTCGCGGCATGTTATCGCGTCAGGAAGCCCCGGAAGCAGCGAAAACCGATAACTGGGATAAAGAATCTGCCGATACCACCAAAATCCAGACGGCCTATACCAAAGGTGCCGCGGGAATTATTCTTTATAATCCGATTCCGGAGACCGGCCGATTCCCCCGTGGCTTTCGACCGACCCTGGAAACGGCATCCTTTAAACGTGATTTCATTGTAATTTCCAAAGTGAGTGAAGAAGTTTACCACTGGATTTTTTGGACCGATCCGCAAATGAGTTCGCGTGGATTGGCGACCTGGATGAGTGATATCCGAAGCGATATTAAAAAGAAAAAATCACGCTCCTTTGAGACGAAAATGGCCGCAGAAATCCAGAGTTTTGAAAAGACATTATTAAAAGGAAAGAAATTTAATGATGATAAAGGGCGAAATATCATCGCTAAAATTACCGGCACCGACCCGGAGCTGAAAAATCAATTTGTTGTGGTGGGCGCGCATTTCGATCACCTCGGGGTGACAAATGGGCAAATTTATAATGGCGCCGAAGACAATGCCACAGGAAGTGCGGTGGTGGTGGAATTGGCCCGACTGATGAAGGCGCACAATCTCAAAACGAAACGCACGGTCATTCTCTGCCTCTGGACCGGCGAGGAGCTGGGATTGATCGGTTCAAATTACTGGGTTGCCAATCCGACAGATGGCGTGAAGATGGAGCAGGTGGTTACCTATTTTAATATGGATATGGTCGGTCTGGGAGAAACGATTGATGCACCCGGGGCTTTAAATTTTCCATCCATCTGGGATGTCATTAAAAAACATCAGGATCAATCGGTTTTGGATATTGTTAAACCGCGTACAGGTGGAGCCGGCGGCAGTGATCATTCAGCTTTCATCGAGTTGGGTATCGAAGCCCTTGCCCTGATGACTGATGCAAAAGCGGGTCATCCGGATTATCATGATACCGGTGATGATGTGCAAAAATTGAATCCGGAAATTTTAAAGAACACCTGCCAGTTCGTTTTGCAGGGAATCATGAATCTGGGTAATGAAACGACCACGAATCTATTGATTGCGGATCGCCAGGATGTTTACAGCGCTATGCAATGGGGAATTACATTGATCAATCCAGATTTGGGTGGCGAACGCGGCTGGTCGGTGTTGGAAATAAAAGATGCGGATTCACTTTCGAAAATATTAAAAGACAAGATTGGCGAATTGAAACGACCACAGGCTGAGGCGAATGATTTCAGAGCCATGATGCGACGGCGTTTTAGTCGAAACTCACTAATGACAGGTGTTAAAGGTGTTGAAATTTTCAATTATGATCTTCATCTGATTCAGGTCGCCAAAGAGCTGCTTGATTTTGGAAGAATCGATATGGTGGGTGATGATGGCGTCTGGTTTAATAAAGGCCTGACCGAAAAAGGCGCTGCCGCACTGGAGATGTTAGGGAAAAATAGAATCGTTCTTCACCTGATAAAGCCTGAAAAAGCCACGCTGGAAAGCATTTTAAAGAAATTTGATAAGCCTTTTCTTGTTTCGAATTTTACGGAATATGACGATAGTCTGATCGCCTGCATGAATCAAAAGAAAGTGTTGGTGGGGGTCGATTTCAATCCCGAAGATGTTGAAGGTTGTGTGAATCAACTGGAAACGCTGAAAGCTAAATTTGGCGATATTGATAATTTTCTGCTGAACGTCACCTCAAAAATAAATCTTGACGAAGCCAAAAAAGAACTTTATGCCCAATTACTCAAAAAAGGCTGGGAAAAGAAAGATATTTATGCTATCGGTGGTGCCGGGACAACACGACGTGGTCGTGGCAATCTGGAGCGATTTGGTGGTGGTGGTCCAGGATTTCCTTTTGGTGGGGGGTTTTAGCCGTTTAAATTTTGGTGGTATCCGCTCAATTTCTATGAGAAATACGACTGTCTGTCATTGCGAGGAGCGTTTTTTGGCGACGAAGCAATCCCCTTGCAGTACCCCAGGAGATTGCTTCGGCAAAAAACGCCTCGCATTGACAGCACTTTTCACCCTCAATTATTGATGGGATACTTTTTGTGGATGCAAATTGTCTTCTGAATTTTAAGGCGAGATTAATTATACCTGTTATTTTTTTTTATTTCAGAGCAAGGAATAACGATTTTCGATTTAAGAAGTTTGTTTCTATTCCTTCACCAATTAAAAATCGTTATTCATTTTTTGATTTCAGAACCCGGATTAACAATTTATGATTTTAGAAGTGGATTTGCTTCCCTTTAAAAATTTAAAATTATTAATATCATTATTCAGAAATCATATTTTATGAAAAATAGAGGCTTGAGTATGAAACTGAAATCCGTTTTTCGAAGTTTGAGTTTCTTGTACCTGTTTATTTTACTAATTGGTCCTGATTTTTCGGCGGCTGCCCGTGAGAATGGTCCAACCACCGAAGCCCTTTCGCAATTTGGTCGATGGCCGATTGATGAAGTTGCCATGCAGGGTGTTATTTCCAGCATTAAGTGGAGTGACGATGGTAAATTACTGACTTTTGTCAATCAAAATAAAAAGTATCAGTTCAATCTCAAATCAAATCAACTTGCGATGATGGGCGAACTGACACCGGAGGAGCGACAAAAGGTACAGGAAGAACGCCGAAGCCGATTCATGCGGATGCGGGAAACCAAGGATCCGCGGATTAAATATCCGTCACGGGGGCGACAATTTATGGTGGAAAAATCGCCGGATAATAAATGGTATGCCATCTGTGAAAACTGGAATGTGATGCTGGAAAATTGTGAAACGGCAGAAAAGACAGTTGTCACAACGGCGGGGAATCGGAAATATCGTTTTGGCACGGCGAACTGGGTTTATGGCGAAGAATTGCGCGTGCAGCACGGGATGTGGTGGACGCCGGATTCCAAAAAATTAATTTACTATGTATTTGATGAACGGCCGGTCAAGGATTTCTATCTCATTGGAAATCTGACCGAGGTGAATACAACCAGTCTGGTGGAAGGCTACACCAAGGCCGGCGATCCCAATCCAATCGTATCGCTGGAAATTTATGATCTGGCGACGCAAAAAAAGACGCCTGTCGATTGCGGGCCGAACGAGTATATTTATGATATGCGTTTCAGTCCGGATGGCACTGAACTGCTTTTTAATCGAACTGACCGGTATCAGCGTCATCTGGATGTTGTTGCACTCGATTTTAATACGGGTAAAACGCGTATTGTGGTCACTGAAAACCAAAAAAACTGGCAGGAAAATTCGCCGGCAATGCGTTTTTTAAAAGATGGAAAACGATTTATCTGGGAAACGGAAAAAACAGGGTACAAACATTATGAGCTGCGCCATCTGGATGGCAGACTGATTACCACTCTGACAAAGGGGGATTATCCGTCGATGGGAATCGTCGATGTGGATGAAGCGAATAACTGGTTTTATTATTCTGTCAACAGCGATAAAAAATTGCCCTTATGTACTCATCTTCATCGGGTTAAATTAAATGGAAAAGGTGATAAACGCCTGACGACGAATCCTTTGAACCATAGTAATTTTAATCTTTCACCTGATAAAAAATGGATAATCGCGCAATTTGAAAATGTCGCCACGCCTCCTGCGACAGCATTGTATACTGCGGCTGGCAAATTTGTCAAGATGCTGGCACAGGGACCGGCTATCACCAATGATCGCGCTGAAATTTTTACCTTTAAAGCGCAGGATGGTGTGACCGATCTGTATGGCATTTTACAGAAACCCAAAAACTTTGATCCCGCTAAAAAATATCCGTTAATTGTGAGTGTTTATGGCGGTCCAGATTCACGGGCAGTATATGAACGCTTTGTTCGCGGAAGTTACTACAATGATCGGGGGTATCTGGTCGCCCAGATTGATAATCGGGGCACGTCCGGGCGCGGGAAAGCCTTTATGGATATGGTTTATGGAAAAATGGGGGAGGTCGACATTCAGGATCAGGCGGACGGCGTTCGCTATCTTTGCCAACGACCCTATGTCGATGGAACGCGAGTGGGTATTGTCGGGCATTCGTATGGCGGGTATATGGCGGCAATGGGGGTTTTGAGACATCCGGATGTTTTCGCGGTAGCAGTGGATAAGGCTGGTCCCACCTGGTTTCGGAATTATGATAGCATCTGGACAGAACGCTATATGGGGCTTCCCCAGGAAAACGTTGCGGGCTATCAGAACGGGAATTGTACGAATTATGTAAAAGATTTAAAAGGCCATCTGTTAATCATGCATGGTTTAATCGATGACAACGTTCATCCAACCAATGCCTTTCAACTGATTGAAGCGCTCAATAAGGCGGAAAAATTTCAGAATTATGAAACACGATTTTTCCCCAAGAATGAACACGGTTTTAGTGGCCGTGAGTTTGAGGAGGAATTTTTTGATCGCTATTTAAAACCATAATTTAACATCTTTGCTAGGCCCCCGGCGCTGTGCCCGATGTGCGCTGCTCATGACTTTATAAAACAGTGTATAGAACGCTCCTATATATTTGAGCCAGTACATTGGATCTGAAACGAATAAAATCGAAGTGAGGAAAAGGTGAATAATTTTACAAGGTTTATAACAAAACACCCAATTTTATTCGTTAACATTTTCCCAAGCGTTGGGTTCTGCCGGGTCATCAGCATCGTGGCGAATTCTTCTTCCTTGTTTCATCATCATTTGAAGGTGTTTATCCCTGAAGGTCTTTATTTTATACTGAATTATTGAGTAATAAAAAATCTGAGACAATAGCCGTAAACTTTGGAAGGAAAATATAACCGATCACAGGGAATAGTATCAAATTTGTTGTGTCGCCGGTTTTACTGATTCCTCAGGTTAATAAGGTTTTTAATCAACCAGGCCGCGCGATCAAACCCAATCGACCTTATTGACCTTCGTAACAATTCGAGGGTCCCGACAATTTAACCTTATGACCTTATTTCTTCATTTGATTATCATCACCAATAAGGTAATAAGGTTGGTGGTGTTCCGGGTTTGGCGGATTACTAAGGTGAATAAGGTGTTACCTCAACCAACCGGATGG
>DYKB01000033.1 GCA_020722815.1 Caldithrix sp. | reverse complement strand
CGTGACCGGCGCCTCTTGAACTCACCCCCCGGCCCCCTCTCTTGAACGAGAGGGGGAGAAGCCGTTGACTCCCCCTTCTCTTCTCAAGAGAAGAGGGCCGGGGGATGAGTTCAAATGCGTGACTTTCACAAATCAGGCCCTTTGTTGCGCCCTCTTCTCATTTAACTTCAATTCCCCGTGTCCAGAATCCAGATGTGGGTCCAGATTAGCCCTGGGGGAGATGGTTGGGGTGAGGGGTTTGAGCGCGATCTAAAAATGAACCATTTAAGTAATGCAAAAAATTGTACGGTAGCAAAAAATAAGATAATTTGTTCGATTAAGCAAGGAAAATTTTTAATATGCACCGGATTCTCATATTATTTTTATTGATTTTATTAAATCAGGTCTTTGCGGTGGTTTTGAAACCGCAGCTCAAATGGGCTAAAATGGGCGGCGGGCCTTACATTATGGATGGAACTTATGCCGGTTCGCCAGCCGTGGCTGATTTGAACCAGGATGGGAAGCCGGAAGTGATCTGGGCGAATTATATGCTTTATCTCGTGGATGGCGCTACGGGTAATCCGCTTTGGAAGGTTTATACAGGACATGATCGGAGTTATTCGGGGAGTAGCCATGTGGGGCGTACCTGGCCGGCGGTGGCCGTGGCTGATCTGGATGGGGATGGTGATCTGGAGATCGTCACAGCGCATGAAAGAGGACATCTGGCGGTTTATAATCATAAAGGCTATTTCCACAATTCAGCCTGGCCAAAGCAACCCTGTACGTCCAGTGAGATTCGGTCGATGTGCGTTGCGGATATGGATGGTGATGGTAAAATGGAAATCAGCATTGGCACGACCCGAATGGGGAGCGAAGATGAAGATTGGTATATTTTTCGCGAAGATGGGACGATTGTCCCCGGATGGCCTCAGACAGCGAATAATCACTGCAAGGTGGGAGGGTGGAATCAAAATCATACCGTTGGCGATCTCGACAAAGATGGCCAATTGGAAATGTTGGCTTTCGCCGATGTCTTTTATCTCAATGCCTTCAATCATGACGGGTCGCCGCTGATTTCCAGCGCGGTTTATGGTCGAAAAATCTGGGCCAAAGTCCCGATTCATGTCAGTTATGAGTCTGAACTGCGCGGCTGGCGGGCTGATGGCGAAAATATGCCAGGATTTCCTTATAGCGCGCCGGTGATGGTGGATGTGAACAATGATAGTGAGCTTGAAGTGGTGACGGTGAGTAATATTTATATCCCCGAAACATCCCCGCTTCAATCGATTTATCATACCCCCATGATTTTCAATTCAGACCGAACGCGATTTCAAAAAAATGGCTTCGATTGGCGGGAATTTCCGGTTCCAGCCGATTTGGTCAATAGTAAACCATTATGCAGCGACTGGCGGGTGATGAAATTTTGTTTGCCCAATCCGGCGGTTGCCGATTTGGATCAGGATGGTTTTAAGGAAATCCTCTTTCCGTCATTTGATGGCAAATTTCATGTTTACTGGCTTGATAAAACCGAGCATCATCAATGGCCGTTTAATGTTTATCAGCCTGGTGAAAGCACTTTTCGATTTGCTACCGAGCCGATAGTAGCTGATCTGGATAATGATGGTTTGGCTGAAGTGATTTTCGGTTCCTGGACACAAATTGGGAGCCAGCAGGTGGGAAAATTGCATATTCTGGATGCTACCGGGAAGGTTTTGCATGAACTTTCCGTTCCTGAAAATAAAGAACGAACCTGGAATGGAATAACATCAGCACCGACAATCGCGAATATTGATGCTGATCCGGATTATGAACTGGTGGTGGGAACCGCCTGGACCGGCCTTTGTGCGTATGATTTACCAGGAACGTCGCAGGCTAAAATTTACTGGCAGACCGGACAGGCGAATTTTCAACGCACCGGTTCGTTTCTGTCGGATTCGACCCCGACGAATGTTGAAAGAGAAAGTTCCCGACCGGATGATTTTAAACTGGTACAAAATTATCCTAATCCATTTTATGAATTTACCCACATTTCATTTACGCTTGATAAAATTGATGATATTAAGATAGAAATATTTGATTTACTGGGCAGAAAAGTGGCTGAAATATTTGAAGGCAGACTTGATGCCGGTAAACATGAATTTAAATTTTCCGGAGAAATGAATTTGACAAATTATAGCACCGGAATTTATCTGGTACGGATAAAAAGTTCGCAGTGTGAAAAGTACCTGAAGATGATTTATTTAAAACATTAAGGAGAATAATATGGTTTCTGAAAATTCAATCGAAATTAAAACTGCAATAACCGGACACCAAACGCCAGCGTGGAGCCCTGACGATTTGCCGGCAGAATGCTTCCCTGACTCGTTGCCGCCAGATCAATGCGCACCCGGCCAGCATGAAATCCCAGCCCCAGTGCAATTATTACCTGCTCTTTTCCGCCTAAAGCCAATCCGGCGCGCAGCGGAAGCCAGAAGAGTGGTTTATATTCAATTCCACCCGCAATTTGCGGCATAGTCGTGGCACCGGGCCCATTTCGGAAGCCCTGAATATAGTCCATCGTGACGAAAAATTTTTCAGCCCGGTAAACGGCACCGATTCGCATCTGCTGCGGAAGCCCCATTGAAAACGAGCCGGTCGTTAGGGTGGTATCCTGTCTTTTAAAAAGTGAATCGATCTCCTCATACTCGGTCCATCGGTCCAGGTTGATAGAATCGATCAGCGCGGAGAATTGAATCTCCTCTGGTTTATTACTCCAACTGATGGTATTCAGTAAATCCGTAAAGGAAAGACCAACCGTCCACTGCTCGTTGACAATTGCCATCGCGCCCAGATCGAAAGAGATTCCGTTTCCCCCTTGCGCCATGCGGGCGGTACCATTTATATTACCAATAATGGCAGCGTCATTAGTCAGCAGATCACCATTTAATTTCACTAATTCAGCGCCAAAAAGTCCCTGTAAATATTTTAAATTAGCCCCAACGGCAAAACGCTTGAACCAATCGATTTCGATGGGGAGCGCACCGGAAAAAGCGTACGAAATATAGGCCAGGCCGCGTCCATCGCTGCCGCCAAAATTGTATTTTCGGCCGATTTCGTTGCCTTTAATCAGGCGAGGGATGTCTTTATTGATTTTTGCCCAGGCCGGGGCCACTCCGGAAATGGTAAAGGCATAATTTCCAAATCCAATGCCCAGTATTTCCACGGCACCGGTCATGTCCACATTTAAGCCACCATCCGGTATACTATTGATGATATCATCCAGATCCAGTTTTTGACCGTTGTAAATATCATATTGGTGTTTGGAAAAACTGTTGTTGTGAAATCCCATTCCCAGCGAAAGAAAATTCATTGAAAAGAAACGTTCATCGCGCAGTGCCAGATTCGCCGGATTCCAATGTGGCGCTTCAGCCCCTTCGGCCAGACCAATATAGGCGCCGCCAAGACCAATCGCACGAGGATTGGAGACGTTTACGGCTGAATCTGTTTCAGTGTTATAGCAAAAAAATGCTGTTAAAATTAAAAACAGGAAAAGTTGGGTTTTCATGTTTGAATCCCCTTTTTGATATTGAGTTTATTAAATTACCTGCTCAAAACACGGCTTTTTAGTATAAGGTTATCGAAAATCGACATTTATTGGCGGAAGAAGGAACAAGCTCATTGCAATCTTCCTGAGATAAAAAGATACTCACAAAAAATGAAAAGCGCAACCAATTTTTTATAAATTTACCTCAATCATGAAATAAACTTTATCCCCTGGCAATAATGCTTTTTGAACAATTCGAAACGGCGGGACATCGCCAGTGACTTTTTCAGTAATTGATGGCGTTGATATATCTTTTTGCCAGAGTTGAATGAACATAATCCAGCGCTGCGCATCAATTAAGGCGGCACGTTCGGCGCGCTGTTTGGCCTGCGGTTCACTGGTATTGGTGGTGTCGGTCAGGCCCTCACCAATCGCATAAATTTTTTTTCGATTCGTATCAATAGCCGCTTTCAGGAGTGCCTGGCGGGCTTCAATATCATCTGGATTTGTTTTTATAACCGCCTCCAGTTCAAAAATGGTATTCATCATCTCGCCATAATCAATTGTTGTCTGGGGAAGTGCTTGCTGGTTTTGCTGCTGTTCAAAGATTTCAAGTGCCTGTTGAATCACATCTTTTTGTTCTTTTTTTTCACAGAACAGGCTTAAAAGTCCGAATAAGAGGAAAAGCACTATTGACAATTGTTTGAAGAATAAAAATTTTTTTCTCATGAACAGTCTCCTTGTAAATGAAAAGGGACATCAAATTAAAATTGATGTCCCAATTATTAATTTATCCTAAGTTCCCAGATGCCATGACGCCAGATACTCCTGCTGTTCCGGAGTCAGCTCATCAATTGCGAGGCCCATCGCTTTTAATTTTAATCGGGAGACAAAGTTTTCAATCTCCTGGGGAACATTGTAGACCTGATTGGTGAGTTTGCCAACATTTTTCGCGACAAACTCGGAAGCTAGTGCCTGGGTGGCAAAGCTCATATCCATTACCGATGCCGGATGGCCTTCGGCAGCAGCTAAATTGACCAATCGTCCCTGGGCAATGAGATTAATCCGGCGTTTATCACTTAAAACATATTGGTCTACATAGTTTCGAACGCCTTCATTTTTTGTAACCGCTAATTTTTCCAGGGCTTCAATATCAATTTCTACATTAAAATGGCCGGAATTGGCAACAATTGCGCCATCTTTCATGTGTTCGAAATGTTCTTTTCGAATCACATGAATATCACCGGTTAAAGTACAGAATAAATCGCCTTTGGGAGCGGCTTCAATCATGGGCATGACCATAAATCCATCCATTGCAGCTTCAATTGCCCGAATAGGATTGACTTCGGTGACGATGACATTGGCGCCCATCCCTTTGGCCCGGGTGGCAAAACCACGACCACACCAGCCATAGCCCGCCACAACGACGGTTTTACCTGCCAACAGAATATCCGTTGCCCGAATAATTCCGTCAATGGTTGATTGGCCAGTACCATAACGATTATCAAATAAATTTTTCGTCATCGCGTCATTTACGGCGATTACTGGAATTTTCAAGGCACCATCACGTGCCATTGCCCGCAAACGAATCACGCCGGTAGTGGTTTCTTCCATGCTCCCGATAATCTGTTTGGCCAGGTCGGGATATTCTGTATGAATCGCATTCACCAGATCCGCCCCATCGTCCATCGTAATTACCGGGGAATGTTTCAGTGCTGCATGTATGTGCGCATAATATGTCTTGTTATCTTCACCTTTAATAGCATAGGTCGCAATTCCATACTCTTTCACTAGCGCCGCTGCAACATCATCCTGCGTTGAGAGTGGATTTGAGGCACATAATACCAGATCCGCCCCCCCAGCTTTTAATGTTCGCATCAAATTTGCAGTTTCCGCGGTAACATGGAGACAGGCAGACATTTTAAGCCCTTTTAAAGGCAGTTCTTTGGCAAATCGGTCACGAATTTGCCGAAGGACCGGCATATCATTATCCGCCCATTCAATTCGTTTTTTGCCACCCGCAGCCAGCGCTTCATCCTTCACCTGATAATTCAAGGTTTCCTCCTTAAATATTATGGTGTTGTTAGTTAATTATATTTTATTGTAACAACACAGATCTTTCGAATGATAAACGTTCGATGTGTCGCTTTTAGCCATTCCTTACTTAGATATTTCCCCACTGTTAAATCAACTAGTATCCAATTGAGAGAAATTTGCCCGTTTCCGTTGTAAACGACTCGACTATATACGATTAACCTGAGTTATTACACCGTTATTTATAAAAGTTCACCCTATCCTGTCGATGATTTATGTTTCATAAATTACGTATTACGCATTACGTATCACGTTTATTATACATTTCATCATCCATAAGACAATTAAAGTTATTTTTATGTTCCGAAGTGGTGAACAATTAGCCTTATTTTACCAAATCAGCCGCTTTATCGGTTTTTTCCCAGCTAAAGGTATCTTCTTCCCGGCCAAAATGCCCATAAGCAGCCGTCTTTTTATAAATCGGTCGGCGTAAATCCAGCATTTCAATGATGCCACGCGGCCGTAAATTGAAGTTTTTATTGATTAAATCAAGAATTTGTTTTTCAGGAATGGTACCGGTACCAAAAGTATCCACCGAAACTGAAACCGGATCGGCTACCCCGATTGCATAAGCGATTTGAATTTCGCATTTTTTGGCCAGACCGGCTTTGACGATATTCTTGGCAATGTAACGTGCCGCATAGGAAGCTGAACGATCAACTTTCGTTGGATCTTTACCGGAAAAAGCACCACCACCATGGCGCCCATAGCCACCATAAGTATCGACAATGATTTTTCGGCCGGTCAGGCCGGTATCACCCTGTGGCCCGCCGATAACGAACCGGCCGGTTGGATTGACATGATAAATAATTTTGGCCGGATCATATAAATGGGCCGGCAAAACGGGCTTAATCACATGCTGAATAATATCCTGACGAATTTGTTCGGAGGTGGGATTTGGATCATGCTGGGTTGAAATGACAACGGTGTCAATTGAAACCGGTTTATTATCGACATAGCGCACGGATACCTGCGATTTTCCATCGGGTCGTAAGTATTTGATAATTCCCTGCTTGCGAACTTCAGCCAATCGACGACAGAGTTTATGAGCGATAGAAATTGGTAAAGGCATGAATTCGGGCGTTTCATCGACCGCAAAGCCAAACATCATCCCCTGATCGCCGGCGCCATCCCGATCAACGCCCATGGCAATATCCGGGGATTGTTGATCGATGGTAGTTAAAACGGCGCAGGTTAAATAATCGAACCCATAAGCTGCATCGATGTAACCAATTTCTTTGATTGTATTTCGAACAATAGATGGAATGTCAATATAACATTCTGTGGTTATTTCTCCTCCCACCAGGGCTAAGCCGGTGGTAACAAAGGATTCACAGGCAACCCGGCCGTTGGGATCCTGGGCAAAAATTGCATCTAAAACCGCATCAGAAATCTGATCAGCTATCTTATCGGGATGGCCTTCGGTAACCGACTCAGAGGTAAATAAAAATTCGGACATAATCACTCCTTAAATTAAAGCAGTTGATCTGAAAGTATTTGCTAATAGTATGTATAAAATTACAATTATAAATTAAAAACTTAGTATTAATAGCGCTTTAGCTTCATATTGAAAAAGATTTCATGTGATTTTAGCGGACAAAAGCAATTGCTAAATAAATGGAAAATTTTTAAATCGCTTTGCCATCACTTTTTTCATATATTTTTTGATTTCAGCACCGTTTTCCATTTGCATGATCTTTTGCGCGATATGAGCAGCATCTGAAAATTTAATGGAGCGGATAATTTGTTTGATTTTGGGCAAGGCGATGGGACTGATACTTAATTCATCTAATCCTAGTCCTATCAGAATCATAATTGCCATGGGATCACTGGCCATTTCACCACACATCCCGACCCATACCCCTCGTTTATGACCAGCTTCGACTATCTGTTTTATCAGTCGAATCACGGCGGGGGGGACATTTTCATAAAGATAGGCAATTCGTTCGTTTCCCCGATCTGCAGCCAGCGTATATTGAATGAGATCATTGGTTCCAATACTTAAAAAATTAACACGTTTGGCCAACACATCGGTCATAATAGCTGCCGAAGGTACTTCAATCATCGTACCAATATCGATATTGGCATTATAACTTTGTTTAAGGCTATCTAATTCCTGTTTGGCTTCGTTAAGCAATTGAATACATTGATCCAGTTCTTCAATGGTTGTAATCATTGGGAACATAATTTTAACGTTACCACGCGCACTGGCGCGTAAAATAGCTCTGAGTTGTGCTTTAAACATTACCGTTTCTTTTAAACAAATTCGGATGGCACGCCAACCCAGAAAAGGATTGTCTTCCTGGGGAATTTTAAGCGAGTCCGGGCTTTTATCTCCTCCTAAATCAGCCGTGCGAATAATGACTGTTTCGGGATATATTTTGGAGGCCACTGAATCATAAGCCTGAAACTGTTCTTCCTCCGATGGAAGTTCTTCACGGGCGAGGAAGAGATATTCGGTACGATAAAGCCCAATTCCTTTAGCACCATGAGAAATGACGGATTCAATTTCATCCGGAAATTCCAGGTTTGCCGATAATTCAATGTCTTTGCCATCCAGCGTCCGACAGGGTAATTCGCGTATTTGGGTTAGCTTGCGTTCATAGTCATAATAATCGCCCTGTAATTTCCGATACTTAGCCAACGTTTCGGGCGATGGATTAATAATCACTTCGCCATGGTTTCCATCGACAATAATCCGGTCATTGGGGGCGATTAATTCAGAAATATTTTTAAGCCCCAGTACGGAAGGAATTTCAAGTGCCCGGGCCATAATAGCCGCATGGGAAGTGCGTCCCCCGATGTCCGTTGCGAAAGCTAAAATTTTCCGGCGATCCAATGTAATCGTATCAGAGGGAGTCAATTCTCGTGCCACAATGATGTGGGGCGTGGACAACCGGGCGAGATAATCTCCCCGTCGTTCGCCCTGTATTAATTGAAGTACCCGCCGCTTAACATCGATAATATCGGTGGCGCGTTCTTTAAAAAATTCATCATTAAGCTGTTCCATCTTTTTCTGGAACTGGTTCATTTGGCGAAAAAAGATGAAATCGGCATTCTTTTGTTCACTCCGAATTATTTCAATGGTCTGGCCAACGATGGTTTCATCTTCCAGCAACATCCGATGAACATCGAATATGGTGGCATTCCCGACGCCTAACTTTTTAGACGCCTGTTTTGTTAATTTTCGTAAATCAGCCTTTGCTTCCTCAATCGCCGCCTTAAATTTTTCGATTTCCTGTTCAATTTCAGATTCATCCAGGTCGCGTTCTTCAATTTTGATAACGTCACCACGCAGGTGAAATACTTTTCCAATTGCAATTCCAGGGGAGGCCGAAATGCCTTTTAATAGAATTTTATATTTGTTTTCCATATTCATTATTCATTTTTGCGAACAATTATAACGAGTAGGATTTTCTCAATCCTCATTAAATTTAAGGGCAAACACTTCTTCAATTGCCGCGACTACATCTTCTTCATCCTCACCCGAAATTCGAAACTGGATCGGACTTCCGTACTCCGCCGCGAGTGTCATTACGCCCATGATACTTTTTCCATTGACCACTTGATTGTCTTTGGTAATATAAATATCCGAATCAAATCGTGAAAGTGTCTTTACAAGCAATGCCGCCGGCCGGGCATGTAGTCCCAATTTATTCGGTATGATAAAATCTTTTTCAATCATTGAGGTTCCGTTACTATGTTCTGATTTATGGTCTAATTATTAAAAATTTAAATACCTTAAAAGTCCCGTTGAATAAGAAAATGAGCCCAACTTTTCAATAAATTTTTAAACCTGGATTCTGGAATCGTCTCCAGATTTTCCAACGCCTCTTTTAAATGCGTATAAGCCATTTCTCGGGTATGTGAGATGCCTTTCAATTGATGCATGAGTTCGATAACTTCAAGTCGTTCGGCTTCAGTTGCATTTTCATTGCCAACAATTTCGAGAATTCGTTTTCGCTGCTTTGGATTGGCATTAATCAGGGTGTGATAAAGTACGATTGTTTTTTTCCCCTCACGAATGTCTGAACCGACCGGTTTTCCTAGTTTCTTTTCGTCACCCACTACCCCGAGTACATCATCCAGCAATTGAAAAGCAAAGCCGCATTTACTTGTAAAGGTGGAAATTGCTTTTACCCAGGGATGATTTATATCATCTGTATTAAGTCCTATTAATGCGCCGGCGCGACCGGCAAATTCATATAGCGCACCGGTTTTTCGCCAGAGCATATCGATAATACGCGTTTCATCCAGATCCTGAATAGCCTGTTTGGAATAGACAACATCCAGCGTTTCACCCGAAACCAGCGTATTCAAAACCGTATTATCCAATTCGCGAATAACCCGAAGGGCAACTTCCGGTCGAATTTTATTTTGATAAAAAAGTTCTGTTAAAAGCGAAATCGACAGGCCATGAATGGCATCACCGGACAGGATGCCAATGACCACACCATAGTGTTTTGCCTGCTCCGGCGTAAGATGTAAAACTTTTTCATCGAGCGCTTTTTTGTAGTATTTAATGTGAATCGTGTCTTTCCCACGACGCTTATCATCCTGATCGATGAGATCGTCGTGCACGAGCGTCCAGATATGAAACAGCTCAATCGCTGCGGCGGCCGGGATGGCTGGCTGCACATCACTGCCGACAGCACCACAGGAAAAAAGCAGTACCCCCGGCCGGAGCATCTTGCCACCATAGTATAAATAATCCATCATACTGGTACGAAGGTCTTCCGGAGCAATATTTAGATTTCGCTCCTTTGAAAATATATAGTCACGAACTTGATCCGCGTAAATTTTTAATTGATTTTTTAATTCCGTAAAATCTTCAGCACTTCTGGTCATTCACGCTCCAGATTTCGATTGCGATTTCATTTTTTAATTTGAAAAGAAACACCTGGCAAGTCAGCTACTTTTTTACATCCCGTCAGGAACATCACGATTTGAAATTCTTTTTGCCAGCGTACTATTAAAGAATCAAGAAATTCAGGTCCCTTTAGCATCAGTTCTCTTAAAAAAGGTTGTGCGGCACCGGCCAGCGTTGCTTTTAAAACACAAGCTTTGGCAATATCCATCCCACTGCGGACGCCGCCGGAAGCAATTTTTTGGACATCATCCAATGATTGTAACTCAATTAAACAATCAACTGTGGGGATTCCCCAATCCCAAAAGTTGGCTGCGATTTCTGGTTCATTTGACCGATAATATTCGACAGCAGCCCAGGATGTTCCACCGGCGCCACTCACATCAATAATGTGGATACCCACTTCATGTAAGCGACGGGCGACTTTTTCAGAAATTCCGGCACCAGTTTCTTTGACCATAATCGGGATTGGCATCATCGAGATTAAACTTTCGATACCCCGAAGCACCCCTTCGAAATTATGATCCCCTTCTGGCTGCAAAATTTCCTGTAATGGATTTAAATGGACGGCCAATGCATCCATTTTTATTTTTTTTACCAGGTTCAAAATTTCATGGCGTTGCTTTTCAGAAATTACCTGAGCGGCACCAATATTGCCAATAATTGGAATATCAGGGGCCACCTGGGCCATAATCTGATAGCTGTCCAGAAAATCTGGATTCTTGATAGCCTGCCGGATACTTCCCAGTCCCAGCGCGATGCGACGATTCTGACAAATTTCGGCTAATTCACGATTGAATTGTCTGGCACCCTGAAATCCGCCAGTCATACCTGAAATCATAAGCGGGAATGATAAAGTTTTACCTAAAAATAGCACGGTAGTATCAATCGCTTTGAAATTGACTTCAGGAAGGGCGGAATGGGCAAGCTGAATTTTTTCAAAACCAGCAGTTTTTTCTCGAAAATTAACATCCTTGTTCAAGCAGATTGTCACGTGCTCTTCTTTCCGAATCGCTATCGCATCACTCATGAAAAATAATCGTATTTTCGTTTCTTTAGAAAAAAATTCTACTTAAGATATTAAATTTATTTTTGATAATCAAGGAAAAAATTTTGCTGTACCTGGAAAATCAATCGGATGAGGGCGCTGAAAGAAAAAACAAAACACGCCAAATTTTCAGATATTTTAAACTTGTTCAAATAATGCGAGATTATTTGGCCCGCATATCAATTTCTTCAACACCTTTTGGGGTCCGAAAGATAAAATTGCTATCATCGATGGGGGTGTTGGTCTGGACAGATCGGATAAGGTAGGTGTTTACATTCTGATTAATATCCGTCTGCTCAATTTTGGCAGTCATCCAGTTTTTCTTCGAAATCCAGGCTTTCATTTGCTGGTAATAATCATCCCCTGTCTTCGATTTGAAAAGCAGTACGTAGCATTCAGCGTTTTGGAGGCGTTCTTCACCCACCAGAGTCACGTGATAATCTTCTGCATATTTCAGTAAAATTTTGCTGGGCAATTGATCAGCATCGGCTTTTTCGGCATTCTTGATAATGACCTGATTATTGGCTTTGGAATAGTTCCAGATAGTTTTTCCATCAGTGACAATTGTATTATTATCAATTTCGACGTGATATTTCACATTGTCTTTTATAATAATTTTGCCATTTACTTTTTGGTTTGTGCCCGCCAGCTTCCATTTAAAATCCTGTTCAAATTCAATAATGACAGTCCGCAAATCCTGATAGGTCTCTTTCACTTTTTTCACGATATTTTTTGCCGACATGGCACTATAGGCGAAGTTAATTGAAAAAACAAAGGTTATTAAAATGAGTAATATTATCAACTTTTTCATTAATTTTCACTCCTCGCTTAATCAAAATAGAGTTATGTAATTCAATTTTCAGATTATCCTTATACGATCTTTTTACAAAGATGTTCGATTCGTATTTAATAAATGCCCCGTTCGACCAGATCGTCTTCAACAACGAGTACCTGCCGGGCTTTGCTGCCGTCGTAAGGGCCAACGATTCCGGCAACTTCCAGGGCATCTATCAGCCGACCAGCACGGGCGTGTCCAATTTTTAAGCGGCGTTGCAGCATGGAAGCCGAAGCCATCCCCGCCTGAACCACTATTTTTGCGGCATCATTAAAATATTTATCCGGCGTATAATCGCCATCAAATCCGGCCAAAAGTCCTTCCTCCTCCTCTTCGACTGGCAAGTCGTATTTGGGAAATTGTGGCTGCGTTTCTATGTATTCAACAACATGGTCCACCTCTTCCGTTGAAAGGTATGAACCATGAATGCGCACCGGTTCTGGATTCCCCGGTGGCAAAAAGAGCATATCGCCTTTGCCAAGCAGTTTCTCGGCGCCATTCATATCAAGAATCGTTCGTGAGTCGGTTTTAGACGCCACATAAAAACCAATTCGGCAGGGGAAATTTGCCTTAATCACACCGGTAATGACATCCACCGACGGGCGCTGCGTGGCCACGATGAGATGAATTCCCACTGCGCGTGACATTTGTGTTAACCGGGCGATGGGTTCTTCGACTTCCTTGGCAGCCGTCAGCATCAGATCGGCCAATTCGTCAATCACTAAAACGATGAAGGGGAGTGGTTCGGAAACGGCAATGGTTTCATCGGTGAACTGGATTTTTCCTTCTTTCAGTTTGGTATTAAAGTCTTCCAATTTTCGGACACCACCCTGCGCCAGAAGCTCGTAGCGACGTTCCATTTCCAGCACCATACTTTTCAGAATGCTGATGGCATTGTTGGCAGAGGTAACAACTTCTTCATTTAAATCTTCACGGAACGCCAGATGATGGTGCTTTAAGGAACGATAGGGAGCCAACTCCAGACGTTTTGGATCAATCATGACAAATTTTACTTCTTTGGGATGCGCTTTAAAAAGGATACTGGTGATGATGGCGTTTATGCAGACACTTTTACCGGAGCCGGTTGATCCTGCAATTAATAAATGTGGCATGGCACCCAAATCGGTCACATAAATCGAGCCATCTATCGTTTTTCCAAGAATAATGGAAAGCGGCGATTTGGCATCGATAAATTTGGGAGAATTGATGACTTCAGCGAAAAATACTGTTTGCGGCTTTGGGTTGGGGATTTCAATACCAATTGAAGCCTTTCCGGGAATTGGAGCTACGACGCGGATACGCTGCGCCCGCATAACTCTGGCCAGATCATCCGCCAGGCTGGTGAATTTACTCACTTTAATGCCCGGGGCAGGTTCAACTTCAAAACGTGTAATGACGGGGCCGGGATTAATTTTTACGACCTTCCCTTCGATTCCGAAATCTTCCAGCGTATCTTCAAGAATGCGTGCTTGATTGTCAAGCTCCTCCCAGGTCAATTCAAAGTCCTGAGCCTCTACTGGTTTTAATAAATCGGGTCCTGGAAATTGATAATCGCCTTTGGTTTTTGGCGTTCCTGCATTCAGGGGATCCTGGAGGGGATCAATTTCAATTATCGGTCGGGGTGAAGGCACCGGCTTTTCTTTTTCCGCACCATTGGATTTGGCAGGTTCAATAATTGGTGTTGAATTATTCGCGGGGGTTATTTCTGGCATAATGACTGGTTTGACAGCCGGTGAGCTTGTTTCCGCTCTTTCAGTATCGCTTTTAACTTTTACGACTTTTTTTGTCTCCCGTTCCTGTTGCCAGCCGGAATAACGAAGTTTCAGCCGTTTCCCGATAATTTTAAAATAATTATCAACGGTATTGAAAATTTGGGTGATACTCATTTGATTTAATAAGAGAAGAGTTAGTGCTAATGCCAGAATATAAAGGAGCATGCCACCGGTGGGGGTCAACCAGCGAAAAATCGTCTGGGCAATAAGCTCGCCGACTTTTCCCGCGTATCGAGTGGTATCAAATGTTTCTATTTTGGAGGTCAACATCGCAATAAATGTAACACCGAAGATAGAAATGATGGTCGCGATGGCCGTCATCCGAAGCAAATTTTTGAAATAAACGCGAAATTGATTAATGCCAGCCAGCATGATCACAATTGGAATAAAATAGCTAAAAATCCCGAGAAATCCGCGAACCAGGAGATGAGCGATCCATAATCCCATGATACCCAAAAAATTATCTTTGTATCCCAATCCAAAGTCTATCGGAATATGATTTGGGTTATATGAAATGAAACTTAGAAAAATGAATAGGCCGAAAGCAAAAAGCAAAAGTCCTAAAATTTCCTCTTTCTTCCTTTCTACTTTTGCCATGAGTAACTTCCTCTCTCAAAATTTCTTATCTAACTGTTAGAAGATATTTTAAATTGACCTCACCCACCGTTCAATAAATCTTGATAAAGGCTTATATTGAACATCCTAATATTTGCGCTATTGCGGCATCAACTTATCAAAAAAGCAGTTAAAAATACCCTTCCTGGATCAAAAATCTCAATAAATCATCACTTTTCTGCAAATTTGAACCAGGATCAATCGGCGAAGTAATTAACGATAATAGGGCAGGGAAGGGTTCTTCATAAAAATTAAATTTCACTCGGTAATAACTCAACCACCCCGTTACGAAATACTGGAATAATTGGAATTGAATCCACATTTGAACAATTGATTAAATCTGCTTCAAAGCCGATCTGCGTTAAATAACGACCGTGTTGTGCCAATTTTAACATATTTAAAATATTATTTTCGAATTTTTGATATAAAATCATGGACATCAGCACCAGATCATTTATCTGTAACCTGGTCGAAGCCATTTTATAGACATTGGAAAAAATCATTCCGGCACAAACAGTATCTTCCAGTGAAAAACACCCTTCGGTTCCGGCACATAAAATCGCAAAATTTTTTCCAGCTTGATAAAGATATTCAGCAATTTGTGATGCATTCACAAAAGCCGCAATAAGTGTTAACTCGGCTTTCTGGGTTCTATTCAAGAGCCGGGTACCATTGGTGGTGGTAAATATTAATGTTTTGTGTAAAACAGTTGCTGGCGTATACTCTCTGGGAGAATTTCCCAACTGAAATCCTTCCAATTTTTTGCCCTCACGTTCTCCTCCCAGCAAAGTTGTTTCCTGAGATTGAAGCCGGGCTAGTTTTCGGGCTGTATCAACTTCGGCGACCGGAAGAATTTGGCGACAGCCATTTTGTAAAGCCGTAATAATGGTCGTACTGGCGCGTAATATGTCAATTGCAATCGCAACTTTCCCCTGAAGTGCATCCGGTTCAAAATCTTCCGGCGTGAGTGATAATTCGGCTTTCAAAACTCACCTCAATTATTCAATATTCTATCAGAATCAAAAAAAAATCATAAGAGGAATTTGCGCCGGGTTGTTTACCGGTTTTTACTCTATGGTCAATAGAATCTGTTTTGTATTTTTTAATACTAAACTTTTACTCAATCTACCTGAGATAGTTCCTTGAAAATGGTAAAGTTGAATCATCCAGTTATAAATACAAACAGCGTTATCGCTTTCGAAAAGAGCACCTTTTCAGCCATAATTTAAGAATAAAAAAGAAAAAGTGCAATGCCTTTGTTCAGAATTATCATGTAAACAAAGTCATTGCACCTGAATAGCAATAAAATGAATAAGCGTTTTTGTTAATTTAATAAGGAATTTTGTAAAAGGGCGTTTCCACCACTTTTGCTGGAAGATGTTTTCCGCGAATTTCGATTTCAATCTGATTACCGATTTCGGCATATTCCGTTTTCACATACCCCATGGCAATCCCTTGTTGTAACATGGGGGACATGGTTCCGCTGGTTACCTCGCCAATACGCAAGCCATTTTTGTATATGGGATAGCCATGTCGGGGAACTCCATTTTCTTCCAAAACCATTCCCACTAACTTTCGGGATACTCCCTGCGCTTTGACCTGAAGTAAGGCGTCGCGACCAATAAAATTTCCCTTTTTCAGTTTGGTAATCCATCCCAGGCCAGCCTCGAGGGGATTGGTAGTCGCATCGATATCATTGCCGTAAAGACAATATTTCATTTCCAGGCGCAAAGTGTCACGCGCGGCAAGACCGATGGGGGCAATTTCAAATTCTGCACCAGCTTCCATCAATGATGTCCAGATCTTTTCGGCATGTTCCGGTGGAAAACCGATTTCGAATCCCAATTCACCGGTATAGCCAGTTCGGGAAATGAAACATTTAACGCCACCAACTTCACCGGTGGTTAGCCAATAGTAGGGAATCTCACTTAGATGAACTTTGGTCAGTTTTTGCAAAGTCGGCAGACTATTTCTTCCCTGGATTGCTATTAAAGCATATTCATCGCTTAAATTTTTAAAATCCACACCTGGTATGAGATGTTTCTGCATCCAGTCAAAATCTTTTTCGATGTTCGAGGCGTTTACAACCACCAGAAAATAATCTGGAAGCCGGTAGACGAGCAAATCATCCACGATTCCCCCGTTGTCATAACAAAGCGCGGAGTATTGAACCTGAAATTCAGCCAATTTTGACACATCATTGACAGTGACCAATTGCAAAAATTCAAGTGCATTTTTCCCTTTTACAATGAACTCACCCATGTGAGAAACATCAAATAAGCCCACTGAATGGCGGACTTTTCGATGCTCGTTCATTATGCCTTCGTATTGGATTGGCATCCAAAAACCCGCAAAGTCTACGATTTTGGCACCGGCACGTTTATGAACATCATACAGTGTTAATTTTTTGATTTCCAAATTTTCCTCACCAGTTTTAATTGTAATTTTAAATAAATATTAGACCTTTGAGGTTTGCCTGAATAAAATTTTTTGAATTATCATATCCGCTCAATAATTGAGGTTGAATAATGTCGCCTGTCATCCTCAGTGAAGCGAAGAATCTGCAGTACGATGTCGTATTGAAGGTCTTTCAATTCTTCGTTTAGCATCAAACGCTGAATTCAGAATGACACCATCACCCTTTATTTTCGAGGTGATACAATCAGTCATCTATTTCAATTTCATGAGACAAACCTTGAAGGCTCTTCTGAAAAGTCAATTAATTGAAAATTTCCAATGATGAATCGATTCTAACAAACTCATTAAAATTTAGAGCTTTTGTAATGCGTTTTCAATACGCTGTAATGCTTTGTTAATATTTTCAATTGAATTGGCATAAGAAAGCCGCAGGTAACCATTTCCATATTTACCAAACGCTGTCCCGGAAAGAGTTGCGACTCCAGCCTCTTCCAATAAATAGTTTTCCAATTTCTGACTGGAAATTGGCAATTTTGTAATATTTGGGAATACATAAAAAGCACCTTTTGGCTTCAGGCAGGATATCCCTTTTATCTGGTTTAAGCCGTCAACAATCACTTCACGACGTTTTCTAAATTCGGCAACCATCTTTTTGGAATCATCCTGAGGACCAATTAATGCCTCGATTCCGGCGTATTGTGTAAAACTGGCCGTACAGGAATGACAATTGATGGCCAGTTTGGTGATTTGTTCAGCCAACTCGGCTGGCATAATGCCATATCCCAATCGCCAACCAGTCATTGCGTAGGATTTGGAATAGCCATCCAGAATTATCGTCCTGTCCATGACACCTGGAATTGAAGCAAAACTAAAATAGCTCCCCTCGAAAACCAATTCTTTATACACTTCATCGGTGAGCACCCAGATGTCTTTTCCATCGATGAGATTGGCAACGGCTTCCAGATCGGCACGGGACAAAACACCTCCAGTGGGATTATGTGGGGAGTTTAAAATAATCATTCGGGTTTTCGGTGTAATTAATTTTTTGAGTGTATCGATTTCAAAACTGAAATCGCGGGATTCGAGCAATGGAAGTGGTACGGCAGTTGCTTCGGCAAAGCGAATGACGGATTCATAGATAGGAAAACCTGGATTGGGGTAGATAACCTCATCGCCGGGATTTACCAACGCCATAATTGAGAAAAACATAATGGGTTTTGCCCCTGGTGTTACGACTACCTGTTCTGGATTGAAATTGATTCCTCGCCATTTTTTAGCATCGTCGGCAATGGTTTTTCGAAGCGCTGGAATTCCAGGCGCTGGTCCATAGTGAGTTTGTCCCTCCTGCAGGGCTTTAACCGCCGCATTGACAATATTTTTCGGCGTATCAAAATCAGGCTCTCCGATTTCGAGATGAATAATGTTTTTGCCTTTGGCTTCGAGTGCTTTAGCTTTGGCGAATACCAAAAAAGCAGTTTCAGTGCCCAAAAGGCCCATACGATTAGCAAATTTCATGGCTTACCTCCTTTTAAGCGAAAATCAGCGTCAAATGATGAAAATGAATTATCGTTTAATAAAAAAGAATTATTTTTTAAGTTAAATGGGGTTCGAGTTAGCGTTATCAGGTATAATTTTCGAGTAATGCAATCAGGTTTGCAGCCTGAATCAGTATCTGGTATGACTTTGGCTCATTTAGATTCATAGGACAGGTCAAAAGCATTAAATGCTTGGGTTGAATAAATAAAGTTGTTCAGAAACGTTTTTAAGGAGCTAATAATTATTCAGGTCGTTAGTTTTTAGTTTGCCATGAATGCGTATGCGTTTACAGGTTCAGGGTTTCAGGTTCATCGTTCAGAGTTAAAAAGCCGCGTCTGCTTAAATACGTGCTTTTGAATCTAGCGCTATTGGCAGCATATTATTAAAAACATAAAATACGACAATAGCTGGGAACGGTGAACCTGGAACCGGTGAAACGGTTGCAGCCAAATTCTAATAACCTGATAAATTACAATTAGTTAGAGTAAAAAATACTGTAAATTACATCGTTATAAGTTACCAAGACTATTAAAATCAGCAAAAAGGCCATCCCAATTTGCTGAATAATTAATTTGGTTTTTGTCGGAATTGGGCGTCGAATGACGGCTTCGATTAATAGATAGAGCAGATGGCCACCATCCAGAACCGGAATTGGCAGTAAATTAAAAATGCCCAGATTTAAACTAATCAACGCAATTAAACCAAGATATGTCTGCCATCCTTCTTTGGCACTTTTACCGATTTCGGTAAAAATACGAACAGGCCCGGCGACTGACTCCTTTAAATTTCGTTCGCCTGTAATCACCTGTCCCAGTGCTTCGAGGGTCAATTTTGTATAAATATAAGTTGAAATAAATCCGTGTTGAACGGCACCAATAAAACCATATTGTTCAGTTGTCGTGGTGTACCCAATACCAATCTTTGCCGATTTTTGTTGCACGTCATATTGTGGGGTAATAATCTTCGAAAACTCCTGATCACCAGAACGCCAAACAATTTCAATTGACTGATTTTCCGGGGTGTTTCGAATATTTTCAACGATATCCTGCCACGTTTTTAATTCATTTCCATTAATTCGCAGAATGTGGTCACCTGCTTTAATCCCGGCTTGCGCGGCGGGCATCTCGGCAACAACTTCGCCGACGATCGGCTTATCAACTATACTTTTGAGGCCGACCAAATAAGCAAACAGCGCAAAAAGCAGCACCGGAAATAACAGATTCATGATCGGGCCAGCAAGAATGACCAGAAATCGTTGATAAATCGGTTTGGACATAAATTCATACGGTTCACCTTTGATGCTGGCTTCATCCATACTTTCGTCAATCATGCCCGATAATTTCACATAGCCGCCAAGTGGTACCAGGGAAATGCAATAATCCGTTTCGCCGATTTTTTTGCCAAACAAGCGAGGTGGATACCCCAAAGAAAATCTTTCAACCCGGATTCCAACGAGCTTGGCCAGCAAAAAATGTCCTAATTCATGTATGAAAACTAAAAGACCAATTGCAAAAATAATAGCCGGAATCATATACAGATGATTTAATATCCATGAAATAATAGCCATTTTTAATCCTTTTTCCAAAAAACGAACAATCCCGGAAAATTCACATTTAAATTTCAATTATCCAGGTCGGTATCATGATAAAAATATCGCAAAAAACATCACATTTCAAAAAGAATTGAAATCCAACCTTCTTTAACGTTAAAAATCAGGAAAAGTTCTTGTCATTCCAAAATTTTCGTTCACTGTTAAGAGTTATATTATACTTTCGGCAACAAATGTTCTTGCCCACTGATCGGCCTGCAATAAATCCTGGAGTTCCGGTGTTTTAATATGAGAGAAATGATTTAAGGCTGATTCGATGGTTTCGGCGATTTGCTGAAATTGAATTTTTTCATCCAGAAAAGCCTGAACTGCGGCTTCATTGGCCGCATTTAAAATCGCCGATGCTGTTCCTCCAGTTTCCAGGGCGGCATAAGCCAGATCAAGTGTTCGAAATTTTGTATAATCCGGTGGATAAAATTCCAGTTTAAAATGTTGGGACAGATCAAAACGGGTGATTTGACTGTTCTTCCAGCGGGCCGGATATGAAAGTGCATATTGAATCGGAATTTTCATATCCGGAACGCCGAGTTGGGCTTTAATTGAACCGTCCACAAATTCAACCATCGAATGGACAATTGACGGTGGATGGATGAGGACATTAATTCTCGCCGGCGCAATATTAAAAAGCCAATGGGCTTCGATAACTTCCAGCCCCTTATTCATCAGGGTGGCAGAGTCGATAGTAATTTTACGTCCCATATTCCAATTGGGATGTTTAAGTGCCTCCGCAATGGTAATGTCTTTGAATGTGTCCGGATCTCTTTTCCAGAACGGACCACCGGATGCTGTTAAAATTAACCGTTCGATGCTTTCAGCCTTTTCACCAGTCAGACATTGAAATATGGCACTATGCTCACTATCAATCGGGATTACGGTGACGCCTTTTTTTTGGGCGGCTTGCATGACCAATTCACCCGCCATCACCAACGTTTCCTTATTTGATAGGGCGATATTTTTTCCCGTTTCGATGGCGAGCAAGGTCGGCTTCAGGCCAATGGCCCCTACCAGGGCATTAATCATAATATCCGTATCAGTTTGACTGGCAATTTCGATTAAACCAGCTTCCCCCCACCAGGTGTCAATTCCAAGATTTTTAAACGCGTTTTCAATGGCCAAATCAGGGGCGATTCCGGTCAAACAAACGGCTACTGGCCTGAAAGCCTGTGCCTGCATTAATAATTTTTGCCAATTCTGGTGTGCGGTGAGATATTTAACAGTAAATTTATCGCTAAACTCACCTAATACTGCCAGCGTATTGGTTCCAATTGAACCGGTTGAACCCAATAAGGTAATACGTCTGGTTGAATTTTCGGTCATCATTATCGAAGACTTAATCCTAATCCAAAAGTCAAACCTTGATGCGCACCAAAATTGTAATCAACATTGGCATAAACCAGTGGAATAAAATCAAATTTGATTCCCACAACACCACGAAATTGGGATGAGGAATAATCAAAAGATTGACTAATTTGTTTAATGTCAACGGTCATATTGGATTTATCAATTCCGATACCACCATAGAAAGTTGCCAGAAACGGGATTCCCTTGCTGACGACCAGATCCAAGCTGAGTGCGGAGACATCACCAAAATCATATTCAACTGGAACAGAAAGTTTATGATAGGCAGCAATGATACTGACGCGGGGAAGCACCAAACTCTGGATAACTCCATATTTTAAACCAACACCTAATAAGGTGATATTTTCCTTTTTCCCATTGGACTCAGCGATGGGGGCACTAAAAAAGCGTCCCATCAATTCGAGATTACTTCCCAAACCGACGCCGGCTTGAATTACGGGCAATGGAACTGCTTTATAATCACCCAATGGGCCGCCCTTAACCCCACCGGTACCTGCCCAATCGGTTTTCATATCATCACTGATGACCATCATGACAGCCTTGACACCAACATCAACACCGAGGATACCGTGGGTTTTGGCAGTATTATACATACCTCCGCCCGTGTAGAATCCAAAAAGCTCCAGAAGTGGCTGAACATTGGCATCCAGGTTTTCTTTTGCAGATTTGCCACCAGAGGCTTGATAGTAATCTTCAAGGTCGGCGGTAATCTGGGAAAAAGATACATTACTTGCTAAACTTAGGAAAAGGAGCAAACTGATTGTGAAAAAAATTTTAAATTTCATAAATTACCTCCCTATTGCTAAATATTTAATCCTGTTTAAATGAATTAGTGTAAACTCCTCCGGAGTTAACGTTTTGTTCCTGAATGAGATTTGAAGCTGTTCACAAAATCCCCTTGTAAAAGCTCTGACAACTTCCGGATAAAGAACCTGCCGATTCAGACTTTCGGAAATTGTCGTGGTTTTCTTTTTTAAATAATCTACGATTTTTTGCTCTTCGTTCGAATCGGTCAATTTTAAAAAATATGGCAATTTTAAATGATAAAGACCAGTTAAAATAGAACCATGCTGCAAAATCCCCGCGTCAAATCGTCTTTGTGCACTACCGATTAATTTCTTGCCACCCACTAAAATTTCATATTGGGCAGAAGCGGAGA
This sequence comes from Caldithrix sp., assembly GCA_020722815.1. Taxonomy (GTDB): domain Bacteria; phylum Zhuqueibacterota; class Zhuqueibacteria; order Thermofontimicrobiales; family Sulfurfontimicrobiaceae; genus DYKB01. Next base: position 49,372 of record DYKB01000033.1, on the reverse strand, counting down.
AGCACGGAATGGCCGCTTTCGTTCGGGCGGCATAAGAAACATTGCCACTGGTTTTTTCTTCAAAACCGGCGTCAATCCCCAGATATGATAGACCTTTAAGTAACGCGCCACCAATCACCCGATACAACTGTTTTATTGGTAGTTGATACCATTCAGATGCTTTTGGGGGAATGATGACAGCATAGGTAACTTCCTCGGCATGTAAAACCGCCCGACCGCCTGTTGGACGCCTGACGACGTCGATATTATTGGCGCGACACTTCTCGAAATCAATATCTTCCGGTCGTTGATTATAGCCGAGGGAAATTGCATACGGTTGCCAATGATAGAAACGTAAAACCGGGGCATCTAAATTAGCTTCCCGGGCTAAAAAATCATCAATCGCCATGTTGGCAAAGGCATCCTGAGCACCAGAATCTAAAAGATACCATGATTTGGTCTTAATTTCTGACAAAGAACTATCGTATAATTCCGCGTTCACTGCTCTCAATAAATTTAATGATCTGTTCGACAATCGGGGTTATATTTAATTCGGTTTTTATTTTCTGTAAAGCCTGCGAAACATTCAACCCCTTTTGATGATATAAAATTCGATAAACACTTTTTATTTCAGCGATCGTTTCTGGCTTAAATCCACGACGCGTGAGTCCAATAAAATTTAATCCAGTATATTGGAGAGGTTCCCCGGACGCCAGGATATAAGGGGGAACATCCTTGACGATTCGATACCCACCGCCAACAAAAGCGTGGCAACCAACTTTGCAAAATTGGTGGATTGGCGTCATTCCGCCAATGCCTACAAAATCTTCAACGACCACATGTCCACCGATATTGACGGCATTTGCCATGACCACGTTATTGCCAATATCCGCATCATGCCCCACGTGGGAATAGGTCATCAGGTAACAGTTAGAGCCGATAGTCGTTTTGCCGCGATGGGACGTGCCGCGATTCACGGTACAATACTCACGGAAAATTGTATTGTTTCCCACTTCAACGGTAGTTTTTTCCTCAGGATTAAATCCCAGGTATTGTGGTAATGTTCCTAAAATCGTGCCATGTCCTATGTTACAATTTTCACCAACAGTGGTTCCACTAGCAATCCGGGCATGAGAAGCAATTTTAGTCCCTTTTCCAATGCGAACATCTGCATCAATGACGGTAAACGGACCAACTTCCACACCCTCAGCCAATTCGGCTTTTGGATCGACAATCGCCAGGCGATCAATTTTAGTATTATCAGACATTGAAGTTCCTTTTCACATTTTTTCTACCGTACACTTTTTTACATTACCTTAATGATTTCTTTTTAAGCCACGCTCAAAGCCCTCACCCCAACCCTCTCCCAAAGGGAGAGGGCGTAGCTATTCCCTCTCCCCCTGGGAGAGGGTTAGGGTGAGGGCAGGCTTTGACGAATCAAAAAGTGTACGGTAGTGAATTCACATTTAAGAAATCGGCATATAAAATACGGGAATAAATAGAATTTTTCAAGTAAAATTTTATCGTTCAACAACGGCGGCCATTAATTCGGCTTCACAAACCAAATCGCCGGCAACGTAGGCCTTTCCGCCAATGCGACAAATGGAACGACGAAATTGTAACATTTCGACATCAAAGCGAATTTGATCGCCAGGAACAACTGTTTTGCGAAAGCGGACTTTATCGATACCGGTAAAATATACCAGTTTATTGGAATAATCCTCCTGAGCGTTCAATAATAATACACCACCTACCTGTGCCATCGCTTCAACAATTAAAACGCCTGGCATCACCGGGTGGCCGGGAAAATGTCCCTGAAAAAAATGTTCATTAATTGATACATTTTTGATACCCACGGCGCGTTCCCGTGGTATCAAGTCAACGATTTTGTCCACGAGCAAAAATGGATAGCGATGGGGCAGAATGCGCTGAATGGCCTTGGTATCAAAAACAAAACCTTTTCCCCTTTTTTCCTGATACTTGGAAACTATCTGTTTTTTCTCCAGTTCCTTGCGCAGCATTTTTACCAGTTCCACATTTGCGCCATGGCCACTGCGGGCGGCAATAATATGGGCGATGATTGGCACGCCTAACAAAGCTAAATCGCCGATTAAATCCACGGTCTTATGTCGCACTGGTTCATTGGGAAAGCGTAATTCTTTTCCATTCAGGATGCCATTGGCGCCTAAAATGATTTCCTGATTTAGATTAAATAATTTTTTGAGATGATTTAACTCGGTGTTGTCGATTTCTTTATCGATAATGACAACGGCATTATCCAGACTTCCGCCTTTTGCCAATCCCATTTCACGTAATTGTTCAACTTCATGGAGAAAGCAGAATGTTCGCGCCGGGGCATATTCGCGTACAAATTCATCGGTTAAAGAATACATTGAGGTGTATTGCGTGCCTAAAGCCGGATTTTTATAATCGACCATAAAAGTGATACGAAATTCATCAGAAGGGAAGACAACAATATCGATCCCTTTTTGCTCATTCGAAAAAGCAATCGTATCTTCGATGACCAGATAATCTTTGGGTGAATCCTGTTCAACAATACCCGCCTCGGTAAGGGCTTGCACAAAAGGCAGCGCACTCCCGTCACCGACTGGTGGTTCATTGTTATCTAATTCCACCAGAATGTTGTCAATTTCCATGCCGGCCACCGCGGATAATACATGTTCCACGGTGTGAATAACAACATTATTCATCCCTAATGAAGTTCCACGCGAAATATCGACAACATGATCAATAATAGCCGGTATTTCCGGTGAATCATCCAGATCAATCCGTTTAAAACGAATACCGGTGTTTGGTGGTGCTGGTTTAAATGTTAATGTGGTTAAATTTCCGGTATGAAGCCCGACGCCGGTGTATGAAATTGCATTTGCAATGGTTCGTTGTTGTTTCAACATCTTATTTAATTTTTCCTCCCTAGTACCTGTCTGCTAGATTACATATTAAAAATTAGATGAAATTTTAATGGTAGTAGATTCAAGCTCAGCAACTTTTTTCTTTAATTCGGACAGGAGTTTGGCTAATTCGGGCAATTTTCGAATTACAGCTTCTTCGCGTTTGGCCCGAAAATGTTCACGCGCCGGGTATCCGGAGACAACGATTTTAGGGGGAACGTCTTTCGTGATACCAGCCTGCGCCGCTAAAATTGCTGAATCGCCTATTTTTATGTGATCAGCGATTCCTACCTGCCCAGCGATGACGACACCATTACCGAGCTGACTGCTACCAGCGATTCCTGTCTGGGCGGCAATGACTGTATTTTCACCAATCACTACATTATGAGCGACCTGTATTAAATTGTCGAGCTTGCTGCCTTTACCGATTCGTGTTGCCCCAAAAATAGCGCGATCGACACAGGTATTGGCACCAATTTCAACATCATCTTCAATAATAACATATCCCAGTTGCGGAATTTTCTGAATTTTACCATTGACATTCCGAAATCCAAATCCATCGGCGCCAATCACCGCTCCCGCATGCAAAATAACGCGTTCGCCAATAACACACCCCTCCCGAATGGAAACATTCTGATAAATTCGCGTGTTGCCGCCAATATCAACGTGATTAAGAATCGTGGTACCTGAATAAATTTGTACGTTGTCGGCAATTTTGCAATTTTTTCCGATAATCACGTAAGGACCAATTGCGATGTTTTTTCCTAAAGTTGTCCCGTCACCAATGATGGCGGTTGGATGGATGCCGGGTTGCAGCGGTTCCATCTCCGGGGTCATCGCCTGAACGACCATGAAAAAGGAACTGAACGGATCGTCCACGTAGATCAGGTTGGTGGTTAGCGGGACATTAAACTCCGGATACACTATTAAGGCGGTTGCCTGACAGTTTTCCAGATTTTTGGCATATTTTGGAGCAGCGATAAAGGATATATCACCAGGTTTGGCTTCGTCGAGTCGAACCGTACGGTTGATCACTGTTTCGCCATCTCCGGACAATCTTCCCTTGGTGAGCTGGCAGATTTGATTGAGCGTTAAACTTTTTTGTTCTATCATTTTTCAATCAGTTTCATTTTTATACAGAAGTTTCTGGTGATTTCATGAGTCCACTCGAAAAATGTACAATCCTGTCATTTTGAGCGAAGCGAAGAATCGCATCAGTCTTTGAAAAATATAGCCTTGCACTTCGTTTCGCTCAGCATGACAAAATGAAGCATTTTAAAGTAGATTGCTTAATTTTAAAAAAATAATCATCGATTTTGCCGATTTTTTAAATTCAAATCAATCAAATCCATAAAATCGGTGCTTAAATTTCATCAAAGCTCCCTGAAGTAATGAATCATTTGGTCGTAAGAAGTCCCTTGTTTAATAACTCAACGATTTGGTCCGTTAAATCAGGACGTTTTGTATCGATATATAAAAAAACGTTCATTGCAGAATCGAAGATCATATCATAGTCATCATCTTCAGCAATTTTATTGATCGCGGCAAAAATTTTATCATAAATGGGTTTCCAGATTTCTTCCTGGCGTCGGAAAATTTCTCCCTGCTGTCCCCATTTTTGTTCCTTGAACCGTTCGAAATCTTGTGTAAGTTTTTCGAGTTCATCGTATTTTTCGCGTTTTTTTTCTTCGCTCAGGAGGAGTGATTGCGAATCTAACTGTTTTTGTAAATTTTCGATTTCTTTTTGTTTTTCAATGGCTTCTTTTTCCCATTGAGCATTGTAATCCTGCAATTTTTTATCAGCATCCTGTGCTTCGCGGTATTCTGCTTTTATTTTTTCTGAATTGATATAAGCGATTTTCGGCCGCTGGCTCCATAGCAAGGTATTTGACAGACTTAGAAAAGAAAAAAATGCCATCACGAGTATAATTTTATCGCGAAACAAAGCTAAATCCTCCTGCAAAAGACGATTTTCATCTTAGACGAATAAATAAACAGACCTTCAAGGTTTGTAAAAATCTTGAAGGTCTGAGCTTAACACCTTAGCTTTTCGTGTACCCTATTAAAAAATTACTTCTTGGCCGGTGCAGCGGCGGTTTTATTCAATTCTTCAATAACTTTCGTGGTCAAATCGGGCATCTTCGAATCGATATACAGAAAAACATTGAGGGCACTATCGAAAATATAATCGAAACTTTCGGCCTTGCCTGTTTGATTAATAACTGCAAATATTTTTTCTTCAACAGGTTTCCAGATTTCTTCACGTTTCAGGTAAATTTCGCCCTGTTGGCCCCATTTCTGTTGTTTATATTGTTCAAACTTTAATGCCAGGTTCTGAAGTTCCTGATATTTTTCCCGTTTCTTTTCTTCACTCAGAAGCAGGCTCTGACTTTCTAGCTGTTCCTGGAGTTCGGCAATTTCTTTTTGTTTTGCCAAAGCTTCTTCTTCCCATTTGGCGTTAATATCTTGTATCTTTTTCTGCGCATCTTTGGCTTCGGTGTATTCAGCTTTAATTTTTTCGGAATTTATATAGCCGATTTTTAAGTTTTGAGCAAATAAAAAGCTGGTGGATAACATTAAAATAATAAAGACACTCAGCAGCCAGAAACTTCGTTTGTTCACGGTTTCCTCCTCCAAAATTGGAATAGTTTAAATTAAATTGAGATTTAAGTATTAATTAGTTTGAAAATTCAGTTTTAACAAATTCGTGAATTATACCTTCAAATGGGATAATTCGTTCATTACTTGTTTCATTTATGATAACTTCAAAATTAAAAACCACGGCCAAAAACGAAATGGGGCACCCATTTCCCAGAGCGTCTGCCAAATGAGTCATAATAGTCGAATCCATAAGCATAATCGAAGCCGATAATCCCAATCATGGGCATGAAAAGACGAGCACCAACCCCAATTGAACGGCGTAAATTCATTGGATCAGTTTCTTTCAGATTGGACCAGGTATTTCCGGCTTCTGCGAAAATGAGACCATACATGGTTGGATTGGGAATAATCTGGACACGAAATTCAGTCGAGTATTTTAAAGCGGTTCGCCCCCCAATTTCCCGTACCCAACTTCCAGCGTACGGATCCTCATAGCCACGTAATGGAATTGCGCGTGTCAGACCATCACCTCCCATGTAGAACATTTCATACGTAGGGACGATATTACCTGGTTTGAGTCCGGCAATCAATCCTGTCATAACATTTGAATACAGGACAAATTTCCACCAGATGGGGGTAAACCATTTGGCTTCTAAAATATATTTATGATAATCGGCGCTACCACCCAGGGGGCCTCCAGCCAATTCAGCAGAGAAAGAAAATTCTGAACCTTGCGTGGGAAATTCCGGCATATCAAAGCTGTTTCGAGAAATAATTTGAGTGACACTACTGACAGTTAATGGCCACTTTTGTGACACGATACCATAGGGGTAACTTTCCCGGTACCAGTCATCAAAATCCGAATACTCGGTTCGATCAAGTCGATAAATCCAGTCGCCCCGGAAATAATTATCTGGCCAGCGGAAACGACGTCCCACGCGGAAAGTACCACCCCGACTATTTTCTTTAAAAGGCTGCCAGTAGGCATTTTCACGTTTTGTGTCATAGAAACTAAATCCGCCCAGCGTTGGCGTATCAAGCAGCCAGGGTTCGGTGAAGCTTATCTGGAACGATCGATAGTAACGGCCAAAATTCCAGTCAAAACTTAAATGCTGCCCATTACCAAATAAATTGTTCATGGACACCCCCACATTTCCGATCATCTTATCGCGTTCGCTATAGCCAGCAGACATGTGGGCGGTTTGGGTTGATTTTTCTTTGACAGAAAATTTGAGATTAATTTCATCACCCGTTTGCGCCGGAATGGGTTCTATTTGAACGTCACTAAAATAGTTCAGAATATAGACTTCACGTTGACTCCGCTGGACCAATTCTTTACTGAAGATATCGCCGGGATGTATTTTTAACTCACGTCGAATCACTTTTTCTTTGGTATTGGTGTTACCGGTTATTTCGATGGCACCGACACGTGCCGGTTTGCCTTCTGATATAAACCAGTGAATGTCGATAGTATCCTGACCAACGGGCTTTTCTTTCCAGGGGATCGTCGAAAAGATGTAACCATTATCATAATACAAACTTCCCACTCGCTCTTGTTGTGCTTTCACCAGCTTTTCATGGCTGTAAATATCGCCCGTTTTAAATTCCAGTTTTGACGCTAATTCTTCAGTGGAAAAAACGGTATTTCCTTCCCAGGTAATTTTGCCAAAGTGATATAATTTCCCTTCATTGACCGTAATTTCAATAAACATGTCCTTATTTTCATCATCATATCGGATCGAATCCCCAATAATTTCCGCGTCACGGTAACCATTGTTCCGATAAAACTCTAGAATTTTTAACTTGTCGTCTTCAAACTTTTCCTCATCGAAGTCGGCACTCCGCCAGAAACGATCCTCTTTAATCTCTTTCATCTGTTTCCGCAGCTTACCATCTGGAAACGCCTTATTCCCACTAAATAATATTTTTTTGACCTGAACCTTATTGGCTTCCTTAATATTGAATTGCAAAATAACGCGATTCTCTTCAGTGCTGGATTTAAATGTTTCTGGACTGACAGTGGCCATCAAGTAGCCTTTATCCCGATAAAGCTTAATAATCTTTTGTTTGGCACGATTAATAGTCCAATCACTTAAGACTTCACCCGCTTCCAGATCTATTTCTTTCTTTAATTCTTTAGCTTTAATTTTTTTATTTCCATTAAATTTTAGAAATTCCTCATTCACCAATCGCGGATATTCTTCAACTTCAATTAATAGAAAAACACCGTCGTAAGTGCTCTTTTCGACGATAATCTTGATATTTGAAAAAAGTTGTCGACTCCATAATCGTTTTATTGCATTTTGAATGTCATCCGGGGTGATTTCTTTTCCGCTTTGTAAACCGCTGGTTCGGATAATATCCTGCCGTTCCGAACCGGAAATATTGATCCCGAGGATACGAAATTTTTCACCTGTTTGACTAAAAGCATTTGTAAAAAGGAATATAAGAAATAAACCAAGAGCCAGTACAAAGGTATAAGGCTTTATTTTGTTAATCGTTAGCATTTAAATCAGCCTCCCAAACGAATAATGAAGATACAAAATTTTTTTACTCTTGTAAAGTAAAAAATCGAGCCGTAAGTCTGAAAAGAATATCGATGAATGTCTGTCCTTAAATACCTTAATCCGCTTTAAGGCTCGTAACACCCTAAATAAAACAGCAGAATCGTTTTTCGGATAGACTCGAATTATCAGTTTCTTATTTTTTCCAGTTTAATCCCATTCTTAATGAGATAAATGTTGAATTTCAATAGTGTTCGGCACACTTTATGGATTATGGCTTAAGATTAATAAAATTAATGCATTAAGTACCAAAAGATTTTAGTACTGACCACAGTCATTTCCGCCTGTTTACTCGGCAAAAATATTCGAGTACAAGTTTGACGGAAATCCAGCTTCAAGGAAATATTGAATGCCCGATAAAAGCATTCGGGCATGACCTGTCACTCTATTCTTTAGAAATGGAAGCCATTTTCTTGTGCTTGCCGAAAGTTATAGAGTTTTAGCCTGCAATTTGATACGAAAATTATTAATTTTTAAAAAGAATCGTTTTAAAAATACTCTCTTTAACTATCTATTCATAAATTTCTCAGGCATGGTTCATTAAAATGGAAATGAATGACGTAACAGAAATTTTTTATCCACTTTATTTTTTAATAGCAGGCTATTATAGTCATATTCCATTTCAAAAAATAGATTTGGAGAAATTTGATATTCCAAACCAAATGTATGTCGTAAACCGAGCGTCGGTAAACTGGGCCGATAGCGAATTGAGCTTTCTAATTCGCCGGTATAGAGAAAAAACCACTGATTCGCCAGGTATTTTCCGACTGACAAGCGTGTATTTCGTAACAGAGCATAGCGTGAATCATCATGTAATGGATTATGACTAAATTGTCGCTCTAAAAGATTTCTGGCAAATCGGGAACGGAATTGTACAAAATCCAACCCGAAAAAACGTTCTATTTTGCGTTCGAAAGGACGGATGATTGGATTTAATATCAGATTATCCGCGCCGATTCCGATTATATCCGGCATCAGGGATTTAAAATTTTTGACAGAATAGCCAAGATGCTCTAAGATCTCACCACTGGTATTACCCAGGTTGGATTTACTGGATGTCAGTTCAAAATAGAGATTGGGTTCATCCCATCGGCCCCGCTCTCGTTTTTCACCGGTTACGGGATCAATTAAGTATAGTGTCAACCAGAAATCGTTTGAAAAACCAAGGGTATCGATCAGTGTTGTTCGTGCTTTTCCATGTACATACGGAAAAATTGAATTGCGATCAAATTGGACGCCGCCGTCATGCATTTTAAAATTAAAATCAAGATATTCGACATTTCCTCGGGTGGCTTCAATAGTGCCTTCGAGCCGAAGACTTTCATCGTGTACAGAACCTTGAAAATGTAGTTTTTGATCATTATTTAAAATGAGATTAACAAAAACAGCGTCCGGCCCACTGAAAATTTTCCGGATATAGCGGGTATCTTTTACGGTTACGGCATCAACATCCCAATACATACTTTCTAACACCTGGGTTACCACGGACTCAGTATCGATTTCTGACTCTAAAAAGGGATACGTGAAATTGACATTTCGAAATTTTATCTGTCCGCGTGCATAGGGATGTTCAAATGGGCCGGTAAAGTAAAATTCCTCATCCGGTCTCGCACCGGTAAATTCAAACCACCCTAAATCACCCGCTTCCATCGCCCCCGGAATATTCAAAGGTATGCCTTTGCTTCCCGTCGTGATAATCAGCGTGCCGAAGTTGAGGTCCAGCTCTTCCAGGAAAAAAGGCGTCAGCGGTCGATGATCAGCCAGTTTAACCGATTCCATGTTGGAGAATTGTAACAATTCTCCCCGCACCCTGCCTGATAAATTTACAAGTTCCAGAAAATTGTTTTCCGGGTGCAAATGCACCTGGAGATCAATATCCGTTATCTTCGGAAAGACCGACTCGACATCCAGAAGGCCTTCCCGTAGGATGAGTTCGGCCTCAGTAAATTTTACAGCTTTATAGTTGCCGCCAATTTTTACCTTTAATTGACCTTCACTCGTTGTTTTTTTGAAAAAGCTGGTTAATTCGGGCAAAATATCCAAAAAATTGCCTTTTCCATTCAGGGAAAAGTTCATTTCTTGCTGGTTTGATAGCGGAAAGAATCCCTTTCCAAAGATATTAAATACATTTTTTCGAATCAAATGCAAACGATTGACCTCAATCACCCCGGTATGGGGAGATTTTTCAATACGTCCGGTTTCTCCAAAATCACACCGCAAGGAATCGTAATGGAAACGATAAATTTTACCATCACTCAGATTCATTTTGCCGCGCATAATGGGTTCGTGAAGCCGGTTGCTAAGTTGCAGATCAAGGATACATTTACCGGAAAACCAGCCGGGTGCAATTCCCGTAGCTTGCAGTAAATCTTTTAATTCGAATCCTGGACTGTTGATATAAAAGGAAATTCCATCAGTCTGATGATTATAATAGCCACGCGCCTGCAACAAAGATTTAAAATCTTTTTGAACCAATAGATCACTGAGAAAGAACACATCGTTCTCCAAATTAAACGAAATCGTTCCTTCATACGTTCCAACTTTGTTAAAGGTTCCATTCTTCACTTCCAGGTTGCCGTTCATAAATGGCTGCGAACGGTGTCCTGAAATTTGGACTTTTCCATTGACTTTACCCTGCAATTTGGCATAATTTGCCGGATTAAAAATACTGGATAAATCCGAGAGCGGGGCTTCTTTAATTTCCAGATTTCCAGTCATCTCATCGGTCTTAAAGTGATATGAACCTGCTATTTTAGCGAAATTTCCCAATTCAAATGTTTCCAGGATGAATTGATCCGGTGTCCTCTTCATAAAAAAATGAGAACTTAAGCGGAAAGGTCGTGAAGGATTGATGAAAAGCTCTCCAGAGATATAGGTAATGGAATCACGTTGTGTACTTGAGGCCAGTAAATTAAAAAGTTTTGTATCATCTTTTCGAAAAAGTTCCATAAATAATGTCGAACGCGTGAAATTACTTTTTAGTATCAGATTCATTCGTTTGTTTTCGAAGCGGGATTTTTTTTCCGGGTAGAGCCATGATAAGAATTGGTGAAAATTGTTTATTTGTAGATTTAATTCTGGCTGCTGCAGGACATTCCGAATTTCACCTTCCATCGTAAATTGGGAATCACTGGTTGTGTTCCGGATTAACTTTAAAGTTCCATTTTGATAATTAAACTCATTTTTAAGAAAATAAGGTTTTTGTTGATTTATGAGATTGATAGACAGACGCACCTGGGCGTCTGGTTCTGAAATCGTGCCATCAATTTTTATTTCCGATGTATAATTTCCGCTAATCAGCCCGGTCAAAGGCTGGGATTGTAATAAATGGCTGAGGTCCCCATTACTGTGAAAATCGGCCTTTAGCATCGGATGAATTTTCGAAAAAGAAACATTGCCAACGCCATAAATCTCACTGGCCGCAATTTCACCTTTTAATTCTGTAATAGTGAGTGTAGAATCCCGAAACTCGAATTGTGATTTGAGATTTTTACCAGAAAATTGATAGATTTTAAATAAGTCAGCGTTTAGAAAACCAGCCAGTGTAAATTGAGAAAGTAGTCCGGCGATTTTAATTTGGAAGTTACTTTTGCCGGAAAGTTTCATTGCATCCTTTAAAGAAAAGATTTCATTTAAAATACTTAATTCGACCTGCTCGCCAATCGCAGTCAGATTCAGGTCCGGCGCTGTCGGATTCTTTATTTGTCCTGAAATTTGAATGTGACCTTCACCAAGTTTCTGCGAAAGCCGGGAGATGCTGATGCTGTCCTGGTTAAATTCGATATGGGCGGTCACTTCTTCAAACAGGAACGGCGAGTTTAATTTTTCCCATTGACCATTTTCGATGTCGACACTCCCGGTAAGCGCAATGGTTTTATTTTGATTCAAAATAAAACCACCACTCAGGATTCCATCCCTCAATATTAAATCTTCCGGAAGAAAATAATCGGGAATGTTACCAACATTAATTTTGTTTAAATCTACCTCAAGTTGGTAAATATGACCATTTAAAAGATTTAAATTGGTTTTAATTGAAAAATTTTTTTCGGATTCAGAAAATAACTTCCCTTCGACCCAACCAACGGCCGGATTTAGGTTGGCAGAATTTACCCATCCACGCAAGTCATTCGCGATGATAATCGTCTGGTCCAGACTATCTTGAAGCTGGATGACACCGTTGGAGATGGTCATTCGCTGGATGAGACTGATTGGTTCGCTCGTTGTTTTTAACATCCCGATTGAATCCGGTGACTGATGGAATGATGAATCCTGAAAAAACTTTAATAAAGTTGCGTCATTTCGAATCGTCAAGACAGGATGGGATAACAGGATATCATTGGCCAGATGTTCGGGACTGAATCCATACTTGATAAAATTGGAAAATTGATAACCAAGCCGAATATCATCAATTTCGACTTTATACTGATCAAAATCGATCGTCACGTGCTTTAGATGAACGGCACCTAATGCGAGTCTTAATGATTTGATGGTAAATTTATTTTGGATGAGGGGGCGGATGGTATCTACAATATAGGCTTGAATTTTCTCATTTGCCTGAAAAAATTGCCACCCATAATAGAAGGCACACGTCAAAAAAATTAATAATAAAACAAGTAAAAGAATTGATTTTCTGGTGCGCATTGTTTATTATACTTCCCCCCACAGGTGACCTGGTTCCATGTCGAGACTTCACCTGCGATTATCCCATACTCAAATTCAATAACCGATAATCAGCGTTTGAATATACTGAACCAGACTATTCTGATGGTTCGTCCCGCCCAATATAGAATGATGATTGAAGATTCACTGCTACTTTTTCTTCAGGGAAGTGAGCAAAACTGAAGATGATACAGATTTCGCTGACGGATTCATTAATCAGCGAAATCTGTAAAATCTATTTATTCTGTCACGCTAGTTGCAGCGATAAAAATATTAACAACTGTCGTTTGTTTTGGTTCAATTTACCATCATTGGTTGATTGGTAATTTTCCCAAAGCGGCGATCGCGTAGTTGATAGGCCTGAATCGCTTTATAAAATTCATACTTCCCAAAATCAGGCCAGAGAATATCTGAAATATAAAGCTCGGCATAAGCAATTTGCCAGAGAAGAAAATTACTGATTCGCAATTCACCACTGGTACGTATCAGCAAATCCGGATCCGGAAAATTGGCAGTATAGAGATACCTTGAAAAGAGCTGTTCATCAATTTGTTCTGGTCGTAAATTTTGATTTTGAATATCCCGACAGATCGAGCTGACGGCGGAAATAATCTCACGTCGACTACTATAACTTAGAGCCAAATTAAGGATGAGCCCGGTATTTTTCTTTAAAATTTCAATAGAATCCACTAAACTTTTTCGCGTCACTGCTGGTAAATCATTCAATTCGCCCATAATTGATAATCGAACATTATTCTTATTTAACTCATAAACTTCTTTTTTTATCGTCATTAATAGTAAGCGCATTAAGGCCGTCACTTCCTCTTCCGGCCGTTGCCAATTTTCTTTTGAAAACGTGTAAAGCGTCAAAACTTCGATACCTAATTCGCTGCAGGCGGTTACAACTTCACGTACCGAATTAATACCGGCACGATGCCCTGCAACTCTGGGAAGCCCGCGACGTCTGGCCCAACGTCCATTACCATCCATGATAATTGCAACATGCCGAGGAATTTTTCCGTGTGTTAAAATTTCTCCCTTTAATTGTTGCAATTCAAAATCCTTCACCGTTACAATCTCCTTATTAAAATAATCCATGAATAGAAAAAAAAAGGAGCAGGCCGCTCCTCGAACATAATTAACAAAATATATGATAAATTTCCTTAAATGTCAAGTGAAAGTTTGGCAAAGAATCACGACTTTAATAAAGCATCAAATTTCATTTTAAGTTTTTATTAATTAAACATTTAGTATCTTGATAATTTTCAATAAAGTACAATTTTTTAAATAGCATAAATACCCTTAAAAAAGAAGTGAGCCATACGAGATGTTGGAATTTAAAAATGGAAAAATTTAATTCAAAGTATCAGTTTGCAGAGCCTTTTGCATGTCAGTTGAAATACCATTAACGAGTCCACTTTAAAAAGGTTGTTTTAGTCATTCCATACTTAGCGAAGCGGCGTAAAAAATCTATATTTTTCAATTAGTTACGATACTCTTCGTTTCACCTAGAATGACAGCGCTTTTAGCGGAGACTCATCAATAAGAAAATGATTTTGCCTGATTTGAATAGTTATTAGCAAAATTTGGGCCTTTGCGGTTTTTCCAGAAAAATCTTGTGAATAAATTGAATTTGGATATTAGCGATTGAAAAAACCGAAACTCTTTTTTTTCAGTGTTGAATTGGCATATATTTTTTTTTTGAATTGGGAGCACTATTTTTATCCGCTGGCGGTCATGTGGTGACGTTATTTTTTATATTTTAATTGGTTTTGATTAATAAAAAAAGCGGCTGAACGAATTCAGCCGCTTATAATCCCAGGTTGCAAGTGCAAGTTGTGTTTTAAAAACAATGAGTTACAATTTAGATTTATCGCTGGTAATTTCGATTTGTGGGCGCATTTTGAGCGTTTCTTTATATAACTCGCGAGTCCAACGCATCCAACTTTTTTCATCCAGACTGATGCAGATATCCAAAAAGTCGCCAATTACATTTTCAGTAAAATCCAGATTACAATTTCGAGATTCCGTTCTCTCTCCCACAAGATTATTCATCATCCTGCTTTCTCCTGCTATGCTAATCGAGTTCTAACTGCCAATTCCTTATGCATCCATACTCATCCACTAATGAAATAATTTTAACTAACAAACAGGTTCCGGACCGGGGGCAAGAACATGGCAAGTGATTTATTCGGGTCCGGAACCTGTTACGTTCAATTTATAAATTTTACGTCTCCAGAAGGGCTAAAATTCTTTCCGAGAGTAATTTCTCATCGACAGGTTTTCGAAAAAAATCATTCGCTCCATTCTGAAAAGCTTCAATAATCGTTTCAATTGATTTTCCGCTGTTCACAACGATTACTTTTGTCGATGGTGTTTGCTGTTTTACCTGCTGGATCCAGCCAAAATCCTTTTTGCCGTTTCCATCCTCGATTTCAACAACCATTAAATCGACTTTGCCAAAATCTCGTTTGAGATAGCCGTTTGATGCCGTTGGAAACGTGGAAACATCAAACTGCATTTCCTGTAAAATTTTTGCCAGGATTTTATTGTTTAAAAATTCATCCCCCAAAAGTAAAATCTTTGGCGCATAAACTTGGTGCATATTCACATGAATTCCTTTTACTTTTGTGAGTCATAGTTACTTTTGAACTAATTGACCAGATTCCCAAATTGCAACATCCATGCCATTAACGCAAATTCAAATTTTGCTTGTGATGCTATCCTTTAGATTTTTAAACGATAAGAATATTAAAAATAAATTTTATTTAAATTTGGTCTTTGGCGATATAACCATTCAATGTTGGTAAATAGCCAACAGTGAAATGAATTTTTAATTTTTTCTTTTGCAGTTAATTTTATATTTTACAATTAAATAGATGCTTTTTTTGTTAATAACTCAATTTTGTATTTGGGGGTGTTGAAATGAATAATAGTTGTCAATTCCAGGCGGCAATTAACCACTTATCTGTTTTTTAATCCAGAAATGGAATAACACTCCTGTATTTAGGAGATTTTATTGATAAATAGTGTATCGATATCTTGTGCCCCCTCAATAAATCAGGGTGGAAACTAAAGCCCTTTATATTTAAAAAATTTCAAGTGAAGCGTAAAACGTAATGCGAGACACGTAATCTCTTGTTTGGGTTATCATGCGGAATTTTAATTTACGTTTTACGCATTACACATCACGCCTGAAGATTTATCACATTATAGCTATCGTACGTTGTCATTTACCAATAAATATTGAGGAGATACAATATCTTTTTATCTGTTGCTTTTCAGGCAAAAATTCATATATTTGTAGACCGTTTAAAAAGATGAATTGACAATGTAAAAAAACTTCAGGAGCCAATGATTTCGTCATGTTTCGAGTGAAAAGCCAAATTCTGATTAAACTTGTATTACTTATTCCATTCTTTCTGATAATTCGCTTGCTTCCTGTTGCATCACAGGAACAAAGCAATGACAATTCAACGATTCATAAAATAATTGATTTAATTTTTCGCGAGAATTATCGTCTTGTTGAAGCAAAACTGGATTCACTTATTCTGACCACGCCCAACAATCCGGACGCTTATTTTTATCGGGGCGTCAGTTGTTGGCGGGAGAGTAATGTCCAGCAAAATGTTCAAAAATTTGATACAGAAATGCAAAAGTGGCTGGAAAAATGTCTGGAAATTTGTGAAAAGCGCCTGAATTTAAATCCTGATGATGCATTTGCCTGTTTTTATAAAGGCGGTGCACATGGATTTTTAGGAACCATGCATGCCCGCCAAAAAAATTGGCTAAAAACCGGTTTTCATGCCTGGAAAGGGATTCATGCTTTAGAAACTGCGCTTCAGCTTAAGCCGGATTTTTATGATGTGCATTATGGCCTTGGTTTATATCATGTGATGGCGGGAAATCAGGGGGCTATCGTCCGTTTTCTGCAGCGACTTTTACCCATTCCGACGGGCGATCCGGAAGCAGGACTCTCTTTCCTTAAAAGCGCCATTCAAAGAGGTGTTTATAGTCCATTGCCAGCCAGTTCAGCCTTAGCTTCAGCTTATCTTTACTTTGAAAAGGATTATTCCGCTGCAATTCAGATTGCTGAATCGCTATTAACCATCTATCCTGAAAATCTGGATTTATTGAGTACACAGATTAATGCATTGTTTAATTTGGAATTTTCCCGGCCTGTCAATCAATGGCAAAAACTTCTGGATTATATTGATCAATTTGAAAAGGTAGTCCATCAAAGAAAGTTAATCAGTTCAGATTGGTGGTCTTATAAAATGAAATTTATGCGGGGGTATGCTTATTATCATCAGGGAAAATATGACGCCGCTTTGCGTTTATTTGAGGAATACCATGCTTTTTATGCAGAGGGGAGTTACCTGCTCGGTCTGGGGGAACTGACATCCGGTAAAATTTATGATCTGCAGGGAAAACGTCGACAGGCAATCGAAAAATACAAAAATTCACGCCGGCAGGAAAAAGCTGGAAATGTGGCGGATTTAGCGGATTATTATCTACAGAATCCGTTTAAAAAAGAATTGAATCGGAATCGGATTATCGCCACTTTTACTGAACTCCCCGGCCGGCCTTAAATCAGATATTTTTTCATATTTCGATTATTTTATTATTTTAACTCCTGATATTGGGTAATTCCAGACCATAACCTTTCTTTTTATCTTCAATTTTTAGCAGGAAGGCGAAAAGTAACGCTGTTATTCCGAAAAGCATAAAAAGAATCATGGGCAGGGTATAATTATAAGTCGTAACAGGTTGTCCATCCAGTATAGCCGTTCCAGTTACGCAGTATTTATCGAGCACCCAACCGATAAGTGCCGGTACAAACATTAACGCCCAGGCATTTTGCACCCAGAAGATAAGCGCATAAGCTGTTCCAAGCTGTCGTTCGGGAATGATTTTGGGAACTGACGGCCACATTGCGGAAGGAACCAGCGAAAATCCAATTCCGAGGATTATCATCAGGAAAATGGCAATGAGCCAGTGATTTAAAAGTGGCACGGCAAATAATAAATGAACCAAAATAATTAATAGTGAGCCAACAATCATGATTGTCGCGCCCTTACCTTTGCGGTCATACAGATTTCCAAAGAACGGCGTCAGAATGATTGTGCCAAATGGCAATAAGCCGGGGATTATTCCCGCCCAGTTTTCATCAACACTAAATTTATTAACCATGAAATAGGTCGCATATTTCAGGAACGGGAATACGGCGGAATAAAAAAGTGCACAAAGGATAGTAATATACCACCAGCCGCGATTTTTAATAATACTTAAGATATCAATAATACGGAATTCTTCTTCGGTTGTAACTTCATTATCACCTTTTACGGCGACTATGGAGGCATCAAGTTTTTTGTCACTAAAAGTATAGACCAGGAAAGCGAGGAAGCCAATACATAACATAATGAGGCATATAAGTACCGGTGTTGAAACCTCATTGAAGGCTTTCGCGACAGGTAAAGAGGTTGAAAGTGCCAGCGCGGTACCCATACGGGCGATTGCGAGTTGCAATCCCATAGCTAATGCCAGTTCATGGCCTTTGAACCATTTAACAATTATTTTGGTAACGGTAATACCGGCCACTTCAATTCCAACGCCAAAAATGGTATAGCCGAAGGCGGCTAGCCAGACCTGTGCGGGGAAAGTCCAGAAGAGAATCGTCCAGTTAGCCCCATCAAGTGCATGCGTCGTGATCGCCCAATACTTGATGGCTGTTCCAACGACCATTACCATGGCGGCTGTCAAGCCGGTAAACCGAACGCCCATTTTGTCCAGGATTATCCCGCCAAAAATCAGGAAGAACAGAAATACATTAAACCAGCCATACGCACCGGTATACCAGCCATAATCGGTACTGCTCCATTTTAACTGTTTTTCCAGCATTCCCTGCAGCGGAGCCATAACATCGGCCAGGTAATAGCCAGCGAACATAGTGAAGGCAACAATCGCCAAAGCGGTCCATCGGGCTGTTTTGGATTCACTGAGGATTTTAGGTAATTTTTTAGTCATTTTAGGTTCCTTTGTGCGAAATCAATGAAATTTGCGATTCATTTCAGGTAAATTTTATCGATAATAACCCGGCATACACCATTATGCCGGGCGTTATCGTTTAACTAAAAGTTTTCTTTACTTAATTTTTTAGCATCTTCGGTCTTTGTGGAGAAGGGACGGATTCGAAAACGATAGCTGTATTCTTTTGGCGATAAGGTATATTCGGCATGCGGCCGGGCGCCCCAACTATTATCGCCGCCGACGCCTGTTTGTTTATAATTCAAATTGAGTGTTACCAATGGCTTACGAATAACATCAACCGTATGCCGATTTCGTTTGGCATCTCCTTCATCGAAATCTTCAATAGCAAAATGGTGAGCACTTACTTCTAACAATGGCATTCCAACGGCCAGTAATCCCCATCCATCTTTACCGGTGAGGGCAACCCAGCGGACATCGGTTTTATTACCATTCTCCTGTGGCCGAATGTAGGGATAGTATTGATCGATAACGGCGCCGGAATAAATTCCCACCGCAGCACCAGTTTTTCGATCCCAATACGATTCGTGAGGCCCACGTCCTGACCAGGTGATTTGATCGAAATCTTCTGGCAAAGTCATCGTCATGCCAAGTCGGGGAATTTCAGGTAAATCTGTTGCTCCGGGCGTGAATTGATTTTCAACAAGAATATCACCACTCCCGAAAACATCGTACCGGACAATCGTTTTTGAATTTCCGGCTGGAATGGTATAAATCACTTCGACCCGAATTTGTTGCTGGCTCACTTTTTGGGTCGTAATTTTCTGAAGTACGCGATTGTTACCCGCGTTTCGCCAGATACCACATCGGATGGGCATTCGATTGCCAAAATCATTATCGGTTGGCGCACGCCAAAAATCTGGTCGTGGTCCTCTTAAGAGATATTCCTTTCCATTAAAATTCAGGGAAGTCATGTCTCCTGTTTTTTTATCAAAATCCACCCGGATTGTTGGATTTGAAATTTCTATCTTCTGTCCGGTTTCCTTCAATTTGAGTTCCGGAAGTTTTGATAGCTGAACTTTTTCTGCCGCAATGGAAATTGGCAATTCGAATTGATCCCAGGCAACCAGATGATTTTCCGGAACCAGTCCACGGGCTTGTTTTAAATGAAAATCTATTTTTAAAAAATATTCCATTCCCGGTGTTGGTTGAATTTTCGGTAAATCCAGTTGAATTATTTCACTGGAACGCGCTGGCGTTTTCAATACCGGCAGTTCACCGACGGCAATTACCTGATCATCACTGGTTATTGACCATTTTCCAGCGTAATTACCGAGATCGATGAAATCATGCTTGTTAATGACCTCAAATTTACCAATTGTCAAATCCACTGCTTTTACTTTCACATATTGATAGACTTTTTTTAGCTCCCAGATATGGGGATTGGGCTTTCGATCCGGCTGAATCAAGCCATTGCAGCAAAAATTTCCATCGCTGGGGGTTCCCGGCGGGCCAAAATCACCTCCATAAGCGAAATATTCGCGTCCATCGGCGGTTTTTTTCAACAGACCCTGGTCAACCCAGTCCCAGACATGCGCCCCTTGCAGATGTTTATATTTTTCAATCACATCCCAATAGTCCTGGAGATTCCCCAGACTATTTCCCATGGCATGTGCGTATTCACACATAATCAAAGGTCGGGTCTGTTCCTGACTGGCGTATTTAACCAGATGTTCGATTCGCGCATACATCGGGCAATAAATATCGGTATGGGGACGCAATTCAGCGCGTTCATAGTGCACCAATCGACTCTTATCCCGTTGATGAATCCAGGCACTGGTGGCTTCGAAGCAGATACCGTCGCCAGCTTCATTTCCCAGTGACCAGAAAATAATGCAGGGGTGATTTTTATCGCGCTCCACCATGCGTTTGGTTCGATCCAGATGGGCAGGCTTCCATTCTTCCTTATTTCCCAGGGTTTTATCCGGGTCATATCCCATGCCATGTGATTCGATATTCGCTTCATCGATAACATAAAGTCCATACTGGTCGCAGAGTTCGTACCAGCGCGGATCGTTGGGATAATGGCAGGTCCGAACGGAATTGATATTGAATTTTTTCATCAATTCGATATCTTTAAGCATCGATTCTTCGGAGATGACATGGCCGGTGATGGGATCATGTTCATGGCGATTCACGCCTTTCAAATAGATGGGAACACCATTTACCAGCACCTGACCGCCTTTGAGCTCCACTTTGCG
The DNA here is from genome assembly GCA_020722815.1 of Caldithrix sp. Taxonomy (GTDB): domain Bacteria; phylum Zhuqueibacterota; class Zhuqueibacteria; order Thermofontimicrobiales; family Sulfurfontimicrobiaceae; genus DYKB01. The sequence goes on along the minus strand of DYKB01000033.1, from coordinate 28,408 downwards.
AAATCCGACTTTTGCGGTAACGACTTCAAGGCGCTCCCCTTTTTTATTTTTCAATGAGATGAGCAGGGTATAAAGATTCGGCGTTTCGGCGGTCCATTTGAGCGGTTGAGAAACCTTTTGTTCAAAACTGACCTGAGCCTGTAAATCCTTCGCCAAATCGACACGAGCTGTTAATGGCTTTGTAAAAACTGACTTTTGTTCAACATTCATTAAATCGACTTCAACCATGAAATCTTTCAATGATTTTGGTGAATATCGTTTAATTTCAACATCCAGTTTGAAATGGCCATCAGTATATGTTTCATCCAGATCGCCCAGTGCAAAAAAATCACGAATATGGACTTCAGGAATCGAATAGAGATAGACTTCGCGTTCAATGCCGCTTAAACGCCAGAAATCCTGATCTTCCAGGTAGCTGCCATCGCACCAGCGGTACACCTCGACAGCCAGCACATTCTCGCCAGGTCGCAGGTAGCTTGTAATATTAAATTCAGCCGGCGTCTTACTATCCTGACTATACCCCACTTTTTGGCCATTGATCCAGACATAAAATGCAGAATTGACGCCGCCAAAATGTAGTATAACCTGGCGACCTTTCCAATTATCCGGCACCGTAAAATTGCGCCGGTACGATCCAACTGGATTATTATCATGCGGAATATACGGTGGATTGGCTTTAAATGGATAGGGGATATTTAAGTAAATTGGAATCCCGTACCCGTGCATTTCCATATTGCCGGGTACGGAAATATCGACCCATTGGCTTACATCAAAATCTTCTTTATAAAAATCCACTGGTCGGTCGGCTGGTTTGGGAACCCAGTGAAATTTCCAGGTGCCATTAAGCGTTTTATAGAAAGGGGAATCATTGGGTCGCTTATTTAATGCCATCTGGACATCTGGAAATGGCATCAAGGTACAATGTGGCGGCTCGGTATTGATACCAAAAATCGCTGGATTTTCCCAGTCGTTTACTGGCGTGGCTTTTTCTGTATCGGCCGCCAGTCCGAATAAGGGAAGTGAGAGCAAAACCATTAGTAAAATACTCCTAAAAGTTAACATTTTAAAAAGCTCCTTCATTTTAAATATTTAAAAATTTTCGTCTATAAAACCGGTATTCGATTGAGGCATTATACTGCTGCTGTAACAATCCCCAGCGGTGGATTGGTTTTCCATTTGCCACGGGTGAAATCCGGGAAATCGATTGGTCGACTTTTATTGGCTACGGAACGTTCGCTTAATTCAACAACCACACTCCAGGCGGCGGCATCGTACACATCCATATCCAGCGGCGTACCGGTGCGAAGCGACTGAATCAGGCGATAATCTTCGATATAATCCATTCCACCATGGCCGCGGCCTTCGCCCCGACTGGCAATCGCTTTCCACAAGGGGTGATCAAATTCTTCCCAATAATTTTCAATCGGTTCCCATTGATGCGCCGGGCTTCGTCCCTCGATGTAAACGCGATCCGGATAGCCTGTCACAATACCTTTGGTTCCCTGTACAAAATCGACGCGACTGTACGGCCGTGGCGTATCGCAATCATGGATGAGAGTGATGGTTTTTCCATTTTTCGTGCGAATCAGGGATGTATTGACATCGCCCAGCGCATATTTCATGGTTGCTTTGGGATGATCGGCGCCAAATTGCTCAGCGGCAAATAGATTTAAACCGCGTGAATTACTGCTCATGGATACCACAAAATCAAACTGATCGCCGCGATTGATATCCATACATTGCGCCACTGGTCCCAGACCGTGGGTGGGATACAGATTCGCGTCACGCTTGATGGAGTGGGCAATCCGCCACAAGCCTTCCCCCTGATCACTGAATTTAAGTGCCCGTAAATCATGCAGATAGCCGGCCTCGGCGTGTAAAATTTCTCCCAGCATCCCTTTTCGAATCATATTCAGGCGCATCAATTCCCGCCGATCATAGCAGCAATTTTCCATCATCACGCAGTGCATTCCGGTTTTTTCGGCTGTTTCGACCAATTGCCAGCATTCATCGATAGTCATTGCGGCTGGTACTTCCGTGGCAGCATGTTTTCCGTTTTCCATTGCGGCTACACAGACGGGGACATGCCATTCCCATGGGGTAGCGGTAAAGACGAGATCCAGTTCTTCTTCAGCGCACATTCGTTTAAAATCCCATTCGCCACGGGAATACCCTTTGGGTTCGGGCTGTCCCGCTTCGACAACCCATTGTTGGGCACGTTTGACTTTTTCTTCGACGATATCACAGATAGCTTTAATCTGCACGCCTTCAATATTTAAAAAATTTTGCACATGAGCCGATCCCATTCCACCAACACCAACAAATCCAATTCGGACTGTCTCAATCGGGGCGACCCGAAACGCTGTCCGGGCTTCCCCTGTTCCGCGGGGTTGTCCACAACCTGTTTGATTTACAGCACTTAACGCAGCACCAATTCCTGCAACGGCACCTAATTTAAGAAAATCCCGGCGTTTGAAATTCGAATCTTCTGAATGCTTCTGCATGCTTCCTCCTTATTCATAATTGAATTGTACGTAATAATTGATGTATTCATTTGCATTTCATAATATTATTTTGTGTTAATGAATTTTTAAATTATTATTTGATGCGTAACGCGTGAAAATGTGCATTGTTATTGACTTAATGCCTGACATTTTCATGTAAGACATATTGCGCTTCATGCAGGATTCATCATAATCGCTTTCGTCCGTTAATTATCGATACCATCAGAAAATAAAAAGACATCCTGAAATAGAAATATATCAAATTCTTTCATTTTTTCACAATAACAATCAATGAATTACAATTAATGGTAATAATGAATATTTCAAATTTCAAGCCGTTAAAATTTCTTAACAATTCAGTATAATTAACAAGTTATCAACATTGAATCAACAATCCTCAATGCTGTGTTTAAATCTTAAAATTAAGTGATTATCGGTAGTATTCAGCCGGATGACGAAAATACCATTGTTGAAAAATTATACATAAAAATTGTCGTGATCCAGATCACAGATACTGGCAATAAAGAATAAACAAAAAAAGATTGCCTGTCAAGGAATAAGTTACAATTTTTAAATCGAATAACTTCTTAAAATTTATAAAATAAGTACGACCACAGTTTTTTCATCTGGTGGCTTTTAGCTTATCTTTTCAGGATGAATTTTAAATATTTTTTTCATTTTTTCGAAAGGCACTGTTTTTATTTCAGGTTCATCTTATCAGTCTGCCAGTAATTTTCAGGGCATAAAATTTGAATTTTGAACGAAATGATGAATAACCAATTTTCCGCAGAAAATTTATCCACAAGTTATCCACATTTTTTTAAATGTGGAAAAAAGAAATTGGGTTAAATCCGGGTGATAATGTGAATTATTCACAAGATTGAAAGAAAAAAATAACTTATTCACATTCTGGCCATTTAATAGTTTTTATGTCGTTTTTTTTAAGTTTATGAAGATTCCTGAAATTTGTCTATTCGATATTGACCTAATCCGAAAGTGGTGTTTTTTCCCAGATGAACAAATTCACCTAATAAAATGAAGGGAATAAATGGTGCCAGTGAACCTGAATATATCACCGTTCCAATGATGCCGCCGAGTTTCATGCGTTGTTTCTGGCGCGTAGAATAACGCTCCCAATCACTCCAGCGAAAATTTTCCCGTAATATTTTGACCGAATGTTGAGCTGTTTCAATAATCTCATTAAAAGGAAGATCCCAGTTGCTACCACAATGAATCCGACCGAGCAGGGAAACTCGCCGCAAAATAGAACGCATCAGCAGCTCAAAAGGCAAATGATTGGCGAGTTGATTTTGATCGATCAGACGGGTTGGAGTAAGAAAATTCAATTGAAGTGATTCGGATGCTATCTTTTCACTGGCCGCCAAAATCATGGGGAGATCCCAGCCGGTAAAATCATTATTGAGCATTTGAGTCTTTTCATCATAAACCTGATTATCGGGCAACCCTTCCGGCTGGTCGATGGCGAATACTGATTTGAGATGAAATTTGCCCTTACCACTTCCCAGTCCCAGCTGGCCTAATTGATAAAAGGCAAAAACGAAATAGGGAAGATAATCGAGACTTTTTCCGATTAATACTAATCCAAAGTCAATTTCATCGTCGGGATTGAAGATGCGCCGATCAGTTGCCGGTGGTTCAATGATAAATGGATGGGGCAGGTTACTGGACTGGTAATTGATATTGAGTTTATCAGTTTGCGGCGTTTCGAAAATATAAGCATATGCACAGCTTGAATTCAACTGGCAGCCCCGGCAGTCCTGCTTTTCCATCACGCAGCAGGTTTTTCGAAAAGACATGCCGAATCCTCCGCGCAAGGCAGAGCCTTTATACGGCGGTAAATGAATCGGTTCTCTGGCCTGGAGAATAAATTTAAATTTGGCAATTTTAAAATTTTCGTTCGCGAGATTCGGAGACCAATGACTGGCATTTTTCATAATATTTCCTCATTCGCATTTTAACATTTTTAAAAACAATAATGGAACGAGATATGTTTAAGATAGAAATATTTGAGCTAAAATTTTCAGGTTAATTATACAAAATTAAAATCATTTCGGCTATAATTTTTTTTAAAGTTTTATATCGCATGAATGACTATCGAAATTTAATAGCGTGTGGACATTCATGAAGATGAAAAGAGAGGATTTTGTCAAAAAAGAGTGAGTAGATTCGGATAGAAACAAAAAACCCCTGTCGGTTGGGACAGGGGTTCACGAAAATTCGGATTAAAGTTTAACTACGTTAGTGGCCTGTAAGCCTTTGGCACCCTTTTCAACGCTAAATTCTACCTGATCGCCTTCATTGAGTGTTTTAAAGCCTTTGCTCATAATTGATTGATAATGCACAAAAACGTCTCCACCATCTTCACGGGTGATAAAGCCATAGCCTTTTGAGCTATTAAACCACTTTACAGTTCCTTTTTCCATCTGGTAAATCCTTAAAAATGAAAATTAATTAAAACGTACAACCAGTTTTTTGCTTTTACGGCAAAAAAAAATCGTTTTGAAAGGAACTGCTCCTTTCTCTACGATTTTGGGGTGCTGCTTATTCAGTGTTGCTCACAACTTGATAAAGCTCATACCTAAAAAACATAAAAAATAGTGTACAGTTACTTAAAGCAATATTAATATAAGTAAAAAAAAATGAAAAAGCAAGCATTTTATTGTAAAATTATTGTCAAGTTCGCTTCCAAATGTTAAAATTTTCAACCGGGTGAAATAGTGTTTGAAATCAATGGCGTTCGGCGCACTTTATTGATGATAGCGTAACATTATTTAAATTAATAAATTAAGTGCCCAATCACCCCCATACCGATCTTTGTCATTCCCGCATGTTTACCTGGCAAAAGCATTCGAGTACAAGTTTGGTGGGAATCCATTTTACACAAAATTATGAATGCCCGATAATCCGTTAGCTAACGGACGGGTATGGCGAGTCGCTTTGTTTTTGAAAGAGCAGTCATTTTCTTGAATGTGCCGAACACTATTGCTTAAAATCCTGAAGGCACTTGAGAAAAAAAGTCTCGTTCCCACATCGCTGAAATGTGGGAACGAGCTTGCGCAGAAGGAAAATTATTTCAGCATGATCATTTTTTTGGTTTCAGAAAATTCCGGGGATTGAATTGAATAGAAATAAATTCCGCTGCTCATCATCTCTCCGTGATTATCCCGACCATCCCAGCGTACTTGATACCAGCCAGCAGCCTGCTGCATTTCAAGCAAAGTCCGAATCCGTTGTCCCATGAGATTGTAAATGTAGATTTGCGTCAATCCCGCCGTTTTTAAACCATAACAAATGGTGGTTTCGGGATTGAATGGATTGGGGTAATTATAGGATAAAATATTATTATCCGGAATTGCCGGCATTTCTGATGCTGTTGACAAAATTGGAGGTGCCGGCGGCATTGTTTTTTGTAAATTGATAAAATTGAGTGGCGGTTTAGCCTGAAGTGCGCTTGAATCCATTGGTTCACCGGGATCAAAAGTCACTTCACAAGCGTTTAAGGCCGCCATCCAATAGCCCTGTCCCGGGATAAGCTGTGGTGTTTCACCGGGATAAACTGGTTCGTACTGTTTTTTTGAAGAATTCCAGCCATAAAAACAGATAACAGCCCCGTCGGGATTGTCATTCGGTTCAAAAAAGTTCATCGTATCGCTGACTGAACCAATCAGATGCCAACCGGTTTGATAGTTTTCTGAATATTTTGTAACTGGAATACCAGAAATTGTCACCGTCCCCGGATTTAATACTAATAACCAATAACCTGATTGGGGTTTCAGGGTTGTTACTGCTTCATAAGTTTGATTTTGTGAATTATATGCATACGCCATGAGCGCATTCGGGAATAAAGTACTGAGTCCATCGTTTTCAGGGCGAATCGGCAGGGAGATGAGATACCAACCAGCCGCTGGAAATTCATAAGTAATACTTTCTACTATCATGCTTGGCCAATATTTAAAATAAAGGGTCGCATTTCCTGTTACGGAAACCGTTTCGTTATTTCGCATATCCAGCTTGACATCTGAGCTTGTACAGTTAAAGGCCCCTTCATTTGGTAAAAATTCCGGATTCCAGGTGATATTCGATGTCTTATCGCCAGCGTTTACGATCCTCAACGACCAGGTAATCTCAGAATTATAAGGTTCTTTCCAGGGACGGATGTCAGTTATGAGAAAATTGGGTGTTTCTTCGATATGAAAAAACGTCGTATAAGTTTGACCCGGTGGCGGTGTCAGCAAATCGTATTGTCTATCAAAACCCGCCATAGCACCATTGGCACCTCCCATATAAAGCACCATCGAATCTTCTGCTGTCTGAACGACAATTGGCATCTGCCAGTCTGCCAATACAGGTCCCAATTGCAATTTATGAAAATTTGAAGCATTTTTATTCGCCGGGCCGGAGTAGCCCCAACCCACCTGATGCTCGCGAACATATTTCCCATTTTCGAGCACTTTATTATCCGCGTCATCATACCAGACATCCCAGCCAATAACGTCGCCCAAAGCTAATTGATGGGGAGCTGTCTCAAATTTATCGAAGATTGGCATGGAAATTTCAAGCGTCCAGTTACCATTTTGCCCCTGTTTGACCGCTGATGTTATTTGAGGCCCGGAGTATTCCGAATTGAGGAACGCCAGGCGAATTTTATTATCCCTTCGGATAAACCAATGCTGGGCGTCCTCAAAAGTTGAGCACTCACCACCGCTGGTATCGCCGTCAACATACAGTTCCAGACAATCATCCTGCCAGAACGAGGGAAAAGCATGATCATTTAAGCCGGCGATGTCATCCTGAATTTCGATAGCGATATAGACCTGATTGGTTTTCTCACTCCAGAGCGCCTTCCAGGAGACTTTATTATCATCGAAATTATTCCAGTTTTCCAAAAATTCTTCAGGCGTTCCACCTTTCGTAAGCGCTTGGGCAACGATGGCTTTGCTCCATATTGAATCAGATAAATCGCCATCGATTGTGGGTTCAGATAATTCAGTCGGAATCATGGCTGCGAGATATGATAATCGTTCGCCATCATCCAGGATGGAGAAGAGGGCGTTGCTTTGATCTTTAACCGTCGGATTTTCAATTGAAGAAACGCGGATCAAACATTGTTGGGAGAGTTTAAAAATATCCGGTGTGAACTTGTACTCGCCATCATTCGGGGTGTTCGCACCATTTGTTAAATCTTTCCAGGAGATGCCATTATTGGTTGAAAGTTCGATTTTTACGTTTCCAACAAACTTATCCGAATTCCATAAGATCGGATATTCTTTTCCCACATACCAGTTTTCACCCCCGTTGGGTGATTGGACAGTAATCGAGTTGGGACCCTCATAAAAATTCATCAGCCGGCCATAAATATGCTGCTGGAAATTGTATGCGATGCGCTCTGAACCGGACCATGTAAAGTAGATTTTGCCGTTTCGCATGGCAACGTCGGGGTGTTGATGTTTTATTTCATTGTTAGTACTTACCTGGAAGACATCTCCATATTTTTGATTACCAATGAATTTTTGTGCATAAATGTGTGTCGCTTGCGCAACATTCTTCCAGCCGATAACAAAAATACCACCTTCGTCTGCTGCAATTGTTGGTTGCGTGTGAACAGACGTGTTTTCAGGATTCACCTGAAAATTCGTTCCGATTGGTGTTCCATTTTTCTGATAATATTGGGCATAAATATCTTTTCGACCATTCCGCCGATCACACCAGGTGATCATAAAATTGCCCGTTGATTCAACGGCCAGGGCAAATCCCGGGCTGGCTTCATCATTGTTTGGATCAGCCGCAAAGACTGAAGTATCTGTTTCATTTATCCGAAAATTATTCCCCAGGGGATTTCCATTGGCATCAAAACGCTGCGCGTAGATATCTCCTGGTGCGCTGAAAGACCATCTTTTTGGAGCACCCCAGCATACTACAAAGTTACCGATGCGATCACGACGAATCCGTGGATTAAAAAGACCTGGTTTGGTTTGCTCATTTACGATTTTATGTTCACCAATGGGCGTACCAGCGCTATTATATAGCTGCCAAAATACATCATTATTGGTGCCCGTAAAAATCAAATTTGAATTTTTATCAAGAATAATTCCGGAATTATAGTTATCATTAAACCTGGGGATTTTAATTTCGTCTGTCAATGGAATACCACTTTTATTGTAAATTCTAAAAAAGTTTCCATTGTAGTACCACTTTTCTGCTACCTTTGACAGGTTTTTTGTTGAATTTATTGCCGGTTGGGAATAGGTACAATTATTCCAGCATATCAGAAATTTTCCATCCGGATAAAAAGTAATTTCAGAATGCTGATTAAACTCTTTATTGCTAACGATGATGCTTTTTTCGACAGGAGTGCCGTTTTTATCGAACAGTTGTGCGGCGACATAATCGCCGATGGGGTAGCCATTTTCTTGATTAAAAAAGGTGATTGCAAAACTCCCTGACTGATCAATCCCTATTTTGGGATAATTAAATTCCGAATAATCTTCATCAAGGTGATCGACCTGAAATACCTGGCTAAAGGCTAAAAATGTTTTCATTAAAAAAAAAATGAATAACAGGTGAAAATACAAAAATTTTTGGCGCATAAAAAGTCCTCCTCAAAAATAATTAATTTAATTGATATAATGAATTAAAAAAGCTGTGTTCATTTCAATTGTGACGATTTCATTAAGTTTCTGGCAAAACACGATAAGCCTACTAGAAATTGAATTACCGCCCTGGAGATATTTTAAAATATTCATTCAAACTTTTTTAACAAAGTGAATTCAATCAACAGGAAAGAGAGAGTGATTTCCTTTTGCTATCCCTGGCAAAATTCATTAAATCACCCGGGGGGAAAATAATTCTTTTGGTTATTTTTGAAATATTAATGTCGCTTAATAACACAAAAAATGTACCAAAAAAAAGTTCAATATTTTCAACAACTTAACAACTTTTGAAAAAGCCGATGCTGCAAATTTTGCACTTTGAACTGCAAAATTTGCAGGGGGTCGTGCATATTTTGCAGAAATTTGGCTTTTGCGCGCAACAGTTGCATTGTTACGGAAGAGGAATACTGGTTTTTCAGGGCGATTTCTGCACGATTAGAAGCTTTTCAGGCGTTGTCGGCGCAATCTATTGAATCATAAAAGAATGATCTGCAAAATTTGCAGCGAGGCATTTCATCGCTCCATAGCATTCTTGTAACCAAAGAGAGAACAGGCTTTGCTAAATTACGAAAAAATTGCAGTTTTAAATTCGGCTGATATCGTCCCAACTAGCAGGATTGAGGATGAACGCTCAATATATTGAATATCCGAATCGATTAAATAAAATTTTTTCCAAAAATTTAACTTTTTTATTGCATTCCAGCATTTTACTCAATATCTTATGATATACAATCTTTGCTTGCCAGTTCCTGATTTTGATTGTGAAATGTTATTTTTACTTAAAATTTAAGGAACAGCCTATGAGCTTATTTCTTTATATCCCGCGTTCGCATCTTTCGATCCAACGAAAACAAGCTCTGGATGCATTACGAGGCTTTGCGATTATTTTAATGGTATTTGTGATGTTGATTCCGCCGGCAACGCTATCTCACTGGCTAAACCTGACTGAAAAAGCCAGTCCAATTTCAACGATTAAGCCTCTTTTACCGGAATCTTTCTGGATTGATTGGGTGTTTGCGCTGTTTCTTTTTGCCCTTGGTGTCGCCATCCCGCTCTCGCAGGGCAAACGAATGGAGGAAGGTCAGTCTTTCAAAAAATCTTTGGCGACTATTATTAAGCGCACTTTTTTGTTAGTCTTCTTTGCACTTTATTTGCAACATATTAGACCCTATATCCTGAACCCGGAGCCGGTTCGAAATGATTGGCTGTTGGCAATCATTGGATTTATTTTAATGTTTTTCATTTTTACCCGGCTGCCGCAATTTATGAACATCTGGTTTGTGCGAATCATTCGGGGGGTTGGCTGGGTGGGAAGCGCGGTTCTGCTTTGGCGTTTACGCTATCTTGATGGGAGCGGCTTTTCATTACAACGGATGGATCCGTTTTTACTGATTCTCGCCAATATGGCCTTCTGGGGTTCACTTATCTGGCTTTTTACCTATCGGCGATTTTTACTCCGATTGGGGATTTTAGGTTTACTGATTGCCTTTCGTTTCGCCTCGTTGCAAACCAGTGCCCTTCGCTGGTTCTGGCATGCATCGCCCTGTCCCTGGCTTTTTAAATGGGCTTATTTGCAATATTTATTGATTGTCATTCCGGGGATTATTGCTGGTGAATTGTTGTTAAAATGGATTGAACCCCGTGACCTAAAACCGATTAAAGCAACGCAATGGTCTCGTTCACGAATGGTTTTTTTATCACTGATTTTACTAAGTATTTTGGGATTGACCCTTTTTTATTATCCGGATCAGATTTCCCGAAATGTCGTTTATGGGCTTGGTATTTTAACTATCCTGGGACTATTGACCATGAAGCGCCCGACCAGCGACACAGAACAACTGCTGAAAATGCTATTTTACTGGGCAATTTACTGGTTTATTGCTGGCTTGATGATCAACCCATTTAAAGAAAAACATGATATGGAAGTCCCTTCTCTGAGCTTCTTATTTATTGTTACAGCGCTCTCGACGATCTTGTTGATTTTCTTAATCATTATAATCGACAAATATAAAAAGAACCGCTGGTTCAGTCTTCTGATTGATTGTGGCCAAAATTCAATGATTGCCTATGCGGGTTTCATGAATTTTATCTGGCCGATTCTGGTGCTGAGCGGCCTTCAGGGCTGGCTATCCAATTTTTCGATAACGCCGTTAACTGGTTTGTTGCTGGGGATTGGCTATACATTCATCGTAGCGTATTTTGTTAAATTTTTTACCCGATTGCGAATATTTTGGAAGACGTGAGAGTTGTTACTTTTACTTTTTATCAATAGTTAGTGAAGCCGGTAGCTCGCTTTTTCCATTTTACCGCTCGTAAGTTTAAATTATAAACAATGAATTCTGATCCAGAGACTCCGGATAATTTAAAATCTTTTTTAGGAGAAAATATATGGATAAAATCATCGAACTGATTTTCGGTTTCCTACCTACATTATTATGGTTTAGTCTGGCATTAACCGCGCTCATCATCTTTTATAAACCCATTCGAAATGAGTTACTTCCAAATTTAAGTGGATTTAAAGCAATGGGGGTAGAACTCGCCTTTATTACCAAATCAATTAATGATGCGCTGGAATTGGCAGAAAAGAATAAAAAATGGATCGTCGATGTACCGCCCGAAGCGAAAGAAAATGTGCTGAATCGTACAAGACAACATCTTAAAATCATGAAGGATGCCCAAATATTCTGGATTGATGATTGTCCCGAAAATAATCTGAATGAATGGCGAATGTTTTTTCAACTCCGAATGAAAATAGATATCGCGAAAAGTACTGATGAGGCACTGAAAAAGCTTGCGGAAAAGAAATATGATCTCATTATTTCCGACATGGCCAGGAGAGAGAGTGAAAAAGATATTGCTGATGCCGGCGTGCAATTTTTAAACATGTTTCGTGAAAAGGATTCAACAACACCTGTCATTTTTTATATCGGTGTTTATAAACCTGAAAAGGGATTACCACCCGGTGCATTTGGAATTACCAAACGACCTGATGAGCTTTTGCATTTGGTTATAGATGCACTTTCAAGAAAAAAGTTTTAAATTTAAAATTTTCCTATTATATAACCTTTTCGCTGACGCATCACGCTTCACGAATTACAGAGAATAACGCAATTTTATGATCAATGAATTCTAAAAAACTGAAAATAGAAGAGAAATATCATGCAATTCAATCGCCGTAAATTTTTAAAAACCACGATTGCCGGGGCTGGTGCGGTTTTACTTTCGGATATAAAATCGATATCTGCGCCCGCTATTGATACAGATCCATTCGCCATGGTTCCTTTGGGAAAAACGGGTATAAAAGTATCGCGTATTGCCATGGGAACCGGCGTAAAATCCATTAATCGTCAATCCAACCTGACCCGTTTGGGAAAAGAAAAAGCGGTTGCGCTGATTCAGCATGCCTATAGCTGTGGCGTCCGATTCTTTGACTGCGCGGATACCTATGGTTCTCATGAGTTGGTGGCCGAAGCCATGAAGGGAATTCCCCGCGAGAAATATGTCATCAATACGAAAATCTGGCGTTATCCGGGGGGAATTCCGGAACCTGAGCGCCCGGATGCGAATATTGTGGTCGACCGGTTCCGAAAAGAGCTTAATACTGACTATATCGATATGGTTTGTTTACATGCAATGGTCGATCCGGACTGGACCGATGAGCAGAAGCGGCAGATGGATATTCTGGAAAACTTAAAGGCGAAAGGTATTATTCGCGCCCATGGTGTCTCGGTGCATTCGTTATTGGCTTTATATACCTGTATTGATAGTCCCTGGGTGGATTCGGTGCATGTCCGCCTCAATGCTTATGGGGATAAAATGGATTCATACAATCCGGCGCATACGGTTAAAATGGTCAAAGAACTCCATAAAGCTGGCAAAGCGGTCATTGCCATGAAATTGATTGGGGAAGGGAAGTATCGAAATGATCCGGCTAAAATTGATGAGACGCTTCGTTTTGTGCTCGCCTTGAACGCTGTCGATATGCTTTTAGTCGGCTTTGATAGAACAGAGCAAGTGATGGACTATGCCGAACGGGTTCGTAAAACGCTTAAAAGCCTGACGGCTGAACGCGGTTAATATAATTATCGCATGACCAACAATCGTCGAATTTCTTTCCGACTGCTATTTTGCAAACAGGCAAAATAGACACCATTTGCAACAAATATTCCCCGGTCATCCTTCAAATCCCATTTCACCGAATTTTGTTCACCAGATGTCTGCCTGAGGAGTGGCAGTTCATTAATTTTTCTTCCCAGCAAATCATAAATTACCAATCGCGAGGGACTGAAATTGGTAAATTGAAATACCAGTGTTGTTGCATTTTCATTTCGCACCGGGTTTGGATAATTACTAAAAAAATTAACTGGATGCGGTGAGTCCGGTGGAATTTGGTTTAGTTTGGGCTGATCTTCATTGTTTTTTCGAAGTCGGATGATTACACCCCGCCAGGAGTTGGTGGATTCTATGGTAATCGTCTCAGTATTGGCATTATTGTCAAATTCATGGCTTACCTGTAGCAAATTATCCATAAAAGAAGTGGCATCAATAAAGCGCGAATAGTTCGTCGGATATGTTAACTTAATCGGACGGGTAGCGGATGGTGCGTTATTTTTCGACAGGCCAGTAAAATTGGTGATAAAAATTCTGTCTTCAGTATAACTCGACTCTAATCTGAAATTGATTAAATCCTGACTTTCTACATTAATATATGGCCGGTAATTTAACGCTTTTAAATCACTTGCTAATTCCTGGCTGGCTTTGGTCGCTTTTGTAACGGGATAATTGGGATAAATGTAAGCTTCAGTCGATGGGGAAAGAATTGTCCCATAAAAATAGTCGTATCCTGGATTTTTTGTCTTAATAAGAAGTGATGCTTTGGGTACATTTTTTAATTCAGCGAGCGGATTACCGGTTCGGGGTGTGCCATCCAGATGATATTCATCATTATTTTCGCCATAAACCAGAATTTTGCCACCATTTTTCAGGTAGTTTGCCAGCGCCTGCCGCTCGTCATTGGAAAGGTAGGCGACATTTGCCAGAATAATCACTGGAACTTGCGTGGGAAGCATTTTTGCGATGGAACGCGGTGTTATAAACTGATAGGTATAGTGATTTTCCAGTAATCCCATCGCCAGTCCATAACAGGCGGATTGATGAATCCCCCACCAGCTTTGATCGGCCACATCACGCGTGGTGGGGGAGTAGTAGATACCAATTGCATCCAGCGGACGGGCTGTATAATCATAAAGATGTTTTTGATTTTCCTGCACCCATTTAAAAATATCCTTGCGTTGATTAATATTCGTGGAAGTATTAATCATATTTTGCGAACCACACTCCCAATAATTGGCACCACCGAACACCGTTGTCGCTGCCAGATTGAGAAGGGCTTCATTCGCGGCATTTGAGCCGTTCTGGTCCAATAAATCCGCCTCTGTATTCACATACGAAAGTATCCAGCGCGGGCGATTATTATCGATTTCGCGAAAAAGTTCAATTCCGGCTGCATAAAAGAGCCAGCCATATTCCTTACGGTTCAATGCATCCTTGTCGGCTGGTTCCCACTCATGAGTTATCAGATCACAACTTTGGATATTATAATATGGATCCGCACCCTGCGTGACGGCGTCCGGTAAGCCACCGGGATAGCTTTCATTAATTAAAACAACATCCCGGCGGACTTTACGGATGGTCTGCCGGACTTCATCTAAAAATTTTTGAATAACCTGATAACGAAATTGTAACCAGTGCTGAAAATTTTTATCGGTAAAATCACCAACATTAAATGGCCATTGGCCCCCGTATTTTTTAAACTCAGCAATCATATAGGGATCAAAACTGGGCCAACGTTCGGACCACCCATCGAAATGGGTCATAAAAGTCGATACATCGATAAAGATGCCATCAACAGCCGTCTCCCGCACCACGCGTTCCACAATATGCATATATTGCTTTCGCCACGCTGGATTGAGCGGCGTGGCCCAGGCACTTTCATCTTCGGCTTCCAGCCAGAAGGCCTGTGACCCAAGGAAGACGGCCGGTTCCCCATTTTGATCCATTTGGAGCCAATTCGGATGTTCAGTAAATGGGGTCGCGACGGTCTTTTTACGCGTTCCATTGGATCGGGCTGCTCCTTTGGTGATCATCTCAAAACCGGATAGGTAGGTAAACGCCTTCAATCCACGTTCATGAGCCAGATCACAACCAACTTTCAAAAGCTTAATACCTTCATCCGGATTCAAAAATCGATGATAGTAGTTATTAATGCCAACATCAATATCAAGAACGGATGCACCGGACTGGGCGGCCCAGTCGATTAATGGTTCTGCATCCTCAATATAATCATAACTGACGCCGACCAATCTGGCCGTCCGTGTCCATTCGGGAACTTCATCCTGCGGTCTATCGCTGAATACCTGATCCCACGGATGGAGAAAGACACGTAAGAAGAAGAAGATTATTATCATTTTTAAGTCTTTGTCCATTTTTTTTCTCCAATTCAAAATTCCCGATAACTGATTAATTGCTGGCATGTATTCGCAAAGGGAATGCCAAATCAAAAATAATTCAGGAAGTCAAACTGGAGTTAAGTTGATAATGCTTGTCTAACTATTTGAAAAAAAATGGGTTAACCCATATTACAAAAATGTAAAATTTATCTTCCTTTCCAAATCGTCGGGCCATTCAAATTCAAAATTCAAATACAAATATGTAAAATTTACATTATGAATTGAAAAAAGGATGTTTTGATATGAAAATTTTTCCTCCGTAAGGTCGGATTTCCCCAGACGATTAAGATAATCTGAATCCCATGGTTAAATTTGACTTACATCACTTTATTTAATATTTGGTTAAAAATAAAATGGCTATTTATACTGTGAAGCTTGAATTTTTTTAATTTAGCAGGAAAATCTCGGGTTGGTTCAGGGATCACCGTGAGAAATCCTATTTTTTAAATAGTTCTTAATCCTGAACCGGCCACAATAGAACCTTGAATTTGAATAGTTACATTTGTCTCTAAATCTAATAAAAATAAGCTGAATGTCAATATCGTGAAAGTTTTTAGAGGGGTTTTCAGGAAATTTTTTTGTTAATTGAGAAAAAAAGCCTTGACAAAATCGAAAAATATTAATATCTTATCGAAGCGTTTCGATTTATTTTTTCGATTTTTTTTCGCCCTTAAAAATCAAATAGTTCATGTGATAATTCATATTTAACGTTTTTAAATATAAGTACTTAGTATTTGATTTAAAAAACAGTCTGGTGCGATGAAAGTAACAATCAAAGATGTTGCTCAAAAAGCTGGCGTGGCGATTAGTACGGTATCGCTGGTGATTAACCAGAGCCCAAAAGTGGCTGAGGAAACACGTCAAAAGGTGGAAGCTGCCATTCGTGATTTAAACTATCGTCCCAATCTATCCGCACGGCAATTAGCCGGTAAATCAAAAGGCAATATTGGTTTTATCATCACTGAAGATCACTTTACCCGCTCGGAACCATTCTACACTCACATTTTCCTTGGCGCCGAATTTGAAGCCCGTAACCACAATGTTTACATATTATTAACCACTGTACAAAATAGCTTTCAGGGTAAGAAAGATGTCCCGCGTTTCCTCCTCGATCGGAATGTCGACGGGATCATCCTGGCCGGACGTGTCCCTTATAATTTAATTGATTATATCCGAAAATTGAAAATTCCGTTTGTATTAGTCGATTTTTTACCACAGGAAGGAATTGCCCAGGCCGTGCTAATTGATAATTTTGAAGCTGCCCGGCAAGCGGTGAATCATCTCATCCAACGGGGTCGCCTGAAAATTGCTTTTATCGCTGGTGATATCGAGCATCCCAGTATTAAAGCTCGTTATGATGGTTACCTGAAAGCCCTTTCCGATAGTCAAATTCCACTTCGACCCGAAATTGTTATATATAATAAACCGAATACCACTTTTCAGTATGGTTATGAAGCGATGCAGGAATTAATTAATCGGGAAGAGGAGTTTGATGCCATTTTTACGGCGAATGATGCGCTGGCGCTCGGTTGTATGCGGTCGCTTGCTGAAAATCAGATAAAAATTCCGGAACAGGTTGCCATCGTCGGTTTTGATGATGTTGTCACGGCTGCCAATGCCAATCCTCCTTTAACAACAATTCAGGTTCAAAAAGAAGAAATGGGAATACTTGCATGTAAAACGCTGCTCGAAATGATTCGAACCGGCAAAAGAAGTAATACCAAAATATTGGTTCCAACAACCCTGATTGTTCGAAAAAGCACATGAGTTATTTTCTTTTTTAAAATTTTGTTTATTTTCAATTGAGCAATTTTGAAAGGAGGGATGTTTATGGATGGCTAAAATCGCTTTTAATATTATTAATAAACTTTGTGAACTTTTTCACAATATTTTAATGGTCATTCTATTGGAGGACTTAATGATGAAACGCTTTTTACTAATCGGTTTGATTTTAATTGTATTAACAAGTTTAACTTTGGCAGGTACGAATATTCTGGTAAATGGCGATTTGGAACAGGTTGCCCCGAATTTCTGGATGTCGGTAAATGATAATCCGGGCGGCGCCTCAACTCAATGGGATTTAGAAAATGGTCATAATAGCTTGCGTTCCCTAAAAGTGATGAAATCTGCCACCACGGCTGATATGGTTGGCTGGAAGAGTGTCAATAATGCCGATTTATATTGGAATGATGCCGCAGCCGATCGGCTTTATAATCTCTCTTTCTGGGCAAAAACTCAGGGAGTTAACACAAATCCTGCTGCTGATGCCAAAATTGGTGTGCTATTTGTTTTTAAAGCGGCTGGTAATTTACTTGGTGAGCAGTTTGTTGAAGTTGATCAAAGCGTTGCGGATAAGGATTGGACAGAATATACCGGTGGACTGCTGATTCCTGCGGGACCCGCGCCCGATGAAATGTATATGGTATTGAAAATGGGGAAGGATGCAATCGGAACGGTCTGGTTTGATGATGTGGGCTGTGGGAGCGATCCTTGGTCGATGTGGCCATTTAATGGCGATTTTGAAACATCTGTGGGCTGGATGATGTGGGCTGCAGGTCCCGGTGCCGGTTTTGCCAATACGGTAAAAGGTCCAGCACATAGCGGCGAATGGTCGGCGCTTTTAATGGAACGTGATGCCGCCGATGATGAAATGGTATTCTATTCTGAACCGGCACCAGCAAAACCGGGTAAGTGGTACAAAGTGACTGTCTGGGCAAAAACCGACAGCGTTAATACTGACCCCGCATTCTGGGCCAGCAATACCACCACAGAGCGTGATAATGATCGGCTTGGTCTCTGCTTCTTCTTTCATAAGGGTTTACGAACCAGTTGGGACCTGACGCCGCCTGGTGATATGTATTTATATTTCGATCAGCGTGATTCGACAAAGGATTGGACCGAATACACCGTTCTGGTAAAAGCACCGGATGAAGAAGTTGAAGGTATTTCCGTTCGGGCCCGATTCACCTCTTTTCCACAAGGCTATTGCTGGTATGATGATTTTGCGGTTGAAGAAGTCGAGTTGGGTGAAAATGTTCTGGTCAATGGTGATCTGGAACAGGTGGTGCCGAATTTCTGGAGGTCGGTGAATGACAATATGGGCGGTTCATTGACTTCGTGGGATATGGAGAATGGTCATAACAGTATGCGTTCTGTTAAAGTTATGAAACCGGCAGCAACTTCCGATATGGTTGGCTGGAAAAGTGTTAATAATGCTGATTTATATTGGAATAATGCCGCCGCTGATCGGCTTTATAATCTCTCCTTCTGGGCGAAAACCGAAAATGTTAATACCAATCCCGCCACAGATGATGCAAAAATCGGTGCTTTATTTGTCTTCAAAGCCGGCGGAACCCTTCTGGGTGAACAATTTATCGAAGTAGATCAGCGCAAAGCATCTTCCGACTGGACGGAATATACCAGTGGATTATTAATTCCAGCGGGAACGGATCCGGATGAAATGTTCATGGTGCTGACAATGGGGAAAGATGCGACGGGTACTGTCTGGTTTGATGATGTCGGTTGCGGCAGCGATCCCTGGTCCATGTGGCCGTTTAATGGTGATTTTGAAACGCCGGTTGGCTGGATGATGTGGGCAGCGGGTCCGGGCGCCGGTTTTGCGAATACCGTTAAAGATGTGGCCCAAAGTGGCGATTGGTCAGCCCTGCTGGTCGAACGAGATGCCAATGATGATGAAATGGTTTTCTATTCTGAACCAGCACCGGCCGAACCCAACAAATGGTATATGATTAGTGTGTGGGCGAAAACTGATAGCGCCAATGCCAATCCGAAATTTCTACCAAGTAATGTTGCCTATGATCGCGATAATGATCGGATGGGGCTTTGTTTCTTCTTCCATAAAGGTTTCAGGGATAGCTGGGATTTGACGCCTCCGGGTGATATGTTTGGATACTTTAATCAACGTGATTCCAGCACGGATTGGACGCCATATATTTATGCGGTGAAAGCACCGGCTGAAGAAGTGGCTGGGATTTCGGTCCGCGCACGATTTAATTCCTTCCCCCAGGGCTATTGCTGGTATGATGATTTCGCGGTACATCCGTTTGAAATAAAAGTAACGGCTGTCGAAGGTGAAATTCTATCTCTTGGACCACGCATGCCTGAATCTCATGCGGTTATCAAAAACTATCCAAATCCATTTAATCCAGAAACAACCGTTGAATATTACTTGCCAAAAGATGGTGTGGTTGAATTGGCGATTTACAACATGCTCGGTCAAAAGGTTCGCACGGTCGTAAATGATTTCCGACTGGCGGGAACCTATAAAATTAGCTGGAATGGTCTGGATCAACAGGGTCATTCGGTGCCGAGTGGAATTTACTTTGTTCGATTAGTCGGTAAGGATTTTCAGGTTGATCATAAGGTATTGTTAATTAAATAATTATGCGCTAAGCCTCAGGAGCCGCGTCTTTCATAAAGGATGCGGCTCATTTGTTATCCTTGAATCTTGAACAAAAAAAATAATTACGAATTTCCAATCCATTTAGAGTTTTTATAAGGATAATATTCTCTTTTCATATTTTTACTTGAGTGAGGTTTTTAAATGAAATTTAAAAATTCATTCATTGGTATAATCTTCTTTTCCTTACTGTTCAGTTCGATTCTTTTAGGTGGGACAACCGGAAAGATTGCCGGACGTGTCACAGATGCCAAAACAGGTGAGCCTTTACCTGGCGTCAACATTCTCGTGGATGGGACAACACTGGGGGCGGCATCCGATTTAAGTGGGGATTACATGATCCTCATGGTGCCACCCGGCAATTATCGTATCATTGCCAGGATGATGGGATATGATCCGCAAGCTTATGAGCAAGTACGTGTTTCTATTGACAAAACCCGTCGTCTGGACTTTAAACTCAGTGAAAAGGTTCTGGAACTTGGAAAGGAAGTTACAATTGTCGCTGAAAGACCACTGGTACAGATGGATTTGACTTCCAGTGAAGCGGTTATTGGTGCTGAAACAATTTCCATGCTGCCGGTGGAAAATTTTAATGATGTGGTGAATTTGCAGGCCGGCGTGGTAGAGGGTCACTTTCGCGGCGGACGTACCGGGGAAGTGATGTATATGATTGATGGTATCCCGGTCAATGATGCCTATTCCGGCAATGCGGCTTTCCAGGTGGAAAACAGTTCTATTTCCGAGCTAGAAGTGATTAGCGGAACTTTTAATGCCGAATATGGCCAGGCCATGAGTGGGGTGGTGAATATTGTCACCAAAGAAGGTGGTCGTCAATTACACGGCCAGGCGACAGCATATTTTGGTGATCACATCAGTTCCAACAAGGATATTTTCTGGAATATTGATAAAATTAACCCGACCTATAACGGCCAACTCACCCTGGAAGGTCCTGTTTGGCCGTTTTCAAGTGATAAACTGACCTTTTTTGCTACCGGCAGATATTTTAACAGCGACGGCTTTTTGTATGGTAAAAAGGTTTTCGTCCCTTCTGATTCGTCCAATTTTCAATCTGGCCCAACCCGAACTGACGCCTGGACCATCATGTCGCAGGGCAAAATTTACCCATTTAATGACGAAACCGCCCAAAAATTGATTGATGAAGCGGAAGCCATTCCAATGAATCCCAGTCAAAGATTAAGTCTCCAGGGAAAATTGACTTATAAACCGGTAGCTTCAGAAAAATTGAGTTACGAAATTTTACGCGAAAATAATGAATATCAAAATTATGTCCATGAATTCCGCTTAAATCCTGATGGCACTTATCGCTATTTCGACGAGGGCATTAAACATAGCTTTTCGTGGACGCATGTTTTCAGCAGCCGTACCTTTGGAACGTTAAAATTCTCGCATTTCAATAAAAACTATAAGCAATACGTCCATGAAGATCCTTATGATGCTGGCTATGTCTCGGAAATACGATTGCAGGATGCCGGTTCAAATGCCTTTTATACCGGTGGCCTGCAAATGTGGCAGTTCAAACGCAAGACGCAAACGAGTTTGGCGAAATTGGATCTCACGAGTCAGGTCAATAAATATCATCAACTTAAATTTGGTCTCGAATATAAAAAGCATAAACTTTGGCTTCATGAATATCAGGTCATTCTTGACGAACCAGGCCGAATGAGTCCTATAACGACATTTAAGAACAATCAGTACGCGCATCAGCCGGTGGAAATTTCGGCTTATTTTCAGGATAAAGTTGAACTGGATTACATGATTGTCAATGCTGGCTTCCGATTTGACTATTTCAATCCCAACGGGAGTATTCCACAGAATTTTCAGGAACCGGATACATCACCAACCGATGCAGCAAAGAAAAGTATGCAATTCAGTCCCAGGTTCGGGTTGGCTTATCCCATAACCGATCAGGGAAAAATCCATGTTTCCTACGGACATTTTTTCCAGACCCCACGCCTGGATTATCTTTATACGAATCCTGAATTTGATATTTTTGAATTGCAAAGTACCCCGGCACCGCCCCCCAATAGCGTTCTGAACACAATTGGAAATGCGAATCTAAAACCAGAGCAAACTGTCAGCTATGAAATCGGTTTGCAGCAGCAAATCATGACCGACTTTTCAGTGGATGTGACGGTTTTTTATAAAGATATTCGAAATCTTCTGGGGACAGAAGTGCTCTATACCCTGGCAGGAATTCGTTATGCCCGGTATATCAATCGTGATTATGGAAATGTGAAAGGGGTTACGCTGTCGCTGAAAAAACGGCAATCAGAAGGAATCGGGGCCAGTCTGGATTACACCTATCAGATAGCGAAAGGGAATGCTTCGGACCCGAATTCGGCCTTTCTCGATAGTCAGGCCGGTCGTGAACCAACCAAGCAGATGGTACCGCTTGACTGGGATCGAAGGCATCAATTAAATCTTTCGTTGACCTTCGTGCCAGTTCAATACTTTGCCATGAGCCTGATTGGCCGCGTTGGAACCGGCTTGCCCTATACGCCAACTTATCAAACGACACGCGCAATCGTAGAAAACAGCGCCCGCAGGCCGATTGTTTATAACTTTGATTTCTACAGTTATCGGGACTTTAAACTCGCGAATTTTAATCTTTCCTTATTTTTAAGAATTTATAATCTTCTTGATCGACTGAATGAATTAAATGTCTATTCCGATACGGGACGGGCAACCTATTCATTGGCTTCACTTTCGACCGGTGGCTTACGTCCACAGGGGATCAACACCTATAATCAATATATCACCCGGCCGGACTTTTATTCAGCACCCAGAGAAGTTCAGGTGGGCTTTGAATTCGAATTTTAATGAGCGTTTGTCTGAAAAAATATAGAACAAATTGTTAATTTGTCAAATTAAACGCTTAAAATGCACTCAAATTGACCTATTTCATCAAATTGAGGTTGATTATGCAAACTAACTTTCTAATATTATTAGCTTTTTTAATATTTTTTATTCTGCCGGCTAATACGCTTTTTGCCCAGCGGAAACCAGATCTGAATACCGGCAATACCAAATTTCGCCGGCAGGGTATTATGGATGGCAATCTGGTCCGCACTATCTTCATCAATTGGGGTGAAGTTTCTCATTGGCCGGATCAACCCTCCTGTGAATGGCCCAAGGGGAGTGGTCATTCTTATGTGGATGGGGTAGCACTGGTGGTGCAATCGCGAACGATTGATAGAAATGGAAAAGTCATCTACCCCATGGAAACGCAATATCGGGAGTTTGTGGATACGGGTCCGAATGATGAACTTTGGGGCTGGGGACCATTACCAGGTTATTTCAACACCAAAGGTGAAGAACCGGCGATGAGTGATGATCCCAAGACCTGGCCGGCTTCCTGGCCGGATAAAATGGACGACGCATCCGATCCCGGCTGGAATGGTAAATGGAATGGTTTTTTTGGCAAAAATATCAAAAATGCTGATCTGGAAACTTATTTCGTATTTGATGATGATCCCGATGAGGAATGGGATTTTTATCCCGATCCAACCAATCCGGAACGGCGCGGTTTGGGACTTGAAGTCGCGACGCGGCTTTTTCAATGGTCACAAGTACTGGCGGAAGATGTTATTTTTGCCATTTATTCGATTACCAACGAAGGTAAGACGGATTACGATAGTACTTTCTATGTCTTCTACATCGACTGGGGTGTTGGGGGAACAGATGATTCCTCGGATGATACCGGAAGTTATGATTTGCTCCTTGATCTCGCCTGGGCGTGGGATTACAATGGCTTTGGAACGCCAGGAAACTGGTCACCAGTTGGCGTCACCGGCTTTGCATTTCTGGAAAGTCCCGGCATCGAAAATGATATTCGGGACAACGATTCTGACGGTATTGTTAACGAAAGCCGTGTCAGTGGTCCCGGAAACTGGATTGATACCTATCCGTATGGTATTACGGATCCACAGGCGTATCTATCCTATTATCCCGGCCGTGAATTGCGTTCGCATTGGTCTGGTGATGAAGATATTGACTGGAAAGGCTTTGAAGATTTGAATGAAAACGGTACCTGGGATTCGGGCGAGCCTGTTTTCGATGATGTGGGGAAAGATGGATTAAGTCCTTATGACCCGGATTATACCGGTCCAGATGAAGGTGAAGCTGATGGTCGACCTACCCCTGGCGAACCTAATTTTGATTATCTGGATAAAGATGAATCTGATCAGATTGGCTTGACCGGATTTGAAATTTTTCCGGTGCATACACCTTATGAACTCTGGAATGAAAATCAAAATTGGCGGGCGTTTCGTTCATCTCCTCAGCCAAAAGATGCGCTGCAGGTAACGGCGAATCTGGCCATGTATTTTTCATCTGGTCCCTTTCCTTTAAAAGCCGGCCAGACCGAAAATTATTCCATGAGCTTGATTTTTGGTGAAGATACCGATGATCTCGCCCGAACGAAAAAAACTGTCCAACAAATTTATAATGCTGATTATCGATTTGCTAAACCGCCGGACAAACCCCGATTAACGGTAATTCCAGGCGATGGTCAGGTTATTTTAAAATGGGATGACCAAGCCGAAATTTCATGGGATCCATTTCTCCAGGAATTTGATTTTGAAGGCTATAAAATTTATCGCAGCACTGAAGCCGAGTTTCTTGAGGCGCGGAAAATCACGGATGCTTATGGCCGGTTAACATTTAAAAAACCAATTGCCCAATTTGATTTGAAAAATAGTCGCAAAGGATTGCATCCAATTGATGTGGAAGGTGTCAAATACAATCTCGGGGATGATACTGGATTAAAGCATCTTTATGTGGATAAGGATGTCCAGAATGGGCAGACCTACTTTTATGCGGTGGTTTCATACGATCGCGGTTTAATTGATACCAGTGCGACCGGGACAATTGAAGGGATCACGCCCTCTGAATGTGCCAGTGTTATCAAGGTGGATCAATTCGGAAATGTTGAAACTGATATCAATACCGCCTTGGTGACTCCCAATGTCTCTCCGGCAGGCTATTCCCAGCCGGGAATCAAGGATAATATCGAAAAATTTACCATCGGAACTGGTGCTTTCGGAAGTGAAAATATTCATTTTATCATCAATGATTCAATTCGACATGCCCAGCAGTACGAAATTGCTTTTCGGGATACGGCTCTTTTCCACAATCAGGGGGTGTCATTTTACACCATCTATCGGGTCTCGGGCGAAAATAAATCCATTGCTATTCCGGAGACGCCTATGCTCACGGAAGCACTTGATACCCCAATGTTCGATGGAATGGTTATCGATCTCAATAATCCACCAGAAGTCAAAATTGATTGGCTGAAAACCGGCATAACCGTTGGATACACCAATTATAAAACTTTTGTGCAATTTGATCCCCGATTTTCAAGTGAAACTAATCCGGCTTTCAACATTAACATTCCCTATCCGGCAGATTATGAAATTCGATTTTCTGACACCGTGGTTGATACGTCAAATGATGGCGGCATTGGTTCGCCCAAAGCACCTGTCAAATTCGCTGTCTGGAATATAACTGAAAATAAACCAGCTAAATTTTTATTCCGGGATGTCGTCAAAGATTGTACCCTGACCCCGGATACTACGGAATCAATCGTGATTTATGTCGATAATAATTTGAATAAGTTAAAAATCAGCACCACCTGGCAAATTCTCTTTGAAAAGGATACCCAGGCCAGAACTGTCGTACCACCACAACCTGGAACGATTTTGCGAATTGCCACGACGAAGCCTTATCGCACCGGTGATTATGTACGATTTACAGTCGAAGGCTCCGGATATAGCAAAGAGCAAGCGAAGTCAGACCTGGAGAATATCGATGTTGTACCCAATCCGTATGTGGTCGGGGCATCCTGGGAGACACGTTCGCCCTTTAAGTTTGGCCGGGGGGAACATCGGATCTATTTCATCAATCTGCCGGAACGGTGCACAATTCGTATTTACACCATTCGCGGCTATCTGGTGGACACCATTGAGCATTATGGTGGTTCCAGTTCAACTCTGGGATTCACAACTTCGGGTGCAGTAACATGGGATCTCGTTTCAAAAGATGGTCAGGATATCGCTTATGGTGTTTATTTGTATCATATCGAAGCACCTGATATTGGTGAAAAAACCGGTAAATTTGCGGTTATCAAATAAATTTGACCTTGTTAAAAGGAGATAGCTGATAATGTTAAGATTTATCTTGATAATTATCCTCAGCAACCTGCTCTTATTTTCGACACTGCTGGCACAAAATGGCCAGAGTGTTTCTAAAGTCGGGATGACCGCTGCCTCATTTCTGGAAATCGGGGCTGGTGCCCGGGCAATTGGTATGGGGGGGGCATTTGTTGGAACTGCCAATGATGCCAGTGCACTTTACTGGAATCCCGGTGGTATCCCGCGTCTGACCCGGCCGGAAGTCATTTTCGTGCATACAGAATGGCTGGCAGATTTACAATATGAATTTGCAGGGTTGGTGTTACCTTTAAGTCGACTTGGTACGCTTGGTTTCAGTCTCACAGCTTTACACATGGGTGAGATGAAGGTAACGACAATAGATTATCCTCAGGGGACAGGTGAATTTTTTACGGCCAATGATCTTTCGCTGGCAGTGAGCTACGGTGTTGGCCTGACGGATCGGTTCTCGATTGGCTTTACTGGTAAGTACATCCATCAACAAATCTGGAAGGAACGCGCACACGGGATGGCGCTGGATATTGGCACCTTATTCGTCACTGGTTTTCATCATATGCGTATCGGTGCTTCACTCACGAATTTCGGCACCGATATGCGGATGGCGGGTGATGACCTGCTGGTGTATTATGATCTGGACCCAAGTAAAATGGGCAATAACGAACGGACTTTTGCCGAATTAAAAACCGATTCGTGGCCGCTGCCATTGACTTTTCAGGCCGGTCTCGCTATCGATCTGATAAAAAATGAGATGAATCAATTTACATTGGCCATCGATGCTGTTCACCCCTCGGATAACACGGAGAGTGTTCATATCGGGGCGGAATATGGTTTGCATAACTGGTTCTTCCTGCGCGGCGGCTATCGCGATCTTTTTTTGCGGGACACAGAAGGTGGATTAAACCTCGGTGGTGGCGTGATTGCCCGATTTCTGGGGAATTTTCAGGTTAAAGTTGACTATGCCTACGCTGATTTTGGTCGATTGGAAAATGTGCATCGCTTTTCAATGGGGATTATTTTTTAACCTCCCCCTCTGCAGTGGTGACGTGCTGTGTCAGTTGTAGAATTTGGCCATAAAAAAATTTATTAAATCGAACCCTGCAGGAGGTTACTCTCGTTCCAATGCTCCGGCGTTGGAATGCCTGATATGACGCTTTGCGTCAGATCTGATTTTACTCTCGTTCCAACGCTCCGGCGTTGGAATGCCTGATATGACGCTCTGCGTCAAGTCTGATTTTACTCTCGTTCCAATGCTCCGGCGTTGGAATGCCTGATATGACGCTCTGCGTCAAGTCTGATTTTGTCCTCGTTCCAATGCTCCGGCGTTGGAATGCCTGATTTGACGTTTTACGTCAGATCTGATTTTGTCCTCGTTCCAACGCTCCGGCGTTGGAATGCCTGATATGACGCTCTGCGTCAGATCTGATTTTACTCTCGTTCCAATGCTCCGGCGTTGGAATGCCTGATTTGACGTTTTACGTCAGATCTGATTTTGTCCTCGTTCCAACGCTCCGGCGTTGGAATGCCTGATATGACGCTCTGCGTCAAGTCTGATTTTACTCTCGTTCCAACGCTCCGGCGTTGGAATGCCTGATATGACGCTCTGCGTCAAGTCTGATTTTACTCTCGTTCCAACGCTCCGGCGTTGGAATGCCTGATATGACGCTCTGCGTCAGATCTGATTTTACTCTCGTTCCAACGCTCCGGCGTTGGAATGCCTGATATGACGCTCTGCGTCAAGTCTGATTTTACTCTCGTTCCAATGCTCCGGCGTTGGAATGCCTGATATGACGCTCTGCGTCAAGTCTGATTTTACTCTCGTTCCAACGCTCCGGCGTTGGAATGCCTGATATGACGCTCTGCGTCAAGTCTGATTTTACTCTCGTTCCAATGCTCCGGCGTTGGAATGCCTGATATGACGCTCTGCGTCAGATCTGATTTTACTCTCGTTCCAACGCTCCGGCGTTGGAATGCCTGATATGACGCTCTGCGTCAGATCTGATTTTACTCTCGTTCCAACGCTCCGGCGTTGGAATGCCTGATATGACGCTCTGCGTCAGATCTGATTTTACTCTCGTTCCAATGCTCCGGCGTTGGAATGCCTGATATGACGCTC
>DYKB01000090.1 GCA_020722815.1 Caldithrix sp. | reverse complement strand
AAAATTATGATATCTGACTGATGAAAAACCTTATTAACCTTAGTAACAAAACCAGTAACCGATCACAGGGTAAAGAAAAAAGAGTATCTAAGCCTTTATTTTTTGACATCCCCCCTTGCCCCCCTTCAAAGGGGGGAATTTTAAAGTCCCCCTTTGAAGGGGGATTTAGGGGGATGTTAAAGATTTCTATCCTAACCCTGTGATCACTTACCAAAACCAGCTAGCTACAACCTAAACCTTATTACCTGATTGGTAATTATTCGGGTACAGATCAAAAGACAAAAAATGGAGGATAGAAAAATGTTTGTTACCTGCAGTTTGCTCAATCTCGTCATCGCCAATCGTTCTATCAGGGCGCTAACATTATCTTTCTGTTTTTCATTTTTCTGTTGCTAAAATATTCTCTGAATAGCTACGTTCATTATTTAAATAAGATAGACCTGAATAGTTACTTTTATTTTTTATTTGATTATATCAATTTAGCCAATCCATTATTTCAGAGTTAGCATACCAACTGCCGACTCTCCCAATCACGATAAGGATATAAAAGGAGTTCTTATCAAATGAATCGAAGGCAATTTTTAAAAACCCTCGGCGCTGCCACCGCGGCGTTCCACATCGGACATCCGTTTTTAAATGCGGCGCCAGATGACAGTTCCCGGCCCAATATTATTTTCATTTTGGCCGATGACATGGGCTGGTCCGACATCGGTTGTTATGGTAGCGAGATCGAAACGCCCAATCTGGATCGTCTGGCCAGTCAGGGGGTGCGGTTTACGCAAATGCACAATACCGCCAAATGCTTTCCTTCCCGCGCCTGTTTGTTGACAGGACTTTATGCCCAACAATGCGGCATGAATAAGGAGCCAGGATCGTTCCGCAATGCCGCGACGCTTGGCGATGTCCTGCGCACGGCTGGCTACCGCACCCTGGCATCGGGCAAACATCATAGCACCGACAATCTGGTGGATCAGGGCTTTGATCGCTATTATGGGCTGCGCGATGGCTGCTGCAATTATTTCAATCCCGGCTATCCACGGGAAGGCGAGCCAATTCCGGCGCGTAAATTTGAGCGATATCGCGTCTGGTGCATCGATAACCAGGTCATTTCGCCTTTTACGCCTGAAGATAAAAATTTCTACACCACCGATGCGTTTACCGATAAAGCCATTGAATATTTGCAGCAGTACCGGGATGAGAAACAGCCATTCTTCTTATATCTGGCCTATACCGCACCGCACGATCCCCTGCAGGCCTGGCCCGCCGATATCCAGAAATATGAAAACCGATATCTCGAGGGCTGGGCGGTTTTAAGAAAAAAACGCTATCAGCGCCAGCAGAAGCTGGGATTGATCGATGCCTCAATGCCGTTATCCGAGCCGACTTTTACAGACTGGGAGGAACTGACGAACGAGCAGAAGAAAATTGAGGCGAAAAAAATGGCCGTTTACGCCGCCATGATCGATCGGATGGATCAAAATATTGGCCGGCTTTTAACCAAATTGGAAGAGCTGGGAAAAATCGAAAACACGCTCATCTTCTTTGCTTCGGATAATGGGGCATCGGCGGAAATTTCCAGGCCATTGATCTCATCGGGCGAAATCGGCAGCATCACCTCTTTCACATCGCTGGGCGGCGACTGGGCCAACGCCTGTAATACGCCGTTTCGCTATTACAAGAACTCCAGCCATGAAGGTGGAATTTGCGCGCCGATGATTGCCTATTGGCCCGCGGGCATCAAAAATCCCGGCCGCCTGACCGATTTCCCCGCGCATTTTATCGACATCATGGCGACTTTGATCGATCTGACCGGCGCCAAATATCCCCAGCATTGGCAAGGGCAAGCCATTCCGCTCTATGAGGGACAGAGCCTGATGCCGATTCTGCTGGGTCAAGCGATCACTCGGCGCAAACCGTTGTTCTGGCAATGGTGGCATGGCCGGGCGGTGTTGAAAGACCATTGGAAATTCGTTGCCTGGCGTGAGAAAGAAGAGCTATTCGATATGCGCGTAGACAAAACCGAGACCAACGACCTTTCTGGCCGACATCCTGAGCTGCTTGCCGAGCTGAAAGCGATGCATGAGCAATGGTTGCAGCGATGCGCTCCCGGGGAATGAGCCAATAGGTATATAAAATTTTATCGACCCTATTCTATCAAGGTTTAACAATGAAAAAACTGCTTACTGTTGTTTTGCTGATTGTCATATTTAGCTTTCGGTTGACGGCACAAAACCGATCCGACAGCTTGCTTTTTAAAAATCCGGCTTTGCCATTGGAAGAACGGGTGGATGACCTCGTCTCGCGGATGACGCTCTCGGAGAAAATTGCCCAGATGATGCACGATGCGCCTGCAATTCCTCGGCTGGAAATTCCAGCTTATAACTGGTGGAACGAATGTTTGCATGGCGTAGCCCGGGCCGGGATCGCCACTGTATTTCCGCAAGCGATTGGCCTGGCAACGACATGGAATGAGGAGTTGATTTTTCAGATTGCGGAGGTAATTTCCACTGAAGCCCGGGCAAAGCACCACGAATTTGTGCGTCAGGGGCAGCGGGGCATCTATCAGGGGCTCACTTTCTGGAGTCCCAATATCAACATTTTTCGCGATCCCCGCTGGGGCCGCGGCCAGGAGACTTTTGGTGAAGATCCGTACCTGACCTCTCGTCTTGGGGTGGCATTTGTGAAAGGTTTGCAGGGCAATGATCCCAAATACTTTAAAGTGATCGCCACACCCAAGCATTTTGCCGTGCATAGTGGGCCGGAACCAGACCGGCATCACTTTGACGCCCTTGCCGATAAGCGCGACCTGTTTCAGACCTATCTTCCTGCTTTTGAAGCCTGTGTCAGTGAGGGCGGCGCTTTTTCCATCATGTGTGCTTACAATCGCTATCTGGGCGATGCCTGCTGTGCCCACCCCCTGCTGCTACAAAAAGTCTTGCGCGAGGAATGGGGCTTTGAGGGCTATGTGGTTTCCGACTGTCGGGCTATTCGGGATATTTACCAGCATCACAAAATTGTCGCCACGGCTGCCGAAGCCGCCGCGCTGGCAGTCAAAGCCGGCACAGACCTGAATTGCGGCAAAACTTATGCATCGCTATTGGAAGCTGTGGAGCAAGGATTGATTTCAGAAAATGAAATCGATGTCGCGCTGAAGCGCTTGTTCACGGCCCGGTTTCGCTTGGGTATGTTCGATCCCCCGGAATCGGTGTCGTACGCCAGCATCCCCATTGAAAAAAATGATTGTGCCGAACACCGCCAATTGGCATTGCGAGCCGCCCAGGAATCGATCGTCTTGCTCAAAAATGATGGAAATCTTTTGCCGTTGCCGAAAAATTTAAGCCATATCGCCGTCATCGGTCCCAATGCCGATGATCTCGATGTTTTGCTGGGAAATTATCACGGCACGCCTTCAAGCTTTGTCACGCCGCTCAAGGGCATTCAGGCAAAAGTGGGCCAGCAAACCAGGGTGAGTTACGAAAAAGGCTGTTCCCTGGTAGGCGGCGTTGTGTTTCTCGAACGGATTCCGATATCGGCGCTCAGCCATGACGGAACGCCGGGTTTACAAGCCGAATATTTTAACAACACAGCACTATCAGGCAAACCCATTCTCCTCCGCACCGATCCCTGGATCGATTCCAACTGGGAAAAGGGCGCAAGTGTGACCGGGCTGGGATCGACCGACTTTTCCGTTCGCTGGACCGGTCTGCTGACGCCACCGGAGTCGGGCGAATATGTACTGGCGGTGACCGGAGACGACGGCTATCGGCTCTATCTCGACGACAAGCTGGTAATCGACCATTGGTCGCAGCATGTCTCGGAGACGCGACAGATTATCACTTCCCTCAGTGCCGATATCGCTTATACCATCAAATTGGAATATTTCCAGGGGCAAGGAGGCGCGAATATTGAACTCCTCTGGGAACCGCCTTTAACCGAAAGCAGAAACCGTGCGCTGGCGCTGGCTGAGCAGGCGGATGTCACTATCTTTGTCGGCGGAATCTCACCACGCTTGGAGGGTGAAGAAAAGAAACTCCAGATTGCCGGCTTTGATCGCGGCGATCGCACCTCACTCGATCTGCCAGCAACACAACAAAAACTGCTGGAAGCGCTCCAGTCCACAGGCAAACCCCTGGTGCTGGTGTTGATGAGTGGCAGTGCGCTGACGCTCGATACAACGAATCGCCATATTCCAGCCGTTGTGCAGCTCTGGTATCCCGGCGAAGAAGGCGGCACCGCGCTGGCGGACGTGCTGTTTGGGGATTTCAATCCAGCGGGAAGATTGCCGGTCACATTCTATCAGTCGGTGGAACAGTTACCACCGTTCGACGATTACCACATGGCGGGTCGCACCTATCGCTATTTTTCAGGCGAGCCGCTGTATCCGTTTGGATTTGGACTGAGCTATTCCCGGTTCAATTATAATCAGCTATCCCTGCCAGATCAAATCCCTGCCGGCGATAGCATGGTTGTATCCGTTGAAATCACCAATACAGGTGCGCTGGCCGGTGACGAGGTGGTACAACTTTATGTGCGCGCTATCGAACCATCCGTACCCGCGCCATTGTGGTCGTTGCAGGGGTTTAAGCGGATTCATCTGGCGCCTGGCCAGCGACAGATTGTCCGATTCAATTTGTTGCCAGAACAGTTAGCATTAATCAATCACGATGATGTGCCGATGGTCGAACCGGGACGATATGAAATTGCGGTGGGTGGCATTTTGCCCGGTTTTGAGGTTCCTTCCACCAACGTTGTCCGACAACAGTTTCGTGTGGTCGGCGAAGCTGTTTATATAAAGCGCTAATCAGCCGATCGGCTGATCAATCGCATAATCGTTTCATTTTTAATTCCTAACGCAGCACAGAGCTGCAAACAAATTTTATACTCACGCAAAGACGCAAAGGAATCGCAAAGCATTTTTTCGTGGTTTTCCTTTGCGCAATCTCTGCGTCTCTGACCGCCAGTTGGCGGTTGAGTACCTTTGAAAAAATTTTGTTAAAATAAAAGTTTTTGGGTGTGATAGAATAAAGGAAAATGACGATCTCATGGACATTCATGCGTCGTTAACGCTCTGGGATTATGGCGTGATTGGCCTTTACGTCATCACGTTGCTGGCGATCGGTTTTTACGTCAGCTATCGTCGCTCCCATTGCGACGATTTATTTCTGGCGGGCCGAACCCTTGGCTGGGCAAACATCGGCCTTTCGATGTGGGGCACCAATGTCAATCCCTCGATGATGATCGCCTCTGCGGCTTTGGCGTATACCCACGGCGTCGTTGGTGGCAATTTTTCCTGGTATGCCTTTCCGTTTCTCATGCTGCTGGCCATGGTATTTATCCCCCACTATCTGAATACTCAGGTTTCAACCATGCCCGAATTTATGCAGCGGCGTTACAACGAGACCACACGCAATCTGCTCTCTTACTATGTGATTTTTACCATCCTCATCTCCTGGCTTGGCGGAACGCTCTACGCCGGCGGGTTGTTGATCAGCCAGGTGATGGGCTGGCCTTTATGGCTTTCGGTGGTGGCATTAGTCGGTATCGCGACCAGCTTTACCATCGCAGGTGGCTTGGCTGCGGTCGTTTACACCGATTCATTTCAGATGATCATGCTAATCGGATCATCGACCGCATTGGTGATCATTGGTCTGGCTCAGGTGGGGGGAATTTCTCAATTAATTCACTCGGTACCGGCGCAATTTTGGCATCTGTTGTTGCCCGCCGACAACGATCTCTATCCCTGGTATGCCATTCTTTTGGGTTATCCGATCCTGGGCATCTGGTTCTGGTGCACCGATCAGACCATTGTGCAACGGGCATTGGGAGCTAAAAATATCAAACAAAGTCAATTGGGCATTTATTTTACTGGCTGGCTGAAAATACTCGATCTGCCATTGTTCATTTTACCCGGCATCATTTGTTTGGCACTGCATCCGGGTCTGGATGATCCCAACAAGGCCTATCTCACCTTGGTCGTCGAGCACCTGCCCGATGGCATGGTCGGCTTGATCGTCGCCACACTCATGGCGGCATTGATCAGCACCATCGATTCGGCGCTCAATTCCTTGAGCACCGTCGTTACGCTGGACATTTATATCAAAAAAATTCGACCACAGGCTACCCGGGCTGAAACCATCCGGCTGGGTCGGCTGGTGACCCTGGCGGCAGCGATCCTGGCCGTTTTTTTGGCATTGGCCATTGGATCGATCCGGGGAATCGATCTGTTCAGCTTGCTGCAATCGATCATCGGCTTTATTGCGCCGCCCATGGCCGCTGTATTTTTAGTCGGCGTCTTGTGGGACAGAGCCACCGCCAGGGCCGCCAATGTCACGCTCATTCTCGGCAGCGTGCTGAGTATTGGCGTGGGAGTTGCCTATTTGAGTCATTTTCCCTCGGCCGATTTCTGGCCCCATTTCCTGATGCTGTCGTTTTATCTGTTCATGGCGCTTGGTGGATTGATGGTCATTGTCTCGCTGATGGACGGTTCGCAAAAAGGAAAAAAATCGCTACCGTCTATTATGACATCCTACCAGCCACAATCGTATTCCAGTCGGACCATCTGGCGGCTATGGCTTGTTCTGGTGATTATTATGGTCGGATTGTATGTGATATTGAATTGAGTCTTTACCATGAACAGCAATTGTCGGATCGATTCCAGGCAGCAAAGACATAAAACGTAAAAAATGATTGATCTGAAAATCAGGATGAACCATGAAAACCAGACTTTTTATTAGTTTGTTAGTGATGTTTGTAATGGCTTGTGGTCATAAAGGGCCGCGCTTGTACGAAAAAACAGAATGGTGCGACCTGTGGGTGAGTCATGCGAACCTCAACGATTTGCCCCGCATTTTATTCATTGGGGATTCCATCACTCGGGGCTATTTTCCATTGGTCGAAGATAGCTTGCAGGGGCAGGCCTATTGTGCGAGATTGGCGACTTCCAAAAGCCTGGGAAATCCGCTATTGTTGCAGGAAATTGAACTCGTTTTGAAGCATTATCAATTCAATATCATTCAGTTCAACAACGGCTTGCATCAATTTAATTATACCGATGAGCAATATGCGCTGGATTTTTCAAAGATTTTTCACCTGGTCCGAAAATTTGCAAAAAACGCCCAATTGATTTGGGCCAGCACCACACCCATGCGCATGAAGGAAAATCTCGACCAAATTCATCCGACGACCCAGCGAATCATTCACCGCAATAGCTCGGCAAAGGTTTTCTTTGAAGCCAAAGATATACCCATCAATGATCTTTTTGCGGTCGTTATGGATCGACCCGAATATTACTGGGCCGATGGCATCCATTTTAATGACCAGGGAAAGGCAGCGCTGGCAAAACAGGTGGTCGATTTTATCAGACCCTATTTATCCCGAATGGCAAAAACAATGGAGTATAAAACATGGATCGACGAGAATTTCTGAAAAAAAACTGCGCTGGCAACCTTCGCACTCGGTCTGGGGCAGTGTGCAACGCCGGCGAAAAAGCCCAATCTTATCCTGCTGCTGGCAGACGATCTGGGCTATGGCGATCTGTCGTGCTACGGCGGCCAGGCCATTGAGACACCCCATATCGACAAAATGGCAGCCGAAGGCATGCGTTTTACTAATTTTTATGCCGCTTCGCCGGTGTGTTCCCCCACCCGCGCCAGTTGTCTCACCGGGTGCTACCCACAGCGATTCGGCATCACACGCCATCTAGACGATCACGAGATGCATCTGCCCGCGGGAACGGTCACCCTGCCCAAGCTGCTCAGGCAAAATGGCTATGTGACCAAACACATTGGCAAATGGCACCTGGGAGGATTGAACGTCAAACATACGCAGCAGCGTGCCACCAGCATTCCCGGCCCATTGCAGCACGGTTTTGATCACTACTTGTGCATGTACGAAGATCCGAATATTCGCGCCAATCTGTTGGCCGAACGTCGTTTGTATCGGGAAGGGGCCAACTTTCTGGTCAGCGATGATCAGCCGTTTCCAGCCCAAAATAAGCACTGGACTGATGTCAAAATAGAAGCCGCGTTGCAGTTTATTGAACAATGCCACCAGGATAATAAACCATTCTTTTTAAATCTCTGGTTTGATGTGCCACACACGCCCTATGAACCGGCGCCCAAACCCCACATCAATCCTTATAAAGATCGAGCCCAAAAGGATGATCTCTATTATCGTTCCATGGTCGCTCACCTGGATTGGGCTATTTGGGAAATTACCAATAAATTAGAAAAGCTTGGGATAAAAAAAGATACGCTTGTCTTATTTACGAGTGATAATGGACCCAGTTATCAGGGCAGTCCAGGACCCTGGAAAGGCGGGAAAACAGATTTACATGAAGGGGGAATTCGGATACCGATGATCGCCTGGTGGCCGGGCCAAATTCCAGCGTCAGTAGTCGGTGAAGACGTTACGCATACAAACGATATCTTGCCAACATTCTGTGCAGCCGCCGGTATCCCGATCACCCCCAAAATTGATGGCATTAATATTCTCCCTCGCCTCATGAATCAATTGAAACTTCATGATTCACGGCGCCTTTTTGGGCAAATAGATTTTTATGATTGGTATCCCCAACCAGGAGGAAAACCGCAACCCTACGCCACTGAAGCTGTTCGTGAAGGAAGCTGGAAACTTCTGGCGCGGGATGGCCATGCAGTCGCCCTATATAACCTTCAAGAAGACCCTTATGAAAGACGGAATTTATAGGACACCTGGCCTGATACTGTTCGTCATTTTGAAGAAATACTGAATCAATGGCTTGCAGAATGGCAGAGAAAGTAAAAATCAATTTATCGTATATCAGACTACTTTTTATGGTGCTTACGAATCGCGGAAGCACTCAGTAACAAAGAAACGTTTGTGAAAAAAAAATTATTATTACTCAGGATAAATGATTTTTGCTCCGGTCTGAACAAGCAATTCCAGGTATTTCTGTAATTCATTATCAGCGATATTTTGGATCCCCCCGTATCAACCAGAAAATTGCGGAAAACCAAAACTGGCATTCCTATCTCATTGACAAATCCAGCAAGTTTTTTAATCCAGCAACCTCCTGATTTTTTGTAGATTTCTTATTACGCTTGTTAACCAAAATGTACGAAAAAGGCCATTTTAACTGCGTTAAATCGGAACTTGCGTTTTTCTACCGGTTGCCTGTTCTAACAAACATCATGAGTAGGCAGTACGATTTCAATCCCCGGGAAGCATAGCCGTCAGGTTAAGGCTGTAACTCATTAAAAACCAAATTAATCGCCACGAGCTTTAGCTCGTGGATCAAATGGCCTCTAAAATTTTAAAGCGGGTTTTAACCCACAGGCGTTGAAGGACTCGGGTTTAAAAGCCCGGTGATTATCGGGAGGCGTTCATGGAACCACGAGCTAAAAGGGCTGTCCAAGAACTAACCTTTCGAAGGTTTTAAAGGGGTACAATTATAAAGAGAATAAAATTTCAATTTTAAGCTCTATATTGTATTACTCTTAACCTTCGAAAGGTTATTTTTGGCCGATTTACTAGTTCTCGGACAGCCTCTAAAGGTCGTGGCAATTCAGAATGAAACTGAAAATTGCGTCCGGTTGACGGCAATGGCTGGAGGGGGGTCTTAATTCATAGCATCATAAATTTCCATTTTAAAATTTTTGACATAATGAATCACTTATAGACTTCTAAACGTGACCGTCATCTCAAAGTGACGGTCACGTACAAAGGATTGCCCTTATTTTATCAATACCAGCTTAATCACCTTCACAAATTCCTGCTCCGAACCGGCCCCTGAGCCTGTCGAAGGGGCAGTCACTCTCACATGACAGAAGTAAACACCCGCCGCAACCGCTTGATTTTGTCCATTCATCCCATCCCAGGATACCTGGAATTGGCCGGCGGGTTGTTGGGTATCTATCAATGTTTTGATATGTCAACCCATGACATCATAGATGACCAATCGAACCTGGCCAGGTTCTGGTAATGCATATTGAATGATGGTGCCGGGATTGAAGGGATTGGGGTAGTTCTGCTGTAAAGCAAAATCATCAGGAATTTGGTTTGACATTTCGCCGGCAACATCGGTTATTCGCCTCGATTCCCATGCCCCCATATCCGGACGCGCGCCAATCGGACATGGTCGACCATTGATATCGGTTGGCGGACAGTTGCAGATCACATTGCTGCCAAAATCATGGCATTCAATTCCAGCATCAAGACAAGGACTATCAGCTAACAAGTTGTCGGCATCCAACCTGGGATCAAGATTGATATTACCCGTGCCACTCCAGCCACCCTGAATATCACAACAGGCGGCTTGCGCAGTGTTGCCGGATTCAAGTTGAATACCAGCATAGGTAGGAGCCTGATTACCCCACACGATGGTGTTCATCAAGTAAACCGTAGAAGTCATACGGACATTAATGCCTCCTCCATTGGTCGCCTGGTTGTTAATAACGGTGTTATTGATAAGGTGCGCGGTGCTTAATGCGATTATCAAGCCGCCACCACAGTTGCGGAATTTCCGTCGATGATATTATTGATAACCATCGGAGATGAATAGTTGCCGATTAAAACGCCTCCCCCATAACCATAGCCGCGTTTCACTGCATTGTTATGGATGATGTTGCCCGCTATAATAAGGGACGGGGCCTGGTTAATAAATATACCGGCTCCACCAGCACCTTTATTAGAATTAGCCCATAACTCATTATAGCTGATTTCATTTTTTGCACAACGACCAAAACTGCCAAAAAAGGAAATACCGCCACCCGTGGCGCTCGGTTCCAAAACATTGCTTTTACTGATGACGGAATTATGAGTAATTTTATTGGACTCCACAATTACTTTACGGCGGTCGGATGCTTTAGACCAATAATCCACACCACCCGAAAAGGCTTGGTAGTTAGTTGCATTATGAACGATGGAGTTATAGGAAATCAGATTATTTACCAGTATTCCATTACCCATCAGTTCAACACCGCCCCCTGCAACCTCTTTCAAGTCTGCCGTCAATGTATTGTGTGATATTTGATTATCCTGAAGAATAACATAGGCGGTGCTCGAAATTGGCAAGGCTGCCAAACCACCTCCATATACGTCCTTGTCAGGCGAATGAACTGCATTCTCAATTATTTTGTTATTGATTATTCGCGCACCAGAATTATAGCAAAAAATACCGCCACCCACTCTGACCGAACCTCCCGGTTGAGTTGTTAATGTACCCGTCCCACCTGTAATCGTACATCCGCACAGCACAGAAGTGGTATCTTCTCCAGAAACAAAGAAGACTACCGATCCGCTATCCGCATGGCTCGGTTTGCTCCCATCGATGATGGTATTATTGATATGCGTGGTATCGCCATCTACGATAAAATAACTGGCGACGGAGATGGCTTTGCCTTTGAAGTTGATATTTTCGTAATAAGTGCCATCGGCCACCAGCACGGTATCGTTTTGGGCAGCCGCGTCAATGCCAGCCTGAATTTTAGGGTAGTCGGCAGGAATTTTGATTAATTTTGCCTCGGCTGAGAAAACAACTAGCAATAAAATGCTCATGGTACAGATAATTCTGGACATGGTACACCTCCAAAGTGTTGTTAAAAAATGAAATTAAAAATTGATATTTATTCACTGAATGAAAAAAGTGAGATTCCATGCAGAATGAAGCGCAAAAACAGAAAGAATATTAAATTAAAAATCGCCGGAGGAAGCACCCTTTGAAAACGAAACTAACAGAATTTCATTCATGCGCTCATAATTTAAAAAAAAGAAATGAAATTTTGTCTACCACTGGTGTAACAAAAGATGCGTCAAATGTAACATCTGACAAAGAGTTTTGGATGACGGAGAGAAAAACGGTTTTTGTCTCTTCCTTATAAATCCTTCAAGCATTTTTTTACAAATTGCCAATTTATCCGATATTTGAACTTTTCCTGCCTCTATACGTTAATAAAAAAAATCAAACAACTTCACTTTTATCAAGAAACTGTTACTGAAGTGAAACGATAATTTTCATTTCACTAATTTCCAACCAATAAAAATATATCTGGAATAATATGCCTCAAAATCAACATTATAAAATAATTCTCAAACCCGGCCGGGAAGATTCGTTAAAGCGCCACCATCCCTGGATCTTTTCAGGTGCGGTAAAAAAGGTCGAAGGAAATCCTGAAAATGGCGCCACCGTCGATATCTTTTCGGCGGCTGGACGATGGCTTGCCTCAGGTGCCTTCTCACCACAATCGCAAATTCTGGTTCGGGTCTGGTCATTTCTGCAGGAAGAGGCTATTACGCCTGAATTTTTTAAGAATCGATTGAAAAAAGCACTATTCTCCCGCAAGCAGCTATTTGAAGCCTCCCCGACCAACGCCTATCGCCTCATCAATGCCGAATCGGACGGTTTGCCGGGCTTAGTTGTCGATCGCTATGGCGATTTTGCAGTCTGTCAATTTCTTTCAGCAGGGGCTGAATTCTGGAAGGAGACGATTGTTCAACTTTTGATGGAAATGTTTCCTTTTAAAGGGATTTTCGAACGCTCGGATGAAGATGTCCGGGAAAAAGAAGGTTTGCAACCCCAAAAAGGTGTGCTGGCAGGTGAAATGCCTCCGGATCTAATAGAAATTCAGGAAAATTCGCTTCGGTTTTGGGTGGATGTCAAACAGGGACATAAAACCGGTTTTTATCTTGATCAACGGGACAACCGGGATTTTCTCGGTCGTTTTGCCAATGAAAAGGACGTGTTGAATTGTTTTTCCTATACGGGCGGTTTTGGAATTGCCGCACTGAAGGCCGGCGCCAAATCGCTTATTAATATTGATAGCTCTGCAAATTCGTTGCAAATTGCCCGGCAAAATATTGACCTCAACGGACTGGATACCCAACGCGCCGAGCAGATGACAGGCGATGTTTTCCAGATTCTCCGCCGTTTTCGGGATGAAGGGAGGCTATTTGATGTGATTGTGCTTGATCCGCCGAAATTCGCCGGCTCGGTCAATCAGGTGGAAAAGGCTGCCAGGGGCTATAAAGATATCAATTGGCTGGCGTTTAGAATATTGCGCCCGGGTGGAATTCTGTTCACCTTCTCCTGTTCCGCGCATATCAAACCGCCGCTTTTCCAAAAGATAGTGGCCGATGCGGCGATAGATGCTGGCCGCGATGCCGGAATCATTCAATTTTTAAGCCAGGCCGCGGATCATCCCATTGCGCTCAATTTTCCGGAAGGGCATTATTTAAAGGGGTTGATTTGTCAGGTGGATTAAGATGCCAACTCATTTTCTTGAATTTTATTATAATAAGGAGTAAACCATGAACCGACGCAACTTCTTAGC
The DNA here is from genome assembly GCA_020722815.1 of Caldithrix sp. GTDB lineage: Bacteria > Zhuqueibacterota > Zhuqueibacteria > Thermofontimicrobiales > Sulfurfontimicrobiaceae > DYKB01. Next base: position 7,131 of record DYKB01000090.1, on the reverse strand, counting down.
AGCAACCACCGCCGCCGGTGCATTGACTTTAACCGAGGTGACGGCAGCAACTGTAAATGAGGAAACCGATACACAACAATTTATCGAACTTATCAAAATCCACCAATTTACCGGCCCCAAAAAACAAATTATGCCCGATTTTTACAACGATGTCGCCATTCCGGCGCTCAATCGCATTGGAATTGGCCCAATCGGTCTTTTCACAGCACTCCATGGCCCGAACGCGCCAACCCTCTGGGTCCTGATTCCCCATCCTTCGATTGAATCATTCCTGACAAAGTATGATCGGTTAATGGCCGATGCGACATTTTTAAAGGATGGCGAAAAGGTCATTAATGCCCCCTTTTCTGATCCGGCCTATATTCGGGAAGAAATTTCATTAATGAAAGCTTTTAAAAACATGCCGAAAGTCGAAGCCCCCCAAAATTTACTGAATAAGAATTCGCGGATTTTTGAAATGCGGATTTATGAAAGTCACAATCGGCAAAAGAACAAACTCAAAATTCAGATGTTTATTGAAGGCAGGGAGATAGAAATCTTTCGGAAAACCGGATTGCAGCCGGTATTTTTTGGTGAAATGCTCGTCGGACAACAAATGCCAAATCTGACCTATCTGCTGGTTTTTGAAAATATGGTCGCACGGGAGAAAAACTGGGAAGCCTTCCGAAACCACCCGGACTGGCTAAAACTACGGGATGATAAAACGTATGCCGACACAGTTTCCAATATTACGGATTTAATTTTGCGGCCGGTACCTGGATCACAAATTTAATTACAACACAATTTATAATGGGATTTGATTTATAATTGATAATTGATAATTGATAATTGAGAATTGAGAATTGATAATTGAGAATTGAGAATTGATAATTGAGAATTGAGAATTCATAGTCCATAATTCACAATTCATCATCCATCATTCATCATTCATCATTCACAATTCATTTTTCCAACAGGAAACCAAAAATGAACAATACAAATATCTGGGCGGGAAAAATCGTCCGGCTTCGCCCGGTCGAACCTGAAGATTGGGTATTTTTCGCGGAAATCGAGACTGACTCAGAACTCTCCCGGCTGGTGGAAAAAATTGATTTTCCAATCTCAATCGAGGCAATTAAAAAGTGGGTACTTGACACTTCTTTAAAGAAACCCCACAATGACGAATATCGCTGGATGATTGAAAACGCCGATCACGAAGTCGTTGGCACCATTATGACGCACACCTGCGAACCGCGGATGGGGACTTTTCAATATGGCGTTTCGATACTCCGGAAATTCTGGAGCCGTGGTTATGCGAGAGATGCCATTAAAATCGTCCTCAATTTTTTCTTCCACGAACTCCGGTACCACAAAGTCAATGCCCAGGTTTATACTTTTAATGAAGGCTCCATCAAGCTGCACCAGAAACTCGGCTTTCAGGAAGAAGGGCGAATGCGGCGGATGATTTATACCAATGGTTCCTATCATGATGAATTGATTTTTGGCATGACCAAAGAGGAATTTGAAAATCTGGAACCCAAATAATTTATCTTTCCAGTATTTTCTCCATCCTGCCGGAAAAGTGTTTGGCGAATATTTGGAATACCTTCAAAATTGTCGCAGTGGTAAAGCTAGGCCATTCTTTTAAATTTTTGAGTCGATGCTAAAAAATTAAAGTAAATTGTTAGGCGATTTTTAAAACTACTTTTTTCTGTGAAAGGAAAAGAATAATCCAAATATCCAGTCAATCTTGCTCGTCCTTTTCGCCTTTCATTCGCAAGACCCTGAGAATCGATTGGCCATCCTCCAATCCGGAAGAAAACTCAAAAATTAAAATAAATCACTGGAAATTGATGAAAAGTTTTGTTATACTAATGCCGAAGTGGTTTTCAGATTGTATGTGCATGGTGAAAAATAAAGCAACAAACTCACTCATGGCCTCATCATTACCAGGCTAATAATTTGTTTTTTTAAAACCTTATTTTCGCCTTTTAGAACCTTAGTAGCACCCACCCGTCATGAAACGCAACCTTATTACCTTATTGTTCTAGAAAATAAGCTAATAAGGTTCAGGGATTGAGGAAATAAATGGCTACTAAGGTTATTTTAGATAAGGTTTTTATGTACCTAAAATTTTTATTATATGCGCGCCAAATCAGTTTTCGATTTCTTTGCACTCACTTCAACGCTCTCTCCCGGGAGGTGAAGGCATTTAAATGACTAAATTAAAATCCGAAAACCATTTCGACTTGAGTATAAAATGTCATTTTATTTCCGTACACTTTTTTAATGCTTTAAAAATTTGCTCTTAACCAACGTCAAGGCCCTCTCCCTTTAAACTGATCTTGACCCATATCTCGTTACTGAACACGGGGAAAGGGCGTAACTTTTCTCTCTCCTGCCTTACCTGAGCCTGTCAAGGGGTGAGAAGGTTTGGATGAGGGCGGATTTTGCTTAATCAAATAGTCGATGGTAGTGAATTAATGTATACTTATAAATAGCTCAATACCAAATAACTTAACTGCGAGGTACAAAATGAAACGCCAAAATTTTATTAGCTTACTGATTTTCGTTGTCTTCTTCATTTTCATTTCAATGAATGAAGCAATCAGTCAAACGCCGGAACTCACCCCGGCCGAAAAACAGGCTGGCTGGAAACTGCTTTTTGATGGCAAAACCACACAAGGCTGGCGCAGTGCCCGAAACGAAAATTTACCGGCAGCAGGCTGGGAGATTAAAGATGGAACATTATCCGTTATTTCAAAAGGGCGTGGTGGTGATATTATCACCGTTGAAGAGTTCGATAATTTTGAACTGGCGCTGGAATTTAAACTAACGCCCGGTGCGAATAGCGGCATTAAATATTTTGTTCAGACAAATAGTGGACTGGGACTCGAATATCAGGTACTCGATGATGATCAACATCCCGATGCCAAAATGGGCGTTGGCGGAAACCGAACGGTAGCAGGTTTGTATGATCTGATTCCCCCCGAAAACAAAGAACCCAAGCCCATTGGCGAATGGAACAAAGCCCGGATTGTGGTAAAAGGCAGCAAAGTCGAACATTGGCTCAACGACAAGAAAGTCGTCGAATATGATCGCCATAGCCAGTGTTTTCGCGCCTTGCTGCAAAAAAGTAAATTTGCCGATAAAGAAGGTTTCGGTCAACATGCGAAGGGACATATTCTGCTTCAGGATCATGGGGATACGGTTTTTTATCGTAATATTAAAATTCTGGTTTTGAAGTAGGGAAATGAGACGTGAGACGTAATTCGTGCTGCGTGAGGGATTGCATTTCCTGGATTTTCTACTGTACACTTTTTGACATTACTTTAATGATTCATTTTTAGACCACACTCAAAGCCCTCACCCCAATCTCTCCCAAGGGGAGAGGGCGTAGCTATTCCCTCTCCCCCTGGGAGAGGGTTAGGGTGAGGGCGGGTTTTGCTTAATCAAAAAGTGTGCGGTAGCAAAGTAAGGGATTGCATTTCCGGAATTCATATTAATTTAAACTCAGGATTTATGGAATTTGATTTGACCGGTTACGACATTCAATCAAGTCGATATGATTTCTCCGCCAGTTGAATAAAAACCTTATTCACCTTAGTAACCCCCGATTCCCTCGCTGGCATCAACCTTATTGCCGTATTGGAAGCTTTTACGAAATAAGCGAATAAGGTTGCCACAGGGGCCGGATACAATTTGTTCTGAAGGTCAATAAGGTTTGTGGAATTTGATTTGACCGGTTAAGACATTCAATCAAGTTGATATGATTTCTCCGCCAGTTGATTAATAACTATTTTTCAGGAAACCCTGCTTCTCATGTATCACGCATTACGCATCACGAATCACGTATCACGCCTCACATATCCCGAACCCTAAATTATCAAACGTAACAACTACACTTCAAAGGTGATTTATATGCATAAAAAAATTCTCTTTTATTCGTCAGTTCTCTTCACGCTCCTATCAATCCAGTTGCTATTTGCCCAGACCGAGGCGCAAATTCGGGCGAAATTTCTGAAACGGACCCATGTTTTTCAGGGGACGGTGATTCCCTATCGCCTGTTCGTCCCTGAAAAATATGATCCGGCACAAAGATATCCGCTGGTGCTGGCTCTCCATGGCGCCGGCGAACGGGGAAGTGATAACGAAGCGCATATTAAAGTTCATCGGCTGGCCACGGCCTGGGGCGATACCATCAATCAAAGGCATTACCCCTGCTTCGTTGTCGCGCCGCAGTGTCCCGCCAACCAACGCTGGGTGGATAACGACTGGGCTAAAGGATTCTATCGCGTGGATCAAATTCCCATCAGTAATGAAATGCAAACCGTGGTCAATCTGCTGGATTCCCTGCAGCGCGAATTTTCCATTGATTCGCTTCGATTATATGTAACCGGTTTATCCATGGGCGGCTATGGCACCTGGGATTTAATCGCCCGCTTTCCAAACCGTTTTGCTGCGGCGATTCCCATGAGTGGCGGCGGTGATTCCACCAAGGTAAAATTATTCGCCCATCTTCCTATCTGGGATTTTCATGGCGAAGCGGATAAAACAGTTCCGCCATCAGGTTCACGGCAGATGATGACAGCTCTCGAACGGATTGGCAAAACCTGTATTTTCACGCATTACAATTTTAAAACCAAACTCAATCAGATCATGCCGGACAGCGTAATACGAAAATATATAAGTCAGGGTGCCGATCTGTTTTACACTGAGTATAAAGGCGCTGGCCACGTGATGTGGGAACAAGCCTATAATAATCCCCAATTAATTGATTGGGTATTTGCGCAAAAAAAATCAGCCACCTCCGTAATCGATTCGAAAAATCAACCAATTCAATTAACATCTTTCGAATTGCTTCAGAATTATCCCAATCCGTTTAATCCGACAACCACTATTTCATATTCACTCGAAGAACCAGCGCATGTTGTTCTGGAAATTTATAATCAAAATGGCCAGCGTGTTGCTGAATTGATAAATCAATCGCAATCCGCCGGCAGCTATGATGTCACTTTTGATGCGCGTGAATTGGGATCCGGAACCTATTGCTATCAGATACGGGCAAATGATATGGTTCAAAGCAGGAAGATGATTTTGGTGAAATAATTCTCCCGAATCCTCTCCCCCAAATTCCGCTTTTTGGAATTTGGAGGAGGCAGGAGGGGGTTAAAATTGGGTTCAAATAACCCGACACATAGCATGGTATCGGGGAAATCGCGGGAATAATTTACTTATTTTTAGCTTGATCATATTCTCTTATTTTGGTATATTTAATGAAACAACCTGGATTGTTCCGGCATGAGCATTCTAATCATATACCAAGAACGATGGCTCTTGAATGCGATTTTAAGTCAGCCGCTATAATCGTTCACAGGCTATGCCCGCTTCATGAACTGAGACAATAAGTCGTCACCAACTCATTTTTCGATGATATGAGAAATCATTTTCAAAATTGGAGAAATATATCATGTTCAATATAAAGCCCCTGAACGAATTCATCCAATCACCATCCAGTGTGTTGGAAGAATGTCTGCGCGGTCCGGTCGAAATTTCTGCGCGGGAACAATCTTTTGTCATTATGACGAAAGATTATTTACAGCGATTATTAGCAGACTCATCCTTGGCGGATCATCTGGAAAAAATACTCTCTGATCTCAAAAATACGGAAGGCATTCCTGAAAATGTTGTAATGAGTCTGCTGGAGTCTAAATGAGCGCCATTAAAATTCGCTACAGCATAAAATTTACAAATCACCTGGAAATCATTTTAAATACACTCTCATAAAAAAGCATTCAAGCCGCGAATAATCTTCGTAAAAATATGGCCGAAAAGATAATCGAATTAAAATCCTATTCCAGGCTGGGAAGCAAGATCATCAGTCCAATCAAACGTCTTAATAAATTTCGGAAGATTGTTTTATTATACGATTATCTCATCTTTTACTATTTTGATGAGAATAATTCAACCCTCTATATCCTCGAAATTTTGAATGGTAAACAGGATTATTGGCACCTGCTATCTGATTAAAAAATGCCTGCGCTGAAATAACAGCGGAATCTTTTTAATTCTCCCGATGCCATACCGGTTAGTCCCGTAGGGACGACTGAGAGTAGCCCATAGATTTATCTATGAGACTATGAGACGATGCGACAACGAAAGCGTGGTAACGAAGGGAAAAATTGATAATTGTGAATTGTGAATTGACAATTCCAATCGACTACTTCAAATCCCGGTGTTCAAAATACGTGACCTTTTATGATGAATATCTCTAATCCTGAACCGGGAACCACTAAACCCTGAACCCAGGTCGTTCCATCACTTCCCCTCTCCCCACCGTTAATTTTTTCACAATTTTCCTTGACAATTTCAAAATTTTTTCTATATTTATATAATAAAGCCCACAGCGCACAGGATTATTGTAAAATCAAAAGTAAATGGGACGCTGTAACAGAACAGAACCCGGGAAAAACTGAACCACTGCTGAATATTGATTTCCGAAAATTCATCCGACAACGCTGCTGAACATTACTGACAACTGCTGACGCTTTCTGAATTCTGACTATTCGCTCCTACATCCACGACTTTCCCCGGTTCGGGCTTGAAATACAGGAAATGAATAATGCTTGCTCATTTCTCAATTTTTATCCCATGCAGGATAATTTTTTCATCTTCGATGCCGATGGTGTTTTCGCTGCTGGTCAAATGTTCATGACAGGCATTTTCATTTATTAACTCCACAGCAAAGACTGCTGCCCGATGGTAACAATTGCCTTTTTAACGGTAGCAGTTCATTACCCAATGGTAGCAGACCAATGTTCTCTGGTAGCAGATTACTGTTCTGTCGTAGCAGATCAATGTTCTGGCGTAGCAGTTCATGATCCCGGCGTAGCAGACCAATGTGCTGTGGTAGCAAACCAATGCTCTATGGTAGCAGACCAATATTCTGTGGTAGCAGTTCATGATCCTGGCGTAGCAGATCAATGTTCGGTGGTAGCAGTTCAATGTTCTATGGATGTTATACTCAAGGCGAAATGGTTTTCGGATAATATCATTGTCATCCCAAAGCCCTCACCCTAGCCCTCTCCCAAAGGGGGCTAACCCTTACGCATAACTTTTTAAAATTTTACTGAACTCTAACCAAAAAATTAC
>DYKB01000176.1 GCA_020722815.1 Caldithrix sp. | reverse complement strand
CAGATATAAAACAATAAAACTTTAAAAGATGAAACGTAGCGAAATCAACCGGATCATTAAAGATGCCAAAGCATTCATGTCAGAGTCACATTTTATCCTGCCCCCCTGGGCTTATTGGAGTGTGGCAGATTGGAAAGCAAACAAAGAGGATGTTTCAGAGATTATCGAAAACATGCTGGGATGGGATATTACCGATTTTGGTTCGGGTAATTTTTATTCAAGGGGACTGTTTTTGTTCACCATCCGTAACGGGAAACTGAACGTGGACAAAAAGCCCTATGCCGAAAAAATTATGATTGTGGAAGAGAACCAGGAAACCCCCATGCACTACCATTGGTCCAAGATGGAAGATATCATCAACAGGGGCGGGGGTAACCTGATTGTCGAACTGTATAATTCCACACCTGATAATAAATTTGATACTACTCCTGTGCACTATAAAAAAGATGGGGTAAAAGGAGTGGTTGAAGCAGGCGGCAAAGTTATCCTTACCCCGGGAGAGAGCATCTGCCTGAAACAGGGCATGTACCACCGTTTTTATGGGGAACCCGGCAAAGGAAAAGTGCTGGTGGGAGAAGTCAGCTCGGTCAATGACGATTCATCGGATAACTGTTTCTATGAACCGGTGGGACGATTCCCTGTGATTGTAGAAGACGAAGAACCTTTGCATTTGCTGGTGTCTGATTACAGAAAATTTCTGTAATGTAACATTAGCTTGTAGTTTAACTTTGTCTTATGTCTAATGTTTAATAATCTAGAATCCAATGTCTAAAAAAATTATTGTATCTGGTGTGGGTTGTTGTCTGGTAGATTTTCTTTACAATAATATTGATTTTTCAAGTGAAACATTTCGCCCTTTTATCTCCAAAAAACGGGGAGATGGAGGACTGACGCCCGGTCATTTGGTTTTTATTGAGGAATTTATGGAGTTTGCAGGATCGCCTTTTGAAACGGTTTTAACCCAGATTACAGGAGGAAAGGCCCCGGACAAAAAAAATATCGGTGGCCCATCTATTGTTTCCTTGATCCATGCAGCCCAATTAACTGATCCCGAAAGTTGCGAAATCCGGTTTTATGGCCGTGGGGGTAATGATGATACTGGTAATTATTTACTCTCATCGCTTCAGAAAACCCCGGTTGTACTTCACAACTATCAACTAACTGAAAATATTACTCCTTCAACAGTTGTTCTTTCTGATCCCAACTTTGATCATGGTCGCGGCGAACGGATATTTATCAATACAATCGGCGCCGCATGGGATTATCAGCCGGAAGACCTGGATGAGCATTTTTTCAATTCCGATATTGTGGTATTTGGAGGAACAGCCCTTGTCCCGGTCATTCATGATCATCTGACTGAACTTCTGAAAAAGGCCAAGTCAAATGGGTGTATAACTATAGTGAACACTGTTTTTGATTTCCGTAGTGAAAAATTAAAACCCGGACAAAGATGGCCTCTGGGGGAAAGCGATGACAGCTATAAATACATCGACCTGCTGATTATGGATCAGGAAGAATCGTTACGGTTGAGCGGCCAGTCAACCACTGATGCCGCGATCCGGTTTTTCATGGATAAACAGGTTTCAGCGCTGTTCATTACCAATGGGCCCAATCCTGTTTTGGCATACTCCAATGGTCAGTTCTTTGAAAAGCTGGCTTTAACCCGATTACCTGTTTCAAAAAGGATTGTTGATGAGTTGAAATCCAATAAAGCCGGCGATACAACCGGTGCCGGCGATAATTTCGTTGGCGGGGTTATCGCTTCCATCGTAAACCAGTTTCAGTGTGGTGTTCAACATCCGGATATGATTGAGGCCGGCTCCTGGGGGATTGTTTCGGGAGGATTTGCCTGTTTTTACATGGGTGGTACATGGTTCGAACAAAAATCCGGCGAAAAGCGGACAAAAATAAAACCGTATTACGAATCGTACCAACAGCAGATCAATGGTTAACAGGAATCAAATTGTGATTTTCGGGGCGGGCAAGATAGGCCGGTCATTTATCGGGCAACTTTTTGGGTGCGCAGGTTACCGGGTCGTTTTCATTGATGTTGATCCGGTAATTATTTCTGGGCTTAACCTGAAGGGAAGTTACCGGGTTGTCATTAAAGGCGAAAAGGAAGAAGAAATTATTGTCCCAAATGTACAGGCTATTTCTGCACTGGATAACGAAAAGGTAATTGAAGCTGTTTCAACTGCCGGTATTCTGGCTATTTCGGTCGGCAAGAATGCATTGGGGAAAATAATCCCTGTTATTGCTTTAGGGTTAATACAACGAAACAGTGCTAATCCGGGAGTTCCGCTTGATATCATCCTTGCCGAAAACATGCTCTCAGCAGCCGATTTTGTAAGGGAGCGACTGAAGGATAACCTACCCGGTGATTTTCCTTTGGAAGAGATGGTTGGTCTGGTGGAAACAAGTATTGGGAAAATGGTACCGATCATACCACAGGCCGAACTGGAAAAGGACCCATTGGTGGTATTTGCCGAACCCTATAATACGCTCATTGTTGACCGGAAAGGGTTCAAATCGCCTGTTCCTGAGGTAAAAGGTCTTGCCCCCAAAGACAACATCAAAGCCTGGGTCGACCGCAAAGCGTTTATCCACAACCTGGGCCATGCCACTGCGGCTTATTACGGGTATTTTTTACATCCCAATGTAGTTTACTTATACGAGGTCCTTGATGACAGTGAAGTATTACTTTTTACAAGGTCAGTCATGCTTCAATCCGCAGCTATTATAAAGGCAGCTTATCCGGAAGATTTTACGAATGCCGAGCTTGAAGCTCATATTGATGACCTGATCAGCCGCTTCAGGAACAAAGCGCTTCGGGATACCGTCTTCCGGGTTGGTCAGGACCTGGTTCGGAAACTTGGTCGCGATGACCGTTTTATGGGGGCAATACACCTTGCCATGCAATACCGGAGGCCGTATGATTTGATATTGAAAGCCATGTCTTATGGGTTGTGCTTCAAGGCAAAAGATGAAGCTGGAAATAGTTCACCGTCGGATATAGCATTTATGGATTCACTTTTAACGGATTTTGAATCAACCCTGATAAAGTATTTAGCGCTTGATCCGGATTCTGACAAGTTCATAATTGAAGAGCTAAGAAAGTTTTACAATTTGCATGTCAAAAATTTTTTATTGAACAAATCCCGGTAAAA
>DYKB01000089.1:6592-20833 GCA_020722815.1 Caldithrix sp. | reverse complement strand
GCTCTAAGCCTGGCAAATTGGCAATTTGCCCGACATAATAGAGTTTGCAGACAAATACTAAATCGTCTTGTCTTATAATTTTTCCAGAGTTATATTCCGGAATTGAATCGGCTTTCCTTCACTTTGCAGGCAAATTTTTCCCGAGGTAATACTCACACCCGTTATTGAATTTTGCAGAACGCCATTAATGATCACCTCGATGGTGGCATCTTTACAGGTAATATCCGCCATATTCCATTCACCCGCCGGCTTTTCGCTGCTTTCGGTTTTGCGCGGAATGAATTTTTTCGATTTATCTACCCGTTCATTAAAATCACTGCCACCCAGACCGCCCACGCTACCGGCATCGCCTGCTTTCAACTGGCATTCAATGCACGGTGGCCACAAGGTATCTGGATCCTGTTTATGCAGAAAAATTCCACTATTGCTGGCTTCGGCAGCCCAGCGCCATTCCACATGGAGTCTGTAATTGGCATAAACTTTTTCTGTACACAAATAGCCAAAGGGATTCCCCAGACAATGAATCACCCCATCCTGAACCGACCAGACATCTTCCAACTTCAGGGTCGAATCTTTTGAAAAGGCGTACCAGCCGGTAAAATCTTTGCCGTTCCACAGCAGAATTTTTTCAGCAGCCTGTCCTTTTTGCGAATTACCCTGACAGTTCAAAGTTATCATCGCCAATGCCAGAATAAAAGTCATCTTGAAAATTAAATGGAAGATATTTTTTTTCGACTTCATGGGTTACTCCTTTTGATAAGCTAACTTCTTTATTATTTTTAGAATATCAATGTTCTCAATTAATGAAATATAGTTTTAATATTTCAAAAATGCAATATTAATTTTGTTTCGGAAATGGAAAATGATAATGTCCTAAGAGAAAGATGGAAATGAATAATAAAACGGCCACAGAATGAAGTGGCCACGGAAAACATAAATTTGTTTTTTTGTGGCTTCATTATTCTGAGGCTAAAAATTACTTCAGATTACGAATCGATTCATGAAAAAATACTTGCATTTCATATAATAGATTTAGTAAATTCTTTATTGGTATTTTAGTGCCTTTGTGCCTAAATTTATAAATAAAAGGAGTATCAAAATGGTTTTCTATCAAAAAGGTTCTCCGAACCTATCTTTGAGCAATGAAGATTTGAAAAATGGTCTTTACACCGCCCTGGAGAAATTCGGATCGAGAAAAAGAATAATCCTGGTACCTCCTGATTTCACTCGATTTCATTCCCGGGCAGGAGATTTGACCTGTCATGCTTATCATTACTATCAGGATAAAGTTACCGACATTTTACCGGCTCTGGGAACGCATTTTCCCATGACGCCTGCTGAAATTCAGGAAATGTTCCCCGGTATTCCAGAAAATCTTTTTCGGATGCATGATTTCAGGCATGGTTTTAAAACAGTCGGGATTGTTTCAGCCGATTATATTAAACAAATATCCGGGAATGCCGTCGATTTTCCCTGGCCGGCGCAAATTTCCAGCCTTGTTGCAGATGGGGGCTATGATTTAATTCTGTCAATTGGACAGGTTGTCCCCCATGAAGTAGCGGGGATGGCCAGCTATAATAAAAATATTTTCGTTGGCACTGGTGGGGCAGAGGGTATCAATAAAAGCCATTTCCTGGGCGCGGCGTATGGAATGGAACGGATAATGGGGCGCGCAAAGAATCCGGTTCGTGATGCTTTGAACTATGCTTCCGATCGGTTTACCAGACATTTGCCGATTATTCATGTCCTGACCGTTATTGGTCGTAACGAACGCGGAAAATTGGTCACCAGAGGTTTATTTATTGGGGATGATGTGACGTGTTTTAATCAGGCAGCCGAGCTTTCGCTTAAAGTTAATTTTACCATGCTGGATCAACCGCTCAAGAAAGTAATTGTCTACCTGGATCCCGCGGAATTTAAAACGACCTGGCTGGGGAATAAAAGCATCTATCGTACCCGAATGGCGATTGCGGATAAAGGCGAATTAATCGTTTTAGCACCTGGTTTAAAGCAGTTCGGAGAAGATTCGGCGATGGATCAGCTTATCCGAAAATATGGCTATGTCGGCACGCCGCGTGTTCTGGATATGGTTGCCAAAAATGAAGATCTTCAGCAGAATCTGGGCGCCGCCGCACATCTCATTCATGGTTCCTCAGAAGGTCGATTCAGCATTACGTATTGTCCGGGTCACATTTCAAGGCAGGAAATCGAAAGTGTCAATTTTAAATATGCCGAACTTTCAACAATGTTGGAAAAATATAATCCAGCGAAATTAAAAGATGGCGTGAATATTATGCCGGATGGGGAAGAAGTGTTTTATATTTCCAATCCTGCTATTGGACTTTGGGCGTATCGGGAACGGTTTCATGATTGAAATGGCGTTTGTCCGAAAAAAAAAAACACCTTTATGTCATCGTACAGATCGCGTTATGCAACAATGCAAACGCTATCATTTGATAATAGATTACTGGCTTGAAAAACGGCCTGGCAAAATATATCTCATTCATATTCTTAAACGAAATTATTTGAGCGCTTAATAATCATTATTCTATTAATATTTCAGCATCATGACAAAATCCCCGTTTATCAAACTTATCATCGTCGTTATCATCGCGGTCGTGATCCCGATCTTAAGTTTTACTGCTTTTCAGATGATTCAATCCAATGAAAATGAAGCGATGATTCAGTCTATTTATGAACAGCAACTGGAAAGCGTCCTTTTCTCTATCAATCAGCATTGCTGGAATGTTTTCAATACCTGGGCTGAAATTGTTAATAAAATTGTAACCGCCTCATCGACCCGAACAAGAAAAGAAACTGAACTGGAGGCTTTATTATCCAAATTTAATTACCTGGAAGGCGCCTTTATTCGTTTTTCACCTCAAAATACCATCGGACGCCTGCAAAATTCGGATGAATTATTCCATCACCAGGTGGATTGGCCAGCCCAAATCGAGTTGAAAATCAAAACGGATTCCAGCCAGTTTCTAAAAATTCTAAAGCATAGCCGCAACGGATATATTCAGCCGGTAGGTTTTTCATATCATTTGCAAGATGATTTTTCACTCACCCTTTTAATTTTCATTCTTCAGCCGGAAGATTCGCATTCACTTCCCATTTTTGTCGGTCTGCTTATTAATAATACACGATTTGTAAATGAAGTTGTGGTCAATCGATTTGAAGCGATTAAAGAAAGCAATTTCATTTTTATGATTCGGGATGCCCGTCAGGAAATGTTGTATTCAACCGATGAAGATGAAATAGCAGCCGCGGATGAAAAAAGCGCGGTCCTCTGGATTTTACCTGAGTTACGGCTCGGCATTCGATTGAAAGGGGAATCGTTAGCCCAATTGTCAAAATCGCGCATTCAAAATAACTTAATCTTTTTACTGCTGGTTAACTTAATTTTATTTATTGGTATTGCTATTTTACTCCGGAGCATTTTTTCCGAAATAAAATTGGCCCGACTAAAAACCGATTTTGTCGCAAATGTTTCACATGACCTGCGGACGCCCCTGGCGCTTATTCGAATGCATGCCGAAACGCTGGAAATGGGGCGGGTGACCACTGAAGAACGGAAAATGCACTATTACAAACTTATTGCCAGTGAAAGTGCCCGATTGACACAAATCGTCACCAACATTCTGGATTTCTCCCGGATTGAATCCCATCGAAAAGAGTACAATCTCCAAATGGCTGATCTTTCCCCGCTTGTCGAAACCACTTTAACCCGTTATCAGTATCACCTGACGCAAACCGGCTTTGAGTTGGTAACGCAAATTGATTCTTCAGTTTCACCGATAAAAATTGATGAGGCAGCAATTACCCAGGTGTTGCTCAATTTGCTGGATAATGCGGTTAAGTTTAGTTCAGTGACGAAGAAAATTATCGTCGTATTAAAAGAGGATGAAAAAGGAATTTATCTCTCGGTTCAGGATTTTGGTATTGGAATTCCTGAAAATGAATTGAAAAAAATATTCGATAAATTCTATCGGGTCGAAAATGATTTTGTCCGCCATACCCGCGGCAGTGGACTGGGATTGAGTCTGGTGAAATACATTATGGAAGTCCATGGTGGTTCTGTGAGTGTCAAGAGCAAACCAGGGGCAGGAAGTACTTTTACTTTAATTTTTCCTAAAGTGCAAGATGGAGTATAAATATGGCACGGATTCTTATCATTGAAGATGAAATCGATATGGCGCAGGGATTAAAAGATAATTTTGAATTTGATGGCCATGAAGTTAGCATTGCCAGTGATGGCGAAAAGGGATTGGAAATGGCACTCACCACTTCACCGCAGCTTATCATCCTTGATATTATGCTCCCCAAAATATCAGGATTTGACGTTTGCAAGGCCATTCGCCATAAAGGACTTGCCACGCCAATTATGATGCTGACGGCACGTGGTCAGGAGATTGACAAAATTTTGGGACTGGAATTCGGTGCTGATGATTATATTACGAAACCCTTTAGTGTGCGTGAATTATTGGCGCGTGTAAAAGCCGTTTTAAGACGCTATGAAGATTTTTCCGCATCGATACCGGCTCAGTTTAATCAGATTGGAAAACTGAAAGTTGACTTTGCGCAATATCGGGCGATGGACGAAAAGGGCGAAGTCGAACTTTCTCATAAAGAATTCGAAATTCTCAAATTCTTATTATTACATAAAGGTCAAACAGTCAGTCGTGATCAGTTACTTAATGAAATTTGGGGCTATGAAGCCTTTCCTGCCACCCGGACTGTGGACAATTTCATCGTAAAACTCCGCAAACGCATTGAAGATGATCCGGATCATCCACGACATATCATTACTGTCTATGGAATTGGCTATAAGTTCGTGATATAGGCGTTTATTATCATATTTAGTACCGCGAACATGAAGTGAATGAACCATTATTTTATGCCAGACTTCATGTCCAGAATTTCATATAATTTAATGTATTAACATCCATTTTAATGTTTCAAGCGCTCTCTCCAACTGGCGTCCTGCTGTCACATTTTACAATCTTTTACATTTTCATACATCAATATGACACTCTGAATCATCAATTTTATTATCTTAAACCGATTTTAAATATTCATTTTAGCATGAGACTGGATTATGAGAAAAAACATTATCCTTTTATGGGTCTGTATACAGATATCAACATCCCTTGCTCTGGACTTCAAAAAAGAGATTGAGTTGGAAAAAAAATGGCGCTTTGAAATCGGGGATAACATGGCCTATTCAAAGGCTGATTTTAATGATGTAAAATGGGATTCTATCGATGTGCCCGAACCCTGGGAAAATCAAGGTTTTCCGGGGTATAATGGTTTTGCCTGGTATCGGATAACTTTCCGCGTGCCCGAAGAATTACGGCAAAAAGCGCTCTATTTGAAATTGGGGCGTGTTGACGGAACCGATATGACATTTTTAAACGGTAAACTCATTGGTAAAAGCGGACAATTTCCGCCCGATTATAAATCTGCTTATCAGGTCAAACGGCGCTACATAATCCCGCCGGAATTCATCCGTTTTGGCACATTAAACACACTGGCAGTCCGCGTTTTTGATAAGCAGAATGAAGGGGGAATTGTGGATGGTGATATTGGAATATACTCCCGAATTGATAAAATTAAATTTGAAATTGATTTGAATGGTTACTGGAAATTCAAACCAGGGGATGATTTAGCGTTTAGTGAACAAAATTATAAAGATAAAAAATGGACAACGATTCTGGTCCCGGATAAATGGGAAAATCAGGGCTTTCGGGAACTGAATGGATTTGCCTGGTATCGAAAAGAAGTCATTTTTTCCAAAGATATAAGCCAGTATAAGCTCATTTTAATGTTGGGAAAGATTAACGATGTGGATGAAGTTTATTTGAATGGAAAATCGATTGGAAAAACTGGCTATTTTCCGGAAAAAGACAAAAAACCAAAATATAACAATATCCACAAACAAGACCGCGCTTATTTTATTCCGCCACAATTCATTCGAGTGAATCAGAAAAATATCATTGCCGTCCGCGTCTATGATGTTGGCGGCAGTGGTGGAATTTATGATGGGGAGGTTGGAATTGTAAAACGAGACGCCTATTTACGATATACAAAGAAGAAAAAAGAACGGGACTGAGCAGGTTTGGCGAACATTTAATTAAGGAGAAAACAACATGCGCTTTTTTATCATTTTAATAAGCCTTGTCAGTATTATTTTTAGTAATACAAATTTAATTTTTGCATCTGAAGAAGTCATCCACCTCACATTGGATAATGCCGTGGACATTGCGATGAATAACAGTTATCGCACCAAAATGCTGCAACTGGAAATTGAAGAATCGATGTACTGGTTAAAAGCGCGCAAAGCGGGATTAAAAACCCAGATTTATATGAACCTTCAGACACCAGATTTACAACAAATTTCGGATTATAAATGGAATTCAGTCCTCTATAAAAATGAGATTGTGCAGGAAAATTCCCAACTCTGGCAATCGGATCTCGCCATCAAACAGCCGGTGATTTTATTTGGCTATCCCACCAATGGCTTTTTATCATTGAATTACACGGTCAACAAATATCAGCAAAAGGATGGTGAGATCATAACTGATTATTATAATCGGCTTTATCTGAAATTTGAACAACCTTTTCTGTTGCCAAATGAACTCAAAAATGATCTTGAAGAAGCTGAATTGAATTTAAAAGATATTAAACTGCGTTTTTTATCGCAGCGGATGGAATTGCTTCGGAGTATTGGTGATGATTATTATGAAATTTTCGAGGACGCCTATAAAGGTATCATTTGTGATAAACAATTGCAATTTCTCCGCGATATTGAACAACGAATTCAAAAAATGTATCTACAAGATGAAACCCGCAAGAGTGATTTGACACAAATTCAACTGGAAATCGGTAATGAACTCGAGAATAAATTAAGTGCCAAAAGCTCGCTGCGTCAGGCATCTTCTGATATTAAACAACGCCTTCAATTAAATCGCAATGATTCATTAATCATTAATCCAGTTATTGAACTTAAACCGATCAATGTGAAACTCGAAGATGCCATTCAGTATGGTTACAGGAATAGTCCGGAATTGCAACGATTGAATATTTATAAACGCCGGGCTGAAATCGGGGTTGATAATCAAAAAGGACAAAACGCTTTTCACCTGAGCCTTGAAATCACCTATGGCCTGGAGAAGCAAAATCACCATTTAAGTACACTCTGGGAACGATTTGATAATAGTAATTCTGTTACCTTAAATGCGTATGTTCCCGTTTGGGATGGGGGACAACGCAAAGCGCGCATTCAGGCTGAAATGATGAATCTTAAACAACGGGAACTGGAAATTGACCATGAAGAAATCGATGTGAAAAATGATGTCACGAATAATTATACAAATTTAAAAGATTATTATGAACGCGGGGTCAATCTACAAAAAAGTCTGAGTTTATCATGTGAAATCATTCAAACCAGCATCGAAGATTACGAAAGAAAACAAATTTCAGTGCAGGATTTGTTGCAAATTCTCAATCGTCATAAAAAAACTGAAATGAACCTCCTGGATGTCTATCTTGGTTACC
Source organism: Caldithrix sp. (assembly GCA_020722815.1). Lineage (GTDB taxonomy): Bacteria > Zhuqueibacterota > Zhuqueibacteria > Thermofontimicrobiales > Sulfurfontimicrobiaceae > DYKB01. The sequence continues at coordinate 13,273 of DYKB01000089.1, read as the reverse complement.
GTCGCTCATTAGTCAATTTGATGTATTTTACCTATTATGATTTTGAGAAAAATTTACCGCTTTTGGAAGGATTAGGCAACAATTTTTCCCGCTAACTTGTGGACTCATACTTTTTTGGAATAAGTCATCACCACGAACACCCAAAGATATGAAGCGTAATTTTGCGGCTTCGCTGTTTCAGGAATTCAGGCTAAGTTTAAAAGAATCAAACTAAATTTAAATATTCGATAAGCCATAATATATGTTTTCTTTAGGGCAAAATTCATGAATAATCCAGGTTAAGGCCAGCACTTATTTCAAAAAAATCCTTGAATTCTTTAAATTGAATGCTTACCTTTATTTTTATTCGATACTTTATTTCATTAAAGTACACTTATTTATAAATTCTTGTTAAATCACCCTTGTGCCCCCTCACCTCAATCCTCTACCAAAGGGTTGCGGAAGTCGCTGCGCCCTCTAACAGAGGGATCAGCGTGTCCCATATCTTCTGCTGGACACGGGGAGAGGACGAATTCCCGTATTCGTTCAAAAAATGAGGGTAATGCTACGTCCTGTCATTGCAAGGAGCGCTTTTAGCGACGAAACAATCCCCTCACACGACATCAGGAGATTGCTTCGGCAAAAAACGCCTCGCAATGACAGGTCTTTTCACCTACAGTTATTGAGCGGATATGAATTCTCCTTCCCTATTTTTTTAGGAAAGGGGCCAGGGGATGGGTAAAAAAGGATGCTGATATAACAAAGAAATATTTTTTGAATTAAGTTTCATCGTGACAAAGAGAAAGTTAAATTTTTTTTTATCAACACTATTTTCTAACCCATCCCCCAACCCCTTTTTTCAAATCAGGGACGGGGAGTGGCCACTTCCCCGTGTCCAATAACGCGATATGGGTCAAGATCAGCCCAAAGGGAGAGGGCGTCGTATCCCCTCTCCCCTTGGCAGAGGGTTAGGGTGAGGGCAATTTTTAATTTATTTATTAATTTTCAATTAGTTATCACATTAATCTAACGGCAATGCGCCTGCCCTCCCCCAAATTCCAAAAGACGGAATTGGGGGGAGAGAAAGGCGGGTTCTCTCTCATTTTCGCTTTTTGAAAACTGGGAGATATAGAGGGAGTCAATATCTCAACAAAAACGATTTCACCCTATGAAAAATTTATCATTTTAGAATTTCAGGTATTCTCTAAATTAGTGAATTTTCTCTTGACATTATCCCTGAAAATCATTAAACTCTCCTTAATTTAAATTTGTAATAGTTCACGCTGTTACCATTTTTTCGACAGGATGAACAGGATTTGCAGGATAAAGTTTAAATCAGTACTTTTAAGTCTTGTAATCCTGTAAATCATGTTACTCCTGTCAAAAATATATTTTGGCAATTTTTTGTGTCTTTCCGAAAATACCGAATCCTCTCATTGCGAGGCGTTTTTTGCCGAAGCAATCCCCAGATATAACAACAGGCGATTGCTTCGTCGCATAACTTGTCCTGATCTTTTGCGAAGGGAACGCTCCTCGCAATGACAGGTTTTGTCATTTTCGGACAGACGATAATTATTGAATCAAAGTCATCGCTTATCATCTTGGAGTTAAAATGCGTAACTATCCAACAAAACCTGAGAAGGTTTATTTCTTCGGCACCTGCCTGATCGACATGGCCTTTCCGCAGGCCGGGCTGGCGGGAATTCGGCTTTTGCAGCGTGAAGGGGTGAAGGTTGTTTTTCCGCAGGAACAGTCTTGTTGTGGCCAGCCGGCCTATAATTCGGGATACTTTCACGAAGCCAAAGCGGTCGCCCGTAAGCAGATGCAAATTTTTCATAAAGATTATCCGATTATTGTTCCCTCTGGCTCCTGTGCAGGGATGATGTATAAACACTATCCCGAAATGTTTCGGCATGATCCTGAGGCAGAGATGGCACAAAATTTCGCCAATCGTGTTTATGAACTTTCTGAATTTCTCGTGCATGTGCTGGATATTCAGCTCGAAGACAAAGGCGAACCGATCAAAGTCACCTGGCATTCTTCCTGCCATGCCGCGCGGGAAATGGGGATTATTGACGATTGTAAAAATCTGATTCGCCGATTGAAGCATGTGGAATTAATCGAGCTGAAAAATGAGCATGAGTGCTGCGGTTTCGGCGGCACCTTTGCGGTGAAACAGCCGAAAATTTCCGCGGCGATGGTGGCCGATAAGGTGGCGGACATTCAACAAACGGGCGCCTCGCTGCTGCTGGCGGAAAATTGCGGCTGTTTGATGAACATTACCGGCCATCTGAAATTTAAAACGATTCCCATTACCGGGGTTCATATTGCGGAATTTATCTGGGAGAGAATCAATGGCTAAGACACTAAATTTCGATTTTGATCAGAATATCACCACTGCGCTGGCTGATGGACAGCTTCGACAGAATTTAAAATTTGGAATGGAGTCGATGCAGGCGAAACGGCGATCCGTTTTCCCGGATAAAGCCTGGTTTGAAAATTTGCGCAATCAGGGACAGGAAATTCGTCAGCGTGCGCTGAATAAATTGCCGGAATTATTGGAGCAGCTTGAACAGAAATGCACCGAAAATGGTATGCAGGTCCATTGGGCCGAAACCACGGATGAGGCCAATCAAATTGTGCTGGACATTATGCAAAAACATCAGGCGCACAAGATGATCAAAGGTAAATCCATGGTTTCCGAAGAGATGCACCTGAATCATTTTCTGGAAAAACACGGGATTGAAGTACTGGAGACCGATCTCGGTGAATTCATCATCCAACTGGCTGGCGAAACACCGTCGCATATTATTATTCCCGCGATTCATAAGAATAAAGATCAAATTGCCCGACTGTTTCATGAAAAAATACCGGGTGCACCCTATACCGAAGTGGTGGAGGAGTTAAACGCCATTGCCCGAAAGACCTTGCGTCAGAAGTTCTATGAAGGGCAGGTGGGATTGAGTGGCGTCAACATCGCTGTTGCCGAAACCGGCACGCTCTGTCTGGTGGAAAATGAAGGAAATGGCCGGATGTGCACCACGCTGCCACCGGTGCATATCGCGGTCATGGGAGTGGAAAAAGTCGTGGAAAAGTTATCGGATGTGCCACCCTGGTTACGCTTATTGGCCGGTTCGGCGACCGGACAGATGGTCACTACCTATTTTAATATGATTTCCTCTCCGAGAAAGCCCGACGAAAAAGATGGCCCGCTGGAAATTCACCTCATCATTCTGGATAACGGCCGTTCGCGAATTCTCGCTGATCCCGAACTGCGCCAGACGCTGCAATGTATTCGTTGCGGCACCTGTCTCAATCACTGTCCCGTCTATACGCGGCTCGGTGGCCATGCGTATGGATTCCTCTATCCCGGCCCCATTGGCATGATTTTAACGCCGCAACTGGAAGGAATTGATAAGGCGGGTGATTTGCTTTCGGCTTCCAGCCTGTGCAATGCCTGCGAGGAAGTCTGTCCGGTCAAAATTCCCATTGCCAGTTTGATTCGTCGTTTGCGGGAAGATGCGCATCTTAAAACCCAGGTCAAGGGTGCGGGTACGCATAAAAGTATCATTGAAGGCGTCATCTGGAAGGGCTGGCGGATGATGAACACCAGTGCCTGGATGAATGAATTTTTAACGCGAATGGCCGGGCTGTTCCGCAAAATGCTGCCCAAAATTGGTCCGCTAAAAGCCTGGACATCCGTTCGCAGCAAACCCGAATTGGCAAAAAAGAGCCTGCATCAATTGGTTAAAAAGGAGGGTGTGGAAAATGAGTAATACAGTTCGTGAACGGATTTTGACAAAATTGAAGAATGCCAATACACAGGCAGCCGGAACCTTACCCAACGCTGAAAAGTTGCCAGTAAAACCAACGACTCAGGCCGAACGAGTCGAAGAAATAAAAAAGCGCCTTGAAGCCGTGCGTGCAGAAGTTCATGTTGTCAATAATGGAAACTGGGTCGAGACTGTCAAAGGTGTTCTGGCAAAACGTTCAGTCAAAACCCTGCTTTATGCCCCTGAAACCACAATTGGAAAGGCCGTTGCGCAGGCATTTAAAGATAAAAAAGATGGCCTGCCGGAATTGGTACCCTATCAGGAATCCATTGAAAATTTCAAGCCTGAACTCTTCCAGCTCGATGCTTCGATTACCAGCACCATCGGCGGAATAGCCGAAACCGGCGCCTTGATACTCTGGCCCACCCCGCAGGAACCCAAACTCATGTCCCTGATTCCGCCAATTCACATCGCCATCCTCGAAGCCAACAAAATCTACCAGACCTTTACCGAAGCCATCGAAAAAGAAGGCTGGAGCGATAAATCTCCCCTGAATGCCTTGCTGATTTCTGGTCCTTCGAAGACAGCGGATATTGAATTGGTATTGGCTTTTGGGGTGCATGGGCCGAAGGAGTTGGTGGTGGTGATAGTGTAAGGAATGAAATGATTATTTTTCTTTATATTCTATTCCTAAGAATCTATTTGATTTTGTAAAATTTGCCTTACGATGAGAAATAATATCCAATTTAATCAGGTTTTGTCTTTCTTCGTTTTCTATTTTATCTCGATTTATAGTTAAAATATATTGAAATTCAGTTGGATGTTGTTCCTCTTGTTTGCTTAAGTAATTCAAGCATTGGATTAAGGTATCCTGGTCAACATTAAAAATATTATCATGAATTAATAAGTGTGGATGACGTTGCTTTGTGTATTCATTAAACATCAGTGCGACATCATAAATAAAAACTTTTGTTCTTTCAATGCTATGGCTACCGTCATCTTTTATACGCATTTGAAAATCAATATAATCTTTGCTTGTTGATGAATTTTTAGTTACGATATTAAATGAAGCTTCCCGGCTATTCATAATAATTTCGTGGATGTCAAGGATTGTTGTTTCAAAACTTTTTCTAATTTGTTCGTTATCTTCAATTTGTCTGTTTATATCAAGTTTTAAGTCGTCTAAATGAGGTTTGAGTACATCACGTCTGTGTTTAAATGCTTCATCATAGGATGTAATTTGGTACCGGATTTTGTTTAACTCTTCACTTTTCCTATTGTAAATACTTATTCCTGTTTTCAGGTCTTTCAATACTTTGCCGTTGTCTATTAGCTTTATTTTATCTGAATATGCTTTGTCTTTTTCACCAATTTTTATAGCAAGCTGATTTAATTCGTTTTGTAATACTTCAAGTTTGCTATTAACAATAGAATTTCGGAAATTGTCAATTTTAGTTTTAAAATTTTCCATTTCGGATAACGATTTTTCAATCATATCGCCCAAACCCTGCTTAAATTGGTTGTATAATATTGAAATTTCTGTCTTGCTGATATTTTCAGGTTTGGGTAGTGTTTCTATCTTTTTAATTTCATAATGAATTGCTTTCTGGCGTGTTTTTAGGGTTTCTAATTCTGTTTCAAGCGCTGTTAAATCCTTATGAATACTATTAAATGCTTCGTTGGTTCTTAGATTTTCTATCGCAGAATTCAATTTTTTTACTTCATCTTCCAAAGCATTCAACTTCGCTCTTATATCATTTATATTTAAATTTCCATTTTCTGTGATTTCTTTATTTAGTTCGCTCAATAATTTATTTTGGTTTTCGATGTCTTTAAATAATTTTTTGTAATCCTTATATATTGAAATGTCAAATCCCAAAATATAAAGATGTGGTAAATAATCGGGTGGAATGCGCTTTTTAGTATCAAAGCTATTGACTAAATCTTTAAATTCTGAGCGTTCGTCACGCATTAAAGGTGCAAGTAATTGCCTAAATGAAGGAAATACAGATTTGTTCGGTTGATTTATATAAAGTAAATTTTGCAAATATTTTGAAGCGTCTGGTATTGATCTAAAAAATAATTCTTCATTGTCTGAAACGATTATGACATTGTCAGGGTTTTCTCGTGTGCGGATGATTGTAAGTTGATAGTGATTTATTTTTAAATCAAGCATGATTTTCACACTTAATGGAAATTTATTTTCAGGAATTTTAGTAACTCTACTGTCTTTTTTATCTTTTAATAAACAATAGTTTATAAACTCTATACACATTGTTTTTCCAACTCCATTTGTTTTGCGACTACCCTCCGACTTGTCGCCAACAATAAGATTTATTCCCTCGTTAAAAACAATTGGTTCAAAGTATTGTGGCTCTGTATATAAACGTTGTAACAGTATCATATTTTATATCTTATAAATAAAAGGTTCTTTGAAATCAATCATACCACAGGAATATAAAAACATTAATGCAAAAACAATTTGTCTGTAACTAATGATATTATGCTTTTGCAAGTTTTCCGCAATTTCAAAAATAGAAATCTTATCTGTTTGGCTTTTTTGAATTTGCTTTAAAATCAATGAGCCAACATATACCGCAGAAGTTTTTATATTTTCGTCTTTTGAGATCAACATAATCAGATAATAGAATTTGTAAAATCGGGTACAGGTATTCAGAAGGCGGCGCGCCCTGAGGAAATCGATTGAGTCGGTCTTCCAGTTGTTGATACGCTGATTTTAAGGTGTGATGTGCCATTCGATCATCCTGTCAATAGATTATGGTTATAAATTAAAGTTATAAATTTTTGCTTCAATTTGCGTGATTCGTAATGCGTGATACGTAATGGCGTTTTGTTGTTCGGGAATCACGTTTTACTATTTAGTTTCTGTCCCTAAATGCACCCTGAGCTGTCCTTGCGAGGAACGTTT
>DYKB01000089.1:0-6492 GCA_020722815.1 Caldithrix sp. | reverse complement strand
TTTTTGTGACGAAGCAATCTCCTATTGTTCTAAAAGGGGGGATTGCGAGCCTAAAAAACAGGCTTCGGCAAAAAACGCCTCGCAATGACAGTACTTGGCATTTTCGGATAGACTCTAATTATGCATTGTTATTCATTCCATATAATTTCAACTTTAATATCTTTATTTTTCAAAATATTTTTGAGGCGAAGTCGTTTTTTATCTGTGTAAATCCGTTTCATCCGTTAAATCCGCGTTCTATTTCAGTTGTGGCCTGGTTGCATTAAGAATAATTGAAAATTACTTGTTTGACTCATTATTGAAATATCAAAAAAATGTCAAAATGTCAAGGAATTTTGTTTAATAAATTTTTCCCTCCAACAACAATCCCCTTGAATTTTATCCTTTATTTCCTTAAAATGGGGGATTAAATTTCACAAATTTTATCACAAAATTTCAGCAATTGGAGAACATCTATGGATATTAAAGAGCACATTTATCACGATGACCCGAACTTCGGACCGGCCGATGTACGGACGAGTTTAAAGGACGTGGATTACTTTTTTCTCGGTAATGGATTCATTGAAGTTGCGATACAGATTTCGCCGTCTGGAGAGGGAACCACAGCGGGCGTTTTAATCATGGATCCTGAAAAATTTGGTCCCAAGCGAAAATCTTTGACAATGGATTCGGAAAGAGGATTAAAAGATACATCCCTTTCAATACAAATTGATGATAAACCCGCACCAACCGCGCCGTTGAATGTACCGGCTGCCTGGACGACAATAGAGGGAATCCCGGCGGTACAATTGAAATGGAAGGCCTTTGCAATCGAAGTCGTTGAACTATTTTATTGTCCTGATCGGGAAACGCCCCGATTGATTCGGGAAATTCTTTTGGTCAATTCGGATTCAATGCCTCACGAAGTGAAATGTCAAACAGGTATTAAAGCCCAATTTATCGACAGGAAGATGAAAGTCGCGGCGGGTCAGGAAATACGCGTGGCTATCGAATACCAGATAGATACCGAAAATGATGTGGTCAAATTTGAGTTGCTTTCCTCTCCACTAGTTGAAATTTCCGCGAAAGCGAAGCAGTACTGGGAACAGACAGCGAAAATTGATTTTGGTTCGCCGGTTCTCAATCATCTTTATCGCGTTTCCCAAAACCTGAGTTCGGCGAATATTGCCCATTCCGGGCGCATGGATGCCAGTATCTGGCAATATAATCTGGAATGGGTGCGCGATCAGTCGAATGTTGTCATGGGCTTAATCCTGTCGGGACAATTTGAACTGGCCAAAACGCTGTTGGAGCGTATGTTGACGCAGTTTGTCACCGATGCCGGGGACACGGTGGATTCCAGCCAGGTGCGTCCGCCGAAAGAAACGGAACTGGATCAGAATGGTGTACTTTTACTGGCGCTGAAAACGTATCATGACTGGACTGGCGATTTTCAATTAATTAAAAAATACTGGGCCAAAATTCAGGCAATCGCGGAATTTCCTTTGAAGCCTGTTTTCCGACATGAACCTTCCGGACTTTTGCACAATCAACGGGAATATTGGGAACGGCATGCGATTTTCGGGATTGAAGATGGGGTGGAGATGATTTATCAATTTTATGTTTCGGTTGGTTTAAAATGTGCGGCGGAATTTGCCCGAAGTTTAAATAAACCAGAATTAGCAGAAAAATGGGAAAGTATCGCGGATTCGATTAAAAGTGCCATGTTAAACGATCCAAAATTTTCGCTGGTTGAAAATGGTCATTTTATCAAGCGACGTCGGGTTGCTGGAACCGTACAGCGGGAAATTCATCCGCGACCTGAAATTCAATCGCCGCCGGGGACGCCTTTAGCCAAGGACGAGCCGCATCTCCTCAATCCCGATGCCTGTTTTGCTTTGCCAATTGCGCTTCGATTTATTGATCCGAATGGTGAATTAGCCCAGAATACACTGCAGGAATTGGAAAAATTATGGAATATGACCTGGAATTATGGCGGTTATAGCCGATATCATGTCAGTTCCGAGCCCGATTCGCCGGGCCCCTGGCCGCTGGCGACGATGATGATGGCGCAGGCGTATTTTGAAGCGGGAAATGATGAAAAAGTCTGGCGTGTTTTAAATTGGCTCTATTCGATGCCTGGTGCAAAATCCGGTGGTTGGTTTGAATTTTATGGTTTTCGGCAAAGTCCACCCGCGGCACAAAATGGCATCATTCCCTGGACCTGGGCGGAAGTGATTAAATTTTTCATTCATCATTTATTAAGCATCCGACCCAATGGCGATAAATTGGTTTTAATGCCACGACTTCTGGACGGGCTTTCTCAAATAGCGGCTTCAATCCGAGTCCGTAACATTCGATTGGATTTAACGATTCAAAAGGCTCAATTGGCTGAAGACAAAGGTTATTTAATTAAAGGAAAGAAATTTCCTTATATTGAGACAGGCATTGAACTGCCATTTCCGGATAGAGATATGTCTATTAAAATGTGGATTTAAGCAAAATTATCACGCATGATCCGTATAATTTTCTGACGTATCACATAAATTAAAATTACCATTTCACTGTTTTAGCCGCATTATTAATCTCGTGCCTACGTTCCGACGTTGGAATGCTTGACTCGACGCAGAGCGTCACCGCTGCATTCCACCATCGAGTGGTGGAACGAGAACCCGGGCGCTTTCCCCTGGCTTGCGCGAGATGTCGCTAACAATAGTCGATGCTGCTATCAGGTAATGTAGGGCAAATTGGCAATTTGCCCTGCCCAAAAAAGGACAAACACGCAATAGCCGTTATGTGAAAATTTTTCCCCCGTGTCTTCTGCGCCTCTGCGTTATAAGTTTTTTCGACTTAACGTTGTAATATTCATTAGTGTCTGTCCGCAAAAGCCTCTGACACTGTCATTGCGGGGAGCGTTTTTTGTGACGAAGCAATCTCCGCTGTTTAACGATGGGATTGCGAGCCTAAAAAATAGGCTGCGGCAAAAAACGCCTCTTAATGACAGCGGTCGGAGTTTTCGGACAGACACTCATTACCATTTCACCGCCTTAACCGCACTCTTCGGCCAGGGATGATTTTTATCAAATACGATCATCTGGGACGAATCTTCAATCACCACTGGCTTCTCATCAATTGTTCCATCAGCGGAAGTTACCCGATTGATGTCGAGTTTCAGATGCTTCGCCAGAAACTGATAGGCCGGAATTCGCTTGGTGTAGCCATAATCATGACCTTCATTGGCAAAATGGACGTTTTCCACTTGATTTTCTTTCTCATAAAACTGATAAATATGCTGGATATATGGAAATTCAACATTGGGCGTGTTCTTCGTCCAATCTCCGCCACAGGAGATGAGCAGTTGCGGGCGCGGGGCCATCAGTGCAGCGATTTCCACATTATTCGTGAAATGATTATCACTCAGGTGAATGGGCATACCGCTTTCGCAGTTGCAGCCGCCAAAGAAATGGGCGGAAACCATCACCGTGGGCACTGAAACCGCCACGCGTTCGTCCAGCGCGGCTACCAGAAAAGTTTGCGTTCCCCCGCCGGATGCACCTGTGACGCCAATCCGTTGCGAATCAACCTCTTTAAGCGATGTTAGAAAATCAATCACCCGCATACTATTCCAGGTTATCAGGGCAACGGCTTCGGGGAATGTTTGATGCGATTCCGGAAAACTGTAATTTTCAAACTGCGTCGATTCGCCCCAACCGGCTAAGTCATAAGCAAACACCATGGCTCCCATACGAGCCAGCGTAGCGCAGCGAAGCTGGTGATCCGGACGAAAACGACCATCCTTAAAATGGCCATGCGGACAAAGAATCGCAGCAAAAGGCGGTTTCATTCCCTCCGGGCGATAAAGATTACCGGCGACATAAAAGCCTGGCAAACTTTCGAAAGCAACATTTTCCACTGAATAGCCATCATAAACGCGTTTGGAATGGCTAATTGGATTCAACGGACATCTTTGGGGAAGCGGTGACAATTTGGCACCTTTTAAAATCCCTTCGCGAATCTGCTCGGCACGCGCTTCCCATTCCGTTTTATTGGAATAAGTCTGTGCAAATCGCTCCAATTCCTCCCGGCCGGCTGTTTCGCTCTGGAAATTTCCCCGGCGCCGGATCGGTTTCGCTGGAATGAGTTTCGAGACAACCACTTCCTTCTTTTCCCGATCAATTCCATAAAGTCGGGTGGGCAAGAGGCGATCCCAGGCGATTCCCTGACCGGGACAAGTGAAAGATATAATTTCCTGAAGCTGCAAAGTCGAGCCCTTTTCGGGAATCTGGAAAGTATAAATTTCCCGTTTATCGTGTCCGGTGCCATAAAGTAATTTATCCGGTCCCCAGGACCCGCCGGAATTACTCATCGGCTTCATCAATGCCAGAACCTTTTCAGGGAAGACCCAAGAAGCGAGGGGTTGCCATTCATCATTAAATTTGACCAGAGTCGTCCAGCGATTATCTTTTGACAACGCAGTTTGAAATTGATCATAATTGGCAAAAACAGCCCACCAGCTTCCATCGAATCGATCAATCCAGGTACAGGAGCCCCATTGAATTCCAAAACTGTGGGAATCCAAATGGTGCAGATTTTTAGTGTCCCAGATTTCAACCGAACTGGTCATGGGCAAGGCGGGATAATTGGAATGGGCGCAATACAATCGGTCTTTTAAAATGACGCCGCTATCCAGGTGCAAAATCAGTCCATCCGACGCCTCTTTCCATTCTGCAACCAGTTTTCCGGTTTCCTTTTCATATTTGCCAATCTCCCGCGTCCCGATTACATAGACAAATTTATCATCCACAGCCACACCCTGCTGTGCCTGCGAGGCCGAAAAACGCTTCAGCTCTTCAAAATGAGATTCGCCTGCCAAAACGATTGTGACAAATAAGATCATTAAACTGATTATCATCAATATCTTAAAATAGAAAAAATGGTTCATGTTCTGTTCCTTCTTTAATATCATCGATTTTTATGACAGGGAGACGTGGAGAAAATGGAGGGAACCCGAAGAAGAATAAAATCATTTTTCTGAATGTCTCCATGCCTCCTGTCGCATTGAGTAGCATTTTATTGTATGCTGTTACGCATCACGCCATTAAATTTTAAATCAGATTATTTAACAATTGCACCAACTCTTCCTCCCCGAACTGCCGCGGATTCCCGCTCATACTGGAACCGCCTGAATTTTTGGCCAGTAAAGGAATATCGGATGATGTAATCCCCAACGTACTCAATGACTCCGGAATCTTTAGATCTTTTCGTAATTGATAAATAAATTTTATCCCGGCTTTTGCCGCATCTTCTAACGATGAGAAGGCGTTATCTGTTAAAATTTCACCGACGCGTGCATATTTTTCTAACGCACTTTCGTAATTTGCCTGCATGACTGATGGCAACATGACTGCGCACGCGAGTCCATGCGGAATTCCAAATAAAGCACCAAGTGCTGCGCCAACACCATGGGCGGCACCAAGCCCGGCATTGGCCAGTGACATCCCGCTGAGCAGACTGCAAAGCGCCATTTCCTCACGTGCAGCCAAATTTTGTCCATTCTGAAAGGCCATCAGCAGACTTCGCCGGGCCAGGCGAATCCCTTCCAATGCCAGAATATCGGTAAATGGCTGCGACTTTTTGGATGTATAGGCCTCGATACATTGTGTCAGGGCATCCATTCCACAATAGGCGGTTGGTTCTGGCGGCAGGGTGATTGTTAATTCGGGATCAACCAGTGCGATTCGGGGCAATAGTAACGGACTCCGCATACTCTTTTTAAATTTCTGTTCAAAAGAGGCAATAACCGCATTTTTTGTTACTTCGGCACCGGTGCCGGCGGTCGTTGGAATGGCGAGATAGGGGAGAGGTGACTGTCTAATTTCGGCACCCATTCCAACGCCTTCCAGATAATCCAGAACCGAACCTGGATTCGTCGCCAGACCGGCCAAAGCCTTGCCGGTATCAATCGCACTGCCACCGCCGATTCCAATGATGACATTAAATGTTTGAGAACGCACAATACGAGCACCATCATCGATTAAAGTAATGGTGGGTTCATTAGAGATGGATAGATATTGGTAATGAATTTGGTAATCACTCAGTTGTTTTTCAAGACGCTCGAGAATTGCACCGGCAGGAAAATTCGTCACAATCAACGCTTTATTTCCAAATTGACCGGCTAATTTTCCCGCCTGATTAAAATTACCCGAACCAAATATAATCCGATTGGCCGACATGAATTCAAATGATTTCATTGAATTACTCCATTTTGGTGAAACACCGGATTTCAATCTTGAGAAATATATCAAATAAATTGGGTGAGATCAAGGGAATTTAATGCGACTAAAAATGATTTGATCAAATAAATTCGCACGGCAATAGTAAAGTCGCTGTGATAATGGTATCCTAATTGAAATGTTCTACATTTCAATATTTTGTTCACATTTTCTGTTACTGCGTCTCGAATTGTTCCCTGATACCAGTTGCAGTAAGACGCCCAATAAAGTGAAAAAATAG
>DYKB01000175.1 GCA_020722815.1 Caldithrix sp. | reverse complement strand
ATGATTACTTCTTCATCTGAACAAGCTGACGACACAAAACTGGATATCACCCTTCGGCCGCAAAGTTTCGAAGAGTATTTCGGCCAGCAAAAAACAAAGGAAAATTTGCGGATTTTAATCGAGGCCGCTAAAAAAAGAAGTGAGCCAATCGAACATGTCCTACTCTATGGACCCGCCGGACTTGGAAAAACCACACTTGCTCATATCATCGCCAAAGAAATGGGCGCCAATATCCGCGTCACCTCCGGACCAGCCATTGAAAAAGTCGGCGACTTGGGATCAATTCTTACCAATCTCAGCGACGGCGATATTCTTTTCATTGATGAAATTCACCGTCTTAACAAATTGATTGAAGAAGTTTTGTATCCAGCTATGGAAGACTTTAAACTGGATATCATTATTGGAAAAGGCCCCTCGGCGAAAACTTTGCAATTGGATCTCCCTCGTTTTACACTTATCGGCGCAACGACGCGGCTGGGCGCTATTTCGTCGCCGCTTCGCAACCGTTTCGGCGTGATCAACCGGCTGGATTTCTATGAAAACGAAGAGATTGAAAAGATAATACGCCGTTCGTCCAAAATTCTTTCAGTGCCCATCGACAGCGCTGGAGCCAAAACCGTTTCCCAGTCCAGCCGCCGCACCCCGCGAGTCGCTAATCGGCTTCTGAAACGAGTCCGTGATTTTACACAAGTCCACAATGGCAATATCATCACCGAAGAGTTCTGCCGACGAGCTTTAGAAAACCTTGAAATTGACGAACTGGGGCTTGAACCGACAGATCGGTTAATTTTGAAAACCATAATTGAAAAATTCAACGGCGGACCGGTTGGTATCTCAACAATTGCCGCCGCGACATCGGAAGAGGTCGAAACAATCGAGGATGTCTATGAACCTTATCTTCTCCAAATTGGCTTTCTTGCCCGCACTCCCCGCGGCCGCGTCGCCACCGAAGCGGCCTACAAACATCTGGGATTGAAGTATAACAAAGAACAGGATAAATTGTTTTAGCTTATGTCCTCTATTGTCATCAGCTTATATTTTCTCATCATTCTCACTTTTTTCGCGATAGGCACGGCGATTGTTTTTCATTTGCTCCGCTACCGGATCAACCACCAAGTCGCGGGAATTATGTCTCTGATATATATAACTGGAGCAGTACTGCTGTTGATATCAAATTTTATATTGTTCGCTCAAATAGATTGGGAGCAACTATTCGGAAGTTTCCAATTATAATATGTATTGTAAATTCATTCGTATATTCGTACTTGATTCGTAATTCGTAGAGAATTCCTATGTTTGGAGAAATAAATTTTCCCGGCCAACATAACGACGAACAAATTATCCTTTTCCTGCGCCGGCATTGGTTCATCTTTTTCGCGCATCTTCTTTCGATTTTGGCTGGCATAGCCGGACTGATTCTGGCATATTTTTTCTTTATCTTCTTTGACCCAAGTTTTTCCCAAAGTGAATATTACAGCTTGCTCCTTTTCGGCGAAAGTCTTGGAACGCTTTTTATTTGGAACTTGTTTTTTATTCTCTGGCTTGATTATTATCTCGACGCTTGGATTGTCACCAATGAACGCATTATCAATATCAACCAGAAAGGTTTTTTCAATCGCGACATATCGGAACTGAAACTCACCAAAATCCAGGATGTCACTTCCGAAATATCCGGTTTTATTCCAACACTTCTTAATTACGGAAATATCCATGTCCAAACAGCCGGCGAAAAAGAGCGGTTTGTCTTTTATCAAATCCCCGATCCCAATAAGGTGAAAAATGTAATCGTCCAGCTTCAGGAAAAAGAACAACGCGAAGAAAATATTGAAGCCGGACGCGCGCTCCGAGGAGAATTATGAAAAGGGAAATGATTTTCAAACACAGATATTTCAAACTGGACACCACAGGCAAAAAGGTTTTTGACGAAAACAACAAGGAATTAGCGCTCACAGGCAACGCTTATCGTTTGCTTGTGTATCTGTGCGACAAAAAAAACGCAACAATAAGTGACATAAACGATTTTTTCGACCCGGCGGGAGCCAAAGAATATACCGAAAATCATGTGAGGCAGTATCGCTACAAGATAAATTCACTCATAGGACGAGATATTGTCGTTTACAAAAACAACATCTACTCGATAAACGGTCCAATAGCAATTGAAGATCGCCAGCAAAAGTGGAAAAAATTTTCGAAAAAAGAAAAATTGGTTATTTCATCATCGATAATTTTGCTGCTAATTTATAGTCTATTTACCTTTAGCAACAAAAACAGAGCTGTTAATCCGAATGCGGGAGCAAATTCATCCGAAAAAACTTCCGCAAAATTCGTTCCTATGCCTCAAGAGGATATGATTTTGATTCCGGCAGGAGAATTTATTATGGGAAGCACCGAACAGGAAATAACTGACGCTTGGCGGCAAAATGACGGCGGTTGGGAAAGAGAGGATTATACTTCCTCATATCCTCAAAGAAAAATCACTCTTCCTGATTTTTATATAGACAAAAAAGAGGTATCTAACAGCGATTACAAGATGTTTGTTGAGGCAACCGGACGCGAAGCTCCCTCAATCTGGGAAGATCAAACACTTAATATGCCAAACCAGCCCGTAGTCGGAGTCGATTGGAATGATGCCGACAGCTATTGCCGCTGGCGCGGCAGTCGATTGCCCACCGAAGCTGAATGGGAAAAAGCGGCTCGCTCAATAGACGGAAGAATTTGGCCCTGGGGAAATACTTGGGATCCCCGAAAAGCCAATCACGGAAACGGAATTGGCTATGGATATGATGAAAGCGACGGCTGGAGATATACGGCGCCCGTCGGCACGGAGCTCGGCGTGAGTCCCTACGGAGTTTTGAATATGGCCGGCAATGTTTATGAATGGACGGCCGATGATTTCAACAGTTATCCTGAAAATGACAAATACAACCAGGAGGATTTCGAAAAAGGATTCAAGACATTGCGGGGTGGAGCTTATGATGACGGAATAAGCGAACAGCGCGCGGCCACAAGGTGCGGCTTTCGAAAAGATTATAAAGATGTGGATGTCGGTTTTCGCTGCGTACGGGATAAATGATGTATTTGGAAGTCGAACCTCCATTTAGGAGGTTCGACTTCCTAAATAATAGCACCAACTCAGACATATGAACCGTAATACGGATTTATTACGGTCTTTTTTATTATGATATGCATA
>DYKB01000174.1 GCA_020722815.1 Caldithrix sp. | reverse complement strand
TCGCGGGCACATTCCAGCAGGGTTTTCATGGCAATATCATAGTACATGGAATTTCTTCTCCCTGAATTTTTCTTCTTTGGCATCACCCATCGACCCCGGTTGTTTTCTATGACACTATACATTAAGATAGTTATGTTGTCAATCAAAACCGCACAATCTGGTGGTCATTTTATGAAAAATGAGTATATGTTTATGGGATAAATCCATCGGCGGGGGAAAGGGCTGAATCCATCTCTATTAACCGCTTCCCCACCACGCTTTTCTTGACGATGCGTATTCGAAAAACAAACTATCCCAGAGCGGGGGATTAGCTCAGTTGGTTAGAGCGCTTGCTTGACATGCAAGAGGTCACTGGTTCAAATCCAGTATTTCCCAAAAAAATCAATAAAAACTGCTTATAAAATAAACAATCAGACAAGAAAACAATCAATTTTTCAAGATTAATGGCATTTTTCAAAAAAACAAGGCAAAACATAAGAAAAAATAAAATTCTGGTTGCAAATGGTTGCAAGAAACATAAATTGACGGTCAGAATCCCCGGGAATGTTGGTTTTATGCAATATTCGCTTTACCAAAGGACATTGAGGGCGGGGAAATTTTATTATCTCCGGTACAAGGAAAACGGGCAATGAAAAACGATCCCGACCGGCCAAAAACTCAAACGGGATGCAGAAAAATGGGCGGATGTGTTTTTCCAGAAAAAAGGCCAAACGCTACCCGGGGATGAAATTCTTTTCCGGGATTATGCAAAAGGCTTTTTTGAATGGGACGGAGACTATGCGAAAAGTAAAAGAGCCCTTGGACACCGGATAAGCCCAGAGCATTGCCGAACGCTCACAAGCCAGCTTGAAAATCATATTATACCACGCCTTGGTGGGTTCCGGCTAACGGAAATTAAAAAAGCCACTTTGCGAGATTTTCGCAATGGTTTGGCAGAATCCGGGAAAAGCGGGAATCTTATCATAAGGCTTTTACAGTCTGTAAATTCAATCTTGGAAAAAGCATGCGAGGACGAACTTATAGAGGCCGTCCCCACTACAAAAAAACCGGCCTATGAATATAAAAAACGTGGTATATTAACGCCGGGTGAAATGCGGGAAATTTTCGCCGTTCCATGGGATTCGCCCGCTGGCCATGGATTCCCTACAAGGAAAGAAACCGCCGGGTTTTTGGGCAATCTTTTAATGGCCACTACCGGTTGCCGGGTGGGTGAAATCCAGGCTTTACAAGTTAAAGACGTCGACGTTAAAACCGGGATTATTTCAATTTCAAAAACATGGCAAAAGTCACCGGGGAAAGTCAAGGAAGGCACAAAAACAGGAAAGGCCAGGCGTGTCATTATATCACAATCTGTCATCCGGGTTGTCAAGGCTTGGCTGGCTGATGGTCATCCAGATGCCAGCCCGGAAAGCTTTTTGTTTCCGGGATACAAAAAAAAAGACAAACCAGCCGAGCAAAGATATTTTGAAAAAACGTTAAAAAGAGCATTGGCCAAAATCGGAATCGATGAAGCCGAACGAAAAAAAAGAAACATTACCCTTCATAGCTGGAGGCATTTCCTGAATACTTATTTACTGGATTCCGGATTGAATGCGGCCACCGTAAAAAGTATTACCGGCCATAGCACGGACGTGATGCAAAACCACTACTACCACCCTGCAGAAAATCTTGCACCTGTACAAATAATCCAAGAAAAATTACTCTCAGGCGGCGATTAAACCCGCCAGAATGCCCGGAAAGGCCATTTTTAGCCGTTTTCCGGCCATTCCCTGTCCGGGGTAATACTTTTACTCATTCTGGTGAAAAACGCCTCAAATATTAGTAAAAAATACATGCCATTTTTCCGGGGAGGTTATGCCTGGATTTTTATAAAAAAATATGGACATTTTATTTGTAAACAGTAAAAAAAATGATTGACAATGTATTTCAAAAATTTACGGTATTGTAACATATTAAATTTTAAAAAAAGGAGTTTAAATTTATGAATAAAATTTTATAAAATTTTTTAAAAATGGTTTAAAAAAAACTATAATATAAATAAGGAGTTTAAAATGGAAAATTTTGAAAATGAATTGGGATTATTGACAAACAAGGAGTTGGCTACCCTACTCGGTGTATCTCCGGGAACTTTAAACGTTTGGAGAAGCCAAAAAAAAATTCCGTATGTAAAAATCGGAGGCATGACCGGCCGTGGGAAAATTGCTTATAACAAAAAAGATATTCTGGCTTGGCTTGATCGTGGAAGGCAAGGGGTGAAATAGATGGACATAGAAAAAGAAGGCTGGCCGCCGGTTGCCTCCGATGACCATGCCCAAAACGTTCATGCAGAAGCCGATTTACAAGATTCGATGAAAGACGTCAAGCCATATCTAAAAAAACTGCGAACTTCCGGGATTGGATTTTTCCCATGCAAGCTTAATAAAATCCCGGATACCGGTGGCAAGTCTTGGAAAGGTTATGGCAAGGAGAATGGATTTGGGATCTTTCAAGCCCTTGATCGGATGAAAGATGGAGGGATGGTGGGCGGTGAACTGCCAGAAGGTTTGATCGTTGTTGACATTGACCGACACGTCAAGCCAGACGGATTCGAGAGCTTCAAAAACATCGGGATTTCAATCGATGACCTAAAAGCGAAAACCATGGCCGTGGCAACCGGTGGCGGAGGGCTTCATCTGTATTACACGATCGACGAACCCCATCCTCCAATAAAAAGTCACCCACTCGCCAGCGTTGATATTAAAGCCCATGGCGGCTATGTCATCCTTGGTGGAAGTCCAGGGTATACGCCTCTAAATAATTTTGAACCCCAGCCACTCCCAGATGAACTGAAGATTCATATTTTCAAGCAAGACAATGAGCCGGCAAAAAGCGAAAAACCCAAACCTTCCACGGAGCAATTAAAAAAGCTTTTGATCGATCCTCGTCTTGATCCAGGCCAGCATTTCCCTGATTATGAAAGCTGGTTTGGATTTTGTCAAAGGCTAACAGCGACTTTTGGAAGCGATTTTAAAACTTTGGAAGTCATTGCCACTTGGTCGGCCTTGGATGAAAAATACAACAATCCCGAAAGCTGGAAGGAAAACTGGAAGACACTTTCTACCATCGACAAGTACAACGGCGATTTCCATGCCGGGAGTCTTAGCCATGGCCTAATTCAAATCTGAAGTGCAACAAAAAAAAATAGATGACATCATAGGGACC
>DYKB01000088.1 GCA_020722815.1 Caldithrix sp. | reverse complement strand
AAACCCGGGACACCACCAACCTTATTCCCTTATTGGTGATGATAATTAAATGAAGAAATAAGGTAATAAGGTTAAATTGCAGGGACCCTCGAATTGTTACTAAGGTCAATAAGGTCGATTGGGTTTGATCTCGTGGCCTGGTTGATTAAAAACCTTATTCACCTGAGGAATCAGTAAAACCGGCGACACAACAAATTTGATACTATTCCCTGTGATCGGTTACTTTTTCTGTTCATTCTTTTTCAGATTCAAATTTCAAGGGTTTCTAACTATTTGGTATTTCAAAACTTACATTATTATTGGGGATTAATCCTAATGACTCGACCCATAAACCAGCCATAAATATGAACGATAAATCCGGAAAAATACACCTATTTATCCCATTAATTTTGTCAATGTAAACAGAATTCGGATAATTCATTAGAAAGCTGGATTTCAATTTCTCAAATCTTTTTGCCAATTTAAGTGGGCGTAGGTTTATCTTAAACAGATGAAAATCCGGTGCCACTTTTTCAAAAAGAATAAGAGTTTTCTCATTTATATCCTGAAAAGTTTTGAATATCCATCCGATTAAAAGTGTTTTTAAAATTATTCTATCGTCTCATCAAACAAATGTCCTGATTTCTTTTTCTTAGTGAGGAGATATTCCTTATTATATGGATTGGGCGGAATAATAATCGCTTCCCGCCGGGCTACGACAATGCCATTTTCTTCCATACCCTTGATTTTTCGGGGATTATTTGTAAATAATACAATTGATTTCACTTCCAATAATTTTACCATTGCCGCGCTGATTTCATACGTCCGGGCATCGTCCGGCATACCCAGGGCCTCATTGGCTTCGACAGTGTCCAGACCCTGCTCCTGCAAATGATACGCCCGAATCTTGTTGGCCAGACCGATGCCTCTTCCCTCCTGCTTCAGATACAATAAAACGGCACGATCCATTTTGCCAAATGTGGTCAGGGCATGCTCCAACTGATCGCGGCAATCACATCGAAGAGAGCCAAAGATATCGCCGGTCTGGCATTGCGAGTGGATGCGTACCGGCACTTCTGACGCGTTTTTCACCTCTCCCCGAATAACGGCCAGATGCTCTTTCCCATCCTTATTATTTTGAAACACCGCAATTTCAAAATTTCCAAAACGCGTGGGCAATTTGGCGCGGGAAACCAGTGCAACACAGACCGCATCATCCTGACAGTATCCCCCCATCGCCGCACAATAATACTTCGGCGTTAATAATTTTCCTTCAAACTCAAGTTTTTTTATGATTTCGCTGCGTTCTCCAACAAAACGACAGGCGCGACTCCGTTTTAAAAAATCTGTACGGAGTTCATTCGGTTGCCCATTTATATTTTCTAATTCCTGCATTGAATCTTGTTCCTTTTATTAAATTTTAACTTTTATGTTGACAAGCTGTCGGGATTCAGGATATATACAAGTCAGGCAAAGACCGCAAGCCTACGGCTTTAATACCGACCCCCTAAACACCTGCTATCTGAATCTTCTCAGGGAATTCCAATATCTTCGATTCACTCTCTTCATAAATTTTGAAAAGCAAATCGTTAAAATCGCCCAATTTTTGTTCAATCGCTACCAAGTCTTCAATTTTCGCACGCGTGGCGACATTCGGGGGTACGAGAAAACTACAGCAATCATTGTATGGCTCGATCGAGGTTTCAAACGTACCAATAGTTTGAGCGTGCTTAATGATAGTTTCCTTATCAATACCGATCAGCGGCCGCAGAATTGGCATTTCCACAACCTGAGAGGTAGCAGCCAGATTTTCCAGGGTTTGTGACGCCACCTGTCCCAGGCTCTCGCCAGTCACCAGGGCCTTGGCTTTTTCTTTGTTCGCGATGCCTTCGGCAAAGCGAAACATCATACGCCGATAAAGAAGCAATCGATATTGGGCTGGTGCCACCGCAATGATGATTTCCTGAATCTTTGCCAGTGGAACGAGATAGAGCAGCGAGCGATTTTGAAATTTCGTAAGCGTTTGGACCAACGAAATGGCATTATAACAGGAACGTTTATCCGTGAACGGGAAACTATGAAAATGTACAAAAATGACCTTACAGCCACGACTCATCATCTGATAGGCCGCTACGGGTGAATCGATTCCGGAAGAAAGCAGACAAACAACCTTGCCACTACTCCCGACTGGTAATCCCCGCAAACCTTCCAATCGTTCAAAATAAAAAATTACCTTTTTATTATAAATCTGAATATTACAGCGGAGTTCTGGTTGTGATAGATTGACGGTTTTATTGAGCGTTGTCCGCACATAATCGCCGACAATTTCATTTACTTTTCTCGATCTTAGCGGATATTCTTTATCAATTCGACGGGTTTCAATCGCAAAAGTGCGAAACGAAGTTTGTCCGATTTTTTCAACTATTTGTTTTTTAAGCACCTCCACCTCCGGACCACCCGGATAGGCAATACTAAAATGGGCAATTCCAAAGGTCTTTTTCAAGCGCGCTGCAATAATATCAAGTGGTGAATCTTCTTTCAGGTTTAATAAAAAGCGACCATAATCAATAATAATCGGCCCGATTGGCAAATCATTCAGCATTTTTTGGATATTTCGTCTTAAAACATGCTCAAAAAAACTGCGATTTCCTTTTTTAAGGCCAATTTCACTATAATGAATGATAATATATTTTTCAATTGGCGTCGTCATAATCTCCAGAAGGTTAATCGATAAAAAAACTGCTACTCATTTTTTATTCTTTTTGTTAACGCGGCCCTTTCCCATTGTGGAATTTTAAAAACAAAATAATATAAAATCCAGTTTGATAATAAAACCATCCCGAATGACCAGAGCACATCAGACGCAAAATGGGCACCCTGAACAATCCGGGTGAATCCCATCAATCCCCCGCCAATAAACGTTACACTCCAGCCGGTATATTTCAAGGCTATTAATAATTTAATTTTCCAGGATCGCACTTCTCCGGTTATTCGGGCCAATATTTCCGGATGTTTAAAAATATAAAAAATAACAATATAAGCAATAACAATCGATGCATGGCCACATGGAAATGATTTACTATCAAGTCCATCGACAAATGCCGGATCCCAGACTTTATAAAATGGTAAATTATTTGCGTTGATGGAATCCGGCCACCAGAGCACTTCACGGGGACGGGGACGGCCCCAATAGCCTTTGAACAGCACATTTACCAATATTCCAGAGCCCATTAACACCGAGGTCAAGCCATACAATGCATATCTTTTTAAAAATTTTAATCCTGATTTAAAAAAACTGGCTATCAAAATCAAAAAAAGCGGCAATACCAATAATAAGGTAAAGGTGCTGTCATTTTTTCGCAGCCAGTTCCACGGCTCTTCTTTTCCGAGATAAAAACGATCACCTGTTAGCCTGGTGGCGTCATAAAAATGGTTCGTTATTTCAATATCATATTTTCCGGCATCCAGTCGAAAGAAGATAGTGCCAACCACTAAAATCAGGATACAGACCGCAAACAGCGTCCAATCGGGTTCATTAAATTTTAATTTCATTTTAAGTGTTCACGCTAAAAATTTTTCAAATTTGAATAAACAAAATAAAGAATTGTACGTAAATATTCAAGGTATTTTTTAGGCATTCCAGAGAAAGCGGTTTATCTCTCAGGATGCTATTACTGACATCAACAAAAATTCAACACTTCATCATAAAAAAATAATAATTGAAAATTTGTATAAACTTTTTTCTGATTGAAACCGTCTAAATAATAAAATATTTTTGATTCCATCGACCAACTTCAAATATTTTGATGAATCGTATCCGTTCACCGGGTGGCGAGAATCTGTCATTCCCGCATGTTTTTGGCGGGAATCCATACTTTTTTAGACCAATGGATGCCCGTTAAAAGCATTCGGGCATGACCGAAGTTACTATTTTAGCATACCTGTGAACGGTTACGATTAATCCACTATAGATCTAAAATTATAAAAATGTTATTGATTAAATGAAAAAATTGAAAAACCAGGCATTCACATTGTTCTGTGAATTCAATTTGCTGCTGTTTATTTTTTGTAATCCAACAGAAAAAGCAGAAGATATTTTCACCTATAAAGTCACTAAAAAGCCTTTTATCAGTAAAATTGTTTTACCGGGTGAAATTGAAGCTCAGAAATCAGTTACAATTTCATGTCCTGAAATCTGGCCGAATCCCAAAATCAATCGGCTGTTACCAGAAGGGACCATGGTTAAAAAAGGCGATGTGGTTTGTCTGCTGGAAGCCACTGAAATTGAAAATAATTATAAAAATGCCCTTTCTGACCTCGAAGGTGCCCGTGCGGATTATACCCAAATCGAAGCTGAACTCAAACTAAACAGAACTTTATTAGAATCCCAATTAAAAAATATTGAAGCCTTGGTTAATATTGATAAATTACAACTCGCTCATCTGGAATATGTTTCCCCAATTCGAAAAAAAATAATTGAATTAAATATCCAGAGATCAGAAGTGGAACGTGAAAAAATTTCCAGGCAATTAGACGCTTTAAAAGTGATTCATGAGTCCGAGTTAAGCCGTCAAAAAATGAAAATTGCCCAATCGGAAAATCAACTCAGTCGGGCTAAAATGTTTCTCGACCGGCTTTCATTAACCGCTCCGGTGGATGGCTTGATAGTTTATGCCATTAATTGGATGACGGATCAGAAAATCAAAGAAGGTAATGGGGTCTGGGGTGGGATGCCATTAATGATCATTCCGGAACTTTCAAAACTCCAGGTAAAATTAGAAGTCAGCGAAACGTATATGAAACAGCTTAAAACAGATCAACCTGTCAAAGTAAGAATCGTTTCGCAACGGGATAGCGTATTTACCGGCAAAATTCTTCGGGTAGCATCAGTTGGTAAGGCGATCGAACGGAACTCAAAAATTAAAAAATTTGAGGTCATCGTGGCGCTAAATAATCCCAATCTGGATATTCAGCCGGGTTTGAGTGTCATCTGTGACATTTTCACCGAAGCGACGAAGGATACTATCTCCATTCCTCAGGAGTCGGTATTTGAGGAGGATAGTCTAAAAGTCGTTTATATTCGACAGGGTTCGAAATTTAAACGACAACCGGTTTCGCCAACCTACCAGGGGGAAAATTTTTTAATGATTACCGCGGGATTGACCGGGAACGAAGAACTGGCACTGCGCAAGCCTTCGCCAAAATTAATTTTAGCAGAAAAATAAATTCCAGACTGAATGGAATTGCAGGGATTAAATGATAACAACCAATTCACTCCTTTTATTAATAAGGAGGATTATGTATACAAAATTCAAAACATTTCTTATTGTACTTTTGAATCTGATTATCATTTCAGGCTGTGGTTCGAAAATGGCCCGGCAGATTGAGACCTTTAAAGTGAAACGTGGAGAATTTTTAATTAATGTGGTGGAAACCGGAGAATTAAAAGCCACGGTCTCGACGATGATTTCGGCACCTGCCATTGACTGGCGTTTTGGTGACTTAAAAATCACCAAATTAATTGAAGATGGCAAACAAGTACAGACAGGCGATACTTTGGTTTTATTTGATCCAGCCGAGGTTCAAAAAGCGATTATCGATAAAAAAGCGGAGCTGGACATTGCCCGGGCTGAATATACGAAGATGGCGGCGGATCAAAAGTCCAAAATTGAAGAATTGGAAGCCGACTTGAAAATGGCCGAAATTTCCTATCAAATTTCACAGTTAGAGTTGGAACAAGCGGCGTATCAGGCCGAAATTAAGAAGAAAGAGATCCAGTTACAACTCCAGCAGTCAGAAATTTCACTCAAAAAGGCCCGGGAGGAAATTGAAAATCAAAAAATGATTCACCGGGAAGAATTGCACAAGCAGCAACTTAAAATAAGTCAGTTGGAAAGCAATCTGGCGGCTGCCAATGAAACGCTTACGAAACTGACAGTCAAAGCGCCGGGGCCGGGTCTGGTGATTATTGAAGAAAACTGGATGAGCGATGCCAAGTGGCAGGTGGGTGAACAACCCTGGTCCGGTGTCCCCATCATGAGCCTTCCCGATTTAAGCCAGATAAAAGCGATAACCGAGATAAATGAAGTCGATATTTCAAAAATCAAAATGGGTCAAAAAGTTAAAATTAAATTGGATGCCTATCCGGATACAACTTTTACCGGCGAAGTCATCAACATTGCCTTGCTGGCGAAAAAGAAAGATCGAAAATCGGATGTGAAGGTCTTTCCGGTGGAAATTTTAATTTCAGGCAACCACAAGCTGCTGAAACCCGGTATGACAGTGAATTGTGATATTATCGCTGATAAAATTGATAGCGTGCTTTTTATTCCACTGGAAGGACTTTTTATCAAGGATGAAAAGCGAATCATCTATCTAAAAAAAGGAAATGACTATAAGCCCCAGGAGGTTCAGGTTGGTCGTGAAAATAATGACTTTGTCATTATTGAAAAAGGGCTCAAAGAAGGAAATGAAATCGCTTTGAATGATCCAATGCAGCGATTGACGGCTGAAAAAGGGAAAACTCAGGGGGAGACCAAATGAAATCAACACATTTTTTAGCACCCCTGGTGATGATAGTCATTCTCTTTGCCTGCTCAACGCCAGATCGAAATTTTGTTAAAATTCAAAAAGGAAAATTGATTGCCTCTATTGTTGAGACAGGGGAATTACAGGCTGTGCGTTCACGAACCATCGTCATGCCACGATTGGGATGGGAATATGGACGTTCGAAAATCGCGGCCATGGTTGAAGAAGGAACGCAGGTAGCAGAAGGTGATTTTGTAATTCAAATTGACACTTCGGCGGTGGTAAAATATCTCAAAGAGAAAGAAAATGCTTTTCAGATTGCTGAAGCGGATTTTCGGAATCTGCTCATCAAGCATGAAAATGAAAAAAGACAGATTCAAAGCCAATTAGAAACAGCACGCGCCGCATTTAACCTGTCGAAATTGCAGCATGAAAAAATAAAATTTGAATCTGAAAAGCGCCAAAAAATCAGCGCTTTGCGATTTGAAAAGGAAGAAATTTCCTTAATAAAAACACAGCAGCGAATTCAGCAGATGGAAATTGCCCAACAAAATGAGGTTAAAATTCAGCAATTGACTTTGTTTAAATTACAAAATGAGATCGCCGGGGCACAACGAGCCTTACAAAAAGCCCGAATTACCGCTCCCATGAAAGGTTTAATCGAATATAAGCAAAATTGGCGAACGCGCGAAAAAGTTCGGATTGGTGATGAACTCTGGCCCGGGGCTCCCATTCTGGGAATTCCGGACCTCAGTCTGATGCGTGTCAAGACAGCGATTAACGAGACGGATATTCGCAAAGTTTACCTTGGCCAAAAAGTCACTATTCGCCTCGATGCTTTCCCCGCAAATGATTTTGAGGGTGAAATCATCGACATTGCGCAACTTTGTTATGAAAAAGAAAACAATCCGCTCGTTAAACTTTTCGAAGTTATCATCTTACTAAAAAAATCAGATCCTATTTTAAAACCCGGCATGACGGTCAGTTGCGAAATATTTATTGCCGAACTGGAAAATACGCTCTTCATTCCCAACGAATATATATTTAAAGAAAATTCCCGTTATTATCTTTTTCTAAAAAATGGTTCACAAATTAAAAAAGCCGAATTTAAAATGATAGCCCGAAACAACCATTTTACAGCTATTCAGGGCGATTTTTCAGAAGGTCAGATGGTCACCAAATTTGAATCCAGAGGAGGAATTTGATGCAATTTGAGGAAAATCTGAATTTGGCTTTTGATGGTCTTTTATCCCATAAATTGCGTTCTTTTTTAACCATGCTGGGGATTATTTTCGGGGTAGCCGCGGTGATTGCCATGCTTTCCATTGGTGAAGGCGCCAAACAGGAGGCCATTGAAAAGTTTAAGGATTTGGGCGTTAACAACATTATCGTTCGCGAAAAAAAACTAACCGAAAAGGAAATTCAGGAAATTCGCGCCAAATTCTCCCAGGGACTTTCCCTCAAAGACGCAGAAGCAATTCAGGAAATCGTTCCAAAGGTCAAAAATGTGGCGCCGCAGGCGGAAAAGGAACTGGATGCCCAATATGAGGATAAATCCGCCAAAGCCACCGTCATTGGCATCACCCCTGTATTCAAAAATATTCTGAATTATCACACCACCTTTGGTAATTTTATTGATGAAGATCATTACGTTCGCCACCTGAAAGTCTGTGTTCTCGGTGCCGGAATTGCCCGAACGCTTTTTCCGGTGGAAAATCCACTTAATAAAATGGTAAAAGTGGCGGATCAATGGTTTGAAGTGATTGGAATCATGGAAAATAAAGCCCTGTTTACCGAAACGGTGGGCGAACTGGCGGCGCGTGATTTGAATAATGATATTTATATCCCGCTCACGACCTTTCTTCGACGCTTAACCAAAGAAAATCAACTGGATAGTGAGATTAAGCAAATTACAATTCAGGCAGATGATTCCGAGGTTCTGCTTGAAGTGGCTGCGGTTACAAAACGAATTTTGGAACGCCGCCATTTCAAAAATGATGATTTCAATATCATCATCCCGTATGAACTCTTGAAACAGGAAGAAAAAGAACGCCGCATTTACAATATTCTGCTCGGATCAATCGCTGCGATTTCATTACTGGTCGGTGGCATCGGTATTAT
This sequence comes from Caldithrix sp., assembly GCA_020722815.1. Classification (GTDB taxonomy): domain Bacteria; phylum Zhuqueibacterota; class Zhuqueibacteria; order Thermofontimicrobiales; family Sulfurfontimicrobiaceae; genus DYKB01. The sequence continues at coordinate 12,302 of DYKB01000088.1, read as the reverse complement.
GAATATCATGTTGGCGACCGTTTCGGAACGGACTCGTGAAATTGGAATTCGTCGGGCAATTGGGGCCACCCGAAAAGTGGTGTTGGAACAATTCATGATGGAAGCCATGGCGCTCAGCCTCACCGGCGGTTTAATTGGCATTTTTCTCGGTGTCGGGATGTCATTAACTATCAATTGGATCACCAATTTTAAAACAGTGGTAACTTTCTTTTCGGTTTTCATCGCTTTTTTTGTTTCAGGCGCTGTAGGCGTCATTTTTGGGATGTTGCCCGCCCGCAAAGCAGCTAATTTAGATCCAATCGAATCCTTAAGATATGAATAATTGGTGAAATCGTTATCAAGCGCAATAAATATCAGTGATGCGGGATACATAATGATTGAAAATTAAGCAGTGCTTTTTGATTTGTGATGTGTGAGCCGCAATGCGCAATTCGTGATAAGATATTCATGAAATACACACCGTATTAAAAACTTTTCCTGATTATCACAAATCGCGCATAATACATTACGCATCACGCATCACGTATTACAATTTTCATTCAGTCGCAAATACAAAATTTTAGGAGTCGTTTTCAATGAAAAATCAATTCTTCCTTATATTTATATCCTTTAGTATCATTTTTCAATCGCTCCTCCTGGCTGAAACCGGTGTAACTATTTTAACCCTGGACAATGCAATTGAAATCGCCCTGGAAAAAAGTTATAACATCAAAGTCCTGAAACTTCGTGTGATTAATGCGCAGGAACAGTTAAAAGCTGCCCGGGGCCGATTCCGGACTTCAGCCATGATGGATTTTGATGCGCCGGCATTCTCCGAACAGTTGAGCAGTATTCAACAAGGCTATGGTTTTGCTGTTTATAATACGCGCGGACTTTATCGTTATCAAGGAAATCTGAATATTATTCAACCGCTCCCAACCAATGGAGCAATTCGGCTCCGGTCTTCAGCATCCCATCTTTCTGAATCGTATCTCACGCAATTGAGCACGGATACCACCACCAAACGATTTTCGACCTCGATGAGTCTCATCTTTACTCAGCCATTATTTACCATCAATGAATTACAATATGGCCTAAAGCGCGCGCGTCTGAATTATGAAATGGCCACCCGGTTTTTCTCCCGCCGGGAATTGGATATTATTTATCAGGTCACCAGTGAGTTTTATAACGTCTATCAATTGACCCGGGAAGAAGAAATAGCTCTCGATCAATCGCGGCAGCAGGCCACGAATTACGAACTGGCCCGCCGAAAATATGAAGCCGGCCTGATTCCAGAGGGCGAGGTTTTACAAATGGAAGTCGATTATGCCGAAAGTCGCAACAATTTATTACAGGCATCAGGTGCGTTGAAGCGTGGAAAAGATGCTTTTAAACAATTGATTGGCCTGAAACTGGCAGATAAGGTTGGCGTTCAGACAAAATTTGAATATCAATCAATCCAGATTGATTCCAGCAAAGCCATTTCCGAAGGTCTAAAACATCGCGCCGAGATACGCGAGGGAGAAATTGAGCTTGAATTGGCAAAAATGAGTGTTAGAGAAACTGACAGTCGATGGGAAATAAAAGGTGAACTTTCAGCCTTTTATGATCTCTCTGGAATTAGTACAGATAATCTGGCTGACCAGGGCTGGCGTACCCTATTGAATTCCAGTCTGGATGATTTAAAAGATCGCCCCCGGAACAAAGGCGTCACGTTTCGGCTAACCGTGCCTATCTGGGATTGGGGGGTGAACCGGGCGGAAGTCCAGGCCGCAAAAGTTGCGGTGGAGACCAATGAATACGATCTGGTTGAATTGAAAAAAACAATTGTCCGGGAAATTGCATCTGCCATTGATGCCGTTCGGGAAGCCTGGAATCGGCTTGAAGTGCTGGAAAAAAGTGAATCGGTCGCCGCCCGCAGTTATGATATCAGTCTGAAGCGATTTGAAAACGGGGAGTTGACCACGCAGGAGTTGGTGCTGGATCAACAACGCCTTACCAATGCCAAACAAGCGTTTTTAAGTGCCTTTATTAGTTATAAATTAGCCATCGCTGATTTGACCCGAAAGACAATGTATGATTTTGAAAAAGACCAGAGTCTGGTGAAATAACTGCTTCCGTTTTTACTTCCAGATTAAAACCATTTATAACCGCCAATTTCAGAGTTCAAAAATCCAGACCATGTAATTACGACATTTTATTCCCAGATAGTCTTATCAAAGCCGATTCACCTCCTGAATTTAATATAAATTTTCATTTTCCCATGTCAACGTGGTCTGTTTTTCAGGAGAGTGCGATATCGCGACAATGAAATTCATCGGCAATTCAAAATTTTTTGCTTGAATCTCGACCCTGAATTTTGTATAGGTGCTTTAACGCAATATTAAAAAACTGGAGGATTTATGCATCAAAAAAAACGAATTATTTACCCTGTTTTATTACTGTTTTCCTGGCTATTATTTCTATCCAATATTTTTGCCCAGGAACCGACTCTTCCCGCAACGGATGCGGGATTAAAGGCACTTATCAAATCGGCCGGTTCGAGTCAGGATTTTCCGGGGGCGAATCAGGCAATTATTCTGGATGTGACCATTGCCGATGTGGAATCCACCGGTCTGGGGCATATTCAGATTCGTCGGGTGGAAAAAATTCTGACGGATGCCGCGACGACATCCTATACCCGGTTGCGATTTGATTATGATCCGGCCTCAAATGTTATCGATATTAAAAAAGTACGAATTCTACGCGCTGACGGAAAAATCGAAAATATCGATTTAACGAAATATCTGGATCTCCCCCAGCCACAATGGGCGATTATCTGGGGCGCCCGGATGAAAGTCATTCCGCTACCACGACTTTTTGCCGGAGACGCCATTGAATATGAATATTATAAAAAAGGCTTTATGATCGCCTATCTCGGTGGTGAAACGGATGAATCCCGCTATATCCCGCCCATGTGGGGTCATTATTATGACACCGTGCCCTTTGAAAGCACCCTTCCCATTCGCCTGAAATATTATCAGGTGCGTACGGTCAAAGATAAACCGATGCAATATGAAGTCTATAATGGAACAGTCGCCTCGCGATATTACTTCACTCAGAATAAACATGTTTATACATTCTGGAAAGAAAATTCACCCGCTTTCAAACCGGAACCATCCAGTCCTGGTCTCGAGAATCTAATTACCAAAGTGGTGATGACCACGGTCGAAGATTGGCCGGCGAAATCACGCTGGTTTTATATGGCAAATGACGAGCCCTGGAAAATTAATCCTTCCCTTAAAGAAAGTGTTTTTACCTGGGATGCGGCCATCAAGCAAAAAGTGGATGAAATCACCCGAAATTGCCAAACGGATTCGGAAAAGGTGGCCGCGATTGTTCACTGGTCGGCGCAGGAAATCCGGTACTTTGGCATTACAATGGGACCCGGCGAAGGGTACACCATCCATCCCGGCAAAACGATTTTCAATGATCGCTGCGGCGTTTGCAAAGATAAAGCCGGCATGGCTATCACCATGCTCCGCGCAGCCGGTTTTGAAGCCTATCCCGCGATGACCATGGCCGGCGCCCGGGTGGAACGGGTGCCCGCCGATCAGTTTAATCATTGTGTCGCGGCCTGGAAAAAGAAAGACGGCTCGTTTGTTATGCTCGATCCCACCTGGGTGCCATATTCGATGGAGCTCTGGTCCAGCGCGGAGTCGGAGCAGCATTATGTGATTGGAACGCCTGAGGGGGAAGAATTAATGAAGACCCCCCTCAGCCCGGCAGAAAAACATACGCTCGAACTCCTGGTTGACAGCCAACTGAAGAGCAACGGTGAGGTTGAAGGGACACTCACGCTGGTGGGTCATGAATACAGCGATCAGCGGGTACGACGTATCATGATGGGCTATCCACCGAACAATTGGCGTGCGCTGGCTGAGCAATGGATTTCGACGATTTCGCCGCAGGCCGAATTGGTTGAATTTTCTGTACCATACCAAGCCATTACGGATTTTTCCCGGCCGCTTCAATTAGTGATGAAATTTAAAATTCCGCAATATGCACAAAAAGTGGACAATCACCTGCGATTGGTACCGATTACTTTTCGTTCCATTATCACCAGTGGCGGCTTACAGCCATATTTGAATGCCGCCAATCCCGAAAAACGAAATACACCGCTGGATTTCTGGTGTCCCCGCGCGTTTAAAGTTCGTGAAACAATGACTTTACCGGGCAAATTCAATCTGGTTGATAAACCGGAATCAGTGAATATTAATAATGAAATCGGAACGGTACAAGCCAGTCTGATTATTAATAAAAATCAACTGACTTTCTCCAGTGACTGGAAAGTGGTGCCGCGAACGATTCCGACAGCTAAATACACTCTTTTTAAAAACATTGTCGATGCAGTTAAGAAATTGAATAATCAGGTGATATGGTTAAAGCAGGGTTAATAGCCATCTGAATGATGTTTCTTTTTTTAAGACTGGATGATTGAAGTTATCAAATTACAATTCATCATCAAATTTAAATGGCGAATGCTAGTATTTTTATTTATATGACTGGAATTTATTTGTAATTTGGTTTTTGAATTTTGGAATTTAAACAGGAGAACCTAAATAGATGCAAAAAAAATTTTTCTTCATGCTCTGGCTTTTCGGGATTCAAACTTTCCTGTGGAGCCAGGCCGAACTTCCGGATTATATTAAAAATGCGCCTGGTATGAAAGAATATCCCGGTCAGGAAGCCCTTGTATTAAAACAGGAAATGACCATCACCATACATCCGGATGGTAAAATAACCCGGCATTATTTAACGGCGCATAAAATTCTAACGGACTATTTTATCGGTTCGCGGGCTTGTGATCCGAAGATTTCGTGGAATACAGCTTCTCAAAAATTGAAAATCATCCAGGCCAGAACCTATATGAGTGATGGCCGGGTGGTGGATTGCCAGGCCAATGCCTTGAATCAAATTACCCCTTTTGAACTGGAACGGGCACCCGATTACATGCACCTGCAGCAGCTTGTGGTGACACATGTGGGTGTAGAACGTTTGGCAACGCTGGTATTGGAATATGAAATTACCGATTCAATAGCTTCAACGCCATTTTGGGGCGAAGAGATTGAATTGCAGACCGATAAGCCAATTCTCAATCAAAAAATCACGATTATCCTTCCAGAGTCGATTAATTTAAAATACGCCGCAATCAATCTTCAATTTGAACCACAGATGAAAACGCAGGGCGGACAAAAGGTTTACACTTTCGTGCGTCAAAATATTCCGCCAATTAACTTTCTGGAAAGTAATGTGCTGGTGAAGGAACATCTGCAGCGGCTGGTCTTTTCAACTTTTGAAGCTTGGACGGCGGTAAGTGCTCAATTGCGAAATAATGTTATTAAGGCAATTGACAATGCCCCTTCACTCAAAAAAGCTGCTGAAAAGCTGGTTCAGGGAAAATTAAGTGTCCGGGAAAAGATAGCTGCCATTCATCAATTTGTCGTGATGCAAACCCACCCGGTTCAATGGCCTTTAACCGATTTTGGGTATCAACCCCGACCGGCATCACGTGTTTATGAATCAGGCTATGGGCATGACCTGGATCGGGCAGTTTTACTTGTCGCTTTGCTGAGAGAGGCCGGGATAGCATCTGAAATGGCGCTTTTTTCTTCAACAATCAGTTGTGCCGCGAACGTTCCCACGCCAGTGCCTTTTAGCGAAGTTCGCGTAAAGGTCAAAGATGTGCCGGATGAAGTATGGTTAAGTCCCTCAAAATCGCTGGACCAGCAGAATTTATATCACCTTCAGGGAGTGGCGTATATTGATTTATCAGAAAAAAAATCGCCGCTTTCAATTTATCAGTATGATAGTGTCCCCAATTCCTGTGCTGTTTCCGGCACACTGGAATTAAAGCGGGAAAATGACAATAAATCTCAATTATGCCTGAGTGGAACGCTGGAGATGGAATTGAGTGGCAAATATAATCCATATATCCGGCCCGCCGAAGCCGAAAAACAGATGAAAAGACTTGGGGAAAAAATCGCATCCTCTTTAAGTGGTGCAAAAGTCACTGGACAAAAAATAATTCACCTCGCGGCTGAAAAGAGTATTTTTCAATTGGAGATACAAGGTGGGAAGGTTTCAGCCAAAAATAATCTTCCCTTTGAATGGGTGATGCCACAAATGATGGGTTCGATTCTGGAAGAAAGATTATCACTCCATCGTTCGCAGCGAACCTTGCCGCTGGCCGTTTTCGGTCCGCTTACTGAAAAATTTCATCTTACGATAAAATTGCCGACAGATTTAAAGGTTATTCATCAGCCAGCCGATTATCAAAAAGAGGTAAAATGCGGTCGCACAATGATAAAAGTTGCGACAGATGATCAACAACTGATATTTGAACGAGAATTGAAAATCAACAATCGCTGGATTTCGCCGGCAGATTATCCGGATTTTCGGGAAATGTGTTTGCGGCTATTGGGGGAAACGGGGAGTTTGGTGATGTTTAAGTAAAAATATGCAGCCCATATCCAATCGCTGCCTGTCAACAATAAATTTCTGAAGGTTGAAAGACCTTCGCAAGGTTATCTTTTTATATTTGCACGGCTAATTGGGGATAAATATCTTTGGTAGTGATTTTTACCTGAACCTGCTGGTGATTATTTTTCGCCATGAATTGCCAGCCGGCTTTGACTTTTCTCAAATTAAAAACTGGTGGCGGATCATCCTGTCGGATGGCGGCGAAGGCTGAAATTATAACGACTTTTTCGCCGGCTTTTTGAGCGGTTACATCCATGAATGGATAGATACCATGTTCTTCCGGAACCGGAAAATTTTCGCTGAATAATTGGACATCATGATCGCTCTCGCAAATGCCAACCAGTTTTGCCTGGGGACGATGGAAGACAAATTTTTTGCCATCGATTTCAATCCTGCCATTTTTATCTTCATTATCCACAAACCAGCGTGCTTTTAAATTAGCGGATTGCGCTTGGGTCTGCAAACAATCGACTACCAGGAGTAATTTCATTTCCGGTACTGTCAGGAAGGTTCGGTTGACGTTTTTCACATTTTCATTCACCAATTGATACGCTTGCGTGGCATCGCTGGTGGCAAGGACATAGCTGTCGGTTTTTTGCTCCGTTACGACTTTTGCTTCGGCCTTCGAGGCATTGGTTCCTTCCATTCCATCGTGATACTGATGACCTTTGTTGTCAATTAAAACGGTATTGTGCGCCGGGGAAGTCCGCAACGCCCAGGCTGGATGTGTATGGCTATAAGGCGGATGCCAGATATCAACCAGCAAATTTTCGGCAAAGCATTTGAGAATCAGGCTGTTGCGGTCGGCGTTTTCATGATTGGCCGGTTTACCACTGCGCATGGCCACCACAAAATCGTCTTTTTCAAATCCTGTGGAAATAACCAGCCAGCCAATATCAAAATGGCGATAGAACCATTTTCCAGCAGGTTTCTGTGATCCAACCGTGGGATCATAAAAAATGACGGACAACATTCGATGCTTTTGCGCGTGATTTTCCGCAGCAAATTGCGCCAGACCATCCCGATATTTTCTGGCAATCCAGAAAGCTGAATCCGAGAAAAATCCGCCGCCACCATCGCCAAAATTCACATGTCCCTCCGGATGTTGATTTGTCGGCATACGGGTCATCAAAAAGAAATCCATGACACCCTTCCAGTTGATTTTATCCGCCCAATCCTCCTTTTTTCTGCGCTCCAGGATGTTGAGGAACATAATCAGTTCACTGGTAGTGTAGTTGCAATAGCCAGTTCCTTCGTCATAGCTGCCGTCCTTTGCATACATATCATAAAATGCATCGTAAGTCTGCTTGACAACATTCAGCCACTCGGAAACGCGTGGATGTCGACCTTCTAAAAATAGTGCCCCCAAACCCAACGCACTCATGGGAACCGCGCGCAGATTGGTTCGGGATAGAATCCACGGCCATCGTCGCATGTCGCGTTCTTCATAAAAACTGCTTTCCTTATCAAATCCCCAGCCGATGACTTTTTCTTGATTGAGCATTCCCCAGCAACTCCGATAGCAGGGCTCGCACCCTTTTTCGGGTAATTGCGTCAGGACTTCTTTCTTTAGTTCATCGGATAACAAACCTTCAATCCATTCATAGGTCAGCACCAGTGTCTGTGTCGTATAAGGTGCCCGCTGCAAGCCGATCGTGTCCTTGCCTGCTTCAATAAAATAGTCCCACTTTTTAAATTGCAAAATTTTTTCAAGTGCCAGTTTTGCCAGTGCCGCCCGTTTTTTATTTTCGGTGATGACATAAATGAAAGCTTCGCGCTGTAAAATGTCGCAGGCGCGCGGTAGATGGCGCAGGTGATTATTCAACTGGATTTCGGTTTCTAAAAATTTTTGATCATCAGTTAAATCCACTTTTAAAAAATCTTCCCAGAATTTTTTAAAAAGCGGCAGTTCCAGACGTCGCCGCAGTTCGGGGACATCGGTTTGGGAGAAGAGGAGGTCGCGTTTTTCACTACTTTGATGGGCATTCAGTTTATTGACAACCGTAATTGGATCGAGCAAAAATAGACCAGCAGTCGCGCCAATTAATTTTAGAAATTCTTTTCGGGTGAGCATATTTTGTTTTCCTTTTAGTTTTGAATGAGAGATTAATTTGTCATTCGGACTTTGGGATCTGCTAAATCGTAAATTTTTGACCGGATTGATTTAATCCAGTTAATCCTATTCATCCTGTCTTAAAAATCATTTTGAAAATTGCTTGGTAATGGATTTTGACAGCAGCATTCCCAATCCAATTAAAAATAAAAGGCCACTAAGCGTCAGATTGACGCCGATGTTGGTTCGGGCGACAGGTGACAATAATATTAATAATGAAAGGCCGCTCAATCCCATTGAAATCCAGCCCACTAGCGGAAAAATATTGACCTCTTTGGCACCGCTGGCCAGCACTTCTTTTTCAACATCAACCGGTTTTTCCATTTTTTCAAAAAATTCCTGCACCTGCTCTTGTGATGATGCCACATCTTTTCCGAAAAGGGTGGCTGATTTATAGCTTAACGCAAAATACGCCAACACGGAAAGTATCAACCAGAAATGGGACGATGCCAGCATTCCCATTAATCCTGAATTGAACAGATTACCCCAATTGGTCAATGACAGGTTTGGATTATTATTGAGGGTCAGAAAAACAATGCCTGAAAAAAGACCCAGTGACAAACTTGCAATAAGCGCATCGCTCCGGCGTCGGTTATACAATCGTCCCAGTGGATTGGAAATAACAACAAATAGCAATGTCATCGCCACGGTAATCATAAATTGTTGACCCAGTGAGTAGTGCAACAGAAACCGGGCGATGGACGCCATCATGGTTCCCGCGAGAATGGACATCATGGCCGACCAGCGGGATATTTTTCGGGTCAAAATACCAAGTAACATGGGAATGGCCACCGGGATGCTGGTCAGGCCAAAGACAATGTTGGTGAATGAAAATACCCAAAATTTGCTATGAATAATAACCAGTGCCAATAAAATAGCGATCACCGCGAAGACGAAAACCGTAATCCGACCCACCAATAGTGTCTCCTTTTCACTGGCATTGGGTTTAAACAGGTTTTGGTAGATATCAACCGAGACGATTGAGGAGACGCTGTTCCACACGCCGCTCATAGAGGACATTGAAGCAGCCATCATCGCCGAGAGAAAAATTCCGATAACGCCCGCTGGCATATAGCGCAGGACCACGGCAATAAAAATATTCTCTTCGGCTTTGGTAACATTGGAAAAATAGTCGAGCAGGCTGATATCAGGCCACAAAACTTTTCCCACCAGTGGTGGAATGCCGAATAGCAGGGGGATGGTCATGAATAAAATAAAAGTGAGCCAGCCGACTTTCATGGCATCATTTTCATTTTTGACACTATAATACCGCTGTGCTTTTTCACCCACGGAATAACTGAAAATGTTGGCGACGATGAATCCGGAAAGATACCATTCATCAAAGAGGGTTTTATCTGGTAATACGTGGCGAAATTTCAGCGGGGGAACCTGTTGGAGAAAGGAACCAATCGAGTTAAATTCTCCGGACAGGAAAATAACCGGAACCAGAACCACACAAACGCAAATTAAAATCAAAAATTGCACCACATCGGTAATGCAAACGGCCCAAAGGCCGCCCCAATAGGTATAAATTAAAATAATGACGCCAATGACCAAAATCATCACATCGATTGCGGTCATGGAACCTGGAAAGAGCGTGGGGGCACAAATTTTACTGAGCGAAGCCAGATGATGTGCTGGCCAGTACATCATCGTAATGGCAATGAAAATACTCAGAAAAAGGTGAGTGGATTTGTTGAACCGGGTGCTGATATATTCCACCGGCGAAGTAATACGCGTTCGGCGCCAGCGTTTGGCGGAAATCTGGAATCCAATAAAAAAAGCAACAGGCCAGGTTCCGAAATACAGGAGACCGTACCAGCTTGTATGATAAACAAAACTGGCCGCACCGGTAAATGTCCAGGCGGAAAACATGGTCATGTACAGCGAGACACCCGAAACCCACCAGGGAATCAGGTTGCCACCAATGAAAAAATCTTTGCCCCCTTTCATGAATCGGGAGAAATAATAGCCAATACCAAGCATCAGGACGAGATAAAATCCGATAACAACATAATCAACTGCCGGAAGACCAAAATTCATGAGCTGCTCCATTTTGAAGTCCGTAATCGTCTGTAATTATTTCTATCTGGAAATTTACGAAAAAATTGGGAGATGTCAAGGATTATTTTGGAAAAAGTGGAGAAACAATACGAGCGTTTAAATTTGTGGAGAATGATGATGGGAGATTTCCTTCGGTCTCCCCTCTTTTCGTTTTTTAAAAACCGGGAGACACGGAGAGTGGCCAATCAAAAGCAATTGACCATTCTCAATTCTCAATTATCAATTATTAATTCTCAATTATCAATTATTAATTCTCAATTATCAATTATCAATTGAGAATTGTTAATTTTTAATTTATCCCGCAGGGTGGTTGAAATACCGCCCCCCACTGTATCTCGCCCAAATTCCAAAATGCAGAATTTAGGGGCGAGGAATTAGATTCTCTCCCAGTTTCACTTTTTTGAAAACCGATAGATCCAGCGGGATGCAAAATTTTTCCCCAGGAACGCCGGGAAGAACTGAAAAAATAAAATTTCAGCCCTCGAAACTTTTCGAAGGCTGATTTTAAAAAAAATTTAACTCCAGAAATCCAGGAACCCCTAAAAAAATGATTTTTCAGTCCTTGAATTTTTTCGAGGGCATTTTAAAAAAAATTTCATTCCCGGAAATACGGAAAGTCTGGAAAAAATAATTTTTAAGCCCTTGAAATTTTTCGGGAGCATTCTATAAAAAATTTTCACCGCAAGAAACCTGGGAAGCCCCGAAAAAACAATTTTTAAGTGTCTGAAAATTTTCAGGAGGTGTTAGATAAATTTTTTAAGCCCCCAAAACCGGCGGGAAATTTTTTATCAATTTACCTTTTCAAATAATTCACTCTATCACCTTTTCAATTGACATTTCCTTCAAATTTTAGTAATATTGAACGTTCCATTTCTTGTTCCAGGCATCCATCAAAAAAAGTGCGCCAATATGAGTAAAATTCGTCTTCTTCTTCCTTTGCCGGGGGATATGGCTGTTGAATGTGATCGGGTACGTTCGCGGGCGGCGCGGCTGATTCGGCAATGGGGGGATGTGGATGATATTGACATGAAAATTATTGATTGGCGAACCCATGTTGCGCCAAATGTCTGTTGACCTCAGGCGGTGATTAATGAAAAAGCGAAGGCGCGAAAGACAGCCAATTGCGGATTTGGTGCGGGCTTCATCCGGCGGGAGGTAGGCTTGAGATTAATCAATTGCCTGCAATGACAGAATCTTCCTTAAGGGAAGTCTGTTCAAAAAAAACCTCCTGCAGGTTATAAAAAGTATAAACGATTTAAAAAGAATTGTCAATTGTGAACGGTCAATTGAAAATTCTCAATTCACCGGATAATAAAAAACAGAAACAACTCATAATCCTTGAACTTTAGCGACAAAGGTGCCCCATGAAATCAAAAATTTGTAACCGATCACCGGGTGACAAACAATTTTCATTTTTTGTGTCCAGGGCAGCGGTGGATAAAGTCTGCTGGAATATTCTCAAGCCGACGGCGCCTCATCAAAAGATCAGCTTTGCTGAAAAGGGTGAACACTTTATTGAATGTTGTCATCCGACATTGTCGCTGAAAAAGATTGCGAAAGATAACGTTGGCTGGATTTGACCCATCCGGTTGGTTGAGGTAACACCTTATTCACCTTAGTAATC
>DYKB01000173.1 GCA_020722815.1 Caldithrix sp. | reverse complement strand
ATTCAAAAAACATTCAGCTTGTTACTCCTTGGATATTTCAACGCTGACGCCTGCGATGCTGAACGGGTGGATGTTGTTTTGACATCATTTATCATTAGAAATTACAGCTATTTGAAATTAATAAAATTGGGATGGTAATAATTTTCCCTGGTTTATGTAATCAGGATATGATTGAAATCGAGCGTAATATGAAATTTAATTTCCAATTAAGGACGTGGTATGTAAATTTGAAGCTGTTTTTAAGTTGCATTACCTGGAACTTTTCCAAAATTCTTCCGATTTCTCCCCAGAATTACGACGCTGACAACGAAATACGGATCACGGATTCAGCCTGCGAAGCTGAACCGGAACTTGAAACTACCTGCGGAACTGAAACCTGCGCTGGAATAGATCGTTCTTACCTGAGAGTGACGAAACGACGGCTTTCAGAATAATAACTTGTTATAAAAAAACTGATTTTTAATAGTTGGAGCTGGAACCAGAATCGGACGCTTTGACAATATTTCTGAGTCAGGATAATTTAGGACCTTTTATTACTTAAAAGAATTTCCTTGCAGGAAAAATGATTCTTTTAATTTGATTCTTTCATTAATTTATATTTTCATCACTACTTTTTCAAAGTAAAAATAGAAATAGGAGGTGATAATATGATGAGAAAAAATTATCTAAAAGTCCTGGTCTTTAGCCTGTTCACGATTTGGCTGCTTATGTTTTTTTCATGCCAGCGGGAAAAAGAAATCACCGGCCCTGAAGAACCTCGTCCTCAGGGTTGGATTGCGATGGGATTAGAAAACATTGAGGTCAATCGGATCAAAGTTATCGGCGATTGGGTGTATGCCTGTACCCGGCAAAACGGTCTGCTGCGCACCCCTAACAATCTTTCTGCTGAAGCAGATTGGCATTATCTGGGCTTAGCAAATTTACGCGTGGAAATCGGCTATTTCTTCGGTCTAACAGATGTGATAGCTTTAGAAGAAACCCTGGTCGTTAGTGTGAATTCTGGAAATTTCTCACCCGTGGTTTCAGGCATCTATCGTTCAGTTGATGATGGGAAAACCTGGGTTAAATCGGATTCGGGTTTTTATACCGATGAATATCATGAGGGTACGGCTAATGTCATTCGATTGATCCAATCGCCGCTGGACCCTCGTTATCTCTTAGCAGCTTGTTGCGAAACGCCCGCTTTAGCTTATTTAAGCAAAGATTTTGGTCGTTCCTGGAAGTTGCTCTTCCCTAATACTACTGCTATAACTTTTTACGCTGCTGCTTTTCATCCACTCAATTTAAACGAGTTCTGGGTCGGAGGCCATACCAGTATGGGGCGTCCCCTGCTTTATCGCTCAACCGATCAGGGAAACACCTGGCAAGAGGTTCTTAAGTGGCCCTATGGTTGGCAGGTGTCAGACATGGTGAATGATATCGTGTTTGAACCACGACAGGGTCAAATCCTGTATATCTGCATGAATTACTTCATTCTGACGACGACGGATGCCGGGCAAACCTGGATTACTTCTGATTCATTGTATTCAGTATTATGGAATATGGACATTAATCCATATAATATTAATGAATTAATTGCATGTGGTTCAGATAGCTTATATCACACTATTGATAATGGAAATAATTGGATATTATTATCAATTGGGCCGAAAAACTTTGCGATGAATAAATTAGCGATAGGGTGGGAAAACCGTATTTTATATATAAATACTTATAAATCAAAAGGCATCTTTAAATTATTTTTTTAAAATTACATCAAAAAAGGAGACGCCATGACTATTAAAAAATTTTATACTCAAAGATTTATATTTTTAATTTTAGTAATTATTACTATTTTTATCTCTTTTTCTTTTTTAAATGCGCAACAAAAATATTTTTTTCTAATGGGCCGGGAATATTGCTCGGAAGGTAAAAAATGGTACGCCTATTTTCAAGGCAGCATCGGTGATGAGATCTTGCCGCATCGCATTATCGTCCGCCTTGTGAATCGAGGCGATATGAAGTCATTTGATTTTGCTGGTTACAATATTCAGGGAGTTTCGATAGCCAGCCGTCGGATTTTGAATGGTTTTTATCTGCTTAAAGTGATAGCAGATGCGGATCCTTTTAAAATTGCTACACAACTGGAAAACACCGGTTTATTTGATGTCATTGAATTTGATGCGCTAGGAAAGAATTTGAGTACGCCCAATGATCCGCAATATATTAATCAATGGAATCTCAAAGAAGATAAGATCGATATGCCTCATGCCTGGGATATTAGCACTGGCAGCTCACAGGTGATCCTCGCTATTATTGACGGCGGCGTGTTATATACTCACGAAGATCTTGATGCCAATCTCTGGGTAAATCCGCTGGAAGATCTCAATCACAACGGCTGGCCCGATTTCTTTTCGGTGGCTCAAGGCGGGGATTTGGATGGAGTTGATAATGATGGTAATGATTACATTGACGATCTAATTGGGTGGGACTGTTTTCATGATGATAATTTGCCCGAAGTCGAATCGCATGCTACAGGTGTCGCAGGTATAGCGATTGCGCAAACCAATAACTTTGAGAATGGCCAATATCGTGGTGTCGCAGGAATTGCGGGAGGCTGGGGTAGCCAGAAGGGTGTAAGATTCATGAGCCTTGATGATTTAAATCCCTCCTCAGATACACCAGATGCTTATGCCATGGCAGAAGCGATCCAATATGCTACCGACAACGGAGCGGATGTCATTAGTATTAGTCAGATATTTCAAACTCCTCAAACTGTCGTTAAAAATGCAGTTAACTATGCCACAGTTAGTCCCAACGATGTGGTCATCGTATGTGGTGCTGGGAATGCTGGAGATTACCCAATGTACTATCCAGCACGATATTCCAATACCATTTCTGTGGGAGCAACCATGCAAGATGATACTCGTTGGTATGAAGATAAAAAAAATGGTAGCCAGCTTGGCGATGAAGCGCAGGAGATTTATCTTGATATCATGGCGCCAGGGGCACCAGGAAGTATCTGGACGACCGAGAGCAATGGCGGATACGCTCAAATGGGCAAGACTTCAGCCGCTACGCCGCATGTTGCCGGTGTCGTTGCTTTAATGCGCTCGGTAAATTCTGAGTTAACCTGGCAGCAGGTACGAGAAATCCTGCATGCTTCGGCTGACAAAGTAACAGGAATGAATGGCAATTATTATACCGATGAGTATGGTTTCGGCCGCGTCGATGCCTACCAATCCCTGCTCATGGCCCTGGCCTACGCCAACCAAACCCAATCTTCTTT
>DYKB01000087.1 GCA_020722815.1 Caldithrix sp. | reverse complement strand
CACAATGACCGCACCCGAAAAGTTCTGCGAACGGATGGTCAAGCCTCTGATTTTATCCTTCAGTTTCTCCACCGACTTTGCGCGCATGGTCATATTAAGCCATTTTCCACAGGCGAAACCCGCAGCCACCGCCTTTAACCCGTCAGTAACCGTAACGTCGGACGTGGTGAGAAACTACCGCCGTTTCCCGACGCTTCACCCCAACGAGGAAGTTGGCGCTGATCCAGTCGGCCGAAACCTGATTCCTCCCGTAGTATCGTATCCTGGCCACTTCAACGCTATCCTTTGCAGGATAACCCTGGCTGCGTACCCCATCAACTGACGGGTTCGAGATCCGATTTCTGTACGTTTACGGCAACGCACAGGTAGGTTTTCCACCGTTTACGACTGAGCTCATATCACTTCGGCTTATGCGCGTTGCGCGGCGTTTTTGGTGCGACGAAGTATTCTCCCCTGTTTAACGATGGGATTGCGAGCCTAAAAAAACAGGCTGCGGCAAAAAACGCCTCGCAATGGTCCGAACGCGAGGTGTCGGAATTACGAGGTGAATCCCAGGCATCGCCTTCGTCAAAACTACCGATAAAAAAAAAGAAAAAGAAGAGACGGTAGAATTATATAAAAATTTGCAAGGTTCCCTTCCGCATCTAACCAATGGAGAATTGCTTGGAATGACCTTGACTTCAAAAAGCATTTTCTATGAGTGGCTCAAAGAACCCAAGGAAAGGAAGAAGCGGGAAACAACGTTTATTTCCGAAACGGTTGCGGTCAACGCGATGAAGGTGATGTTGGATTATCCGCATTTGGGCGGACAAAAGGGGCAAAGCTATATGATCTATCATCGGCTGGGTTATATTCCCCGGCATGTTTACCAGAATCTGAAAAAAGCGTTGAGTCGGGTTGTTTTTCAACAAGCATCGGCCCGGAATTTATTGCCCCGGCCCAGTGTTTACGAACATGAATGGCCAACTGAAGTCAATGAAATCTGGGCGGAAGATTTTACCAAAATCAAGGTGTTGGGTTTTTCCTTTCCGGCGGCAGTTGTTGAAGATGTGTTTTCGAAAAAATATTTGGGCGGTAATGTTCAACAAAGAGAGAATAGTCAATTGGTTGGCCAACCGGTTGAAATGGCCGTCAAAGGCAATAACAATCGTGGCCCGAAAAAATTTATGCTTTCGGATAATGGTGTGCAATATGTCAGTGATGCGCATGGGCAATTATTGGCCAAACATGAGATTGTTCAAAAGCATATTCCGGCAGGTAAACCTCAATATAATGGCACTATTGAATGTGGCATGCGGGATATTAAAAGTGTCTTTTACAAGGTGTTTGCACAAAATGATTTTAAGGAATTTGCCACGCTCGATATAGAAGTTGCCGATAAAAAGAAAAGGGTGGCCGAAATGGTAACCGCTTCGTTCAACAAAACTTTACAACGGCTGAATGAGAAACTTCCGCGGCCGGCTTTACATGGCGTAACCCCCGAAGATGTTGTTTCGGGGACTGCGGAGGAAAAGAAAAAATTAAATGCTGAATATTTAATAACAGAACAGATGAAGGAAAAATTAAGGGCGTGGTCAAAGAAAAGATGATTTAGCCAGGGACGTCCTTAGGCAAAAAAATCTTTCAAATAAGGAACTATTAATCAAACATTCTTTTTTCCAAAGAAATCCTTTGAGAAGAATTAGTAATTTACCGATTGAAGTGTGGACAAATTAATTTTGAAATTTGTCCGATTTTTCTTGACTTAGTGCATTTAAGCATGGCAAAATGTCAAAAAAGGGAATAAATCAACAGAATCAGCAATTAGCTTGCAGAATTAATTTGCTTCAGGTTTTTGCACTTTTCCGCGATTCGCTGCCTTGCGTCAGCGGCATCCACACAGTGGATGCACTCCGTAATCGGGCGACTTAACGTTGTCGTACTAAAAACATTTTATGCAAATTTGCCGGATGCAAAAATAGAAACCCCGTTGAAATTTTTCAACGGGGTTTTTTCGTTTTGGGAAGAAATGTGGTGAGACGAAATACGCCGCCTAAAAAAAAATAAAAAAAATCATGAATTTTTCATTGACAAATTCTTACAAATTTGTTATATACAGGCAATCGGTTGCGTTAACGATTACGGAAATAAAAAACTTCATTAAAAATTTTGGAGTTACCTCTTTTGCCAGTCACACTTCGGGATATTGCTCGGAACGCCGGCGTTTCGGTGGTCACTGTTTTCCGGGCTTTGGACAACAAGCCGGATATCGATCCGAACACCAAACAGCGGATTCTGGAAATCGCGAAGCAGATGAATTACAGCCCGAATTTGCTGGCCAAAAATTTACGTTCGCGGAGAACGCGTACATTGGGGGTCATCATTCCGGATAACAGCGATTTGTTTTATGCGGAAATTCTGCAAGGGATTGGCAATACCGTCCGCAGTCATTCTTACCAAATCATTTTGAGTATGCTTTCGCGAAATGGCTGCCAGGTGAAAGAAGAGCTGGTTACCTTCTCGAACGGGAATTGATTATCCGGAACACCACCTGAATTCTGTTTATTCCAAATGATAGGCAGGAAAATTTGAAGAAGCGAGACTTGCTAAATGCAGTTGGATGCTTTATATTACATCATTGTAATTTTATATAAATCAAAAGAGGAGGTGATAATTTCTTTTCTGCATTCATGTTGTAGTTTTATTTTGCATCACCATTTTCCTGAGCCAGTGGCTTGGGACAACTTTTACAACTCAATCAATTTAAAGTGGAGGTTTAAGATGAAGCAAACGATAATGCTTTTGGTGACCGGTGTTATTTTAACACTTTGTTTTTCAAACGTACTGGGTCAATCCTGGTCCGGCCCCAAATTCGATCCCCGATTGGGCGATCCCTATTCACAGGGCTGGTATGTTCGCGAATGTAATGACCGAACGGTAAGTGCCAAGGCCGCCGATATTGATTCATTCGGTTGTAATACCGGTACACCTTTCCTATCACCGCAATTTATGAAGATTAAGCAAGATTACGGGATTACGGTGCTCCACGTCGATTACCGGATTTATACCTTACCCACCTGGCAATCGATTACCAGTTGTGCGGATTTAAACTCGGTAAACGGACAAATGAAAGAGGAATGCCGGGCGACGCATAATTATCGTCAGAGTTTCGGACATGCTCTGGACGATGCGGATGATGAGTGGGAGGGATATACGATTGTCTGGATGGCCCGTCGGGAGGCATTGCCGGGGTGTATTGGCATGCGGGTAAAAGCTTATGCCGGCGCGGCGGCCGGTGCAGCCGTAACAGAAAGAATATTAAGTGGTTTCGAAGCGCGTTACGGGTGCGTCGACCCGGATGATGATATTTTTGGGCCGGATAATCTGGTCGTGCGTTCCAATGCCAATCCGGCTACCGGGCACGATTATGTTACCACATTTACGGCAGAAAATGGTACTGACAAATGGCACATCTACCGAATTGCGGTTGAAATTGGCAGTGATCCGACGCAATCATTCTGTCGGGTTTACGTGGATGAAAATCCGGAACCGTTGATTACAACCGTTCAAGCCCGGGCCGATAAAGGCGCACCCGGCAATTTTGTGGAATTTGGTGTGGGTGGCTGGAATATGCCGAAAGTCGCGTCGATGGCTTTTTTACTCACCACAACCGAAGGGGCTTATGGACCCGGTGAATTGCCATTGCCCGCGGAATACGCCCAAATTTTCCAGACTGCCCGTAGTTTTCAGGCAGATACTTTCGCCCGACCGAATGGCTGGGAAGGCCCCTTGTTCGATGCCCGTTACGGCGACCCGTATTCACAAGGTTGGAGTGCGCGCGAATGTAAACATGCAGATTTGAATAGTCCCGGAAACGGAGCCGATTCCGTGCAGGCGTTCGGTTGCTACAATGTTGGCCACCCGACGCTTTCACCGGAATTTATGTTCCTGAAAAAAGAACACGGGATTGACGTGCTGCATGTGGATTATCGTGTTTATTCATTACCGACCTGGCAATCGATTAGCAGTTGCGCCGACCTGAACTCGGTGAACGGGCAAATGAAAGAGGAGTGCCGTGCCAATCATAATTACCGCCAAACCTGGAAACACTCCCTGGACGATGCGGACGATGAATGGGACGGTTACACCATTATGTGGATGGCCCGCGCCGAAATGCTGCCCGGGGTAATTGGCATGCGGGTTAAAGCGTTTGCCGGTGGCGCCGCGGGTACTGCAATTACTAATAAAATCCTCAGCGGCTTTGAAGCCCGTTATGGTTGCGTCGACCCGGATAATGATGTCTTTGGACCGGATAATCTCGTGGTTCGCTCCGGGGCTGACCCCGCAACCGGCCATGATTATGTCAGTGAATTCCCGGGAGATAACCCGAGCAGTAATTGGCATATTTACCGAATTGCCGTGACCGTCGGTTCCAACCCCGATGAATCTTTCCTGCGGGTTTATCTGGATGAAAATCCGACTCCGGTGATCACCACGGCCCAAACCCGTATCGAATCGGGACAGCCCGGTAATTATTTGGAATTTGGTGTGGGCGGCTGGAACATGCCCAAAGTCGCGTCGATGGCCTGGATACTTACCACCACGACCGGCGCTTACGGACCGGATGAACTGCCGCTGCCGGCGGATTATCTCCAAATTTATAACACCGCCCGCACAAACCAGGCGGCTGCGGTAAAACCGGTGGTTTATCGCGAAGATGCCATGCCTCAGGGTTACCAACTGGAATCGAATTTCCCGAATCCATTTAATCCGGAAACCACCATTCGGTATCATATCCAAAAAGCCGAAAAAGTGACCTTAACCATTTATAATTTAAATGGCCAAATCATTCATTGTCTGGTGAACCAAAACCAGGCTGCGGGTGTGTATCACGTTGTTTGGGATGGAGCGGATTTTAATGGCACGCCGATGCCAACCGGGACCTATTTTATTCAGTTAAAAACCCGGAATTACTCGAAAACCATCAAAAGCACGCTCTTAAAGTAAATGAATTGACGGACACCCCGTATCCTGTTGTGGGGTGTCCGTTTTTATCAATCCGACTGATGCCGTTGCAAATCAATCGGGGAGCAGTAGCCGTCTGCTGCCATCAATTTTTGCCGGGCTGATACCCGCGGTCTCATTTTTTAATACCGTGGATCGTTCGAAGCAGCCGATCTTCAAATTTGGCAAACCGACCCGGAGGGAAGGCGGCGTTTTTATTTCCACCGTTTTTTACAATTACGCCCGGTGGATTTTTTAACTGGGATTCGGGATAAAAGCGCATTGCTGCGAGGACAGTTTGAGTTGGCGCTTTTTACTGATGTCGTATCCGATAAAAATTAATTATCTCAGGAGATAAATTATGCACAAATTGGTACCCTTAAAAATTGTCATGATTTGTGTGGCTCTTGCCGGGATTCCAACCCAGCCGGGGTTGGCGCAAAATGCCAGCGCTGACCGTACCTGGGGCTTGGGGACAATCACGCATTTCAATCTTCCTGTTTCAAATTTAGGTGACCGATTTGACGGCGCCCCGTTAATCGGCTTAAAATGGGTGTATCGCCATGACAGGATCACCTACGATATTTCCTGCATTTACAGTAATTTTCCCGCTGGCAAGATTGAGGATCAAACCTTTCAATGGATTTTCGATGGGTTGGCGTATCCCAGCCCGCTGGCCGCGTCTAAAATTCAATTTGTTGGTCTGTTGGGAAACTTGCAGCGGGTGGTTAAACCATTTGGACATTTTGCCCCCTACTGGAGTGTGGGGGCCGGCTTTATTCATTTCGAGCATCAAATCACCGATTTGGTTTTTCCGGGTCAAAACATCCCGCCGCTTGATTACAATTTTATTTACTCGCCGGATCCCGAAAAAAGTACCTCTTTGACTATCAACCTGGGCGGGGGAATTCAATATTTCATCACCCCGCAAATCGGTTTGGCGCTGGATGTAAAATACAATTTTATTTTTGGTTACCTGCGTCCAATGGAAGCCTGGTTGCTTGAAAAAGTTTCGCCCATTCAATTATTGAATGTTGGATTGGGGTTTACTTATTATTTCGCCAAATAACATTGCTTTGATGGAGGAAATATGTTCATAAATTACCAAAAACATGCACAAAAACAAAGGGTCTGGGCGAGCCTGTTGCTGCTATTTTTGCTCCTCCTGCCGTTTCATGTCCGAGGTGATATCTCTGGCAAAATTGCCGGACGCGTAGTCGACGATGCCGGAAAGTCACTGCCTGGGGTCAACGTCATGCTGGTTGGAACGCAACGGGGGGCAGCAAGCTCAGAAGATGGAAATTATTTTTTACTCTCGATCCCTCCCGGAATGTATTCCGTCAGCGCTTCGATGATGGGTTACCAAAAAGTCGTCGCCACCAACGTGCTCGTGCAAAGCGGACGCACGACCATTCTCGATTTCACGCTGAAAGAACAGGTGCTGGATTTGGGTGCTGAGGTTATTGTTACCGCCGAGCGTCCTGTCATTGAAGTCGACCGGACTTCGACCGAATTTATTGTGAATTCGCGCGAGATTGAACGATCGCCAATTATCGGAAGCGTATCCGGCCTGATGCGTTACATGCCCGGGGTGGGTCTTGATGGAAGCAATCAAATGGTTGTCCGGTACAGCGATAACGTCGATTTGAATATGTATTACGATGGCATCCCACTGGATTCGTACCGGGATATTAATATTTTCTCGGTTGAAGAAGCTTCAATAACCACCGGCGGCGTGGGCGCCGAATATGGTAATGCCCAGGGGGGGGTGATTAATATTGTGACGAAAGATGGCGACGATAAATTTCATGGAACGATCGAGTACGGACTCAATCCACCGCAGCAATCGCACTGGGGCGCTAATTATTGGAACAATGCCTATCATCTTGACGCTGACGGCAACTCGCGCCTCCTCTGGGATAATCCGGTCTGGGTTAATGAAATTGACAGCCTCACCGGACGGAAAGTCCATGAAAAAATCGATTATGATGACATCTGGGAGCAAAGTATAAAAATCGGATTATCCGGTCCGATTTATTTTAAATCGCTGACCTTCTCGCTGGGAACTCAATTCAGCCAGGGTT
Organism: Caldithrix sp.; assembly: GCA_020722815.1. Lineage (GTDB taxonomy): Bacteria > Zhuqueibacterota > Zhuqueibacteria > Thermofontimicrobiales > Sulfurfontimicrobiaceae > DYKB01. The sequence goes on along the minus strand of DYKB01000087.1, from coordinate 14,249 downwards.
CGGGCGGGGCGTTTGGCGTAACTCGCTACTCATTACCCTACACCCAAAATAACTGGAAAATTACCTGGAAACCTTCTCCCAATTTAACAATCCGCACCGGTGGTTTTTATAATTGGAGCAAGGGCTATAATTCAGGTGGGAACACGGGTTCCGGCGTTGGTTTTACCACCGGGGGCCTGGGCAGTCAGGACATCGAAGGTGCCATTCGGGGAATGCGGATTGGAAATAGTGGTCAGTACACTGACGATCGGAATATTTTTCTGCCCCTCGATTATTCAGCGGGAGGAACGCATTCCAATCAGGAATATTTGGCTTATATCAACTTCGTCCACATGCTGACGCCGGGGATGTATTACGATATTAAAATTTATCAGCAGGAATCAACGCTGGACAACCAAAATGTGCCGGATTCAGTGATTTCTACCGCCCGCACCGATGCCTCAGGCTGGTACTATTTGTCCGGCACGCAAGGGATCAATTATACCAATGCAAATACAATTCGCACCGGGATAAAATTTGATTTCAGCAGTCAAATTACCAAGCACCATCTGGTTAAACTCGGGGTGGATTACCAACACTACAATGTCTGGCAAACTTCGGTGTACAATAACGCCAGTACCGTCCGGCAGCTCTCCCGGATTTGCAAAGATTTCAAGACCGGCGAAGGGATCACGCCGGATAAGCTCGCAGTCTACCTGTCGGATAAAATGGAATTTGGCGGACTCGTCGTTAACCTGGGTGGCCGGTACGATTATTATGCCTGGGGGTCGAAGTTTCCGGTCACCTATGCGCTTTCCAAACTCGGTCGAATTTATAATTCATTCACCCGGTTCCGCCAATTACCGGCCGATCTCTGGTACAATCCCGAGCCCTTGCAGGCCTTCAGTCCCCGTCTCGGACTTTCGCATCCCATTTCCGATAAAGCCACCATCCATTTTTTCTATGGTCATGTTTATCAGCTTCCCAGTTTTTGGGACATGTACCAGGATCAATGGCTGGCGTCGAATGCAAAAAATGAAGATATGGACATCAATAAAAACGGCGTTATCGATGAAACCGAAGTCTACAATCGTCTGAATGATAAAAGCAACCGTCTCAGTTACGGTAATCCAACCATGGATTTTGAAAAAACCACCAGTTTCGAAATGGGGGTCGACTGGAATTTCTTTCAGGATTATATTCTGACCGCGGCCACCTACTACAAAAGCGCCCAGAATCAGGTGAAGGGGGGCAGTGTGCACCAATTTTGGGATCCAAACCGGACCGCCACTGCTCCGTACATCAATATCCGAAATAATACCCAGTACGAGGATGCCAAAGGTTTTGAATTTTTACTTAAAAAGCGCTTTAGTCAGGTGTTTTCGTTCCAGGTTTCCTACAATGTCGGCTGGGCGACCGATGGCTGGTCCGGTGAACGGGTAAGAACTTATGTTCCGGACGGTAATTTCATTAAAAAATACTACTTTGAGAAATATATCAGTGATTCGAATGGGGATGGGAAAGTAAATGAACTCGATTCAGGCGAGGAAATATCGCAACCCCTTTCAGAAGCAGTCCTTGCCACACGGGTGGCTGATGCTGAAGCCTATTTGCAGGAACTGCGTGCGCAGGGCGCGAATCTGAAACAGGTTAACGGCGTCGAAGGTTTGTATTATGTCAGCACGCATTATTCTTCGGTAGGCCACCCACGGGATAATATCGAACGTCGATCAACATTGGGAATTTTGCTGTACCTCGATTTGCCGGATAATTTCGGGCCAACGATTGCAGGATTCAAACCGCTGGCAAACATTCACGCGAACCTGAGCTATCGTTATCAGGACGGTTTACCTTACCAATATGCCAGTATCGATGGCATGGCCCGGTGGCGAAGTGCGCCGCCAAATACCACCACTGATTTACGATTGGAAAAAAGTTTCCGATACGGTGGGGTGCTGAATACGTTCTTTCTGACGGTGAGTAACTTGTTTGACCAGAAAGAAATTAATAACTCCAGTGGTTTCGACAGCATCGTAAGTTTACGTGATTACGTAAGTTACGGACTGGAAGGCTATTCTCCGTTGTATGACAGTGAATTTGATTACCGCGGCCTCACCGATGGCGGAATTTATCTGGCTTCTCCGCGCAGAATCAGTTTTGGTGTGCGGGTGAATTTTTGATTCATCCTGATTGGATGGGATGAAAATACGAATTAATAATCTAAATTTTCGAGGGACATTTGCTTAACAGGCATTTCTCTTCGGAGGAAAAAAATGAGTAAAAATAGTGTCAAGAATCAATGGGTGTTAAAATTATCGCTGTTGCTGTACCTGGGGATATTTTTTTCACTTCAGGCGCAGTGGGACCCGGCCAAAATCCGGCACTTAACCCGCAGCAAAATGTGGACATCAATCCGAACATCGGGGCTGCAGGGCCAACAGGGGCAACCTTCGTCACAGGCAAATGACGAAGCCGGCTTGAGTTATCCGGGCAGCAGCATCCGGGCGGGGGAATTTATCACGTTCTGGAACGCTTCAATCGTCAATCAATCCACCGGTGGCGGTGGTGCGGGGGCAATGTCGCCTAATGCCGCGCGAATGGTGAATTCCCACGGTGAGGGTACTTATGTCATGGGAATGGCCGGAGATGAAAAATTCGTCTCATATTCCGGTCCCCGGACAACCTCGACGGATGTGATCCCGATGTTTTATGATGCTTCCGTTTCCGATGAAGCTGATCTCGGAATCGACGACGCCAAATCGACCTATTGGCCCGGAGCACCCATCCAGAATTTCATTGATGAACCAACTGAAATTCATAATTACCGTTACCACGATTATATTGGCAGAGACAATGATGCTGAAGAAATTATTGTCGTTCAGTGGACCAATGGCATAGGAATTACCGGCACTAAAAAACTGAAATCTTGGAGTTATCAGAAATACGATGATTTTATTATCGTTGAAAATGTTTTTGAATACACTGGCGATTCCAACGGTGATGGCCAGGTAGGTGCCGATGATGTTTTCGGAACCAACCTGCCCGAATTAACCGGGGTTTATTTTGCTTTTGCCAATATGTTGTCTTCTTCCCTGGCTGGGGAAACCTGGGGCGAAACCCCTAACATGGGCTGGGGCGACTGGCGCAATAATGCGCCGGCAGCACAGGACGATCATTACAAATATTCAGGTGCACCGGGTTATCAGGCACTTTTGCCGGAAGACACCCAGGAATATGTCGCTAAAAAATTGTGTTACGGCTGGGACGGTGATGATCCGGATAATGATTACAACGATTCTGGTGAGCCTTATGTGGAAAAATACGTTCAAAGAAATACCGGGAACGAGCAGCAAGGTCAAAGTGAAACCCAGTTGCTGGCGTACGCTTTTATTGGCATGGCACCACTAGACTATAACCCTTCCGATGGTTTTGCCAATGATTACGATGCTTATGTTGCACCACAAATTGCAGAACAACCATCCCGCTGCAAATGGTGGCCACTTTATCGCCTGGGCGACAAGCCCTTGGAACCGAATCTACTGTCATTCACTCAGGAAGAAATTTATAACATGCTCACCGATGACGATCCGGCCAGCGGCAATCCGGCCTTTTACAAAGATCCCCCGCGGGCAGACGCACAACGATTGGTGGGAACCGTGACCCACTTCCAGATTTTTGGACCCTACAATCTGCGTCCCGGGGATAAAGTCAAAATTGTCATGGTTTATGTCGGTGGATCGGGAGCAGATTATTTAGCGAATCAGGGTGTGTACGATCCGCGGACCGCCCCGGAAAATGCCTGGGCCCGTTCGTTGCGGCCCGGCAAAATGAAAGAGTATGAGTACGGTGAACGTTCGATATTTCAGAATCTGGCCTACGCGCAGGAAATTTATGATCTGAATTACGATGTCCCGGATCCCCCTCCGGATGTGAAGATCGAAGACGTGATTCCCAATCCTGCCGGACACCTCCAGGTTTTCTGGTCGGACGATGCCCTGAACGCACGCGATCCGGATTACAGCGGTGATGAAGCACTGGATGTGGCCGGATTTCGGGTGTACAAAATGCTCATCGGTGGCGCTTCCGAAAAAGCCGATCCCACCGAGCCCCGAAATGATGACAAATTAACCGGAAACTGGCACTCCGGCCCGTATCAAATGATGGATGAAATCAAACGCGGACAAACGGTCAGCGATATCGGTTTGATTAAATACGATCCGGATCGCGGACGCTACACCTTTACCGATGTAACGACTAAAGTCGGGGCGTTTCTCTATTTCTACAGCGTTCGCTCGTTTGATACGGGACACGCTAACTGGAATGGAACCGGACAGTCAGTCCCTTCGCTGGAAAGCGGATTTTCTGCCCCGGAACAAAAAATGATGATTGGCAAAGAGGCGTACAATTTGTCTTCCCGCGAATCCGATGAAATGAAACAGCAAATTCGCGTCGTGCCCAATCCGTACAAAACCGACGGCGTGCACGAATACACGCAATCCAATACCATTAAATTTTTCAATATTCCGCAACGGTGCCAAATCAGCATCTTTTCGGTCACCGGGGAGCTGGTTGCCCGTACGCAGCACACGGAAGCATCTCCACTGGGAGAATGGGATCAGCAAACCGTAAAATTTGCCGGCGACGTCGCTCCCGGAATTTATTTTTGGGTTGTGGAATCGAAAATTGATGACGATTTCAGCTACGTGTCGGCTGAGGGGGATACTTTACCTCCGGTACATGTCAATAGTAAAGGCGAGGTTCAAAAAGGAACCTTATTGATTATTCGCTAAGAAGTCTTTGGAGGAGTAGCTAAACTCCCCGAAAGCTTTTCAAATTTTCACTTTGAGGAGACAAAAAATGCTTAAAAAATATCATTTCATTCTTCTCATCCTGGTCGTCGCCATCTGGCAATTCCCGTTGTGGAGTCAGGTGGATACTGAGTTTGCCGATTTTAACCGGGCCGGAAAGACGATTTATAATTTTCTCCGTGTCGAACAGGGCGCACGTGCCGTGGCACTGGGTGGTGCATTTACGCCGATTGCCGATGACGCGAACGCAGTTTTTTATAATCCGGCCGGGCTGACACAAATTGCTTCAATGGGTTACGCAATTTCTTATGCTGATTGGCTGGTGGATTCAAAATTCTACTCCGGCGCTTTCAGCTACAAAAGCAATTGGGGAACCCTGGCATTCAGCTACGTGCAATTCGGGATCGAAGAATTCGAAGAAACCCTGCCGCTGCAGCCCCAGGGAACCGGGCGCATGGTCTCTGCCGGGAATCTGGCACTCGGACTGGCTTACGCCAGAGAAATTACCGATAAATTGTCTATTGGCGGCCACGTGCGCTACGTGCAGGAAACCCTGGACCAGGACAACCGGAGTACCGTGGCATTTGATTTGGCCACATTTTATCGCACCGGATTTCGTGGGCTAACGCTGGGCGTGGCTTTGCGAAATCTGGGGCCGGATCAGGCGGTGAGTAAGGCCACCCGCTCCGAATCTTTTCCGATGCCAATTGATTTTAATGTAACCATTGCTTCGGAAGTGCTCGGCTCGCGCAAAGGCCCCTACGGACTGATCCTTGCGTTTGAAAACGGATTTACAGTCGATTTGGGTGACCGTTATCGGGCCGGGGCAGAACTTTGGCTGATGAACCTGATCGCCATTCGGGGCGGTTACCGTTTCAATTATAGTAATGAAGATTTCTCTTTTGGTTTTGGAATTTCGCCCCAATTTAAAGGCCAGCAACTGAATATGGATTTGGCGTACACCAATTTCAAAGAATACTTTGATGCACCTTTAAGAGTGTCTGTCAGTGGCGCTTTTTGACCTGGGTTTTATTCGCTTTTTCGACGTGAAAATTCACCCCAAAAAGCGCTACGCTTCTCCTAAAACGTTGGTTTCTGTTATGAACTGTCGGCATTGAACTACTGCTCAATTCCGGCGAATAACTCATAAAGCAGAGGCAAATCGTGTTGCTTCACGATTCTTAAATTGTGATAGCTCACACGCCCTTGCGGCACTGTCATTCCGGCTTTCTCTCACTGCTGCTTGAGAGAGGAGGCTCGAATCTAAGCCTTTAATGGAATTACGAGATTTCGTTATTTCGGGTAAAACCGGAATGACAGGTGAACGATTCGTGAAATTTAATTATCAAAACAGATAGCTAGAGAGATAAATCAGGAGTATTTGGAATGATAAATTATCGAAAGAGAACTTTTTTCATTGTATTTGTCCTGATCTTGTTTTTAGCCCCGGTTCAGGGATTTTCTCAATTTGATGACTCGGTTCCCCGGTTTCTCACCCGAAGCAAAATGTGGTCGACTTACCGGATGACCGGCCAGCAAGGCCAGCAGGCATACCCGGGGCCCGGGGCGAATGATCTGGCGGGTTTAAGTTATCCGGGCAGCAGCATTCGCTCCGGAGAATATGTGGCCTACTGGAACGCCTCGATTGTGAATAAGTCAACGGGCGGCGCCGGGGCCGGCGCCATGTCACCCAATGCTGCCCGAAATGTGAATTCACACGGTGAAGGAACCTATCTGCTGGCAAAAGCAAACGGGCAGACATTCGTTTCGTATTCGGGACCCCGCAGTGTCGCCCCGGATGTGGTGAAAATGGGCTACGACGCGGCTACCGGGCCTGAAGCCGATTTGGGAATTGACGACGCGAAATCAACCTACTGGCCGGGCGCATCCCTGCCCGAATCGGATGAACCTATTGAAATTCATAATTACCGGTTTGGTGAATACATCCCCCGCGACAACGAGGCCGAAGAAATCATCATCGTGCGCTGGACTACCGGTATGGGAATTACGGCCACAAAGAAAGCGAAAGCCTGGAGCTACCAGAAATACGACGATTTTATCATCGTGGAAAATGTTTTCGAATATACCGGCGATTCTGACGGCGACGGCGTGGTCACTTCTGCCGATGTTTTTGGCACGGCTTTACCTGAATTGACCGGGGTCTATTTTTCCTTCGCTAATATGCTGTCTTCCTCACTGATGGGCGAAACCTACGGCGTGGAACCGTACATGAACTGGAGCGACTGGCGCAATAACAAACCACCGGCTCAGGATGATCACTACAAGTTCAGCGATTCTCCCGGGTACCAGGCGTTGGTGCCGGAAAATACAGGGAATTATTTGGGAAAAAAAATGAGCTACGGCTGGGATGGGGACGATCCGGATAATGATTACCTCGATTCCGGTGAACCGTATGCCTACCGCTACACTTCGTTTGCCCTGGCGGGAAATGAAGAACAGGGACAAAGTGAAACCCAGTTGCTTTCCTACGCCTTTGTGGGCATGGCACCGCTGGATTATGACCCGACGGACGGTTTTACGAATGATCCGAATTTTTACGTCGCCCCGGAAATAGTCGAACAGCCCTCCCGCTGTAAATGGTGGCCGTACTACAACCTCAGCGACAAACCCCTGGAACCGCACCTGTCTGCATTTACTGCCGATGAAATTTATGAAATGATTGCCGGTGATGATCCGGCAAATGGCAATCCCGCGTTTTACCCCGATCCCCCGCGCCCGGACGCGCTGCGACTGGTGGGAACCTTTGCGCATTTTCAAACTTACGGGCCTTACACCTTGCGTCCCGGCGATAAGGTGAAAATTGTTCTGGCGTACGTCGGTGGCTCTGGTGCAGATTATCTGGCGAATCAGGGCGTTTACGACCCCAAACTGGCACCTGAAAATGCCTGGGCCCGTTCTTTGGATCCCGGGAAAATGAAACAATATGAGCTGGGTGAACGCTCGTTATTCGATAATCTGGCACTGGCACAGGAAATTTACGACAAGAAATACGATGTGCCGGATCCCCCGCCAGATGTGGCAATTCTCGAAGTGAAGCCCAATACCAACGGTCATCTGCAGGTCATTTTTTCGGATGCCGCACTGGAAGCCGAAGACCCCGATTATTTCGGTGAGGAAGCAAAAGATGTTGCCGGCTTCCGGGTGTATTTAATGCTCACCGGCGGCGCTGCCGAAAAAGCCGATCCGGCCGAAACGCGGAGTAATGACCGCCTTTCCGAAAATTGGCACAATGGCCCCTACCGGCTGATGGACGAGATTAAAAAAGGCCAGTTGAAAAGTGATTTAGGATTGATTACCTACGACCCGGAGGCCCACAAGTACACCTTTACCGATAAAACCACGATGGTCGGCGCATTTAAATATTTCTACAGCGTCCGCTCGTTTGACACCGGCCACGCCGACTGGAATGGCACCGGCCAGCCAGTTCCGTCACTGGAAAGCGGACTTTCGGCACCCGAGCAAAAAATGCTGCTTGGCGCCGAGGCATATTATTTACAAACGAAATCGGTTGATCTGATGGAACAAAAAATCCGGGTCGTGCCCAATCCGTACAGTGCCGACGGAGTGCACCAGTATCCAATGTCCAATGCCCTTAAATTCTTTAATATTCCTCAAAAATGCGTGATCAGTGTGTACACGGTCAGTGGCGAATTGATTGCGCGCGTCCGGCACGAAAAACCCGAACCCATTGGGGAATGGGATCAACAGACGGTAAATTTTGCCGGGAATGTCGCTCCCGGCATCTATTTTTGGGTCGTCGAATCCCGGCTGGACGGTGAATTCAGCTACGTCTCGGCTGCGGGGGACACGCTTGCCCCGGTGCCGGTAAACAGCAAGGGAAAAATTCAAAAAGGGACGCTGTTGATTGTGAATTAGCGCGCGTGATGCGGTTCTCCCACCATTTTTTAGTATCCATTCAATAATTTATGGTCAGCGTGTCATTGCGAGGCGTTTTTTGCCGAAGCCTGTTTTTTAGGATCACAATCACCCCCTTATAAAACGGCTGAGATTGCTTCGTCGCCAAAAATGCTTCTCGCAATGACAGTTCCGGATTTATTTTCGGTCCGACACTACATAATCTAAGCACCGATCACAGTCATTCCCGCATGTTTTGGGCGGGAATCCATCTTCTCAGAAACAATGGTTGCCCGATAAGCTTGTCCCCGAATGTTTTTCGTCGGGGAAGCATTCGGGCAGGACTTATCGCTGTATCATATAGAAATGAAAGCCCATTTCTTAAGCATGCCGAACATTATTGATCTTTTTCATGTTTTAAACGTCTATACAGGCCAAGGCTTTATTCAAAAAAAATCAATTTATTCAACAAAAAGGCTTGACTTAAATCAGGAATTTGTTTAAGATAAGGTAAGGCTTGAAATCCCGACGTGATAATTGAATCATTATGATTCGAATGGTTTATAAGTAAACTCGATTTTTCTCGTTCCAACGCTCCGGCGTTGGAATGCATTGTTGACGCTTTGCGTCATTTAGTTGTAGTATTGAATCAGCGTTAATAACTTTCAACGTCCTATTTTTCTCAAAACGGGACGTGAAACGTCACAGAGGTATTCCCGCGCAAAGCGTGGGAACGAGGGAAAGCGCTGCGAGAGGAGCGGATAGCCGAACGATCCGAATTGGCGGATATCAGGAAAGAACGTATCTGCTCACTATTCAATGGCAATTGAAGAATAAAACTTGCGGTTCCAAACCCGTTTCATATCAGCAGAATGATTGATCGCCACATAATTCTGCTATCAATCATTCTGCTATAAATTTTTTTTTGTAAACTAAAATTGACTTCGTTACCATCCATTATAGAGCGGATACGTTTTTTCGATAGGACGAAAAAGGTAATTTCAGATAACAGCCGATAATTGAAAATACAAACAATGGTCTGGATATTGCTAAATTAGTGTCGGTCCAAAAACACATCCGGAACTGTCATTGCGAGGAGCGTTTTCTGCGACGAAGCAATCTCCGCTGTTTTATGATGGGTGATTGCGAGCCTAAAAAACAGGCTGCGGCAAAAAACGCCTCGCAATGACAGGTCTTGGTATTTTCGGACAGACTCTATTTAGTTTCTGTCCGAAAAGGTTACCGGTCTGTCATTGCCAGGAGCGTTTTGGGCGACGAAGCAATCTCCGCTGTTTTATGATGGGTGATTGCGAGCCTAAAAAACAGGCTGCGGCAAAAAACGCCTCACAATGACCGGCCTTGGTATTTACGAACAAACATTAGTTGATGAAAAGAACCAAAAGGCCATTTGCGTCGGGCACAAAATAGTCAATAGCCAGCCGCCAATCGCCAAAAGCCAACAAGGAGGTTTTATGATTAAAGCCCAGGAAAACAAAATGACCATGTATCTGGGGGTCAGTGAAATTCTCAACCAATATCCAGAAATTATTCAAACGCTGCCCGCTTTCAAGACCGCTCAGGAGCAATTCAATCAGAAAGTGGAGGAGATCAAAACCAAAAGCAAGGAAAAAGATACCCTGACTGCCGGCAAAACCATTACCAAGAATGAAGTCCGCGCCCGACTCAGCGATAAAATCATGGCTGTGGCCGGGTCTATCTATACCCATGCAGTGGAAAAGGGGGACCATGAATTAAAAGCCCGTTCCAATCTGCGCAAATACCTTCTCCAGAATTGCCGGGACACGAAAATCATCCAGATCGCTGAATCCGTCTATGAAACCGCCACGCACTAGGCGGCCGACCTGGTCATCTACGGCGTGCAGCCCGAAACCCTGACCGATTTCTTCAAACAAATTCAGGATTATAAACTGGCGTTTGGTGACCGGGAACAAAGCGTCGCCCATCGCAAAACCGCCCGGCTGGCGCTCCAGGATCTGTTCCACGAAGCCGACGGCATTTTAAAAAACCGCCTCGACCGGCTCATGGAGAATTTTAAAACCACGCATCCCGAATTTTATGGCGCGTATCGTGTGGGCAGACGGGTGAAGAATCTGGCCGGCGTGCGACATGCGAAAGGGGAAGATGAGGAGAAGAAAGAAGCCTAGTCAATTGCGAATTCTTTCAATTGCGGATTTCGAATTTCGGATTGCGGATTGAAGAGAAACTCATCCGCAATCTGAAATCCGCAATTTGAAATTAACTTTCATTTTCCGGCTCATCCTGCGTGCTTCCTGAATGAAAACAATACAGAATTTTGAATGATGAATGCAGAATTGAAAAAACAAATTCAGCATTCTGCATTCAAAATTCCCAGCACCAACCCCGAAGGGGTGAAATGATTATAACCGATGCAATCCACCCAGATAACCAACCCCGAAGGGGTGACATGATAATGAATAAACGAGAAATAATAAATTTATTACACCCAAAATCAACCGGTCATTTTTAATAACAAAGGCTATCATATCACCCCTTCGGGGTTGACGTGATGATGGTCGTTCTAATTGCTATAATCATGTCATCCCTTCAGGATTATTCAATTCAACATTCATCATTCAAAAGCGTATTGTATTACCCTCAAAGAACAGGGGAAGACCTTCGAGGTTTTCCTCATGAGATGCAGGATATTCAATTTAATCACAGCATTTCACTACAAAAACCTCGAAGGTCTGAGAATTTGCCCATTGTTATTGGATGGATACGGCATATTAAATATCACGCCGCATGAATCTGGAAATAATTCAGAATGCCAAAATTTTATCATATCACCCCTTCGGGGTTGACGTGATAATGGTCGTTCTAATTGCTATAATCATGTCATCCCTTCGGGATTATTCAATTCAGCATTCAACATTCATCATTCAAAAGCGTATTGTACACCCTCAAAGGCTGGGGAAGACCTTCGAGGTTTTTTTCATGAGTTGCAGGATATTCAATTTAATCACAGCATTTCACCACAAAAACCTCGAAGGTTTGCATTTTACCCACCGCTATTGAATGGATATAAATTTTAAAAACGAATAGTTTCTAACCCTGAACCTTGAACCATGAACCCAACAACCTGAGTCGTTACAATTATTTTTATTATCAAGTCAGAATTTAAAAATTTTGGGATTTATTTTCAGGTTTCAAACGTCTATATAAATAAAAGCTTTACTGATAAAAATTTAATTTATTCAACAAAAATGCTTGATTTGAATTTGGAATTTGTTTAAAATTAGAAAAGTAAAAATGGGACTTGTTTCGGATAGTGATTTTTGTCTGGAAAATTCGATCAATAACGAATAGAAATACACCTGCAAAAACATACCAAAGCGGCGGGGGGTAAATGGAATAAGCAGAAAAAACTACGGGAAGCACCTTATCGTTCGATTAAAGCGTCAAGAGAAGAGCGGATAACAGAACCGCATTGATTTTCTTATATAAGAAAAAGCAAACGTTTTTTCTACCAGGACAAAAGTATTTTCTTTATGGAGAAAAAGGTAATTTCAGGTGATGGAAGAGAATATAATGTTATGTGCAAGCAATAATACGTCGAGAAATAGCGGTTTGAAATATAAAATGAAAATGATAATTGACACTAATTTTAATTTTTACTTCGATTCTAATGGCGGTGACCCTGACAGCACCAGTCCAACACTCCGTAAATATCATAAGATATTGTGGAGCAAGCCATTGCCAAATGGTAACTTTCTTGAATTACGTGATAACAAAAATGGCGCTTATTTATATCACGAATCAGAACTTGGAGAATTTTTTTGGGGCAGCGATGCTATAACACACTCGTATAAAAATCACAAACGCAAGAAGTGGCTTACAGAACAAATTCCAACTGAAGTAAATGAGCTTTTTGATACAGGTTCTACCATTGGGGCTTATATTATCTTTCCAAATAACAGAATTGACGGAAAACATACAATCAATCAAGCTCGCGGAGTAAATAGTTTAATTGATGACAGGTTTGATTTAACCTTAGAATGTATTCGTCTCTTTTATTCTGGGGGAAAAAGTCCACTTTATGACACCTTATTGAGATATGAGGATTTTTTCGATTTGTTTGATGATTTTATGGGATACATCCATTTTTTCTTCTTGGATGATCTGATAGATGAAAACAATAAGGTTAAATTTTATTTGCCTTTTGATGGTTTCAAAACTCGTCCGTCATTTTCCGATGTCAGCCAATATCTTTTATACAAAAAGAGGGTTGTTGGCTTCATAAAATCAAGAAACAAACGAATAGAAAGTTATATAAAAAGTGAAGGAAAATGAGTATAACCCCAGCACATAACGTCCCGCATCAACTCGGACTGGCAATTCCGCTGCGCTCCATTGCCAGCCGGTTATGCGGGACGTTATGTGTATGATCGAAAATATAAACAATGGTCTTGATGCTTCTGAATTAGCAATCTAAAAACCATGCTAATATATGAACGTTGTGCGTCATGTAAAAAGGATTAAAGATGAATACGATACCAAACGAATTAAAAAAAGCAATCTGTAACAATGAGTTATTAATATTTGTTGGCGCGGGATTGTCGTATCACCTGAAAAATATAAATGATCAGCCGCTTCAAGGCTGGCGTAATTTGGTAGCAAACATTCTCAATGATCTAAAAGCGAAAAAATATGATGTCGATTGTTTATTACCATTAGTCGATAAATATGAACCGATAACCGTTTTAGATTTAATCGAAAAAAACGCTGATATTCCCAAAGCCGAAATTTACAAATTTACAAAAGATTTTTTTGCCCTGAAAGACGACAACGATTTTGAACTGCATCGAAAGTTATTTAAATTATCCGGAAAAATTATTACCACAAATTATGACACGGCTTTTGAAATGGCCGTACCGCTGTTCAGAAGATATAAGGCTTATAAAGGCCGAAATTATGAACTGACAACCCATCATGATAAAGATGCGGTCTTGCTTTTCAAGCTGCATGGCTGTTCGGAAGATGCCGATTCCATGGTATTATTTCCATCGAATTATAAAAACCTTTATGAAAACACGGAAAAAGATGCCGAGCATTCTTTACTGGTTTTAAAAAACATTATTTTCAACAAATCCATACTTTTCATTGGGGTGGGAAGGGGCGATTTTCAAATAAATCATATTTTTAAAGAGATCAAAAAGTTACAGGGAGAATATAATCAAAAGCATTTTATGATAACGTATAAACCATTGGACAGTTCTCTCAACTTTTTAACGCCGATAACGATTCAGGACTATTCAGAAATAGCCGCTATCATCGATAAATTGATTACTTTAAAAGAAGCCAGTGAAAATGAAGCATCAAAAGCGGTGATGATTTTACGAAAGCAGCTCGAAGACGCGCAAAAAGAAATTGAAAAACTTAAAAACACGAACGACAAGGATAAATTGCTGGAAAGAGAAGCGCTTAAGTATTTTTCCAGAGGAGTAGAATACAGCCTTTCAAATGAACCATTAAAGGCTTGTGATGCGTATAAAACGGCTTTGGAATTAAAACCGGACTTTCACGAAGCCTTTTACAACTGGGGAA